>CAYXED010000003.1:0-210997 GCA_964463965.1 uncultured Nitrospiraceae bacterium | reverse complement strand
TTATGAGCCCAACGAGCTACCAGACTGCTCCACCCCGCGATCGCAATACTAGCGCGGGTTTTCGCAATAGTCAACGTCTGAAATTGACCGTACTCGAGTTTGAGTTCTTGCCCTACTAATAGTTAGATTTTTCGGTCTCTGCGCTTTTAATAATACCCGCTACATCGGCATTTGCAGAAAATGTAAAGTAATCTAGAATGGAGCTGATCTTCTTCCTAATTACTTTGAAACTATATGAATTATCCGTTACTACCTCATTGGCTAAATCAAAGAGATGGTGATGGCGCGCTTTGATCAGAATGATTACAAAATGATATCGTAGTGCGAAGGACTTACTACGGGAGAGGTATTATGGCAAATGAAATAGATTCATTGATGAAAGAAGGCCGAATCTTTCAGCCACCAAAGGCTATCCAAGAAGAAGCCTATATTAAGAGCCAAGAAGAATACGATCGTCTTTACCAGGAATCCCTGACATCTCCAGGAGATTTTTGGGCACGACAAGCAAAGGAACAACTTGACTGGTTTCAACCTTGGGACAAAGTTTTCAATTCAGAATTCTCAATGATAGGATCAGCAAAAACTCCATACAATCAATGGTTTATAGGAGGAAAGATAAATGTATCATTTAACTGCCTAGATAGGCACGTTAATTCTAACCGAAGAGACAAAACCGCTATCATTTGGCAAGGCGAGTCTGATAACCAGCGTAGAACCCTCACCTACCAAGAACTTCATACTCAAGTATGTCGTTTTGCAAATGTTCTTAAAGCACAAGGAATACAACAAGGTAGCCGCGTAACTATTTTTCTTCCAATGATTCCAGAACTTCCGATTGCGATGCTTGCTTGCTCAAGGATCGGCGCAATTCACTCAGTTGTATTTTCTGCTTTCAGTTCATCTGCACTACACAACAGAATACTCGACTGCAATTCCGAGCTACTTATTACTGCCAACGCAGCAGTCCACGCAGGAAAAACGATCCCCTTGAAACAAAAAGCCGATGAGGCAATTAAAGATGGTACCAATATTCGCCATGTAATTGTCTATCAACATACTACTGTTGAAACATCGATGACTTCGGGGCGAGATATCTGGTGGCATACTGCAATAAACTCCTCAGAAATCTCTAGCACCTGTACCCCAGAAGCACTGGATGCAGAAGCACCGCTCTTTATCCTCTATACTAGTGGAAGCACCGGAAAGCCAAAGGGAGTCCTACATACAAGCGCAGGATATCTTTTGTATGCCCACCTCACAAGCCGATGGATTTTTGATCTTAAAGATAATGACATTCACTGGTGCACTGCTGATATTGGATGGATAACAGGGCATTCCTATATCGTATATGGCCCGCTTTCCAATGGAGCCACCGTCTTAATGTTTGAGGGAGTCCCTACTTACCCTCAACCTAACCGGTTTTGGAAAATTATTGAAGATCATCAGGTATCCATTTTTTATACAGCTCCGACTGCAATTCGTGCACTAATGAGATTTGGAGATAAATGGCCCAATCAGCACGACCTTACTAGTCTACGCATTCTTGGTTCAGTCGGAGAACCGATCAATCCAGAAGCATGGATGTGGTACTACAGCGTCATTGGAAAGGAACGGTGCCCAGTTCTTGATACATGGTGGCAAACTGAAACGGGAGGCATTCTCATTGCTCCATTACCTGGGGCTATCCCTACCAAACCAGGTTCGGCTTCAAAACCTTTCTTCGGTATCAAACCAGAAGTATTACGCCAGGATGGTTCTCAAGCAAACATAAACGAAGGAGGCCATCTTGTAATAACCGCTTCATGGCCAGGAATGATACGAGGCGTCTATGGTGACCTCAATCATACCCTTATCAAAAACACCTACTTCTCTCATTTCCCAGGAAAATATTTCACGGGAGATGGATGTCGAATCGATGAGGATGGATTTTTTTGGCTTATGGGCAGAATTGATGACGTCGTAAATATATCAGGGCATCGTATTGGAACCGCGGAAGTAGAAAGTGCCCTTGTTTCAGATCCAAATGTTGCAGAAGCCGCTGTTGTAGGAATCCCAAATGATCTTAAAGGGCAAGGCATCTATTGTTTTGTGACACTGAAAGAAGACATCACTCCCTCTGACTCCTTACAAAAAAATCTAATAAACCACGTACGAGACGTTATAGGACCTATTGCTACTCCAGATAAAATTCAATTTGCAGACGCCCTCCCCAAAACACGTTCTGGGAAAATTGTGCGAAGAGTCCTGCGGAAGATTGCTGTAGGTGATATTGATGAGCTTGGAGACACCTCAACTCTTGCAGACCCAAGCCTCATCAACTCATTAGTAAAAGGTCGTATTCTATAAAAACCTCTAATGCTAATCAATGATATCCCTAGGACATTTTCTACCATATATCCCTCTACCTTACAGAGATATTTGGAACTGAGTCTTTTAAGACTCTTTTAATAGTTTGAAGTGTAAGATCAACTGCACCTTGATTATTTTTAATTACTTGCCGTGCTGCAGTGCCTACCTCATCACACTTCCCCTGATCCCGTAATAAAACCGCCATTTCTGAAGTCATTGCTTCTATCGTAGAAACTTGAATACCTCCACCATTTTCAAGCATCATTTCTGCCATTTCAAGAACATGATCCATATAGGGGCCAAAAAGTATTGGTTTTCCGTATTGAGCGGGCTCCATAAGATTGTGTCCTCCTACAGGCACCCAACTGCCTCCAACCCAAACAATGGTGGCAAACTGAAAGAGCGCTGAAAGTTCACCGTGCGTATCCAAAACATAAACACCTTTAGACGTATTAAATAAATTTACAAAAAATTCAGCCTTGGCATCATGATTATTTTCCAGTTCATCTATAAAGGTTTTTCGAATTGGAGTAAAACCATGGTGTTGTATGAGCACCTCAACTTCTTCTAGTCGATGTATATGACGAGGTGCCAATAATAAGCTTAATGAAGGAAACTCTTCTAGTAGATTTTTATAAGAATGCAAAAGAGCATCTTCTTCCCCTTGATGTGTACTCGCTCCAATTAACAAAGCATTTCCACCTTGTTGAGTAATGAAATCTTGAAGTGCTTGCACGCATTGAAGATCGCTATTTTGTGTATAGTAGTCACATTTAATACTACCAGCAAACGCCACACGATCATTAGAGACGCCCAAGGCTTGCATACGGCTAACATCTCTCTTTGATTGCATAGAGCAAAAAGACAATGATCTCATCACGTGCTTCATAAAAGGTCGAAGCCACATATACCCTCGGAAAGATCGAGAAGAAAGTCTTCCGTTAATTAGTAGCGTTGGGATTTTTCTTTTTTGTAATGCGCGAAGTAAATTGGGCCAGATTTCGGTATCGACACATAAAAATAAATCAGGTTTCAACCTGTTCAATACACGGTTCAGTATGACGTTATAATCAAGAGGAAAGTATAGATGTTCAACAACACCATTGAGCCTAGTTAAAATTACATCTCGCCCTGTATCAGTGACTGTTGACACAAATATTTGTGATTTAGGGTAGAGCTCCTTAATTTTAAAAACTAAGGGTACAATTGCCATTGCCTCTCCCATCGACACAGCATGAAACCACAATACTGGAGTACCCTCTGAATGCTTTGGAAAATTACTGGAAAAAACACCCAATCGTTCGAGAAAACCAGCCCTTGAGCGCTTCTTCTTCAGAAGAACTAATATGATAAGAGGCATACCAATGGTAAAGATTAAAGTATACAGAAAGTACCAGGTAGCCCCACTAGGAGGTGCAGTAATGATCTGCTTCATCACATAATTGATTAAGCGCGCCTTCAAGTTCTTTGCATTTTTTTATTCGTTCAGCATCTCCAGCACTAGACCTTACCCAAAGAGGATCACCCCAGACAAAAACGCTACGGGTCCATGGCATTGGCAGCTGAAAACGATCCCAGCTCCGAAAAACATATTTTCTTTTTGCCCCAAATGCCAGCGGAATAATTGGCAAGCCGGTCTTTTGAGCTACATAGACAACACCAGGTTGCACAATGCAACGTGGTCCTCGTGGGCCATCAGGTGTAAGGACAATATCCGACCCAGCATTACCTAAGTTAACTAACTGACTTACGGCATGTATCGCCCCGCGAGTAGTAGAGCCCCGTACAGTTCCAAAACCCAACCGCCGTAAAATTTGATGCACGTATTCACCATCCCTATGTTGACTCACCAAGACATGCCCAAACTTTCCTCTATAGGCAAAAGGCATTATCAATTGTCTCCCATGCCAAAAAGCAATGATTACAGGATGATTTTTCTGATGAAACTGATCAACACGATCTGGATATAAAGTCATAAGACGCAATGTACTCATATATATTCGCAGAAGTAATGTTCCACAAAATGAGATAAGGCTCATTCCAATAAAGCGGGTTAGCATAACAAACTTTAAGCTTGCATATTGTAAAGCTGTGTATAAAATCCACCTTGGCGTAATAAAGTTTCGTGAGACCCTGTTTCCACAATACTACCTTGATTTAGCACTATAATTCGATCAGCCTCTCTAATTGTAGATAATCGATGCGCCACAACAAATGTAGTTCTCCCCTGCATCAGATTGGACAAGGCAAGCTGAACCATGTGCTCAGATTCAGCATCTAACGCTGCTGTCGCTTCATCGAGAATAAGAATTCTGGGATTACGGAGCATTGCTCGAGCAATTGCAATACGCTGACGTTCACCACCAGAGAGATTAACCCCATTCTCACCTATGAACGAATTATACCCTTTAGGCAATTCACTGATAAAAGAGTGTGCATAGGCTGCTTTAGCAACCTCAACGACTTCATCGATAGAAAGATCTTCTTGCCCATAGGCAATATTGCTTCGAATCGTTCCTTCAAATAACAAAATATCCTGAGAAACCATTCCGATCTGTCTCCTCAAAGATCGGAGTGAGACATCTCTGACATCACACCCATCAAAGCGAATTTCTCCAGATGTAGGGTCGTAAAACCGTGGGATTAAATTGACAAATGTTGTTTTACCGCTTCCACTATGTCCAACTATCGCAACAATTTCACCTGCCATGACTTGAAGGTTAATATTAGCAAGAGCGGGAATCTCTGTTTTTTCATAAAAAAATGTTACCCCACGAATCTCAATATCACCCTTTAGCAGGGGAAGATGTTGTTTCCCATCATCCAAGGTATATTCAATCTGTTCATCAAGAACCGAAAAAATTCTTTCTGCTGCTGCCAAAGCACGCTGTATAGTGTTATTCGCATGAGCAAGTCGTCGAATAGGATTATAAAGTAAGAACGTTGCGGTTAAAAACGATGCAAATGCACCTGGGGTCATTACATCTTGAATTACAAGGTATCCACCATACCAAATAACAGCAGCAACACCAATTGACCCAACAAATTCCATGACGGGAGAAGTAAAGGCGGCAACCTGTGCTCCCTTCATCGTTGCGGAAAAATATCTTGTATTGACATCATGGAAACGATTAGCTTCAAATTTTTCCTTCACGAAGGCTTTGACAACTCGAATGCCCGTCAGGCTTTCCTTAATCAAAGCCGCAAGGTCAGCAATGCGCTCTTGTCCAGTAAAAGCGATTTTTCGAAGCCTCTTTCCCAGCCTTAGCATAGGATAAATTGACAAGGGAAGAACAACCACGGCAAGAATAGCTAGTTGCCAGTTCTGATAGAAAATAACTCCTACAAGTACAAAAATTGTAAGAGTTTGCTGGACAGCGTCTTTAAACATGCTAGATACCGCTTCTTGAAATAGATGAACGTCATCAAGCAGTCGTGCTAGCAATCGCCCTGAAGCATTTGCAACGTGAAATACCAAAGGAAGCTTTATAATGTGTGCATATAGTTCATCTCTCACATCAGCTACTACACGTAGCCCTACATAATTCATCAAGTAGGCCTGTGCATAAGTAAACGCACCTTTGAAGAGGGAGATAGCAAGCAAAACAAGAGGCAAGACAAGTAACATTTGCATGTCTTTATTTATAAAAATATTATCAAGAACAGGGCGTGCAAGATAAGCATAGGCCCCTGTAAAAGCTGCAACAAAACTAGAGCAAACCACTGCCGCAAAAAGTCTTCGCCAATAAAGTTTCAGATAACCCAACAGCCTGAGATAATTTTTCACTTCATCTGAGTGTTTCATTGTATAATTAGACGGTAGGGGGCCTTTCATTCAAGTGGTGCAAGATTATCCTAGCCGCACGTTTTGCAGCACCTAAAGAATGAGTTTTTTTTCTAACTTCTGCTAAATCATTACACATATCATGATAGTAACCATGATCAGAAAGTAATGACTGAACAAGCCCTGAAAGTTTCGATCGATTAAAGTCATGTTGAATTAATTCTGGAACCACACTTCTCCCCATAACAATATTGACAAGACCAATCCACCTAACCTTAATTAAACAACGTGCCAAAAAATAAGTTATCCATGATGTTCGATATACAATAATCATCGGGACCCCAAGAAAACCTGCTTGAAGGGTAGCAGTTCCAGAGGCAACTAATAGCAGGTCAGCAGCCTTCATAACATCCACTGCGCGTCCATGCACGCACTGAATCTTAAAGGGATATACTTGACATATAGCTTCAATGGCAGATTTATCAAGAGATTCAGCAACAGGAATTAGTACTTGAAATTTGGAAGTTAACCGTACATCCAATAAAGCTTTTAACATTGTGGGCAAATGAGCACGGACTTCAGAGCTACGACTCCCAGGCAAAACGCCAATGACTAAGTCACTCTGAGAAATAGAAAAAGAATTTCTCAACTTTTCTTTCGCAGAAGATTCATACGGGCCAATCCTCTCTAATAGAGGATGTCCAACAAAAGTTGATGGAATACCTGCCGATAAAAAAAACTGTTCCTCAAATGGCAATATAGTAATTAAATGATCGATAACACGTTTCATCTGTTTTACTCGAGACTTATGCCACGCCCACACCTGTGGGGCTATAAAGTAAATAACTTTGATACCCTCACTTTTCGCTACAGCCGCCAGCTTTAAATTAAGCCCAGGATTATCGATGAAAACAACAAGATCTGGAGGTGTTACCTTTAAAAAACCTCTTACCTTCAAATAAGTTTTTAATACGGCTTTTGCCTGTTTAATTCCAATGGTCCCAACAACATCGAGATCTTCAATACCATGGACAATATCAATACCCGCTTCTTTCATGTAACGCCCTCCAACCCCCAAAATGAAGAGAGAGTCATCTTCTTGCTTCAAAGCTTGCGCAAGCATGGCGCCATGCATGTCACCAGATAACTCACCTGCAACGATCAATAATCGTTGCATGACTACCCTTGAGTTACGCCTATAGCCTTGTCAGAAGGAGTATTACGCACGTCACACGCGTAAAAAGGTGAAGAGGCAATGGAATTACTAGGAAGAGATGAATAAATTTTATCCGCTATCCGCTGTGCAAGATTCAATGCATCTAATCCGTCTCGTCCCGAAACTAAAGGCAGTGTATTTTGTTTAATTGACTGAATAAATGCATCAAGCTCCCTGGACAATGGCTCATCCTCATGGCCAATCAAATCATAAGGCTCCACATTACCAGAAGACTTTAAATATTGCCCAACGGGGTACACATGAAGCCTTCCAGTCACATAGTTTATGTAGAGGCTAGTTTCTGGCTGCGAAACAACCATGGAACGCAGCTTTGTGTCTGAAACCCTACTCGCAGAAACATTTGCAACACATCCATTTTCAAAAACTATTCGTGCAGTTGCAACATCCAAACATGAAGATCGAACAAAAGCCCCCGATGCCTTAAGGTCTTTGATCTCACTTTTCGCATACCGAAGAATAATATCTAAATCGTGAATCATGATATCAAGAACAACATCAACATCTACATTTCTGTTTGGGTACGGCGTCAGCCTAGTAGCATTCATAAAATATGGCAAAGAAATTATTTTCTCTGCAGCAACACTAGCAGCATTAAAGCGCTCAAGGTGTCCCACCTGAAAAACACACTTGTTCTTTTCTGCATACTCTATACATTTTTGAGCATCATCTAGATTCGTTGCAATAGGCTTCTCAACTAGAACGTGAACACCTCGGTCAAAACACTTTATAGCAATCTCAGCATGATTTACAGCTGGAGTCACAATACTAACGGCATCAACTTTACATAATAAATCAGCAAGATTTTCAAATTTTACGCAATCATGGCGAGTTGCAACTTCATGTACACGCGCTGAAGATATATCCCAGACTCCAAGAAAAGTTACATCGGGATGCTCAGCATAAACACGCACATGTTGTTGGCCAAATGATCCTAAGCCAATTACGCCAATATTCACATTAAATCCTTACCTAAAGTCCAATCACTGAAATTCCAGCCTTATTAGCATCACGCAACATAGTAGCCTTATCTAACATTACACATTTCCCTGCCTCCAGGGCTAAAGCCGTAGCTCCTACCCTCTTCATAACTGCTACAGTAGTTGGGCCAACTGTTGGAAGATCAAATCTCAAGTCTTGTTGAGGCTTACTCCTTTTAATCACCGATGCTCCTGATTGTGCTAACCGCCCCCCACGCTCAATGGTGATATCAGTGCCTTCCACAGTTTCAACACCAACAACAACCCCATCTTTAACAACAATACATTGTCCAATATCCATACGCCCAATTTCTCTGACAATATCCCAACCATATGAAATATCAGCCTTCTCAGAATCTTTAGGTTTTCTAGATGTCAAAACACCTTCCTCAGCTAGCACATCAGTTAGCCCAAAAGTTGATTCAATAATTTGAATTCCCTCTCCTTCAAGCTCTTCCGCAATAGCTCGGAGTAAAATATCATCTTCATGCCCCAGCACTCGTTTCAACAATGAAAGCCCTCGAATATCAGGGCGAACTTTTGAGAAGAGATGCGTCTTTTTCACACCACCAATCATTACGGCTTTGGTTATACCTTCTGCCCGCAAAATTTCAATTAGTTTTCCAAGTTGGCCAAGAGCAATCCAGTAAAAATGGTCAACTACATTCTCAAGAGTTGGATCAGTCTCCTCTTTATGTGCAACCGCAGTGACCGAATAGCCAAGTCGTCGCGCATTCTCCGCAAACAATCGAGGAAAGCTTCCATTTCCAGCAATCAAGCCGAGTTTGTTCATAAGGGGGCAGCAAATTCCTCTGTACGCTCATCTCCAGTTGTCGGTTTTGGAGAACCAGAACGACATATTCCTCTCTTTGTACCTTGAATAAAATGGATCAACTCTGCGACTTCAGAAGAATCCTGTGAGATTGACTCAAGTGACTGCAGCGCTTCCGCTTGCAGCAAATCGGACCGGAACAGTTTTTTATATGCCAATTTTAATTGCTGAATTGCATCACTAGAAAAACCATTACGACTTAATCCTACAGTATTTAGTCCAATCAAATGCGCACGATACCCACCCGCTGCACGCGTAAAAGGTGGGACATCTTGCCCCAAAGCAGAACAACCACCTACCATTGAAAATCGTCCTATACGAACATACTGATGAACACCAACCAGCCCCCCAATTACAGCATGATCTCCAATAGAAATGTGCCCTGCAAGAGTTGCAGCATTTGCCATCAGAATATGATTACCTAACAAACAATCATGTGCAATGTGAACATAAGCCATTAGCAAATTTGAATCACCTATCTTTGTAACTCCACCACCAAACTCAGTTGCTCGGTTAATGGTTACGAACTCCCTCAAGGTATTATTTTTCCCTATTTTGACCATTGTATCTTCGCCTTTATAGCGAAGATGTTGTGGTGGGGCTCCAATGGATACGAATGAAGATAGTCGAGAATTTTCTCCAATTTCTGTTCGGCCTTCAATTACAACATGAGAACCCACCACCACTCCTGAGGAAATTTTTACATTTTCCCCAATAACCGTATATGGTCCAATATCAACATCATCGGCCAATTCAGCGCTTGGATGAATCAATGCAGTTGCATGAACTGTCACGACTTTTCTCCTGCAAACATAGCCATAAGCTCTGCTTCACAAACTAGCTCAGAGTCCACATAGATCCTGCCTTTTGTTTTCCAGTATGGCGTTCGTTTTTGAAGAACCTTAGCCTCCATCTTAAGCTGATCACCAGGCACAACTGGCTTCCGAAACTTTGCCTTGTCAATACCCATAAAATAGACGAGATTACTCTTACCCATCTCTGATGACTTAAGGGCTAACACTGCACTCATTTGCGCAAGCGCCTCGATTAGCAAAACACCAGGCATGATAGGATGCCCAGGAAAATGCCCTTGAAAAAACGGTTCATTCATGGTGACATTCTTAAGGCCAACTATCTCTTCTCCCGGTGTATGTTCAAGAATTCTATCTACCAGCAAAAAGGGGTAACGATGCGGCAAAATACTCAATATTTCTTCTACATTAATGTGTTGAAGCTGCTTCATGTCACTCATCGTCTACTCCAAACAAAGTGTACTATTTTTTTGGTAGCAATTGTGGCTGAGGTCCCGCTCCCGAAGATTTTTCAGGCTGATCCAATTCTTCTACCACTTTAGAGGTAATATCTAAATTTGAATCATTAAAAAGCACCACTCCACTATCTGCCCTCTTTGCAAGAACAAGGTTAAAGCCCTCCCGTTTTGCTACAGCTTCAACAGCACCTCTTAACAATCCAGCGTACTTCTCTGATTCAACCTTACGGCGCTCTTGCAGTTCCCTATTTATTTCATTGACTTTTTGTTGATAGGCAATAACTTGTTCTTGGTAGGAGTCTTGTTTTGCTTGTCTAGCATCGGCACTAAGAAGAGGACCTTGAGTTCTTAGTTCCTCTTCAAGTTCCCGTAAAATTTTCTCATCAGTATCAATAACTTTTTGACGCCCTTCTAGATATTCTGTCAGAGTACCCTTCATTCGCTTCCCCAAAATAGTGTCGTTTGCCACACGATCTGGGTCAATTACCCCAATTTTCAATTCTCCACTAATGCTTGTCGAGACAAAAGGAGCAGCAAAGAAAATTACAAGTACCCCAACACTCACGATCAAAAATATTAAGTGGTGTCTTGTAGGATTTAACATAATATTTCCTCCACTAGAATAAGGATCCTATAGAAAACTCAAGTAACCCTGGAGCTTCATTATGACGCTTATCAACTTTTAATCCATACGCTACACGTAATGGTCCAAATGGAGAAATCCAACGAAGCTCTAAACCTGCACCCTGTCTCAACGAAAGAGGGTCTAACGTTTCTCCTGTTTCAAAGCCTCGCCCAAGATCCAAAAATAATGCCGCATTAATTTGAGCTTCCTTAACAATGGGCAAAATATATTCAAACGTGAAACCCATAGCACGATCAGCACCAAGGACCTCATCAGTGTTTTCAACCATTGGGCCTGCTTTTCCGTAACCAAAGCCTCTCACTTGGGGAAAACCATTAATACTTCCAACAAATAAACGCTCTGTCAAAGGAATGTCATTATCAGCTCCATAGGGCTCACTAATCCCAAGCACTCCTCTCACTGAAAAGACATGATCAAACCAAATTGGCGTATAGTGCACTGTGGTTCCAAGAACTTTTACAAAATCATTATTACCCCCAAAGAAATGACTCGCAAGCTCTATGGATCCAGTTTGTCGTGATCCGCTACTTGGATCAAGGTGATAATCTCGTGTATCACGCGTGAGGTTTCCTCCAATAGAGCTCACAGTCTGAACACCAACTTGTTCAGTAATAAACGGAGGAAGAAACTCCAGGTCCTCCTGTGGAGTACATTGAAAACCAAAAGCCTCTGAGCAGGTTAAAAGGTCACTAATTTCAACTCTCTCAAAAGCAACATTTAAGCCTCCATATAAAAACTCTCCAAATTGCTCTGTAAGTGAAAATCCTCCGCCCGTTCTAGCTTCCTGATAAGTAAAGACGTCAAAAGCCTGATGAAAAAAGTCAACCTGCGTTGAAAGCGTAGTATCTAAGAAGTAAGGTTCACGAAAACTAACGTTTGCATAAGTCCGGCGTTCTCCTAATTGTGCGTTTAACCTTACTAATTGGCCTTTACCAAGAAAGTTTCCTTCAACGATATCAAATATGGCAGTAAGTCTATCCAATGAACTAAATCCACCACCAATACTGAAAGAACCAGTTGCCTTCTCCCTTACATCAATATTCAAATCAACCTTTCCATCATCTAGTGGTTCCGGAACAAGCTCTACAGTTTCAAAGAAATTTAGATTTTGAAGGCGTTGAAAGCTTCGTTTTATTGCACTAGTTTCGATCACCTCACCCTCATTAACTCTAACTTCCCGCCTAATAACCTTATCCCTCGTTTTATCGTTGCCAGCAATATTTATACGGCTAACACTTACTAGATCGCCTTCCTTTATAGAGAATGTTACATCAGCCTTATGTGTCTTTTCATCAGGCACAACCAGGGGCTTGGCATCTGAAAAAACATATCCCTTAGATCCATAGAGGTCTGTAATTCTCTCCACCTCTTCCCTCAGGGCACTTCGCTGAAATACTTGCCCAGATTTAACCTCTAGAACCTCTTTTAATTCCCCATCAGGAAACTCCTCATTTCCACTAAACTCCAGTTCACCAACGTGATACATCTCACCTTCTTCGACCGGAAATGTAAGATGAAACCACTCCTTATCATCACTCAAGGTGACATCAGGCATTCCTACCTTCGCATTAAGGTATCCTTTATTGGCATACATGTCTTTGATGCGTTCAATGTCATTTGGAATCTCATCTTTTTTATAAGTCCCTGTCCCCCCTAACCATGAGGTAAAAAATGAGTACTTTTGAGTTGAAATGTTTCCACGCAATTCCTCAGATGGCACTTTAGAGTTACCTAGAAAGTTAACTTCTTTAATGCGTGCGAGAGGCCCTTCCTTAATGTAGAAGGTAAGTGTTGATTTGTCCTGTCCAGTCTTATTTACGACTGGAATAACTTTTGCGTCATAATAGCCATCCCCACGATAAAGAGTCCGAAGAGCTTTAACACTTTCCTCGACTTGATTCTGATCAAGAAATGTATTTGTGCGAATGGTTATTTCTTCTGCCAACTTATCGGTTTTCATGTTTTCGTGCCCATCGTAGTAAATATCTGTGACAAAAGAGTTTTCTTTCACACGTACAACAAGACTCAAGCCGTCTTCTCTTGGCTCTGTTTCAAGTTGAACATCTTCAAAGTATCCCATCCCATAAATAGTTCTAATTTCTTTTGGAATAAGCGCTGTAGAAAAAACCTCCCCGATCTTGATCCCCATTTTTGAAAGAATCGTCTCGGCTTCAATACGTTTATTACCACGGATATCAATGAAGGAAACAACGGGCTTTTCACGCAAATCGATTCCCTGAGCGTAGAGATAACCTGGATTATCTCCATTAAGGAACCCTAGAAGGATTATGAGCAGACATAATCCATATTTTCCGCGCCTACAAAGGCTCTGCAACGGATAACAACCCCTTCAAAACTAGGCGATTATACCTACCCATGAAAAGTGAAGTAAAGAGATGAACTTTTCCAAACACCTTTCACAGTCTACCTATTTTTTTAAAGACATGTAAGTCAGCTACCCACAAGAAGTTTAATTCAAAAGAAACATTTGTAAGCGCTTGCCCCATTCAACAGCCCATGCTACGCTATCCTGTGAAATCAGTCACAAAATCAAGCATTCGCCATAAAATAAACCCACAATACGGCTAGTTAACCAGTGCAAGACCAAGACCCTCCAGTAATACACGAAGTTGATATTCCAGATCTTCTTCCACTATTGCCAGTGCGAGACATTGTTGTCTTCCCGCACATGGTAATTCCTTTATTCGTTGGGCGAGAGATGTCCATTCGAGCGATTGAACATGCACTTTCAACAAATAGGCTTATGTTTCTTGCTGCACAACGTACTCGAGAGCTTGAAGCACCAAAACCAGACGATATTCACAGCATAGGAACATGTGTAACTATTGTGCGTATGCTGAAACTTCCAGATGAACGCATTAAAATTCTAGTCCAGGGACTCGTTAAGGCAGAAATCCTCGAATACCGTGAGGGAGGCTCTTTCTACCAAGTCAAAATATCAAAACTTCTTGACCAAACTATTACACCATCGAAAAGCCTTGAAACAGAAGCAGCAATACGTACAGTAAAAGAGCAGCTTGAGCAAATAGCAAACCTAGGAAAAGGCGTTACACAAGACATGATTGCGGTCATTGAAACCATTGAAGACCCAGGACGTTTGGCAGATATGGCCACCACCAACCTAGGTTTAAAAATAGAAAGCACTCAAGAGATTCTTGAGATATTTGACCCACTCCTAAGACTCAAACGCGTCAGCGAACTTCTTGGAAAAGAAATAAAGCTCTTATCAATGCAGCAAAAAATTCATGCAGAAGCAAAAGGTGAAATTGATAAAACTCAGCGTGAATATTTTCTACGAGAGCAATTGAAAGCAATACAAAAGGAATTAGGCGAACTAGATGAACGCGCTGAGGAGATTCAGGAATTCAAGCAACGCATAGATGATGCTGCGATGCCAGAACACGTACTCAAAGAAGCCCAAAAGCAACTTAAACGATTCGAAAAAATGCATCCAGATACAGCTGAAGCTGCAACCGTACGAACCTACTTGGAGTGGATGGTTGACATTCCATGGAGCAAGAGCACAAAAGACCGCTTAGACCTTAAAATCGCAAAAAAAATCTTGGATTCTGACCACTACGACCTTGAAAAGGTTAAAGAACGCATTCTTGAATACCTTGCAGTCAGAAAACTTAAAGAAAAAATGAGAGGTCCAATTCTCTGTTTTGCTGGTCCTCCAGGGGTTGGAAAAACGTCTCTAGGAAAATCAATTGCACGAGTGCTTGGCCGAGAATTTGTTAGAATTTCATTAGGCGGAGTTCGTGATGAAGCTGAAATTCGAGGTCACAGAAGAACTTACGTTGGGGCACTTCCTGGACGAATTATTCAAGGTTTAAAGCAAGCAAAATCTAACAATCCAGTGTTTATGCTTGACGAAATTGACAAAGTAGGAGCAGATTTTCGCGGTGATCCATCTGCAGCGCTCTTAGAAGTTCTCGATCCTGCACAAAATGACTCGTTTACTGACCACTATCTGGGTGTTGCCATTGACCTCTCAAACGTGATGTTTATCACGACAGCAAATCTTATTGACCCTATACTTCCAGCCCTACGAGATCGAATGGAGACTATTGAAATTTCTGGCTACTCACAGGAGGAAAAACTTGGTATTGCAAAGAAGTTTTTAATTCCACGCCAACTTGAAGAACATGGGATTACAAAAAAACATATCAAAATACCTGACCCTACACTCAGAAAAATTATCGCAAATTATACACGAGAGGCTGGAGTACGAAATCTCGAACGAACCCTAGCTTGCCTCATGAGAAAAGTCGCAAAAAGTCTTGCGACTGGGCACCCTAAGGCACATTCTGTTACCCCCACTACCATACACAAATATCTAGGCGTAGAAAAATTTTCTCTCGAGGCAGACAGAAAAAAAGGTGAAATTGGCGTTGCCACGGGGCTTGCTTGGACTGAAACTGGAGGAGAAATACTGCAAATTGAGGCCACTCTTATGAAGGGAAAAGGCACTCTTACCCTAACAGGCCAACTTGGAGATGTCATGAAAGAATCTGCTCAAGCAGCACTGAGCTATGTTCGCTCACGAGGAAAAGAGTTTGGCCTTGAAGAAACAATATTTTCTGAAATTGATATTCACTTGCATGTACCCGCAGGGGCAATTCCAAAGGATGGGCCATCAGCTGGCATTACCTTAGCATCTGCATTAACTTCTGCCTTAACAAATACTCCCATTAAACATAACACCGCAATGACAGGTGAAGTAACACTACGTGGACGCGTTCTCCCAGTTGGAGGCCTTAAGGAAAAACTCCTTGCCGCTCGACGAGAAAAACTATCTCGAGTCATTGTCCCAAAACGTAATCAAAAGGACTTTGAAGATATTCCTGCTCACCTCATTAGAGGCATGCGTTTTATTTTTGCTGAAACAATGGATGATGTTATACGTGCTTCATTAAATTCCGTGAAATTTCTTCCGCAATCATACAAGCATAGGCCTAGCAAAGCAGTACGCCATGTATAATGCATGCGAGATTGATTTTTCCCATATTCAGAGGAAGCCTCAATAGAGGCTATACTGCCGGAGCCACTGCAAAAAAAATCAACCCTTTTGCCATTTTTTGGTAGATGCCTTCAGCCAGCCAACTCTCAGAGTTCGCACTCATCAAACATATCGCAAGACGATTTGGACACCACCGCGCACAAACCCTTGTGGGAATTGGAGATGATTGTGCAGTCACAACACACAACCCTAAAACCATTCAACTCATAACCACAGATCTTCTTATTGAAGATATTCACTTTGATCGTCGCTTTATAAGCTATCGTGACATTGGGTACAAAGCAATGATTGCCAACCTAAGTGATATAGCGGCAATGGGAGGCGTTCCACGACAATTTCTTGTTTCAGTTGCACTTCCTGCGGCATTGACCCAAAGCAATCTAAATTCCCTTTATGAAGGAATGATGGAGCCAGCTAAAAAATTTGGCGCCACTCTCATTGGAGGCGACACCTCTTCTTCAACACATAAACTATTTCTCTCAATAACCCTAATTGGAGAGGTTAAACCTGCTCACCTAATCAAGCGCACTGGTTTATCTGTTGGAGATGAGATTTTTGTAACTGGAACCTTAGGAGACTCTCACGCAGGACTTCGCATCCTTCAAAGCACAATTCCAACAAAAATTCCACCCTCATCTAGAAAATGGCTTTGCCAGCGCCATCTACGTCCAAGCGCTCGACTTGATGTCGCACAGCAATTAGCTAAACATAAACTTGCTACATCAATGATCGATATTTCAGATGGCTTAAGCGGTGACTTATCTCATCTATGCAACGCTAACAGCGTTGGTGCAACTATTGACCTTAATTGCCTTCCACTTTCCTCTGAACTCAGAAAATATTCTCACCATGCAAATACTCATGCACACGAAATTGCACTACACGGTGGTGAAGATTACGAACTTTTGTTCACCGTCAAACCAAACTCTGTTCCACGTATAAAACGCTGGAACTCACGAAACATTCTTCATGCAACACACATTGGAACAATCATGCCACAAAAGCAAAAACTCAAGGTAATAACACAAACAGGGACAACTCAAATAATGCCTATCAAAAGCTTTACCCACTTTCCAGGTAAATAATGCCAGACACTCTCCCTCAAGAAGCAGATGGGTCCCTGATGTACGATGGACTCTCACTTCTTGCTGATCCCATCCATAAATATATTTCCCTAACAGTACCAACGCGAACATATCCTAAAGAAAACACAGAGAAGGACATCATAGATTCACTCTGGATGCAGCGACTACGCCTTATATACCAGCTGCAAAGTACTCGATGGGTTTATCCTTCTGCTGAACATAGTCGCTTTCAACATTCCCTAGGAGCAATGCATATTGCGGGACGATTTGCACGCCACCTATATCCATCCCTCAAAAAAGTAGTCCCTGATCTCCCCTCTCCTCACTACATTGAAGAGATTTTACGCATTGCTGCCTTGCTTCACGACATCGGACACGGACCATTCTGTCACTTCTTTGATCAAAATATTCTTGTTCCATTCAACCTTACTCATGAGCAAATAGGCCAAAACATAATTACAAAAGAACTTGGGGCTTTAATTAAAAGCTTAAAGAGAAGCCCTCATGGTGAGTTTTTACCTGGCGAGACTATAAATCCTGCATATATTGCCTTCTTAATCCTGAAAGACCCCAACAAAGATACCAAGCAATTTCCACAGTGGCTTAACATCCTACAACCAATACTTGGAGGAGTTTATACCGCTGACAACCTCGACTATGTACTTCGTGATGCGTATATGTGCGGTGTTGCAATTGGCCCCGTTGACCTGACGCGTATTATTCATTACACATTCATTTCGTCACAAGGTTTGACCATTCACAAAGCTGGGATTCCAGCTCTTCAAATATTCCTAAATGCTCGTTTGTACTTATACTCTAATGTATACTACCACCGTAAAACACGAGCTATTGACATTCATCTCCGTGACATTTTTGGAGATACAATGCAGATACTTTTTCCACACCATCCAATTGAAAACCTTGACAAGTATCTACTACTTACTGACATGTCACTACTTGAAACAGTACGAACGTGGTCTACATCCTCTGATCTAAAAAAATATAAACTAGGAATTGAATGGGAATACATTTTACATAGAAAGACAAAGTGGAAAACCGCATATGAAGTTAGCCTTCCAGCTCACACCTCTAAATCCGGCAATAATCCATTTGACAACGAGCAATTTGAGTACCAAATCAGGAAGCTACTACCTGATTCCGTAAAACAGACAGACTTTCGAATTGATATTGCAAATAAAGACGGTCGTCCAGTAAACCCTCTAAATATGGGAAACTTTCAAATATATGTGTACGACCCTTCTACTAGGAGTGTTTCAAAAGAGGCTCTACGAGATAGCTTTAACTTTATCCCGACACGCATTGCACAACTAAGAATTTTCACGCTGAATCACGATATTGATTTGGCACTTTCACATGCTGCAAAGACAGCATTAGCTAGCCTTTAACGCTATTCGTTAATTGCACCAATCTCTTAATTTTGATACACTTTTTTCTAGATTTTAACCTTACCGAGGCGCTATGTTTGGAATTGGAATGCCAGAGCTGATCATTGTCCTACTGGTAGCCTTTCTCCTTTTTGGACCACAAAAACTACCTGAGCTTGGGCGATCCATTGGAAAGGCTGTAAAAGGATTCCGCAATGTGACGGACGATGTAAGGCAATCAATTGAACCCGATGTAAATGCCGTACAACACGAAATTACGTCTATCCAGGAAAATATCGCCACGTCGGCAACCGAGATTGAAAATAGCGTATCTCTAAATCCTCCAGACTCTCCCTCCGACCTCGACCTTGATTTCGATACTGAAACTACGCGTACCCAGCCTGGTCCCCTCCGGGACGACTGAGAAACAAAGTGCCTATTACTCGTCTAGCGCGAGAGGAACAAATCTTATTTGTTCCTCTTCAACCATAGCTACTAGCTACATGTTAATAAAATGACCACACCACGCTCACCCCAAAACCCCACAAAGAACTTCTTTCGTAGAATTCAAAACAAGCTCTTTCCGTCAATTGACGATAAAAGAATGCCTCTAGTAGTTCACCTGACCGAATTACGCTCTAGACTCCTTCGTGCTGCAATTTTTATGAGTATTATATTCCTTGGAAGCTTTTATTTTGCTCCAACCTTAATGACATGGATTCAGGCCCCCTTATACTCCTTTTTCTCTCCAACAAAAATGACTTGGGTGCCTTCGGGGTTGGGAGATATTACATTCATTTTCCTTTCTCCGGCAGAAGCCTTCTGGAATAGCATTAAAGTGTCTGCAGTAGTTGCAATATTTATCGTTATGCCTTATGCGCTATATGAGCTATGGAAGTTTGCAGAACCAGGCCTTCGTGTACACGAACGAAAATTCACTCTCCCCTTTGTAACGCTCTGCAGCACAATGTTCTATCTTGGAATTTCATTTTGCTACCTAGTAGTTCTCCCTTTTGCACTAAATTTTCTCGTTGGATACGGCATTGACGCTGGATTTACACCTCAGCTTTCAATTGGAATTTTTGTTGGCTTTAATCTATGGTTGTTACTTGTATTTGGTCTAATTTTTGAACTTCCCATGTTAATGACGTTACTTGCAAAACTTGGACTTGTTGATGTCCCATGGTTAAAAAAGTATCGCAAATGGGCATATCTCTGCTTCTTTATACTTGGGGCCATTCTCACACCAACCCCTGACCCCTTTAACCAAACCTTAATGGCAGTACCTCTTGTAATATTCTATGAAGTTGGTATTGTTGGCGCACGGTTTTTTGGAAAACCCGAGAGTCTTGAAACTCAGAGTGCTGTAGGAAGCACAAGCCACTAGACTGACTTTAATACATGAAGCTATTTCTGAAACACGAACTCTCACCTCAACTATCAACCCATCCATTACTCGTAATTTATTGAGAAAATTAAAATGGCCCTTACATTGACCCCACTTACAAACGCCCAAAAAACTATTCTCTCCTCTTGCTCTATACTTGGAAAAGAAAAGATTGGCGTTATGGAATCACTTGGGCGAGCTTTGGCTGAAGACCTTATTGCAGAACGATCAAATCCGCCATGGAATAATTCTGCCATGGACGGCTTTGCAGTAAGAAATCAAGACCTGCCTCCGGACCAAGAAGTTTCAGAACCTGTTAGATTAGCTGTGATTGAAAATGTTCCAGCCGGCTACTCTGCATCACAGACAGTAGGTCCAGGACAAGCTATTAGAATTATGACAGGAGCGCCAGTGCCAGCGGGAGCCGACACTGTTGTCAAAATAGAAGATACTGAACCAACTTCAGAAAGTGTAAAGATTTTTTCCCATGTAAAACTTGGATCACATATACGGGAAAAAGGTGAAGACATCACTACTGGTGAATGTCTCATCCCCACCGGAACAACTATTAGACCAGCAGAAATTGGCATCCTAGCAATGATGGGAAAGCCACTAGTTTTCGTTCACCAACAACCCAAAGTTGCTATCTTGTCCACTGGCGATGAGCTAATGGATCTTGATGACCACTTTGATGAAAACAAAATTACAAACTCAAATGGCTATGCCTTTGCTGCCCAAGTAAGAGAAGCTGGAGGGGTTCCCGTTGTACTTGGAATTGCTACAGATCGCCCGGAGTCCCTAAAGGAAAAAATTTTTTCGGCCAGGAATGCCGATATCCTTGTAATATCTGGTGGCGTCTCGATGGGTGACTATGATTTCACTAAACTCGTCCTAGACGAGCTTGGAGAAAATGTTCACGCCTGGAAACTTGCAATAAAACCTGGACAACCCGTTACCTTTGGTAAAATTAATCAAACACTCTGTTTTGGCTTACCAGGAAACCCCGTTTCATCAATGGTTACGTTTGAACAACTAGTAAGGCCTGCAATTCGTAAGATGTCTGGACACTCGAGACATTTTCGCCTAACCCTACAGGCAACTTTTGAAGAAACCTTTTCAAAACGACCTGATCGCCGCCATTTCCTTCGTGGGATTGTTGGCTTTAAGAACGGCATTCTTACGGCTAAAACAACAGGCGAACAAGGCTCTGGAATTCTTACGTCTATGCTGAAAGCAAATGCCTTAATTGACGTTCCAGAGGCTGTTGAAAAACTACAGCCGGGAGATAAAGTGTCAGTCCAAATACTCAGCGATTACCTAGATATATTATCCTGATTAAGCCATGCCAAATACTAAGCCACCAATACTATGTTTTGTAGGCCGATCAAATAGCGGAAAAACAACTCTTATAGAACGTCTCATTCAAACCCTTACATCCTCAGGTTATCGCATTGCAACAATTAAACATGCTGGACACGGCTTTGACCTAGATACTGAAGGCAAAGATAGTTGGCGCCATAAATGTGCTGGTGCAAAAACAGTACTCGTGCAGTCAAAAACTAGCCTTGCATTTTTTTCTGATACTGCCAACTTGCTACCACTGACAAGCCTTAGAGACCAATATGTAGGTGAAGTGGATTTAGTAATTGCAGAGGGATGGAAAAATGAAAACTACCCGAAAATTATAGTTGTACGCGATCATCTTGGTGAAATTGACATTATTGAGGATGGCCTCTTAGCTATTGTTTCTAAACAACCAATTGAAAGTTCATCTCCAGTCTTTCACCGAGATGACATCAATAACATTGCCTCCTTTATTCAAAAACACTTCCCTCGCAATCACTCAACCTAACTCTTCCCGTGGGAAAGCCCCTTCACAAATTTTTACAAGTATTTAACAGGTTACTTGCTTGACTACTCCTCTTGTAGAAATAAAATCACTGACCAAAACATTCAACGGTGCGATGGCGGTTGATAATATTTCATTTAACATATACGAAGGGGAAATTCTTGGGTTACTAGGCCCTAATGGCGCAGGAAAAACTACTACGATACATATGCTACTTGATGTAATAACCCCAACTTCAGGAACCATTTTATTTTCGGGGAAAAGCCTACAGTCACATCGAGAAGAAATTCTGAGAAGAGTCAATTTTGCATCAAGTCAGATTGCAATGCCTTATTCTCTGACAATTCAAGAAAACCTTGAAATATTTGCCAGACTGTATGAAATAGATAACTGGCGTACTCGGATTGAACAAGTGATGAATGAACTTGAAATAACCCCATTACGGGCAAAGTTGACCCGAACCCTCTCATCAGGTCAAATGACTCGCCTATCCCTAGCTAAGGCTTTTCTGACACAACCAAAACTCCTTCTTCTTGACGAACCAACAGCTAGCCTAGATCCGGATATTGCAGATAAAACACGTACACTCGTACAACGTTACCAGCGTCAACTAGGATGCACTATTCTTTACACTTCTCACAACATGAAAGAAATGGAGCAAATGTCTACCCGGATTATTTTTCTACAACGTGGAAACATCATAGCCACAGGCACAGCCAATGAAATTTTACAACAATTTTCCCAGAAAAACCTAGAAGATGTTTTCTTAAAAGTAGCCAGACATTCCGAATAAACTAATGACAGGTGACATTGAACGCCTAATACTCAAGCACCGTGTAGCCTTACACTAACTGGACTTTTAAGGTCCCTCTGATCATTGAAATGACTGCATAAGCAATATCAATGAATATCAATCGAATATATGCACTAATACTCCGGCACACTTTTCTGTATAGACGAAGTCTGCCACGACTAATGGAGATTTTCTATTGGCCTCTACTTGACTTGATCGTATGGGGATTTATCACAGTTTACCTCAGTCAGTTTAAAAGTGGCCTGCCAAGCGTTGTTGCGTTTTTCATAGGTGCACTTATTTTGTGGGATATACTTTTCCGAGCGCAACAAGGAATTACCATTTCATTTTTAGAAGAAATTTGGTCCCGCAATCTAATGAACCTCTTTGCCAGCCCCGTAAAGCCTGCAGAATTCCTTGCCGCCACCATGATCATTAGCCTTTGCAAAGTTGGCGCAGTTCTAATTGTCTCAGTACTTGTTGCATGGCTATTCTATTCTTTTAATTTATTTGTCCTTGGAATCTCTTTAATTCCTTTCATACTTAACCTTATTTTTATGGGATGGGCTATTGGAATCCTTACCACAGGCATTATTATGCGATATGGTCAAGAAGCAGAAGTTATGGCGTGGGGAATGGTCTTTATTTTTCAGCCTGTTTCATGTGTTTTTTATCCAGTATCTGTATTACCTGAATTTCTCCAAATCATTGCAACATGTATACCTGCCTCTCATGTCTTCGAAGGAATGCGAACAGTAATTACCCACAACACCTTTCCGCTAGATTCATTACTATGGGCTACTGCCTTAAACGCTGGTTACCTTATAGCGGCCATCTCGTGGTTCCATTACACCTATGATGTTGTTAAAGAAAAAGGGCGTCTGGTAAGAGTTGGAGAATAGCTTAAGCACACTGCGCCTACTACCTGACTACTACCTTTTTCTAGAAAAAGTGATTTTATGAAAAAAATTATATTTATATTATTACTTCAAATTTTCTCTTTAAACCTAGCGTTAACGGCTAATACCTTAAGTTTGATTGAAAAAAAAGTTCCTCAATTAGTAGAAGAAGCTGGCTTAATTTTACTAGGCACTGTCGAGCACCTAAACGCTTACTATATGAAAAACGGGGGAATTTTGACACATGTCACACTTGAAGATATTACAATAATTAAAGGCAATATAGTTAATGCCTCGTACACCTTAGAAATTTATGGGGGCCAAATTGGCAATGAAAGCTTTGACATCCCTGGTGCCCCAACATTTTCTCAAGATCGAACATATATTCTTTTCATAAAAAACAACAAGTCATCAATCTTTCCTTTAGTAGGCGGCTCTCAGGGACAATTTACAGTAACCTACAATAATGAGTACGGCATCACTCAAATTTTCAATTCAAACAAACAACTTATCATTGGAATTGACTCAAATAACAACTTCCTTACTATACCTCCACCACCCACTAATCCATACATACCACTGGAAAACTTATACCCGCTAACAAGATTTATTGAAGATATTGAAACTTACCTCCCATGAATATACTAAAGACAGAACTATCCCTCAAACAAAGCTTTTATTACTATAAACGATGTTCTCTTATACCTATCATAACGATCACAGTTTTAATGATAGGTTTTCAAAACAGCTATTCTTTTTCAATCCTTCTTCCCCCTCCAAGTCAAGACTTGACCTTAAGCATTGACCTCCCAACTGATCCTTTCAATTCAATTGGGTATGGCACGACAACTTTTAATCAGCTGGCTGAATCAGCTGCATCTTCATGGAATGCCGCGGGTGTGGGACTACTTCCAGATCATAGTTTTTTTACTAAAGCTGCCCCTATGGGGAAAGACCCCTGCGAGATGGATGGGGTCAATACTATAGCTTTTACCACAGATAATTGTGGATTTGCGTGGGGAGATGTGCTTGCAATGACAATACGAAGATGGTTTGGACCAAGCGGCGTCTTTGAGGTGGACTTAATGTTTAATGCAAATGCACATTGGGACGCATACCCTGGTCCAATACAGATTTTATCATCAGGCCTTCAGGCACAAGACTTCACCCGAACAGCACTACATGAACTTGGCCATGCCGTTGGACTTGACCATCCAGATGACTTTGGACAGAGAATTCCCGCGATTATGAACAGACAATCAAGCGATGCTGACCGCCTCCTACAAGATGATATTGATGGTGCTCATGCAGTCAGATTCGTTCCTGTACGAAAAGACTTTGATCTCTTCATCACCCCTAAAAATCAAACTATATCTCCAGGAGAGACTGCTGAGTTTACTCTTTCTTCTGCAGTAATTAAATCAGATCCAGGAGAGATTGATCTTTTTACCCTTTTTGGAGATTGCCCTCGAAATTCGAAGTGCGGACTAGATACAACAACCATTAACAATATAACATCAGCCACATATAAGGTCTCTAGCACAACCAACACCCCACGAGGACAATACCCTCAACGTATTGTTGGAAGCGCGTTAAGAGTTACACGTATTGCTGAAGCAACTATCAAAGTTGATCCAACGATAAATTCCCAGCGCTCTCAAATTGTTGTTACGGCCAAAAATCACCTGGGCCTAGAAGTAGCACACGCAAAAATACGATTAAAGAATCAATTAACAAATCAAAAGTTTAGAGGCATTACGGATGTGAACGGAAACTACATATCACCACTCATAGATTCAGCAGACTATAAAATAATTTGCAAAAAACCTCCCCTTAGAAAAGGAAAAACACTCATCACCCTCACCACTACCAGCCAGCAAACCATCGACTGCCTTCTCGGGCCTCCACTCCCCTGAACCATTACAAGTCGCCGTGTGAGTTACCTATTAACTCAACAATCAAGCAAGCCATAAGTCAACTAGAATTGCTTAATTGTGGTTTTTAGAGGATGGATTAAAGAGAAGATTTGGTGGAGCTGAGGGGGGTCGAACCCCTGACCTCGAGACTGCCAGTCTCGCGCGCTCCCAACTGCGCCACAGCCCCACTACACCGATGATATCTAAGCCCGTGTTATCACGTCAATAGGGGCATAGAGTTCCAACAACACATATCGAGGCAACACATTTTAACAATAGTCAAATGATTAATGTTCTCATACCTACTCAAAGCATCAAACCTTTAGGGACCTCAATCAATAATCACGAATAGTCTCAAGATACGCAGTTTACTGTAATGCAAAACTAATAATTCTCATAGCACTATTTATTACTACTTCTTCGAATAGTCTTAACCTTTTATCAGTTTTCACAAAAACACAATATATTGAAGTTTTTGTTGCTATAATATACCAAAAGTGGTATATGCATGCTGCTGCTGTTACATTAACCTCTCGAAGGAGGATAGTATGTTCGAGCAAGCTATAGATTTTATTAAGAAATTAACAGAAGCTGGCATTGCGTTATTGGCATTAGCAATTGTCGCGCAAGTCATCTTTGGAACGGCCGTGCCATTTATTGGCGGCGATGTTATAGGAAACATTGCAAGTATTGTCGACAGTCTCGGAGCACAGGGGCTGGTTGGCTTGGCAGCAGTTGGTGTAATCTACGCCATTTTTACTAGGACAAAATAGTTGAGAAATTATAAATCAACTGCTTTGATATAGTAGGTGTACTACACCATAGTAGAATAAAAATACCCCATCGGTGTATGCCGGTGGGGTATTTTTGCTCATCTCAAATAGTTTTAGCTAGCACGAGATCGTGACGCCAAATGGCTAAAAACTATATAGCTACATTTTTAGGAGAAAGGTTAAAGCCAGGAAAACTGGCATAAATGCCGCACTCGCCTCAAAAATCACTGCCCCGCCTTGTAGACAAAGGTAGCAGATTTTCTTTTCCCAATACGTAACCTATAGGTTTTTTCTTTTTCAAGGCTAATTTTTTCATCTAAGTTAGTAAGACGAACACCGTCAAGTTCAATGCCTCCTTGCTGTACAAATCTTCTTGCCTCATTACGACTTGCAATAAGACCCGTCTTCTCAAGGAGAGCAATAATCCATATTGACGGTTTATCCAAAAACTGGACATCAGAGTCTGCTAAGGTGATATTTGCGTCTGGCTCACTTGGAAATTCTCTTTGGCTAAATCTTGATTGAAAATTATCACGAGCCTCATTTGCACTTTCAATACCATGATAGCGTGACACAAGCTCCCATGCCAATGATTTTTTAGCCTCCATCGGATGAGATGATTTTACATCCTCCTCACTTTTAGTAGAAAGAAGTTCAAAGTATCGCGCCATTAAAACATCGCTAATTGACATGAGCTTTCCAAACATTTCACTTGGACTATCATCCAATGCAACAACATTCCCAAAACTTTTACTCATTTTCCTAACACCATCTGTTCCTTCAAGCAAAGGCATCGTTAGAACAACTTGAGGTTCAAATCCATAATCTCGCTGGAGCTCCCTTCCCATCAAGAGGTTAAACTTTTGATCAGTACCTCCCAGCTCAACATCAGCTTGTAGAACAACCGAATCATATCCCTGAATTAAAGGATAAAGAAACTCATGAATACTAATTGGTTTTCCAGCGCCATAACGCTTCTCAAAGTCGTCTCGCTCTAACATACGTGCTACAGTTTGATGAGCAGAGAGTTCAAGTAGCTGCTCAGCAGTCATCTCATTCATCCATTTCCCATTATATGCAATAGTAGTAGAGCTTGGATCTAAGACTTTAAATATTTGATCTTTAATAGTAATAGAGTTTTCCATAATTTTTTCTCGAGTCACTGGTTTCCTGGTCTCAGACACTCCACTTGGATCACCAATCATTCCAGTAAAATCCCCAATAAGAAAAATTACTTCATGTCCGCAATCCTGAAAATGCTTTAGCTTGTGAAGAAGAACCGTATGGCCAAGATGAAGATCAGGGGCTGTAGGATCAAATCCAGCTTTAACCTTTAATGGTTTATTATTACTTTTTGCCAACTCAAGTCTTTTACGAAGATCTTCTTGAGGAATAACTTCCACTACTCCACGAAGAAGAAGCTCACATTGCTGATCAACAGAAATCATTACAAAACCTCAAAAAAACTATTTTGTTGATTCTCACCTTCATTACATCAATAAAACAACCTTATATTACAAACACTATCATTAGCGTTTCACTATTGCACTGTAGAGGCAGGACGCCGTTTTCGTGGAAGATGGATAGCATCTCCATGAACATCTTCTGCAGCCTCCATTAAACCTTCTGACCATGTTGGATGTGCGTGAATTGTATTTGCAAGAGCCTTAGCAGTCCCCCCAAGTTGCATTGCAATAGCAGCTTCATGAATTAAGTCTGCAGCATGCTCTCCAACAATATGCACTCCAAGAATCCTGTCAGTCTCTGCATCAGCAATAACCTTAAACAAACCAGCACAGTGTCCATCAGCATGCGCCTTTCCAAGAGCCATTGCCCTGAACTTTCCAATCCGTATTTGCATAGATTGAAAGCGTGCTTGCTCTTCAGTAATACCAACTCTCCCAATTTCAGGAACAGTAAATATTCCTGCAGGGATAATATTATCTTCAGTTTTTACAGGATTTCCCATTATATTTTCAACCGCGATTTTCCCATGATGAGACGCTGCATGGGCTAACATAGATTTCCCAATCACATCTCCAATAGCATAAATACCTGATGAGGTCGTTTCTAAATATTCATTGACAATAATTGCCCCACTCTTTTCTAGATTAATGCCTGCATTTTCTAACCCAAGCCCATCAGTATCAACATGCCTTCCAATAGACACAAGCACCTTGTCAGCCTGAACAACCTCACCGCCAGAAAGCGTTGCACTAACCTTCCCATTTAACTTTTCAACATCCACAATATTCTTTTCAAAGTAAAAATCAATCCCTTGCTTTTTAAACTGCTTTTGAACCTGAATAGCTATTTCCTTATCTTCAGAGGAAAGTATCCGTGATGCCAGCTCGACTAAAACTACCTTGATTCCAAGCGAAGAAAAAAGCGTTGCAAATTCACAGCCTTCAATACCTCCACCAACAATTAAAATTTCCTTCGGCAACTCCTTTAGTTCCAATATTTCCTTGCTAGTAAGGATTGTTTTTCCGTCAGGAACCAAAATAGGAATAGTAGATGCACGTGATCCAGTTGCAATGATAATTGCATCCGCAGTTAATACAGTGTCTTTGCCTCCATCACGATATATCCGGATTGTGCGATGATCAAGAAACCTGGCTTCTCCTTCATAGAGGCTTACCCCCCATGATTTAAAAAGAGAAAGGATCCCACCTGAAAGATTATTAACAATAGCATCTTTCCGAGAAATTATTTTTTGAAAGTTTGCTGATAGCTGACCTTGCGCGTGAATACCAAATTCTTCCGCTCGTTGAAATACAGTAAAAAGATTTGCACATGCCAATAGGGCCTTACTGGGAATACATCCCCACTGAAGGCAAACTCCTCCAAGAGCACCTTTTTCAACAACAGTAACATTTGCTCCACGTTGAGCAGCCCTAATTGCAGCAACATAGCCACCCGGTCCAGCTCCAATAATGACAACGTGCATCCCGAATTAAACCTCTCCCTCCCCACGAATAAATGCGGAATATGACTCTGCATTCATCAACTTAGCAAGTTCATCATGGTTTTTTAGGGTAATGCTAAAAACCCATCCATCACCATAGGGATCATTATTAGCGAGTTCAGGGCTTCCGGTTAATGCATCGTTAATTTTCAAAATAGTTCCCGTTACTGGTGTATATATTGGAGAGGTTGCCTTAGTTGATTCAACTTCTCCAATCTCATCCCCTAAGTTGACAAAGTTTCCAATGGAGGGAAACTGTACATAAACAATATCTCCAAGCGCTTCTTGAGCAAAATGAGTAATCCCAACAATGCCAACATCACCCTCAACTTTAATCCATTCATGATCTTTGGTATAGCGTAACGTATCAGGAAACATCATCACCTCTAGTAGATATTAGTTCTTATTGACAAACTCCTGTCTCATTCAAAAAATATGAAAAATGATTTCAGTACTTTTCAATTACTATTTTGCAATATTTTAAAATCCTTTCTTATAGAGGCTTTAAGGCCAAAGCCAACACCTTCCTGCAACCCAAGAACCCCTTTTATTGTGTGCATTTGCTTGAGAGTCATCCAAGTTGGCCGTTTACTGGAAAGTAAAACCAATACTTTTGATGGATCATCAAGTAATGCGGTCATCCTAAGAGAAGCTTCTCCTATCATTGATTGCCTGGTGGAACCTAGAACCGATTCAGGTTCACTCACTATAAAATAATCAAATGAGCGCTGGCGTGTCTCCAAAAAGTCTTCTGTATAGCGCACAAGAGCCCCTCTAGAATCTATGATTGTACTCGCGTGCAATTCAATTCCAAATTTTGATTTTGGGTACTGTTCCTTTACAGAAACCATTATTCCTTGAAGAGCATCAAGATACTGTCTGTTTTTCCAACCCACCCATCTCCAAAATTTAGGGGAAAGTTCCCCTAGAACCTTTGATAAGGGAATATGGTCATTAGAATACTGGATCAATTGGCCATTTGTAAGGGCAAAGAGTTTTTCAGGTGAAATAGGTTGATCAAAATCTTTTTCAAATGCATTAAGCGCATTTTTAGTAAACCCATCAAATAGACCACTAGGTGGATCAAAGCGAAAAATAATGAGATCGACTTGGGACATTGAAAGTTGGAGAATAAGTCTCCGAATAGCAGCCTGATACCCCTTATGTAGCAAATCAGGAAAGGTAGAACGAGTCAGAGTAGAGGTAGAAGAATTGAGCTGCAGATCATTCCAATTATTAAACATTGAAATTGAAGTCTGTTCACGCAAATTTAATACAGCACTGACCCTTAAAGACTGGCGATGAGCCTCCAAAACAAATTCCTTCCAGAGAACGGCACTATTGTCGTTTATTCTAAATAATGGTTGTTTTACAAAAATAGTATTTATTCCATTCCGTTTTGCAGCAGCAAGCCACGATCTGAAGCCTTCAGGAGATTGGAGAGAATCCAAAGTCCTCGCATCCTCCCAAGCAATTACCGGTACAGCCTCCTCACCAGGCACATAGGAAGGAGATGATTGGACTTCCTCAGGATCAGAAGAGACAGAACGAATGGGATTCTGCTTGAAGGTACAATTTGAAAACATCACTGCAGTCAAAAATAGCGCAATGATGTGAAGAAACAAGAGATAAAACCTCTATAAAATGGCAGAGGAAGGACTTTTCATTACATTAAGTTATAGAGTGTAAGTTACTGTTATCAAAGAAAAAACCTATTTCATCTTTTGCTGTCTCATGAGCGTCAGAACCATGTACGATATTACAATCAATGCTTTCAGCAAAGTCCTTTCGAATCGTCCCTTCAGCGGCCTGCAATGGATCAGTTGCACCCATAAGCTCTCTATGACGCATTATGGCATCCTCCCCCTCAAGAGCCATCACCACAATAGGGCCTGAGGACATAAAAGCAGTCAAATCAGAAAAAAATGGGCGTTCGCGGTGAACAGAGTAAAAACTCTCGGCTTCCGCTTTGGTAAGCCACGTGGACTTAATTGCAACAGGATAAAGTTTATTTTTTTCATACCTACGAATAATTTCTCCGACGACTCTTTTCCTAACTCCGTCAGGCTTAATAATAGCCAATGTACGTTCAATCATAATTCTAAGCTACCTCTCCTTCCTCACCACAATCTATAACCACACAACAGCTGATTCTAACACTACGCCATTCCCTTGGCCAAGTCAGATGGTGCAAAAACCCCTCGCTCTGTAATAATGGCCGTAACTAGCTCTGCTGGGGTCATATCGAAGGCAGGGTTTTGTATTGCAGTGTTATCAGGCGTTATACGGGTTACCCCAAGCACACTAGACACCTCACCTGAATCCCTCTGTTCAATTGGAATACCGTCCCCGGAAGGCATTAACGGATCAATAGTTGAGCTCGGTGCAGCAACATAGAAAGGGACCTTATGTGCTCGAGCCAAAACAGCCAAGCCATATGTTCCAATTTTATTTACGACATCCCCGTTCATAGCGATTCGGTCTGCCCCAACAACACACAACTGTATACGCCCTTGCCGCATAAACGCTCCAGCCATATTGTCGGTGATAAGAGTTACCGGAATATTATCTTGCTGAAGCTCCCATACCGTCAGACGAGCACCCTGCAAAACAGGCCGTGTCTCTCCTGCAATGACGGAAATTTTCTTGCCATCATCCCATGCTGCACGAACAACACCCAGTGCAGTACCATACCCCCCGGTGGCTAAAGATCCTGCATTACAATGCGTCATTATAGTCTGACCTTCTGCTACCAATGCAGAGCCATGACGCCCGATTTGCTTATTTACTTCAACATCTTCTTCAAGAATACGACAAGCCTCATTGACCAAATACCTCTTCAAATCTTCAATAGGCAAATCCTGATGCCTAAGAAGAACCTCTTTCATTTTTTCAATTGCCCAAAACAGATTCACTGCAGTTGGTCGCGTTGCAGCTAAATGGTCACAAATTAAAAAAACTTTTTTTGAGAAAGCATCAAAAGTTTTTTCAGAAAGGCTTTGCGCTCCTAAAGCAACTCCCATTGCTGCAGTAATTCCAATTGCAGGTGCACCTCGAACACGAAGGTCCTTAATTGCTAAAGCAACATCTCTATAATTATCATACTCTACAAATTTGACACTTTGAGGTAGAGCCTGCTGATCTAAAAGCCTAACACGTCCGTTTTTCCATTCAACTGGAGAAATCATTATTGATATAAACCTTTCAATATAGCTTTTGCCTTTTGGAGAGCAATTGCCCTATGACTAATCGAATTTTTTTCTTCCATACTAAGCTCTGCCATGGTTTTTCCAAAAGATGGGATGAAAAATATCGGATCATACCCAAACCCATTCTCTCCCGCTGGAGATGTCGCAATCATCCCCCTCAAGATACCTTCAGTAACGCAAACTTCAAATCCTGGTTGTGCGATTGCCGCAACAGTAACAAAACACGCATGCCTCTGTTCCCAAGGCACCCCTTGCATCTCATCAAGTACTTTTCGCCAATTATCCTCGTAAGTTGAGTCCAGACCCGCGTATCGAGCTGCAAAAACCCCTGGTCTCCCATCAAGAGCTTTGACATCAAGACCTGTATCATCTGCCAACGCAATGTGCCCAGTGTACTTCGAGATCTCTACCGCTTTTTTTATAGCATTCTCCTCACATGTATCTCCATCTTCAATAACCACCGGCACATCAGGATAATAGTCTAATGTTCGTAAGGAGATCCCAAGCCCTGATAGCAAACGCGTAATCTCATCTTTTTTATCTTGGTTTTGGGTCGCGAGAACTAATGGATCACTCATACAAGCGCCGCTCACGCGTCATCCAATAGCAAAGCAGCGGATCGAGAATAAAACATGAGGTCATTCAGTATATACAAAACAGGAACAACTCTACTTAAGGAGTCTAGTTCGTTTCGTTAGAATCCTGAGATGACTCCCCAGAACCCCCATCACCTCCCCCCAAAATCCGAACCTTTGATGATGCTTCACCCAAGTAGATGGAATGAGGGTACCCCTTAATGAGTTCCTGATAACGCGCAAGCGCTGCTTGGACTTGGTTTTGTTGTTCACCTAAACTCGCGAGCTCTAAAAGGGCGAGGTCTTTATTTGGAGCTTTGGCAATTGTCAAAATCCCTTCAAACGTGCGTTCTGCTTTTTCCAAATTTCCCTGTTCAAGATATGCATACGCTAATCGTTGCCGAACAAGAGCGTTCAAGGAGCTCTGTGCCGGGAAATCCTTCAGAAAGCTCTGATAGGTTTCAATTGCTCCATCATGGTCTCCGAGTACATCTAGCGCATTGCCCAGTAAATGCAATGCCAAAGGAGCGCTTCGAGTTTCATAGTAATCATTCACAACCACTTGGAGCAGCTCAACTGCTTGACGCACATGAGAAAGAGAGGCATCGGTATCAGTCAAAGGCCTATTCATATACAAATCAGTCGCTCGTTGGAGATTATCCTCTGCTGTTTGTTCTGCTTGAAAGTTCATAAGGTAAAACCCTATAGCAAGCAAAAGTAGAAGTGCCCCACCACCACCAAACATCCACAGTCGCCTCGCTTTATCACGAGCCTCCCGCCCTAAACGAGCCATGGATTCCATCATTTCCTGTTCGTCAGGAAGATTTTGTAATTTTTTTATAGTTTTAATCTTAAAAGTCATTTACTCCTCACCCGTGTAATATTCCCTCAATTGCCTACTATGCACAATCGTGCTATTACGTCATAGCATCCGAAGGTTGTCAAGCCAATATCAACTGGAAGAGATGATGTTCAAACAAGCACTGGCCCAACTTCAGCAGGAAAACCTCCTTAGAACACTACACAATAGTGATTCTGCACAGGATGCTCAAGTTACCATCAATGGAAAAACTGTCATCCTCTTCGCATCAAACAACTATCTTGGATTAGCCAATCACCCCAAAATAAAGGAAGCTGCAATTACTGCAATCAAAACATATGGTTTTGGCACAGGGGCCTCTCGTCTACTCTCTGGAAGCATAACCCCTCACAAACAACTAGAGGAACAACTAGCATCATTTACAAAAACAGCCTCGGCACTCATATTTAATTCTGGATATCACGCAAACCTTGGTCTTATTCAAACCCTAGCACAAGGACTTCAGCCTCACGGGATCATATTTGTGGACCGTTCATCTCATGCAAGCTTAATTGACGCTATTCGTCTTACCAAAACCCCTTTTAGAGTTTACCGTCGTAAAAATACAAATGAGTTTAAACATTTATTTACTAATCAAAATCCGGATGCGCCACAAAAAATTCTTATCATAACAGAGGGCGTTTTTAGTATGGATGGAGACTTAGCTCCTCTACCAGAACTACTTACATCTTCAAAGAATTTCAAAACAACCTTTCTTGTTGACGACGCACATGGATTTGGAGTCTTGGGAAACACTGGACGAGGTACAATTGAACACTTTGGCCTTGACACTGAAATTCCAATTCGCATGGGGACACTTGGCAAGGCCATTGGGTCAATAGGCGCTTTTGTAGCAGGCCCTCATGACCTCACACAAGCACTCATCAACCGCGCACGTTCATTCATGTATACAACAGCACTCCCACCAGCTGCCGCCGCTGCTGCAAGTGCTGCATTAAAAATCATAGAATCTGAACCAGAACGTAGGAGACAATTATGGAAGAATAGGGACTACATGCTTAAAAATATACAAGCGCTTGGATTTAATACCCTGAATACTGAAAGCCCAATCCTTCCCATTTTAGTTGGCGAACCTCTACATGCTTTACGCTTCTCTGAAGCACTCTTTGAGAGAGGGGTCTATGCACCAGCAATTCGGCCTCCAACAATCCCCCGTGGAACTAGTAGGCTTAGAATGAATATCATGGCAACACATGACAAACCACAGCTAGACTATACTCTTGATGTACTTCACAATACTGGGAAATTGCTAGGGATTATTTCTTAATGAAGCCCTAAAGGTAGCTAGAGCTACCAACAGGAGGGGACAAAGCTAATTACCAAGGCTAGGCGCCACTATCCTAAACTCTTCAAGCTCTTCAGTCACAACAGTGGTACGTACAGTCACATCGCCCATTATCGGAACATTTACTGTTTCAATATACTTTATAAGACCAACATGAGGCGCAAACCAACTGGTAAGCGTGTCTTTGGTAATAAACACTTCGCCACTTGAAGACATTGTTACATTAATTTCCATTTTACCATCGAGTCTAAGAACATTCTGAAAGGTCCCTGCCAATACCGACACAGTTTCCAATGAACCAATCGTAACATCTGCAAAAGCGTCAACATACTCGTTTATTCCATCCCCATCAAGATCTTGAAATAAATTGCCCTGCTTTACATCGAACTGGCGAAATGTCTTCTCTTCAATCAAAGGAAATTGAACAACTGAGTATGGAAGAATATTCTCTTCAAATTTTTGATTTGGATGACTACCGTAATAAATAACTCCCCCATCTCCTATGTGGTAATAACTTTCAGTTTCTCCCATATTTCCAGGGTTGGTCTCCAAAAAAACAACTACTTGTTGACCCTCTTTTTCCATGGTCTTTACTGCAGTTGCACTGTTTGTAAAAACATTTTCGGAAGTGAGTTGTATTTCCCTATCTTGCGTAGTCCCATAATAATGCCATACGCTCCCGATGGGAGCATAAAAATAGCTCTCAGGGTCCGGAATAGCCATTGAGGAAACACCCGTAGCAGGAAAAAACACTCCTGCCATAAAGTACAACCCCATCAATTGAATAGTCAGTAGTTGGAACCTATGCTTCATTAGTCCTCCCTCCATTTCTTGGACTATCTTGGACTAGCAATGCGTTGTTTTAGTTGCACAAATCAAAATACACTGAATCCTATCGGAAAAAGTACAAACCCCGAGACAAAGACTGCATGCCAAGTATTTTGGGTAGACGGAGATCGCCTGGAAACGAAAGATCAGTTATCAAAACCTTAGACAGAACAGCCAGCAACGCTACCAGACATTACTTGAAAGATTCAAAGGCCAGACAAATACTTTCGATTTGCTCCTCACTGTGTCCTGCACTGACACTGCAGCGGAGCAAACACGCCTCTCCTGGAGCTGCAGGTGGTAAAACAAGATTAACATATACCCCATTCTCCATGAGCTCCTTCCAAAGCCGAATGCCCTCCTCTTTTGTGTCCAGTAACGTAGCAACGACAGGACTAGGTTCTGGACCAACCTTGAAGCCTGCCCTCTGAAGCCGCTTGTAAAGATGCTCAACATTTTCCCAAAGCTTTTTTCTCAACGCTGGTTGTGTTTTAAGAATTTGAAGTGCTGCACGAGTCGAAGCTATTACAGAGGGAGAAGGCGACGCTGTAAAAATATAAGGCCGGCTTGCAAAGCGTATCATGTCCAACTCGCGGTGATTACTCACACAAAAACCTCCGGTGGCACCAAGGCTTTTGCTAAACGTTCCCACAATTAAATCAACAGAATCCTCCACTCCGGCTTCTTCGGCAAGACCTCTCCCATTCTGCCCCAACACTCCAAGAGAGTGGGCCTCATCAACCACAAGAAATGCATTGTATTTTTTCTTAATTTCTGCGATTTCTTTAAGCGGAGCTCTGTCCCCAAGCATACTGTAAATTCCCTCAACGAGAATCATCGTACGTGTAGCTCTGTCACCTAGCCTACGCATTCTTTTTTCAAGATCAGAAGCGTTATTATGCCTAAATCTAATTACCTCGGCATCCCCCATACGACATCCATCATAGATACTTGCGTGGCAATCAGCATCGAGGAGAATAACATCGTCAGAACCAGCCAAGGTGGAAAGCATTCCTAAGTTTGCAAGATACCCAGTTGAAAATACTATAGAGGACCTAACCTGATAGAACTCCGCAAGCTCACGTTCTAAAGCTACATGGCCAGAAAACGTACCATTGGCCATCCGCGACCCTGTCGTCCCTGTACCCTCCTTAGCTAAGGCAACACCCGCTGCATCGATACAGTCCTGATGAAATGTTAATCCAAGATAATTATTAGTACCCGCAAGTATCGTCCGACGACCCCCTATTACTCCCTCAGTGGAAGAGAGCACTTCATCCAAGACAACACTGAATGGATCACACCCGCTTTCGAGTAATGCTTCCCTTGCTTTCGCAAGATTTCTAAACTTATCAAATAGTGCCATTATGATTTGGCTATCAGACGCTCAAGCTGCGAGGCAAAGTCTTTGACAGTACGCACATCAGGAATAATATTTAGAGGAATAGAAATATCAAATCGATCCTCTACCTCAAGCAAAATCTGCATAACTTGTAAAGAGTCTAATCCAATATCAGCAACAAGCTCGGTTTCTTCATCAAGTGTTCTCTTTTTAGTGTTGTATGGAGAAAGAATTACATACAATTCACTTAAAATTTCGCTGTAAGATTTAATTTCCTGCATACTATTCTAGCAAAGTAGCCTCTCCTAGGTCACAGATTCAATCTTGAACGTCCGTCGTAACCCCTCATCAAGCACAACCTTAGGGTACCAACCCGTAAGATTAGAAATATCTGCATTATCACAAACCCAGTCATCATGCCACAACTCTCTAACTTTGCCTGTTGTCAACACAGGAAGCGCCCCTACTAGAGAGGAAATAGTAACATTACACAATGCAATCCAGCTCAACATTCCCTTAGAAAGTTGAATCCGTTGAATATGACGTTGAGATAGTCGTCCCACTACGTCAATTACATTATCCCAAGTATATCCCCCAGAGTACCCATCATGAAGTTCTAAAACTCCTGAATTTTTTGACGCCGTTTTTAAACATGCAATAACGGCATCTGCTAAGTCATCAACATACAGCAAGGAAAACCTTGCATTAGCAGGACCCAGTTTGAGAGCAATACCACGCCTCATCCAATCCCAAATAACCTTTAAATCTTGCTCATTGGGGCCATAAACCGCAGGAGGCCTTAATATTGTCCATGGAATATTTTTTTTGTTAAGAATGACCCGCTGTTCTCCAGAAAATTTTGATTCAGCGTATGCGGAGATCTTAGGTACACGGGCTGCCAAAGAAGAGAGTAAGAGAAACTGTGGTGCTTTGGGAAGGTCAGAAGCTGCAGTCAAAATGTTTTCTAATCCATCTACATTGACACGTTGAAAATCTTTCAAAGAGTTACCGCGAACAAGCCCCGCGCAGTGTACCACAGCATCCACTCCCTCAACGAGGCAACGAAGGCTATTGAGGTCCGAAAGATCTCCCTTAATAGGCTTTATTGGGATGTTAGAAATTTTCTCTGCCTGAGCAGAGGTCCGCACAAGAGCACGAACCGTCCAGTTTTCGGCGTGCAATCGACGAGCTAAAACGCTGCCGATGAAACCCGTTGCCCCGGTTAGGGCAACCGTCCTAGACATGAGATAAACTTAACAATCACCCCGCGGCCCCACATTCACGAGCTGAATCAGGAGCCTCATGGTCAACTTTGCCAGACCCAAGAAGGTCGCGACGATACAAAAAGTCCTGCCTCGTTCCAGAACGAGAAAGTTTACCTGATGAAGTTCGCGGCAAAGTGTGAGGACGAACTAACTCAATAAAACAATTAATACCAATCTCATCACGAATCATACCCTGAAGTCGAGTAACAAGGTTGCCCCCTTCAGAACCTGTAAATTCTCCACATTGAACCACCATTACCGCAATTTCATCGCCGTCACTTCCCGACACTGAGAACGCAGATGCATCACCAGGTCGAACTTCAGGTTGCTGTTCCGCTAAATACTCAAGGTCTTGAGGCCAAATGTTCCTCCCGTTGATGATAATGACATCTTTGGCCCGTCCGGTGATAAAAATGTGCCCCTGATAACGGTAGCCAATATCACCTGTATTTAACCATCCGTCAGATGACAGCACTTCTTTTGTTGCATCTGGATCACCAAAATAACTGGTCATAATGCTAGGCCCACGAAGAAAAATAGTACCACATTCTCGATCACCCAGCTCCTTACCCTGTTCGTTTCGAATTTGGATTTCATATTCCGGCAAAGGTTGTCCACAGTTAACAAAACTGCTAACCCGTAATCCTCGATCATGCTCAAGCTGACTGGGCATAGCTTTCGCTAGATGCCACTTGGAAAGATAATCCCTATCAACGCAATCCACATCAAGCCCTTGAGATAAAGGCGCAAAACTCACGGCGAGTGAGCACTCTGCCATGCCATAACAGGCCATAAAAGCATTAGCATTAAAACCCGTTCGCTTTAAGACAGTTGCAAAATTTGCAAGTGATTCATGGCGAATCATCTCCGCTCCCGCGCCTGCAACCCGCCAAGTAGTAAGATCAAGAGTTGCTGCATCTTCTTCACGCACCCGCCGTGCACACAACTCATACCCAAAAGTAGGACTAAAAGAAATTGTTGCTTTATTTTTAGCGATCAACGAAAGCCATTGTCGAGGACGCATCGCAAAGTCTCTTGGACTGAGGTAGTCAACAGAGAGCTGAGAAGCAACGGGGCCAAGAACAAAGCCCACAAGCCCCATATCGTGATAGAACGGAAGCCACGAAACACATCTATCAGAAGGGCGAACAGCAAGACCGTATTTTATAATCCCCGACAGGTTATTTAGCGCTGCTCGTTGCGTAATCATCACACCGCGAGGGAATCGTGTACTCCCAGAGGTAAACTGGAGATACGCAAGCTCATCTGAACCAAGAGGGCTTAACTCATCAGTAGCTTTAGGAAGTCCTATAAAATCATCTGGACTGCCAATAAAGGTGAGGTCGAGCCCCTCAGCAGCCTCGGAAATAAAGGAAAGGAATCCAGGCGGCACCACTGCCACTGAAGCCTGGCACTTCAGCAATAGTGCCCTAACTTGCTGCACATAGCCAGACCGACTGGCTAGATGAACAGAAGCAGGCAAAGGAACGGGCACCAAACCCGCATATTGACAAGCAAAGAAAAAGCGCATGAAATCTGGGTTAGTATCTGCCAGTAAGGCAACCCGTGCCCCACGCTCAAGACCTAAGCCATGCAGCCGACGTGCCAAAATTTGAGCATCTTCACGTAACTGTCGGTAAGAGAGTACTGCATAGAGATCACCCTTGCCAGTATAGAAGTTACACCCAGTTACACCTCGAGCTGCATAGTCAAGCGCTCCCGCAAGATTTGCAAACTCACCCGGCACAAGCGGGACAGAGTTCTCCGTTGGAGTTGGCTTCATTTCATTAACCATCACACCCCCAAAGGTAATAGTAAATACTTAAAATTCTTAAAAAAAACACCTCTAACGTTCAAAGCACGCAAGTCAGGTAAAATTAACCCGTAACTCTATAGATATTGTAGCAAAAACGCAAATTTAAACTTTCCAGCTACTCCTTGTGGTAAAAAGTGCTGTCAGAAAAATGACACGAAATAAAGATCGAAATCACCTAGAACTCAGATAAAAAAATACAGATTTATAGCATCAAAAACCCTCGCCTAAAGAGAATAGTGCCTTTTAAAAAATGACACAAGAGCCTGATCATAATAATTGCAATCATTCACCCGCACAAGTAGAGTATATCTACCTTGAAACCCTTGTACAAATAAATATTTTTGATGTGGGTTCCTTTAACAAAGGCCCAATAACTATACCTTAGAGCATCCACGTGATCCCATTACCTTCTATCGGGAAACCCAAAAATAACGACAGTGTCTGAAAAAATGATTGGCGACAAGATGGGATCACCTTACAAAGGCTCTTTGCAAGGCACACTCAGTGTTGTGCCAGTGAAAAACCGTCGATTACTCAATGATTTTGTCCGTATACCATGGCTAATTTACTCAGATGATCCTGCATGGGTACCTCCACTCATTCTTGAACGAAAAAGTCGCCTAGCAAAGAGCAACCCCTACTTTGAACACGCAAGTGCTCAATTCTGGGTGGCATACCGGGACAAAAAACCAGTTGGTCGTATTAGTGCACAGATAGATCAACTCCATTTAACGCGATACCAAGACAACACGGGTTTTTTTGGAATGATTGAGTCAGAAGACAACACGGAAACATTCGACACTTTATGCAAGACTGCAGAGACTTGGTTGCGCAATCAAGGAATGAAGAAAATAAGAGGTCCATTTAATTTGTCGATTAACGAGGAGTGTGGATTACTGATTGATGGGTTCAGCACACCTCCAATGGTCATGATGGGCCATGCACGAAAATATTACGGACCGCATCTCACAAAACAACACTACCATAAAGCAAAGGACACATTTGCATATCGCATCAATGCTTTATTTGAAACCCCACAGGTGATGAGGGCAATTGCAGCACGAACAACAGAACGAGTTAACGTACGTCCCCTACGCCGCAAAAACTTTGACCACGATATTTCCATCTTGCAGGACATCTTCAACGATGCCTGGTCTGACAATTGGGGATATATTCCATTTACAGCGATGGAGTTTTCACATCTTGCACAAACGCTTAAATATCTTGTCCCTCAAGACTTAGTTCAAATTGCTGAAGTTGATGGCATTCCCGCTGCAATGATTGCTGTGTTCCCAAATGTTAATGAAGCAATCCGTGATCTAAATGGAAACCTACTCCCTTTTGGATGGATGAAGCTGCTATGGCGGCTAAAAGCGACTTATCCAACAACTGCACGTATTCCCCTTATGGGGGTCCGGAAACGCTACCAACGAAGTCTCCTTGGGACAGCACTCGCATTTATGGTTATAGACGCCGTCAGAGAACCTGGACTTAAACGCGGGATTCAAGAAGTTGAACTGTCATGGATTTTAGAGGATAACTACGGCATGCATAACATTCTCAAATCACTAGGCGGTATTCCGTACAAAAAATACAGAATCTATGAAAAAGATCTATAGCACATCACTAGTAAAATTTTCTCAGCCTAAAGCGTTACCGGTAAACCTACTTCAACAAATCTTTTTGAACTATGTGAATATTCGCGCACAGTCAACTGCACACTCCAAACTCCTTCCTGAGAAGCAACTCGGTACATATGGTATTGAGCCACGCGACCTTTCTCTTCGCTAATCGCTGACGCTGCAGCTACACCAATTGTTGGAATACTAACCCCGGAAGAGACCATCTCATTTATCGAAGAGTGATGAGCATGCCCATGTAGGACTAACTCGGCCCCATGCTCTTTCAAAATTGAGTAAAATTGGCCATGATCAATAAGTCGCTTTGCCCACGAAACTGTACCAGGAATAGGTGGGTGATGAAGAAATATTACTCTGAATAATCCACGCGTCCTCATTTCTATTAACATTTTCTCCAAGGCCTTCAGTTGCATCCATCCAATTTTCCCAACGGCAAAAAATGGCGGTGACGATATAGCAGTTGACAGGCCAATGAATGCGACCCTCCCCCTAACTCTCAGGATTGGGAAATAGTCAGTTTCACCATTTTTAGGTTTCACCGCGGGATCTGAAGCAAGATAGGCATCCCATACTGACAACACCTCATCGTATTTTGATTTAATATAAGCATCATGATTCCCAGGAACGACAGTTACTGCTGAAGGAGGCCCCAAAGCATCCAGCCATTTTTTAACCTGATAAAATTCATGGGGCAAACCTATATGAGTTAGGTCCCCTGTAACAAGAATGTGATCGGGACTTTGAAGCTTTATATCTTTTACAAGTGCTGCAAGAATCTCCGGTCGGTATCGTAAACGTCGATTGAAATACCATGATAAATAACCAAGCATCCTCTTGTTAAACAAATCGCGTATACTAACGCCATCAAGCGATGACAAATGTGGGTCAGACAATTGCGCAATAGTAAAAGACTTGCTCATGAGAGAAGTATTAAATGAATATATACCCAAAGGTCAATTAGTATCATCTGATCAGAGTTAAAACTTACGGGTATAAGCAGAAAATTACCTAACACATCCTAAAACCATATGGGGCAAGGAATATTCATAACTGGCACGGACACTGGCGTTGGGAAAACTACTATTACCTGCGCCTTAGCAACAAAACTCCGTGCTCAAGGAAAAAATGTCGGTGTGATGAAACCATTCTTGACTGGTGCAAAGAGTCACCCAAACGACGTTGATCGCCTAATCCATGCGGCACAAGTATCAGATCCACTTGAGAGAATTAATCCATATCAATTTGAGCACCCACTCGCTCCACAAATAGCTGCCACACTAGAAGGCATAGCAATTGATATCAAGAAGGTTAAAAGCTCTTTTGACATCTTACAATCGCGTCACGACATTCTACTCGTGGAGGGAATTGGAGGAGTAATGACTCCTATAATGTCAAAATACTCCATCGTAAACTTAATTCAATATTTTCAAATACCCGCATTAGTAGTGACCCGGGCAGATCTTGGGACGATCAATCATACCCTCCTGACAATCAACGCACTAAAAGAAAACATGATTCCTATTGCAGCGCTAATAATAAACTATCCTAACCTACTACCCCCAGAAATCGAACCAAACACCACATTGTCCTGCATCAAAGAATTTACCAATATCCCTGTACATGTGACAGTTGAACATATTGATTCATTAGATAGTGAGTGGGACGAGGGGATTCATCTACTTGCGAAAAAAATACAAATTGAAAACCTGTTCTAGCCAGCATCCATTGGCTTAAAAACTAGGTTCTCAATACAGAGCTAACACCATCAATGAATCAAGTTGTTATTGCCCCATATGCCGCTGAAGACACGCTCTTTGCATATTTAGCCATAACTCCAGCTGTGTAGTTGGGAGAAGGAGGGTTCCATTCTTTCAGTCGCAGTAAAATTTCACTGTCTGAAAGCTCCACGTCAAGGCGTCGTTGTGAGAGATCAAAAGTTATCATATCACCATCCTTAAGCGCTGCTATGGGGCCACCTTTGGAAGCTTCTGGGGATACATGTCCAGCCATCAAACCGTGAGTGGCTCCCGAAAACCTTCCATCAGTTAACAATGCAACAGAATCCCCAATACCAGCACCCATAATTGCACCAGTAACACCAAGCATTTCCCGCATTCCTGGCCCACCCTGAGGCCCCTCGTAACGAATCACGACGACATCACCTGCTTTAATGGCCCCACACTGAACAGCGTCAAAAGCATCCTCTTCACAATCAAAAACCTTTGCTGGACCACTATGCTTTATACGTTCATGTCCAGCCACTTTTAGGACACATCCTTCCGGAGCAATATTACCTTTGAGAATAACAAGCCCTCCAGTCGCTTTTAAAGGGCTTTCAACAGTGTATAAAACTTTTTGTCCTGCAGTTTCCTTAGCTTCACTTGCCTCTTCACCTAACAATCGTCCACTAACAGTTGGTTGGTCCTGATGAAGATAGCCTGCATCACTTAGGCGCTTTGCAACCAAACGAGTACCACCAGCGTTAAATAGATCAGCTGCAACAAAACGCCCACCCGGTTTTAAATCAGCGAGTAATGGTACTCTCCCATTAATGACATCAAAATCCTCTAGCTCTAAAGGAATACCGGCCTCCTGAGCAATTGCCAGGAGATGAAGAACTGCATTGGTTGATCCTCCCGTTGTTGCAACAGCTGCAATAGCATTCTCAAGAGAATTGCGAGTAATAATCTCCGAAGGAACGGTTCCTTGACGAAGCAGATCCATGACCATTTCTCCAGCACGAAATGCTACGTCATCTTTTCTTGAGTCCATTGCAGGAACCCCATTGAACCCCATAGGAGAAATTCCCATAAACTCAAAAGCAATTGACATGGTATTGGCCGTAAATTGCCCTCCACAGGCTCCAGGGCCAGGACAGGCATGGTCTTCAATCGCACGAAATGTTTCGTCACTCATACGCCCTGCAGCTTTCGCACCAACTGCTTCAAAAACATCTTGAATTGTAATGTCTCTTTCAGCTACCTGACCAGGCATAATTGAACCCCCATAAAGCATCAAAGATGGGAGGTTGAGGCGCGACAAAGCCATAACAGTCCCTGGTATTGTCTTATCGCAACCAGACAATGCAATTACCGCATCAAATAGGTATCCTCGAGCAGTAAGTTCAATTGAGTCTGCAATAACCTCTCGGCTAATTAGAGAAGCCTTCATTCCTTCCGTACCCATAGAAATACCATCAGAAACTGCGATCGTGTTGTACTCTATGGGTGTACCTCCAGCCTTTCTAACACCTTCCTTAACACGTTCAGATAGCCTCCGAAGATGGAAATTACATGGCATAATCTCAATCCAGGTATTGGCAATCCCAACCAGAGGCTTGGCAATATCTTCATCAGTGAAACCAACAGCCTTTAGCATCGCGCGTGCAGGTGCACGACTAGGGCCCTCAGTCACAGCCTTACTTTTATGCTTAATATCCATACTCTACATCACCATAACATATACATTTTAAGGAGTAATCGACAACGATGTGGTGCCCGGAGGGAGGGTCGAACTCCCACTCCCGTGAGGGAACCAGATTTTGAGTCTGGCGCGTCTGCCAGTTCCGCCATCCGGGCATCACCAGGATCTATTATAAATCCCGACCAAGAGGTGTCAAACGAATTTCGAGCCCCTCTCAATAGCCCTCAACACACAACAACTGATTCAGGCATCCTTCGCACATCGAAAACCTATATTAGGTCGTCGTGCAGAGGATTCAAGCTTAATTCTCGCAGAAGCCCGCAAACGATTACGAGGATCCATAAACGAGCCACCACGCGCCACACGATGTGTGCCATTTGGCGGTCCAGTTGGATTTTTTATTTGTGACTTAATATAGGCATCCTCTGAAAACCAATCACGTCCCCACTCCCAAACATTCCCAGCCAAATCATAAACCCCATACGGACTGACTCCGCTCTCAAAGTTCCCCACAACCGTTTGTAACGAGGCCACACCTTCTTTTTCCTGCTGAGCCAAACCTTCACGCAACCACCATCGCTGCCACCACTCTAGTCGAATAAGCTCTCGATCCGCTTGATAGCTTCCATTGTTGCTACGATTTCTATCCCATTTATCTCCCCAGGGATACAATCGAGCATCATCCCCCCTAGCAGACTTTTCCCATTCAGCCTCTGTTGGAAGTCGTCGTCCAGCCCAATCACAATAAGCCAGCGCATCATCCCAACTTACCAACACAACCGGAAGCTCTTTTGCTATTTCAGGAACTTGATCCCCATCCCAAACGTTTAAATCAAAGATAATATCGTCTTCTTCTGGAAGATCTCCTTTCATTTTCATGATGTCCTCTGGACGCGACTGCTGAAGGCCATTACGCGCTGCAACATCTTGTGTGCGTGTTTTCTTTTTTTCCTCTTGTACAGGCACACGATGTCCCGTTGCCAGAACAAAGGCCTGATAACGCGCATTCGTAACTTCATACTGATCGATATAAAATGCATCAAGATAAACTTCATGGGGTGGCCATTCTCTCTTCATCCATTCTAATTTGCACAGTGGCCCACACTCTTTTAGTACACTTTCAAGGTGATCCTGGGTACTGCCCATCGTGAATGAACCTGCCGGAATGAGAACCATTGAAGCACCGTCCTGCCCAACTTCAATCTTTGGGCCCTTCTCCCACAGTCCAAACCAAACTATAGTTGTAACAAGCGCTCCAAGTCCCACAAGTATTAACGAAGCTATTTCCCATTTTTTTTCTTTTACTCTCTCCATCTACATTGATCCCCAAAAAAGTCTTCCAACATTACCTCGTAAGAGTATCCTCTACATCAGGGTGTGTTGCCTTAATCTTCTCGCCAAGAAGTGGATAGCGCTTGGTTAGCTGTTCTTTCATCATCCACGCAATCCGTCGATACGAAGCATGCCCTTTTACTCCCGTACGTAACCTTGAAATATACTCGGCTTCAGCAAAGTCCATCTTAAACAAACACCTCATGCGACTTGCAAAAGGCAACAGATATGCCTTTGCTGTTTCTGAAATACCTTGAAGATCATTAATCTCCCTTAATACAGTGTCAAAGAGCTGCTTAGCTTCTACCTCAAGTCCCGCTTCAGTAAATTCCTTTGAAAGTTCATATCCATGTACTGTAGTAAGTTCTTGGGTTATTTGTTGGCACCGTCGATGTCTATGGAGATCCCGCCAACCTCCAATGTCCATCAGAATGTCAAAAACAAAAACATACCCTGAATGAAACTCTCGCAGTAACTCATCGTAAGGCCCACGACGCCTCAAACTTAATTCAATAATTTCATTTTTATCCTTTTCCGACCAGCTGGCAACAACTCCAAGAATTTGGCGATAGGGATAGTGGCTTACTCGATAAAGTAACGTGGTAACAAGTTCATCAATTGGGTGATGAGCTTCAATGAGATCCACAGGATCTACTTTTTCTATAGTTTCAAAATGCAAACGTTCACCTGAAACCTGCGCAAGCTCAATCATAGTATCGCGGCAGTAAGGCTGTTTCTTTGCATATCGTGCCAATGTTGGAGCCAACGGCTCAGCAGTTAAATGCTCTACACCTTCAAGCTGACCCCAAATACTCATTGGAGATGATTTACAAGCAGAGATTAATTCCTCAGCGATCGCAACAAGCTCAGGGATATTTGAAGAAAGAAGTCTAGAAATTTGTTTTTCTAAAGTTCGTATACTAACCACCTGCCCAACATTGGTGTAACTAGCTAAAGGCAGAAAGTAACGAGTTACGTCTAAAGTTCTGGCTTTCATGGTTCGCTCATAAGCATTTACCTGCATAGATTCAGGTCGTGGAGTAGACCCTAAAACATAAGAGTTTACCGGTTCGTAAAAACTCAAGTATGCCCCCGTAAGGCGATGCACTATGCGAGAAAATGCTTTCTCATGAGTTGAGCCTTTAATTTCCTCTGGAATAAATACACCAGTTTTCGAAAAATCCTGATATCGACTTGATTTTGCCTGCCCATCCCACAAAGATTCATCTTCAATATGAATTGCGGCCAATTCTGTAACGTTTTCAAAGCAAATAGTCACATGTCCAAGATCTGCGATTGAACCATGTCCATATGCGAAATAAAACTGTTCCCAAAAACGTTCTGATGAATGCTCATGAACCCATCGAAGGCTTTCTTCAATACTATCTGGAGATCGGCTATACCGTGCCAACGCATAAGCTGATTTTTCTGGCGGCATAGGCGCCAGGGCAATTACTTTTCTTAGTGTTTTTGATGGACTCACTTATCCTCCAAAGCCTCAATAACTGCTGCTGCCAATAAAGGCAGCATAATCTCATGATGCCCGGTTAAAGCGTAACCATGCCCACTTGGTTTAGTAGGTCGTGTTACAACATTCACACGCGGGCGATAGTGTTGGATAAAATCCATATTGATTGTGGTCACGCTATCCAAAGCGTGTCCTAAATTACGCGCCAATGTCACTGCCTTCAAAAAAACTTCAGGAAGAATAACAGCGGAACCTAAGTTCAAATAAACTCCACCATCCATTTGTGAAACCAGCTCAGTCAACATTCTAAAATCTCTGATCGACCCCTCGCCGATAGCTGCTCCATCTACACTTGGATGCATATGGATAATATCTGTTCCTAAAGCAACATGGACGGTCACTGGAATACCAGCCTTGACTGCAAAAACCAAAAGGCTCATCTCATTGTGAGGAAAATTATGCCTAGACATGTATTCTCCAATAGATGCCCCAATACCAAGCCCTTTCCCAACACCTTGAATAATTGCCTCATTCAACATCTGACCTGTTTCCTCAGCCATCCCAAACGTTCCCGTCAAGATTTCGGTATCGACATCCTCAGAAGTATGCCCAACAAAAGCAAGCTCAAAGTCATGAATAATCCCTGCGCCATTCATGGCTAGACCACTGACAATACCTCGCTTCATCAAATCAATTAGAGTGGGATTCAAGCCAACCTTGATGGGGTGAGCCCCCATCCCTATTATGATTTTTTTACCTGTCGTATGGGCATTCGCAATTACCTGGACAATATCAAGAAGATCCTTCGCCCCAAGGGTGCTGGGCAACCTAGACAAAAAGTCTTTAAGAGTGCCCCCTTTTAGCCAAGGAATTGCCACCTCAGACAGAGTAGCCTTGCTTGAACGTGTATCCAAGGGAAAAGTTCTCACTTTTGAAAAATCAAGTTGATCAGACATAATCTAAAGTCAGAAAAACGTGTTGCGGTTAAAAAGCATGAGTGCTATGCTTCCGAGCCTTATTTCCTGAGGCCAGCAAATGAGTGGAACATATATGGCCATATCGGCCGTCGGAGTTGGGTTTGTCATTCTCGTCTATCTATTGGTTGCTCCAACTCCAAAAAAAAAATCACCACAAAACCTAAAAAGCAAGAAGAAGAAATAAGTTTTCTAATATCCAATTACCACTATCTCCCAGTCAACCACAAGCATACTAACACTAATCAATAATAATAAACTCCTCACAGAGTGCTTCTACAGACACTTTCGAAATATGCGCCGTGCTACTCTCAACGTCTTTTGAATAAGGTTTGGTGTATGCGAAAGTGAAAGAAACATTGCCTCAAACTGAGACGGCGCGATATAGACTCCGTTTTCCATCAATCCCTGAAAATACCTCGCAAACATCTCAGTATCCGATGTTTTAGCTGTTGTAAAATTTACTACATTCTTCCGCGTAAAAAACAACCCCAACATAGACCCTACACGAGTGGAGCACACAGGAACCCCAGCACGTTGTGCTTCATATGCCAAACCATCCCCCAACTCCCTTGAAAGGCTTTCCAGTTTTCTATATACCCCCGGAGCCTTCAAGAGCGTAAGTGTTTCTATACCAGCAGCCATTGCTAAAGGATTACCTGAAAGAGTGCCCGCCTGATAGACAGGCCCGAGAGGTGCAACAAATTCCATAATTTCTTGCCGTCCCCCATAAGATCCTACAGGCAAACCTCCTCCAAGAATTTTTCCCAGACAAGTTAAGTCTGGAACGATTTTAAATAACCCTTGCGCTCCACCCTTATGAATGCGAAATCCAGTAATGACCTCATCAAATACCAAGAGACTGTCATATTGTTTCGTCAGAGATCGAAGACCATGAAGAAAACGAGGGCTCGGCGGGACTACCCCCATATTGCCCGCAACTGGTTCAACTATTACACACGCAATATTTTTACCTTCTTTCTCAAAAATCTTCTTCACTGCCTTAATGTCATTATAAGGAGCAGTAATGGTATGTTTAGCTGTCATCGGTGGCACACCCAAACTATCTGGAACTCCAAGGGTAGCAGCGCCTGATCCTGCTCTCACAAGTAAGTGATCTGCGTGTCCATGATAACAACCTTCAAATTTAAGAATCTTTTCTCTCCCCGTAAAACCTCGTGCCACGCGAATGGCACTCATTACCGCCTCCGTACCAGAGTTTACCATGCGAACGAATTGCATCGATGGAAAAGCTGCCTTAACCAACTTGGCTAATGTAATTTCAAGTTCTATAGGAGCGCCAAAACTCATCCCCTTTTCAGCCACACGTGTTACTGCGCGCACAACCCGTGGGTGGGCATGTCCTAAAATCATTGGCCCCCACGAAAGAACATAATCAACATATGCTTGTCCATCAACATCATAAATTCGTGCACCCTTTGCTCTCTCGATAAATCTCGGAGCACCGCCTACAGATTTAAATGCACGAACTGGACTATTTACTCCACCGGGAAGATGTCGCTGTGCCTCCCTAAACAAACGGATTGAGGGTAAATTACTCAATGTCGTCTCCTTTCAAATTACTTGGTAGTATTCAGATAATTTAAAAGCCTACAACAATTTAATTAAACTCTCAAAACACCATCTCATTTTAGTTCGTCTTACACACCCATAATAATCGTCTTGATATCAATCTGCTACCCATTAGATAATATTCCTGATCCTCCTTAAGATAATTGCAGAGAACGTTGTAGATATCAGATACGGTTGTTACAATACTCACGATTGTTAAATACCCTCTCAAATAGGAGGTACCGCTATGTCATATAAAATAACACGACTAGCAGTAGTCATCATGGCAATCATGATCATACAAATGTTCCCAGGATCTATCGTACATGCTCAATTAATGAATTCTGAAACAGCTGCGAAAGCTGGAATGGCTGCGGGGACGTTTTTCGCTACTCTCATATACACTCCCGTGAAAGTTACTTACGCAATTATCGGTGGTGTTGTTGGGGGAGCGGCGTATGCTGTCTCAGGGGGAGACACAGTGGCTGCGTGTCGCGTCTGGACTCCATCATTACGAGGAACTTACCTGTTAACACCTTCACATCTTCGTGGCAAGCAACCAATACGATTTGCTGGCCTCCCGAAAGAAACTGAAAAAGACCTCGATACAAAAAACCCCGGGAAGCCCTCTGTCAAACAGTAAAGCGATAACATGAGGCCTATTATAGGAATCAGCCCTGATTTTCATCCTGGAACAAAAAAGGATGCTATAGGAGGTAGTAGCCCCACCTACCATATTTCAGAACGGTATGTAAAAGCCTTGGAGGATGCAGGGGCCTTTCCTATTATGCTTCCCTACACACATTTCAACACTCTAAAGCCCCTTCTTACAAAACAACTACATGGAGTGATGATGATAGGAAGCGGTTCGGATCTAGACCCAGAATACTATGGAGAACCACCAATCTGCTCCTACCCAATTATGAGCAAAGAACGCGCAACATTTGATATAGGCCTCACAAGAGCTGCATGGAAAGCAAACTTACCTTTGCTTGGTATTTGTGGAGGAATGCAAACCATGAATGTGGCACTTGGCGGAACGCTTATTCAAGATATAGAGGAACAGTTACCACATGCCCGTAATCATAAACCAGACACTCTTCCTTCTCGTGCAGCTCATTCCATATCTATAATGAAAAAAAGTTTACTTGAAAAAATTGTAGGGCGTCGTTCGTTTCGAGTTAATAGTTGTCACCATCAAGCGCTGGGTACAATTTCAAAAAAGCTCTCCATTAGCGCCATATCCCCTGATGGTATCGTTGAAGCAATAGAGGCCCCAACACGAAAATTTTTCCTGGGCGTTCAATGGCATCCAGAGCACCGGTACCAAAGGTCAGAACCCGATTACTACCTTTTCAAAGCATTTGTTACCGCCACGCGACATCATGCAACCTTTGCCCACTAAATCGTACACCTGGAGAACTCATCATTTTGAAACTTTAATCCGGAACTTAGCATGACTGAATCTCAGGAAAAATTACATAACGAAATTACTAGCTACTTAGTAAAAAAAGAACCTTACTATGCAGAAAGTTCTGGTGAGATTAGTCTATTTGAGACCGCCGCCACTCTTCAAATGCCTGTGCTACTCAAAGGACCAACTGGGTGCGGAAAATCACGATTTGTGCAATCAATGGCACACAAACTTGGGAGACCCCTTATAACCGTTGCATGCCATGAAGACCTTACTGCATCTGACCTTGTAGGGCGCTATCTACTAAAAGATAATGAAACAGCATGGATGGACGGTCCGCTAAGCTTAGCCGTAAAACACGGTGGAATCTGCTACTTGGACGAAATAGTTGAAGCCAGAAAAGACACAACAGTACTTATTCACCCCCTGACAGATGACAGGCGAATTCTTCCAGTTGAAAAACAAGGTGTAGTTCTCAAAGCCTCAAATGATTTCATGCTGGTAATGTCATATAACCCTGGCTATCAAACTGCGATTAAAGACCTGAAGCAAAGCACTAGACAGCGATTTTTGTGCATCGAGTTTGATTACCCACCTCGTGACCTGGAATGTGAAATTATCGCACATGAAACGGGGATTAACGCAGCCATGGCAAATAATATCGTTCGGCTCGGAGAAAAAATTCGCAACCTAAAGCATCATGGTCTCGATGAAGGGGTGAGCACAAGACTATTAATCTATGCAGCAAGCCTCATCCACCAAGGCATTACTCCTCAACAAGCTTGCGATGCGGCAATTGTACGTCCTATGAGTGACGATATTGAGATTCAACGCGGGATGCATGACCTCGTTGCAACAATCTTCTAGTTCCATTCCCTCCGAATACATTGCCGGGATAGACATCGGCACCAATACAATCAGGCTTTTAATCGCGCGAAAGGTCAATAATAACTTTTATATAGCCGTGCATTCTGAGCAAAGCATTACCCGTTTAGGTAAGCGCTTAGAGGAGTTTGGAGAATTAGGAAATGTTGCTATTGACCAAACAATACAAAAGCTTCAAGAGTGGCAACCACTCCTTATGCAATACGGAGTTACTGATATAGTTACCGTCGCAACAAGTTCAACACGCGATGCAAAAAATAAAACTTACTTTCTTAAACGAGTCAAAAATGATGTTGGACTTGATATTGAAGTATTGTCAGGTGAAGAGGAAGCCCGTCAAACACTCATTGGTATAAATGCAGGCCTACCAAAGTCCAGCAGAGACATTCATGCAATAGACATTGGGGGAGGAAGCACGGAATTCATCATATCGAAGAATATGCTACCCGATATGGTTGTTTCTATAAACCTTGGCGTAGTTCGGTTAACGGAAAAATTTTTCTCCTCAAATCCTCCTAGCAAACAAACAATCAGAAAGGCACAAGATTATATATTTAGACGCCTAAAACCCCTCAGCACCAAATTTAGCCACTTGAATGAATCTACATTGATTGGAACTGCGGGGACTATTACAACCTTGGCAGCAGTTAATCAAGAAATGAAAGATTACGACCCGCAAAGAATCCATGGACACTTGCTATCCCTAGAAGCTATCAAGCAAATTAAAGAGAAGTGTATATATAAAACCCATGAGGAGTGCCAAAAAATAACGGGAATAGAACGCGGCCGAGCTGATGTAATCGTTGCTGGCATTGTACTACTCGAACTAATAATGGAAACACTTGGGTTTAAAACTATAAGAGTTAGTGAATACGGGTTGAGAGAAGGTATAATTATTGAGAGAGTCAGTAAAACTCAAGGAGAACAGCCTACCTTAGAATTATTTAAGTCCCCCTGACAGCTACTACTAAAAAATTCCCAACTACTTTTTCGTCTGCCGTTTTATCTCATCAATAACTGTAGCATTAAATCTCTCTAAAATATTTCTAAGATGTTGTAATTTTAATGCGGAACGCGGCACTAAGTTTTGTTCGGAAAGAAGCTCCCCGTAACTGTGCACTGAAGTTCCCCAAAGTTTTCCATATACTTCATTCGGATCTGGATTACATGTATAAGGGTTACTAAAACTTACCCCCATCTTCTCGACACCAGAAAATTGAGTACTCGGGTTTGGTTTTGGCTCACATGCAACAAAGACATCAAGAAGAGTGGTTGGATCGTCTGAAAAGTTTTGCACACGAACATAATGCGACCAGCCACTATGATCTACAGGCATACTACCTAAAGTTGGCCTGAAGTCCCCCACATGAACATGGGCACCAACATCCGGATTCGGAATAGGAGACCCTGGAGGGTGTGATAGCAAAACAAGTCCATACTTAATTTTAGAAATTCCAAACTCACTTGTAATATCAATAATATTTACAAGCGCGAGTTTTCCATCTTGAAACCCATTCTTGAACAAATGTGCTGGCTGTTGAAGAAAAAATGCCTTTCCTTTAGTCCCATCACCTGGAAAGGGCGTACCATCAATTGTTGACAGACTTGTCGCAGCACAACTACTCAAGAGTGCGACTCCACAAACTCCAAGGAGCCTAAGCGCCAATGATGCCAAGTATGTGCTCATGATTACTCCTCTATGGATTGAAATCTAACAACATTTATACAACTTATATCCCAGCCAAATATTATGTTTGCGTCCTACTATACACACTTTGTTTTTTTGTTAAGTAGCTCCAAGCGTATTCGAGAACACATGTATAACAACAACACCAGCAAGAATTAAAGTTATCCCAATAATAGCTGGAAAATCTGGCACTTGTCGAAACATTACTCCTCCAACTATCGTGATCAACACAATCCCCACACCTGACCATATTGCATACGCAATACCAACGGGAATAATTTTCAGGACTAAGCTTAGAAAGTAAAACGAAGCACTGTAGCCTACAACAATCGTCATAGAGGGAAACAGCTTTGTAAACCCTTCAGAAGACTTTAAAGCGGTTGTTCCAATTACCTCCGTTACAATTGCAAAAAATAAATACAAGTACGCCATAGTCCCCTCGTATATAGAAATAATTACTGGTTGATAGCTACTAGCTGCTGAGTACTACAAAAGTATTTCAATAAATGCATTCTCTTTCAATTCGTTAAGCCATTCCTGGTAAATCTGCTGTGATTGTTCCCGCAATAATTTGTTTTCTATGTCACCTTTAACTTCCTCAAACGACCGCCGCTCTTGAGGTTTTTTCTCATCTACACGGATAATGTGAAACCCAGCGGAAGACTCTACAGGAGGCCCAATTTCTCCAGTACTGAGACGGTCAATAATTTCTTCGAGTTTTGGCAAAAGCGTCCCTCGAGTCATCACACCCAAACTGCCCCCCTTTTTAGCCTCGGCTCCATCAGAGTAGTCTTTAGCAAGCTCTTCGAACGAACGTCCTTTATCAATTTCCTTCATCACATGGTCAGATCTCGCCTTCGCTTTCTCAAGGCTGCCTGAAGCATTAATACTTAACATAATCTGGCTAATAGCTACTTCGGCCGCAATTGAAAATTCTTCTGGGTGACTTTTATAGTATTCACGAAGATTTTCCTCAGGAACAAGCAATGTACTACGAATTTTTTGCTGATATACCCTCATCAGCAAAAGTTGGTCCCGCGCTGCTTTTCTCTCTTTAGCTGTAGGAGGAGCATCAGAAGCTTCACCTTGTCTCATCCTTCTTTCCTGTACACTTGAATCAACCTCTCGGTTACTAACCGACAAACGCATTTCTGCGGCCTGCTGAAGCTGAAGCTTCTGTTCAATCATTGCTACTAACAATTTATATTTAAGTTGGTCGGCCTGTCGATTGAGGTCTTCCCCCGTAAATTCCATATTGAGTTGTGGCATAACAGTATCTATTTGGTCTTGAAGTTCTGAAAGGGTTATCACATCATCGTTTACTATTGCTGCAATACGATCTCTGGCATCTATCCGTTCTTGCGCAAACCCTACCTGGGAAGAGAATAAAGCAAAGAATATCACAAAAAAAATAATTGACATAGACGCTCTCGTGCGAAAAAAATACAAGATCTCAAACCATAATAGTAAAGATCTATTGCATACTAGAAATGCCAGAACAAAATTTAAAACTGCAGTAAATTGTTAATGGACAACAATGGTGCAACTGTCCTCCGAGAAAGGATAGCCCTCCTCTATAAAAACACGCGTATTGTAAAGGCGTCGTGATATAGAAGCAAAAGAAACCTGGAGAAAGCTTAAGTAAAGTCTTGCCACATCAGGTTTTTTCTATAGAATTCCTGAGAAAAGGCGATATTTTCCTGAACACAGCAAAACACACGCCTAAATTTGCTGGAAGAAAGCACGCAACGATTGACGCATTGACTTGATCAAAATTAGGAAAAACCTGAATCAAAAAACCAATAAGACTTAACCCTACCATTACACAACACAAAATAAACGATAAATATGCCATATTTTTTTTGCTGTAAAGCGTAACCAAAAACAGAAGAGCAAGAGGCAAGGCAAGAGGTGTAAGGAAAAATAAATTTTCATTGTAAAAAGAATAGAGATGATCTGTAAAAATCCACAGTGCGGAAAGAATACTTCCCCCAATACCAATAACTAGCAACCAACACATAATCACGGCAACACCAGAAAACTTAACGAGAGGCCTCTCCGAAGAAAGCATTCCAAGCCATACAAATACTCCCCCTAATAGTAATCCAAATAAAAGGTATGTATGAAATTTTGTGTAAATACTAGCTTCTTGAAATACAGCTTTACTTGCGAATAAGGTCTTTTCACTGTTTACTAGAGAAACGAGACTGCCTTCTTTGTCTAAAACCATGATTGTCCTAATATGCTCACGTAATCGCATGGGAATAAACATGTCTTCCCAAACCGATATCGCCTTATCAACTGGACTTCCAAGCGCAAGCAAAAGCCCAGTGTAAAGCCATGGGGTTTGACTCGTGAGACTCTGGGTATGAAACCTAAAAGACGTGGATGCTTGAATATCGTGAGTTTGCTCAAAAATCTTCCCACCTAAAACTTGGTCTACAGCATCACGTAAACGTGTAGAACAATTATCAGTATAATAATTGTAGTCGTAAAATGAATTGTCAGGATGACTATTCCATTCTAAAAAATTTCTTAGGCGAACTTGCTGTTCGTTAGTCAAACGAAGTTCTTGCACATAGACTGCCCTACCCATTATCTTATATGCTGAAAATGTCAACTCGGGATCCTGTTTTTCTAACCAATAGCGCATTCGTCCTTGAATAAATCGAAAAATAAAGTTTTTCTCCTCAAAACTAAATCTTCCATAGTTATAGAGCGTATTAATGCCACTACCCAAATCACGAACCCATAATGCATTATGGCCAAAACGCTGCCATGGTTCTTCTCCTGGGCCAAAAGTTACAAGAGCAATGGCAATCTTTCCCTTGGTCTCGGTAAGGCTAGCATGTGCCTCCATCGAGCTGATTGTCACAGCAAAGACCCCAATGACAAGCCCCCACCTGAGGGAAAAACATATTACGCCCATAGAAGCTCTCAACATGATGTTTCCTTTTTTCCTAAGCCCTCTAACAATATACACCTTGAAGTAACATGTGCTTAATCAGTAATAACATACTCCAAGAGCAACATACTATAATCTACTGAAACATCCACAAAACCCCACATAATCTAAAAGTCTCTACGATCCACTCATAGTTTAAGTCAAATTTACCCTTCTAATATTTCAATTATTTCAATCACAGGCAACCCACTAAAAAACAACCATTACAGATGGGTAATTTCATGAATTTTATCAATGGCTTGGGTATGGTATAGTATCCAATTATTTTAACAGCCTGGTCGAGTAACCAAGGAGAGGCCATTGCCTATATTTACCTACCGTGCAGCTGATACAACCGGCGCCGTTACTGAAGGCACGATGGAGGCTCGTGAAGAGCAGGTTGTGGTTGCAAAACTCCAAGCAGATGGCTATATCCCAATTCGAATTACTTCAGACGCAACAGCTGAGTCACAGCCAGTAAAACTATCTCTTCCTTCATTCCTCACACGCATATCCAAGAGAGAAGTTTTGACGCTAACACAAGAACTATCCACTTTGTTGGAAGCAGGGCTTCCACTCGATCGTAGCCTTAAGATCCTTTCAGACCTCACACCAAGTGAAAACCTACGTAAAGTAACTACACAGGTCCTCTCAGATGTTCAAGGAGGAACTTCTCTGGGAGATGCACTCGCCAAATACCCCGAAATTTTCTCCAGGCTGTACGTAAACCTTGTCCGTGCGGGAGAAGCAGGAGGGGTTATGGCAGAAGTTTTAAGACGGATTTCAGAGTTTTTAGAACGCGCACAAGACCTAAGAGACGACCTAAGTTCCGCAATGGCATATCCTGCATTTCTGTTACTCTTTAGCGGGGGCTCTCTAATTGTCGTGTTTACTTTTGTGATCCCTCAATTTGCTGGAATATTTGAAGACGCATCTGTTGCACTTCCATTACCCATGCAATGGCTTTTAACCTTAAGCACAATACTTACAGAATACTGGTGGGTGTTTCTTGGAGGCATTTTTCTAACACTTGCAATGTGGAAAATCTACACCCTCACTCCCACAGGAGCAATGGTTTGGGACCACCTGAAACTAAGGACACCTCTCCTCGGACCCGCACTTCAAAAAGCTGAAGTCGCGGGACTTGCAAGAACGCTTGGAACTCTTCTACAGAATGGAGTCCCTATTCTCCATGCCATGGAGATTGTCAAAGAAACATTAGAAAACCGTGTATTTGAACAGGCGGTTGATGCCGCTAGACAAAAGCTTAAAGGAGGTGTTGGCATTGGGACTGCATTAACTCAAGTAGAAGTATTTCCAACGCTTGCAACCCAAATGACCATAGTTGGAGATGAAACTGGGCGTCTTGATGAGATGTTAATCACAGTAGCAGACACATACGACAGGCAAGTCCGCGTTGCAATAAAGCGTTTGACAGCAATTCTAGGTCCAATACTTATACTGGGACTAGCTGTTTTGATTGGAGGAATAGTTATCTCAATGCTCATCGCAATTATTAGCATTAACGAGCTTCCACTCTAGAGGGCTACTACATGTTGAGACGAAGAAAAAAATATAAAGGTTTTACCCTAATAGAACTGCTAGTCGTAATGATAATCATTGGACTGCTTGCCGCATTAGTTGGTCCACGTCTATTTGGAAAGGTTGGAACTTCAAAAACCAAAGCCGCCCAAGCCCAAATTGAAATGCTTGGAACCGCCCTGGATATGTTTCGCCTTGATGTAGGTCGCTATCCAGACTCAGCTGAAGGCCTAGATGCTCTACGTGATGAACCATCTGGCGTAGAAAAATGGTCTGGCCCCTATCTACCAAAATCTGTCCCATTAGATCCTTGGACTCGTCCTTATGAATATTCTTCGCCTGGAGAGCACGGTGACTATGACCTCAGTTCAAACGGAGCGGATGGAACACCTGGAGGAGAAGGAGAAAATGTGGATATTGTGAATTGGGGTGCGGGGGCAAGTGGTAGCTAAAAGGCATTGTGGTTTTACACTTGTAGAGTTAATTGTTGTTCTAGTTTTAATTTCTGTTTCGCTTGCCCTTGCGGCGCCAACAATTTCTCACAGCATTGAACGTGCGCAGTTTCGAAAAGACGTACGTTCAGTTACGACCATGCTTACACTGACACGAAGCCAAGCAATAACACAAAAAATCCCCTACGGAACCTATATTGACCATGACAACCTCACTGTATGGGTTGATCCATATAAAAAAAAACGAGAAAACCCAACGAAAGATGCAACACAAACATACCTTTCAAATACAAACACTCTGCGCGTAGTTATACAAAAACGCTCAGAGACCAGAGGCATCAGTGCTTTAATATTTCACCCAAACGGCAGCTCAAGCGGAGGCACGATTGAGATGCATAGCCCCAGCAAAAAAGATTCAATTGAGATCAAACTTAACATTCTTACGGGCCTTTTCACCTCTAAACCTCTTACACACTAGTACGATGCATCATGCCCAATCAACCCGTGGATTTACTTTACTTGAAGTCCTTATTGCCGTAATGATTCTCGGGATTGCTTTACCAATTCTATTCCAATTGTTTTCCGGCACACTACGCACAGTAAAAAAGGCTAAAGATCATGCACAAGCAATCTTTATTGCCCAACAAAAGCTTGAAGAACTGACCCTAATGACAACACCTCCCATGGAATTAGAATCTGGGGATGCTCCTAATGGGTTTGTGTGGGAGCGCACCGTTATACCCATTACCCATGGCACCAATCTACCTCATATGGAAGAAATTACTGAGGAAACACTCAACATACCTCCTTCTTCTCTATACGAAGCTACTGTCTCTGTTACCTATGACACCATTGATTCTGATATTACGACACAGCTACACACATTTCTTTCATTTACACCACCCCCCCCCCAACCTACAGATACAGACATTGAGGATTTAAATGAGACACCCATGCCCTGAGGGAAACTCCCAGAAAGGGTTCACACTCCTCGAACTTCTGATTACGATCGTAATCCTGGGAGTTATGATGGTAATTTTGGCTCAAGCGGCCACATTGGGAATTCAGACTTGGGACAAAGGAACTAGCACACAAGTTTCGAGCCAACAAAACTCCATTGTTACTGATCTAATTGCTCAACAACTCCGTTCTGCATATCCACTAAAAATTCCCATTAATAAGCCTGGAGATAAGGGATCTACAAAAAAACTATTGGTTTTCGATGGAGGCCCTGCATCAGTTGCATTCGTCACTACCAAACCCTTAGGGATAGACAATAGAGCTGGGCTTCATCTTGTAGTATATTTTCTTGAAAAAGTAAAAAACACTCCTACAAGTAACTTGATTGTTGCCTATCGCCCTGTTTACCACAAAAAATTCTATGAAACACCATTTCAAGACTCAGAAAAGTTTCATCTCCTTTCTGACATATCTAAACTTAGCTTTGAATATTTCGACGCCAAAACAGGTGCATGGCTTCCAGAGTGGATCATACAAGATCCCACTCAACCAGAACTACCTGATCAAGAATTTCCACCTGATCATCCTCCCAAGACACTACTACCGTCTGCCGTAAAACTACACCTTGAACATGGTCCCTCAGATACAACTTCATCGCTCGATGTCCTAATTCCTATCATGGCACGAGAACACGAGACCAAGAAAAGTATTTCATCAAGTGAAGACGACGATGACGATGATGATGATGATGACGATGATGACTTCTAAAATAATGAAAAACAATTATATTACATGCGTTTCAAAGAACTACCATTCCCAACGAGGCATAGCCCTGGTGCTTGTACTGTGGGTACTAATGCTTTTGACAGTATTGGCATTTGAATTTTCAATAATGACAAGAACTGAAGCAAAAACAACCCTAAATCAACGGAATTCCACAGAAGCCTATTACTATGCACGTGCTGGCATTTATAAGGCTATTGCCGAACTAAGTCGGCCCATACTTACTCAAAACGAAAATGACGATGCCGCCCCCACTAATAATGATATATTAAATGAGAACGCCGTACTGGAAACTCCCTGGCTTGCAGATGGACGCCCATACCGCGTAACTTTGAGTAACGGCTCAGCAGAGATAAAAATTTTTGATGAAGGTGGAAAAATTAATATAAACCAAGCAAACCGCGCGACATTACACAAACTCTTTAGTAACATGCGACATGACAGAGGAATTGCTGGCATGGTAGACCCTATTCTTGACTGGCGAGATAAAGACAACATCTACAATCGCAATGGTGCCGAAGACCCCTACTACCTGTCGCTACCAGAACCATATCATGCAAAAAATTCTTTTTTTGACACAATAGATGAACTTCTCTGGGTTAAAGGCATTACAAGTAACATCTTTTATACTCAGAATGAAAATGAAGGCAGACTACGCCGCACAGGGCTAGTTGACGTGTTAACGGCATCACTTGACGTCCCGTCTCTTCAAACAAGTTCATCAGACGAGGATGAGCTCGATGAGGATGAGCTCGATGAGGATGAAATAGTACAGTTTAAAGTAAACGTAAACACTGCCCCTCAAGAAGTGCTAGTGTCAATACCTGGCATTGACACACAACATGCTCGAGGAATTATTGCAGAACGAGAGTACTTTACCTTTAATTCTCCTGAAGAAATTGAGCCTTTTGTACGTGACATTGATGATGCAATACCATTTATAAGCTTTAGGCCTAGTGGTGTATACACAGTAGATTCTTATGGAACAATTGCTTCTAGTCCAATACAACATCATATCAGGGCAATCATTTCAATCACACCAAAAGAACACACGATCTTACAATGGAATGACAGCGTACATACCATGGCAAAAGAGTAAATACGCTAATAACTCTTTAATGGCATAAGTACTTTTATATGGCAACGAGCATAGGCATTCGACTTACGGAATCTTTTACAGAGTTTCTCTGCATCCAGAGATCTCGGGGAGACACTCGAGTATCATCAAGGCTCATTCTCCCATCAATAGCCTCCACAGCCAATTCTGATAATACTCCCTCACAACAGTTACCTGAGGTAAAGTCCTTTCTAAAAAAGAATAAAATTAGAAACGGGCAGGTGTTTGTATCTGTTCCACGAGCAGAGGTTGTCCTACGAGAAATTGAACTTCCAATGGTTGTTGAAGAAAACCTAGAACAAGTCCTATCCTATGAGATAGATCGCTATACCCCATTTTCAAAAGACGAGGCATATTTTGCGTTTGAAATTACAACGCGAAACCCCGAAACCAACCTGATAAGACTACTCTTTGCCGCTATTGAGAAACCAAGGCTACAAGCATATGTCGCACGGCTCACACAACTTGGCATTACACCAGCAGCTATTGAAGTTACATCAACCGCAATGCTTAACACCCTACGACACACTGATCCTCCAAAAGCCCCTTTAACAACTGATACGAAACCACTTCGAGTGGTGATTGACCTGCATGATACTGGCTATGAACTGATCATTACTGAAGGATCTCAGCTTCGCTATACACGAGCAATTCTAAAAAAAGATAATACCCCTAAAGATATTGGAAAAGAATTAGAAAAAGGGCTTGTTTCACTGGGACAGAGTCGAACAAATGTAGAAAAGATTATACTTGGACAAACACAGGAGAGCGTCAACGGCTTAACCACAGAAACTCTCGCCAAGCACCTAGCTATGCATGTTACTACTCTCGAAGACTTTCCTGATGAATCACCGGTCTTAGTTGGACTTGCATTACACGGGCTGAAACATGATCGCCCATCAATTAATCTTCTTCCTGAAGAACCTCGGCCTCCATCCCCACGACGAAAGTATGCCCCAACCTTCATCCTTATCCTCATGGCAGGACTACTGACTCTTGGATACCTCACAATCACTTTTATGAACAATCATGGTGAATTGCAACGCATTAGTGACCAACTGAAAAAGCTCTCCCCACAAATTGCTACGATGACCGCCATACAAGACAGAAACTCCGCCCTCACCATACAACTTGAAACACTTCAAAATCTCACCCCAAGCCACCAAACTGCGTTAAATGTTCTAAAAGAGCTAACAACGGTCGTCCCCAACGAGAATTGGTTGACAAACCTCACCTATAAAGGCGACAGTATCACGTTAACTGGTCGGACGAGGTCGTCTGCGGCACACTTAATTTCGCAGCTCGAAAACTCACCCATTTTTTACGATGTCAACTTTAGTGAGCCGGTGAGTGGGGAGGACTTCCGTATTCAAGCAAAAGTAAAGATGTTAGACGTAAAGGTTGGATTTTAAGTCCCCATGGCTCTTTCACCCAGAGAAAACAACTTCGTCATTATTGGCCTGGTTTCCGTGCTCCTATTTCTAGGGCTCCAGTATGTTGTCTACCCAATTGCAGATGAGCACAAGGATACAAAAACTCAGATTGAAATGAAAGGGTCCATGCTGCAACAATACCAAGATCGACTAGAGACACTGCCTCGCCTTGAAAAGGGCCTCGAAAAACTCGTCGCATTGCTTGAGGAAAAGGAAACGTCCTTAATCAAAGCAAAAACACCTGCACTTGGAGCGGCGCAAGTCCAGCTTATTATTGATACCCTTTCAAAGAAACACTCGAATATAAAAATCAAAAGCACCCGAGTTCTTGATTCTCAGGAGTACAGCAACTACACAAAAATTGCCGTGCGCGTTGCACTAACAGCACAAACCAAAACACTTACCGACTTTCTCTATGAAATTGAGCATCAGCCAGCTCACCTCTTTGTTTCAGAGCTTAATGTCAGAATTCCTAACCCTAAAAAACCACGGAGCTTACGTGCGGACATTGTAATTGAAGGTACAATGAAGCCTTCAGGCAAACACCAAGAAAACCCACAAATCCATGAAAACAACACGCCAAAGAGTGCAAGAGCATGATTCAGCTTATCAATCTGAGCCTTATATGTATCATTTTTGTATTAACCACTAATGTTACGAATCAACTCAATTTTGATGTCCCTAAATTCATCAATCCACTGATAATCAAGCATAATGAGGTTTATCCACCTTCTCTATCACGTGAATTTCCTCACCATCATCAAGTCCTGAAAATAGGCACCTCTGAAACTGACGTTATAACTCCAGTCATTACGCCTCCATCAAAAGACTTTTACAATGTTATTGCTGAAAAAGACCTTTTTCATCCCACGAGAAAAAAACACGCTATCCCAAAGAAAATTGCACCACGAAAGCTACCGGGAAAATCAACAAAGCTCAAAGCTCCAAAACCCAAAGACCGTCTTCCTCGTCGAAGTCCTACACACCCTAAGAAAAATGCAAAGAAAAAACGTTCAGAACGACTTGCCCTCCAAGGCGTTGTAATCTTTGGTGATTATCAACGCGCCTTGATTGCTGATCTTCTTAGGAAACCTCGTGATCCAATGGATGTTGGGATCGGAGATACTGTTGGAAGGTTTACAGTAAAAGAAATTTTAGAAGATAGCGTCATCCTATCTGCCGGAGAAACGGAAACGAGAACTTTAGAATTAATGGCAGAAGATAAATTAAACCGACGAAGTCACGTAGTAACCGCGGCTCCCGGAGGAGGACCAACAAAAGGAAAGCCCGCAATGAAGAAAAAACGTTCTAAGAAGAAGACGAAGACTAATAAAAGGTCATCAGAGTAAACACCCTTGGTATTCACACATCAATTTATATAATTGTATAAGATCCATGCAGGTATTACGTCAGCTTCCTTGGAGAATGCCCCTACTATCAGCACTTTTGCTTGCGGGACTTCTGATCCTTGCTCTAAGTACACCTTCAAGCTACAGCGACGCTCAATCTCCCTCAAATTCTGATCAAAAACCTATAGAAAGTTTAAGTTTACTCCCCCTCAACATCCTTGATGCCCAATCTACTCCGGCTAATTCAACACCCCCTCGTCAAGAGATAGTACTAAACTTTGACAATGCAAACCTCTATAAAGTTATTAAAGTTATTGCGGACATTCTTGATTTAAATTACATCATTGATCCAAAAATTAAAGGTACGGTTAACCTACATGCAACCGGTTCTATTTCAAAACAAGATCTTATGGTTATCTTTACAGACATTCTCAGAATCAATAGAACAGCAATTGTACAAAATGGCGCTATCTATCACATAGTTCCCATGGCAAATACAAAAACAAAGGCGCTAAAGCTCAGGAAACTCTCTAAAGATACTCAAGAAGAAAAATCAAATACTGTAACGATACAAGTAATACCTTTACGATATGCTACCCCTTCAGAAATTGAAAAACTCGTGAAACCATTCCTCTCATCAGGCAGTCATGTAATTGGATATGAAAAAAGTCGATTACTTTTAATCACAGACTTTCCAGACAATATAAGTAAAGTCCTCTCAATTGTAGAGCTCTTTGACATCAACGTCTTTGAGCAAGTGAAGGCTCGACTATTTCCAATTAAAAATGCTGACGTCACCGACGTTACTCAAGAACTTGAAAAGCTGTTTGCAGCATTTGAATTACCAACAAAAAGTGGTCGTGGAACTGGCATTAGCTTTGTACCAATTACTCGAATCAACTCTCTCCTGGTCATTACGTCACTTCCAGAAGCTCTTCAAGTTGCCGAACGGTGGCTAAAGGAAATGGATACTCGGGAGGGTGAAGTTGATGTTCGAACCTTTATCTACCATGTAAAAAATGGTATTGCGACAGAGCTTGGAGATATACTTAATAGCATTTTCTCTCAAGACAACCCTGATGAACTAACACAACCACGACTTGCCACAAATACTCCACAAGATAATGCCGAAGGCTCACCGTCTTCACTTGAAGGAAAAGCTGGCATTACCGGAGAAGTACAGGTGATATCATATGCCACTACAAATACTCTCATCATAAAAGCCAACCCCCGGGATTATGAGATTGTCGAAAGCGTACTTGAACAACTCGATATCGTCCCACGCCAAGTACTTATTGAAGTAGCAATTGCTGAAGTAACTCTCACCGAGAATACAGAGTTTGGAATTGAATATGCATTTCAAGACAATGACACAAATATTACTCCACTCGAAGGATCTGGCGCACTTGGGTTTACAGGACGCCTTATGCGTTTACGATCAGGAGACCAAAGAACTCTTTTAGCAACATTGAGGGCCTTCGCAGGAGAAACTGAGTTACGCGTACTTGCATCTCCTCATATTATCGCAACTGATGGGAAAGAGGCCTCAATTCGTGTTGGCGACGAAGTTGCTATAAGAACTAGTGAAGCACGCCCAACTGGTGCAGATGCTGGAAGCCCAGTGGACGTAACGATTCAGAGACGAGACACAGGCACAATTCTTCGTGTCACACCTCATATCAATGCGACAGGCCTAGTTACCCTTGAGATCGACTTGGAAAAGAGCAACGTGACACCTCCCTCTGAAGGAGCATCAGATGTTGGTATAAATAAAAGAACAACATCAACCACCATGGTTGTTCAAGATGGTGAGACTATCTTGGTAGGCGGCCTAATTGATGAAACAGTGACTGATAGCATCAGCAAAGTTCCATTATTAGGGGACATTCCATACATCGGGGCCTTATTTCGAAACACAAAAGAAACGATAAACCGAATCGAGCTTATTTTATTAATTACTCCACATGTGATTCGAGACCTCCAGGAAGCTATTGAGGCCACAGATAATTTCAGAACACGTGTTCCAGCTGCCGGAAAACAAATTACGAACCAACGCCCTTGATATGAAAACAACTATGTACTCCCTATATTTCACAGCTTTGACTCACTACCTGAAAAAAAATTTTTATTATCTCACGATGATATTCTTGGCAGGTATAGTAAATTTTGGATGTGCAAACTTTAAAACAATATTTGAAGGAGCCTACTCTCCCTCACCAACTTTATCAGATGATTCCCGTACAAACTCCCAAGACTCTACAGCTGATTTACCTCAACATACCCTAGACTCACAACTAACAAAATCTGAAGAACCCTCACCAAATACACCCATAGTAGGTAATGCAAAAAAAGGAACTTTAGACTCCCTTCCAACAGCGAAAACACCTATTGAGGAATTACCAATATCAGCCACCCAAGAATCCACAGAAAGACTTGTATTAAACTTTAACAACGCAGAAATTCACAAAGTAATAAAAGTCCTGTCGGAAGTTCTAGACATAGATTACCTCATTGATCCAAAAGTAAAAGGCACAGTAAACCTCCACATGAAGGGGGAAATTGAAAAGTCAGATTTACTATCAATGTTTCAGGACATTATTAGAATTAACCGCGCAGCAATTATGAAAGTAGGCCCTCTTCATCACATCCTACCCATGACGGCAACGACAAATACACACTTGCCAATTATAACTCAGGAGTACAATGCGGACAGAAATGGCGCACGAGGTGAAAGCGTAGGACTTCATATCGTCCCAATTCATCATATTTCCACAACTGAACTTGAAAAGGTTATTAAACCTTTTCTCTCACAAGGAAGTCATATTGCGACATATGCAAATAGTCGATTACTCCTCTTTACCGATCATGCAGATAATGCTGTGACAATACGATCACTTATCAAGCTCTTTGACACAAATATTTTCGAGCAGGTAACGGTTCGCCTATATCCAATTCGTCGTGCAGATGTAACTGAGATTGCACAAGAACTTGAAAAAATATTTTCAGCGTTTGAACTTCCAACAAAAAGTGGTATTGGCGTTGGAGTTAGCTTACTTCCAATACCAAGGACAAACATTCTTCTTGTTCTTTCCTCTATCACAGAGTCCTTTGATCTCGTTGAACATTGGTTAGCGCAATTGGACAAAGAAACAGGTAGCACTGAAACACGAACCTATATCTACCACGTTAAAAATGGCATTGCCGAAGAGCTTTCAGAAATTCTTAATAGCATATTTGAGCAAACAGAAGCCTCCACTGGCCAAGTTAGAACGGCTGCACTCACTGCAACCCCATCTCAGGAAACACCTTTCTCAGGACCTCAAGGTGAAATTACCGGAGAAATTAAAATTATCCCCTATCCAACCACTAACACACTCATTATTAAGGCCAATCCCAGAGACTGGGATACCCTACAAGGCATCTTACACGAATTAGACATTATGCCAAGACAGGTCCTCATCGAAGTTTTAGTTGCTGAAGTAACACTGACTGAAAATTTGGAGTATGGTGTCGCTTACTCATTTTTAAACAATGAAAACCCTGTTGAGCCTCGTCTCCGAGGTAGCACCACAGGAACCCTTAGAGCCGATGTACTAACAATTGATGCTGGAGAACGTGTCAACTTACTTGCCCAACTCCGGGCACATGATGATGAATCTGTTGTACGTGTGCTAGCCTCTCCCCACCTCCTTGTGACTGATGGGAAAGAAGCATCTCTTGAGATTGGAGATGAAATTTCAATTCGAACTGCGGTATCTGAAGGTGCTGGGGTAGAACCTGGTGCTGCAGAGGCTACTGTGAGAAAAGATACCGGCACAATTCTTAAAGTTACTCCAATTATTAATGCTACTGGATTGGTAACTATGGATCTTGATCTAGAAAAGAGTAACGTCGGCCCACCTGCGGTAGGAAGCACTGATGTTTCAATTTCCAAACGTCAGGCGGTTACTTCAATGGTTGTACACGATGGGGAAACAATTCTTGTAGGAGGGCTAATTGATGAATCGGAGCGTGAAACAATTGTCAAAGTTCCAATTCTTGGGGACATTCCTTACATTGGCGCCCTATTTAGAAATACGATTGAAAACAAAAGCCGCATTGAGCTTGTATTGCTAATCACACCTCGTGTGATTAAAGGCATTTCTGATGCCACTGAGGCAACGGAAGAGTTTTTTTCAAAAGTTAATGCCATTCAAAACCTTATGGCAAGTCGAGGATACTAAAAGGCAGACAAATGTCCCAGCAAACACTCCATCTTAACGATTTCCCCACAGAACCATATTATTGCCAAACTCTTCCATTAAAATTTTTAAAGGAACAGCATGTTTTTCCTCTAACACTTGTGGGCAACTGTCTTACAGTTGCCATGGCAGACCCAACAAATATGGCAACAGTAGATGCTATTCAACTCGCAACAGGGCACGAGGTTATAAGTCATGCAAGTTCTTCAGAAGATATTCTCACGGCCATCACGCAATTCTATGACAAGCACTCTGCCATGGGAGAGATTATTGGGGATATGCTCCCAGAAAACCAGGAGCTCACCCAAGTTTTAACAGACGCCCATGAAGAAGATGATATCAAGCACCTTCAAGATGTCGCATCAGAAGCACCCGTAATTCGACTTGTTAACCTGATTATTACTCGAGCCCTTGATGCTAGAGCAAGTGACATTCATTTTGAACCATTTGAAAACCAATTCCAGGTTCGTTACCGCATTGATGGGGTACTCCATAACGCTGAATCTCCTCCTGCACATCTACAGGCTGCTATTACTTCACGAATAAAAATTATGGCAAAACTTAATATTGCTGAACGTCGTCTCCCACAAGATGGAAGAATCAAACTCAAAATTGGTGGCAAACATATTGATTTTCGAGTATCGACTTTGCCTACGATGTACGGTGAAAGCGTTGTCATGAGAATCCTTGATCGAGGAAACCTAACATTAAACCTCGTCAGCCTAGGATTTCCAGATGACATCAGAGAGTCCCTTGAAAAAATGATCACTCGTCCGCATGGCATGATTCTCGTTACAGGTCCCACCGGAAGTGGAAAAACTACAACACTCTATGCCACTTTAGAAAAGATTAATTCCCCAGAGAAAAAAATCATTACAGTTGAAGACCCAATAGAATATCAACTCCGAGGGGTAAACCAGATACAGACAAAACCTGAAATAGGGTTATCATTTGCAAATGGACTACGTAGCATAGTACGTCAAGACCCTGACGTGATTATGGTAGGAGAAATTCGAGATAGGGAAACTGCAGAAATTGCAATTCAATCTGCACTCACAGGCCACCTAGTCTTTTCGACATTACATACCAATGACGCAGCTGGAGCAATTACACGCCTCCTTGAAATGGGACTTGAAGATTATTTATTAGCATCATCCATTATAGGCGTTCTTGCACAACGCCTCGTTCGTTTAGTATGTACTGAATGCAGTAGCCCATTTGACCCTGACCCTGGATTTCTCAAAGAGTACCGTGAAGTTACAAAACACTTATCTACACCAACCTTTAAACATGGAAAAGGATGCTGGCATTGTGGCGATACTGGGTATTATGGGAGGTCAGGAATTTACGAACTTCTCTCTTGTACAGATAGTATTCGAAAACTAATTATTCAACGGCCAGAATCCAAGGCTCTTCGAGATACTGCGCTCGAGCAAGGCATGCGAACATTAAGGCAAGATGGGTGGCAAAAAATTTCTGCGGGAGTAACAACCATTGACGAGGTGAGGAGAGTCACACAAGAAGACTAAAAGTCACCTACTGTAAATCCAACTACATCACCTTAATTGCTTTTTTCCATCTAGCTTCATAAGTACTCCTGGCAAACACAAAAAATCAAAGGCCAATGCAAATGCAAGGGAAAGACTAATCATTGCCCCCATACTCGAATTGACTCGAAAGTCAGATAATAAAAATAGTCCAAATGCAACGACTAGGATCACAGAGGTAAAGAGCAATGCATGTCCAACATCATGCAATGCATGCTTGAAGGCATCTCCTGATAACATGCCGCTCTCAAGACCTTTACGATACCGAACCAAAAGATGTATTGTGTCATCGATTATCACGCCCAATGCTGCTGTAGCGACAATAGAAACTGCAAAATCAATATGATCTCCTAAAAGGCCCCATACTCCAAATGTGAGCATGATTGGAAGTGCATTTGGAATTAAGCTAATTAATCCAAACCGAATTGACCTAAACGTAAGGATACACACAAGAGTAATTAAAATCAGTGCCAAGAAAAGACTATTGATCATTCCAGAAATGACTCGTTGGCCTAAGTAGGTAAACATAACCCAAGTACCAACCCCTTGAGCTTTAACCTCTGGCATATTTTGCTTTACCCAACCATCAATTTGGTTAAGGATTTCTATATGCCTTTTCCCAGTAACTTTGTGCATCATAACTGTCACGCGAGTACTTGAATAGTCAACATTAATCTGGTTTGTAAGGTCTAATCCAAAAGGGAGCGACAGTGTATAAAGCAACAAGTATTGGGCCGCGAGTTCGCTCGTTTCAGGCAAACGATAAAAGAGTGGATCATCCCCATGTAAATTTCTATTCAGCCTCTTTATAATGGGAACGATAGAATTAACATGAGCGACTTCTGGTATAGTCGTGACATAGCGAGCAAACGCCTGGACTTTTGACAAAAACTCCGGATCAGTAATCCCATTCTCTTTTCCACTCAAAAGGGAATAGTCCGTAAACATGACCCCTGTCAAATTAGCATCAACAAACTCTGTTGCATCACGATGCCAATTACCAACTTTAAAATAATTTAGTGGATTATCATCATACTCAAGTTTCAGAATAAATATACTGCCAAGCACAGTGATCAATATCAAGGCATACAGCAATGGCCGAGAGTTTTGAACAACAAATTTTCCAAGAGAAATTGTCCAATCTTTTTGATATGCATCAGAAGGATGAACTACGGAAATCTCCGGTTTGATTCTACAAGGACAAATCAACAATAAAGCGGGCAAAAACGTTACAGAAAAAACAAATATAAAAAAAACTCCAGTGCCAACTAAAACGCCCAAGTCTCGAACTGGTGGAACTTCATTAAGTATCATTGAAAAAAACCCAATTGCTGTAGTCAGTGCGGTCAAAAAAACAGGCTTTAAGTTTTTTACAATGGTAATGACTACTGCGTTATCCTGTTCAACTCCCTCACGCCTCAACCGTGAATAAGTGACTACAATGTGAATAGAATATGCGATGGCTATTGCCAGCAAGATCTGTGGGAATGTGAAAGAAACCGGTGTAAGCAATATATTAAAATGCCCTGCCACTCCAAGTGTAAACACGACTGAAAATAGAACTAGAATTAAAGGAAGGACTACACCCCATAATGACCTTACAAGCAGTACCAAAAGAATCACCGTTAATCCCAGCATGAGTGGTATCATTTTTTTCATCTCATCTTCTGGGGTTCTTGCAAAAGCGTGATTTGTCGCAACAATTCCAGTGATGTAATAGTTAATATCTGGATACTTTAGACGCTCCTCTTTCACAAGACTCTTAACGGAAGCATAAATATCGCTTGCAACATTTGGATTTTCTTCTAAAGAAGGAAAAAGAACCCGCGCATTAATTTGTGTTGTTTTACCATCTGAAGACAGAAGTAGCCCACGTAGCAATGGCTCTGCCAAAGCAATTGACTCTTTTATTTGTAATTGAGCATTACTTAACGGCAAAGACTCCACTAGATCGTTAACAATAAGCTCATCATCAATAACATCTGTATGCTGATAATTTGTAATTGAATCAACGCGGGTAACATATTCACTTTTCCAAAGTTTCTGAGAGAGAGAGAGGACAGTTGCAAGAACTTCATTGGAAAACACAACTTGGGTTGGATGATGAATGACAACAGCAACATTATCATCTTTAACATAAATAGATTGAAAATCATCAAAAGCTTGCAATTGAGGGTTGTTGGATCCAAAAAATACACGGTAACTAGAATTAATACCGATATCCAACGCGCCTACTGCTCCCCAAGAAAATAAAAAGAGAGGAAAAATAATAAAAGGCCAAGGATATTTTAAGAGAAGACGAGCGTAGCGTTCAGACACATTACGCTTCATCAGAGTACTTAAAGGCAAGGCTTAGTAGATCAGAATATCTCTCGAAGAGGATCAATCCAAAAACAACCACGGTGCCGTCAATTTATGCCTTTCCTCATAGGAGGCAATGTCACTCACATGCTGCAAAGTTAGTCCAATAGTGTCAAGGCCATTTAAAAGACAAGACTTACGGAAGGAGTCGACAGCAAAGGAGAAGAGTTTACCATTGGGAGTAGATATCTTTTGAGTATTGAGATCAACCATAAGTTGATAACCTTCAATGTTATCAACCTCTTCAAATAAAAAATCAATTTCATCTGAGGCCAGAACAACTGGTAAAATACCATTTTGAAAACAGTTGTTGTAAAAAATATCCGCAAAACTAGGTGCAACTACACATCGAATTCCGTAATCTAGCAAGGCCCATGGGGCATGCTCACGTGACGAACCACATCCAAAATTATCTCGTGCTAGCAGAATAGATGCTCCAGAAAATTTTTTTTGATTCATAAAAAATGTAGGATCCGGCACACCATCATCTGCATGACGCCAGTCATAGAACAAACCTTCTTTGAGCCCAGTGCGCGTAACGGTTTTAAGGTATTGCTTGGGAATAATCTGATCAGTATCTACATTTAACCGATCAAGCGGAGCAACAAGCCCCGTCAGGTTTACGAATGAATCCATGATCGAATATCCACAAAATGTCCCTCAATTGCAGCCGCAACTGCCATCGCGGGAGAAACAAGATGAGTCCGCCCTCCTTTACCCTGGCGTCCTTCAAAATTTCTATTGCTAGTAGAAGCACAACGCTCACCCGCCTTGAGCACATCGGGATTCATTGCTAGACACATCGAGCAGCCTGCCTCTCGCCATTCAAATCCTGCCTCCTGAAATATTACATGCAAACCTTCATTTTCAGCTTGTTCCTTTATCAGACCCGAACCCGGAACAACAATAGCATGAACACGATCATGTACTCTATTACCCTTTGCATAGGCTGCGGCAAGACGAAGATCTTCAATACGTGCATTGGTACAGGAGCCAATAAATGCTTTATCAATTAAAATATCCGTAATTGGAGTTCCAGCCACCAACCCCATGTAATCTAGTGCCTGCTGGGTAGCAACTCTGAGTTTATCATCAGTAATGACTTTAGGATCAGGCACACATTTATCCACGGCAGTCCCCATACCAGGACTAGTCCCCCATGTGACTTGAGGAGCGATATCTTTAGCATCCAGATTAATTACTTTATCAAAATGTGCACCTGAATCTGTGGAAAGATTTTTCCACGCATTAACCGCAGCATCAAATGCCTTCCCAGAAGGAGCAAGGGGCCTTCCTGCAATATAATCAAAGGTAAATTTATCTGGGGCAACCATACCAGCACGTGCTCCAGCTTCAATCGACATATTACATAGAGTCATACGGCCTTCCATTGAGAGCGCTCGTATTGATTCACCCGCATATTCAATGACATATCCTGTGGCGCCGGCCGTTCCTATTTTCTCAATAATTGCAAGAATAATATCTTTTGCAGAACAATGAGCCGAGAGAGTCCCATCAACCTGAATAAGCATGGTAAGTGGCTTGGTTTGCAATAAACACTGCGTCGCCAGAACATGCTCGACTTCACTCGTCCCAATACCAAAGGCTAACGCGCCAAATGCTCCATGAGTTGACGTATGAGAATCTCCGCACACAATAGTCATTCCTGGGAGAGTAAAACCCTGTTCAGGACCAATTACATGAACAATTCCTTGACGAGGATCGTCAAGCCCAAAACAAGATATCCCCCAATCCTTGCAGTTTGATTCCAAAGTCTCAATCTGCTTTGCACTAGTTGGATCAGCAACGCCTAAACGTCGGTCAGTCGTAGGAACGTTGTGATCTGGTACTGCCAGAGTAAACGAAGGTCGCCGCACTGATCGGCCAGAAATTTTTAGCCCTTCAAATGCCTGAGGAGATGTCACTTCATGTACAAGGTGGCGATCAATATACAGCAATGTCGTGCCTGCCTCATTTTCACGAACAACATGGTCAGCCCAAATTTTCTCAAACATCGTCCTAGCAGACATTAAGTGCCTCTCAAAACTTCCATGCTGGTCTTCAGGGTTAGGACTTAGGGTGGTCCCGCTCAGGAACAATGATGGCCATTACAAGTACACACAATGCACCCAGGCCAAAAAACAACCCCAAACGTCGTTTTGTACTCTCTCTCCGAATTCTTTTTTGGACCTGAAAGCGAACCTTCTCTTCAAGATAAATCCTATGCTTCTCTTCAGGAGTTAATTGTACTCGATGCCGAGCCATCCGAAAACCTATAAAATACTATATTATTTTCCGAAAGCCTTTTTTAACAAAGGCTCTATCTCACCCTTGGCTTCCATTGGATCAAGCACATCAGTATCCCCATAGAAAGTTCCATCAATAAAGACCTTAGGCAGAGTTGGCCAATTAGTCATTCGCGTCAGAACTTCTCGTTTCTCAGGGTTTTGCAAAACATCAAGTAGCTCGTACTCATATCCATATTTGTCGAAAAACTGCATCGTTTCTGCAGTAAATCCACACATTGGCTGCATTTTTGTCCCTTTACCGTAAACAAGAATCTTGTTATCCTTAATCTCGTTCTCAATTTCTTCCTGAATAGGATCGGACATGCTACTCTCCCCCTTTATAAAATTTACGATCCGTCTGTAGCTTCGGCTGTGATCTCAAGTGCGTGAATACGACCATCTTTCATAGGCTCATCCAATGCTTGATAGATCATTCGATGTCGATCCATAATTTGCTTTCCAACAAATGCTTCGGAAACGACTTTAAGCTTAAAGTGATCCATCGTGCCTTTTAGATCAACCACTGACACAACCGCGTCTGGCATAGCGCGTTGAATATATGCAGTCATAACATCATTTGTAATCATGTACCTTAGTCTCCCATAACGCTGTAAATCAACACCTTATGATACCAACGCGCATAGCCAAAACGCAATCCTGGGAAACAATAGAATGAGAGTTCAAGATTTTAATTATTCACTAGATCCATCACGAATTGCACAAAATCCTATTACCCCACGTGATCACTCCAAACTCATGGTGCTATCCAGAGCCACCCACAAAATAAGCCACTACCAATTTAAGGACTTACCCGAACTTATAAACCCAGGGGACACCCTGGTAACTAATGATACTGCAGTCATACCAGTACGTCTCATTGGAAATAAACGTCCTAGTGGAGGACGAGTTGATTGTTGTTTAACTAAAGAAGTTTCTCTAAACACATGGGAAGCATTTGTTCGAGGAAAAGTAAGAGAAGGCCAACATCTTGAATTTTCAAACTCAATTACAGCAACGGTAAAACTTACAGATCAAAATACTATAAGAAAGTTGCTCCACTTCCATGGCAGCATAAATTTACGAGATCAAATTTTTAATGTAGGGCAGCCCCCACTTCCTCCATATATAAAAAGGACACCTAATGCTGAAGACTTTGGCCGCTACCAGACAGTATATGCAAAAACACCTGGGGCCATTGCTGCACCAACCGCGGGACTACACTTTACACCTAACCTACTCAAAGAACTCTGCGAAAATAAAGTATCAATATCAAATATCACATTACACACAGGATTAGGCACATTTCTCCCAATGCAAAAAGGTTTAGTAGAAAACCACTATATGGAGCCTGAATACTTTCAGGTCACAGAGAAGGCCTTACAGGAGATACAAAAAACAAAAATACGAGGCGGCAGAGTCATAGCAGTAGGCACAACTACAGTTAAGGCTCTTGAAACCGTTGCAAAAAGCAATTTCCCCAAAGAGGGCCAGGATGGGGAAACGAGTCTGTTTATCTATCCAGGTTTTTGTTTTCAAACTGTTGATGCAATGATTACAAACTTTCATCTTCCTCAAACAACTCTTTTGATGCTTGTATGTGCGTTTGCAGGAAAAAAACTCATACTCGATGCATACCAAAAGGCTATTGACAATAACTATCGTTTTTATTCTTACGGAGATGCCATGTTAATATTGTAATCAAGCACATGGGTACTTTGCAAAAGAACACAACAACACAAACTCGTATGCATTAGAAACATTTAACAATATGAATAAACTATACACACTCTTTGATACTTGGTGGGAAGACTTTCGAAAAGGAAACCCCACTGCTACTGCTGCATACAAATTACTATGCCAAGAAGAAGGTTCAGTGTTACACGATCATATTGCGCTACGAACCTTCAATGAGAAAACTGTCAACATTGACATGTTAATGCGTCCATTTCTTACAGCAGGGTATGCCTGTAAAGATAAATATGAATTTCCCAAGACACATATTTCAGCTCAACACTATGAACACCAAAACCCAGTACTTCCAAAAATCTTTGTCAGTCAACTGCACATCACCCGCTTTAGCAGCAAGTTTCAAGCAGTGATTGATCACTTACTGAATCAAATTCCCAGTAGCATTTTAGGAACGTGGGACTTTTTTGTCCCTTTACGTCCTTGGAAACCATCATTTTCAGACTATAAAACATTATACAATGAAAGTGCCTATGCAGCGTGGGTAGTAGCTTTTGGATTTCGCCCTACCCACTTTGCAGTTGGAATAAATAGTTTCAATCAGTATGCAAGCCTCAAAACCTTCAATCTACACCTGAAGAAATGTGGATTTTCGTTAAATACCGCAACAGGAGAGATTCAAGGGACAAAAAAATCTCTTCTTGAACAATCATCCTTAGAGGCTGCAATCCATCTAGTAGATTTTTCTGAAGGCACATACCCAATTAAAGGCACTTATTATGAATTTGCCAAACGCTACCACATGCCCAATGGAAACCTGTTTAATGGTTTTCAAAGAGAATCTGCCGAAAACCTATTTCAAAATACAAACTCCTGAGCTATACCACTTGACAGTTAAAACACCACCTAGGTAGGCTGATACATGAGTGCAATAAAACTAAGAGCGCTAATAATGGACAAAGGTCTTGCTTGCTCTGCACCCAGAAATAATCAAAGTGAAAATGGAAAATACTGAGCCACAACTATCGTCTCGTGGAAACAATCGCTTCCTAGCTACTAGCATAATAGCGTTAAGTATTTTGTTGGCGCTATTAGGGTACACTTTTCTTTACTACCCCTCATTACAGTGGCAAGAACATTTTGAGATTTTTGATGATACTTGGGGAATAGCAGACCCATCATACCGAAATTGGTCTGGCAAGGTAAAAAATACTGGACCCTACCCAATTCGTTCTGCAAAAATTTTCATAGAGCTGAAAGACAAATCAGGGAAGGTACAATATTCAGGAAACAAGCAGATAGTTAAACCCTCCGACCCTCCAATGTATCCTGGAAATGTCAAACGGTTCAGCATGTTACTAAAATACACAAAGACTGAAAATATTGACGATACGCAAACAACCTACAGGCTTGAAATTTATAAGTACCAAAAAAACTTTTTTTGGAAAAAGTAGCTCTTTAGTTCAATACAATAATCGCAAAAAAGTTTTTATCTCTTCAGATAAACCTCAAGTAAATTTATATATTGCCCTGTTGAATTTCCATATAGCCTAGGAGAATATCGAGCACATCATGTTGGTAGTTATTTGCGGCCATGTTAATAGGCAATATACCAACATGAGACCGTGCCATAACATCTACCCCCCCAAGGAGTAAACTAGTTACTATTGAAACATAGCCTTTTCCTGCAGCAATATGAAGTGGGGTAAACCCTTCATCATCAGCTTTATCAATCAAAACTCCCGCCTCCACCAAAAACTGCACCATTGCTGCATGCCCAACTGTACACGCTAAGGAAAGTGGAGTACGCCCTCCATCACTCATCGCATTCATATCCGGAGATGCTCCATAAAGTATTCTTGCGACATCAAGATGCCCTCCTAGGGCTCCAGAATGTAAGGGGGTAAATCCATTTTCATTGACTATATTGACATCGGCACCATGCCGAAGAGCAAGGTCAACAAGTTTACTTTGACCTTGCATTGATGCCATATGTAATAGTGAGAGCCCAGTATCAGTTGTGGAGTGAACACTTGCGCCACTTTCTATGAGAAGCTTTGCGACAGAATAGCGCCCCGCATTGGCAGTTAGGTGCAAAGGTGTAAAACCAAACCTATCTTGAAGATTGACATCTGCATCCGCCTCAATCAAAACCCTGGAGGCATCAAGATGCCCATATTCAGCTGCAAGGTGAAGAGGCGAGGCTCCATCGTTAGTGCCTAAATCATTAACGTTCTCTCCCTGCTGAATCAATGCCAGAAGTAAAGGGGCCTCACCACGACGTGCAGCGTCATGCAAAGACCCTGCAAGAGATAAACCATCCCCAAACCCAAGGCAGACTATTAAAAAAATTGCATTCGAGATAAAAAAATTCATTTTGTATCCCTACTACAACTCGAAAACATTTTTAAATTTGCATCAGCTACTCAATTCGCTCAATAGTGGCGAATTTTATACGTAAAAGGCAGGGGCTTCCCACATTCTGATTTCCTACAGGAGAAAGGTAACTCGCATGAATATTTCCCTTAATAGACAAAGCCTCACCAGTTACAAGATCACGTTTCATCTTTCCATAAATGGAGTAAAACCACCCCTCAGGCTCAGGAAAACCAAGTGCAGGACGAATATCATCAGAACGAACAGCAACAAACTCCTCGCGTAATGGAGATTTAATATACCGGACTAGTCTCATAATAATAGGATCCTGAAAGTTTGCATTGAAGGCAAGTGTTAATTGTGAAGGCGAATCAAAACTAACCCACATTCCGCTGGTTGGATTTTCTTCAAAATTTTCCGTTTGGCATGCTTCAGAAATTCTAGTGATACCCACTCGAAAAACCTCAGTTGCGTGTACCATTGCATAATCAGCACACAGCAACACGAGTAACAGTGGAAGAATGCGTCGACTCATTGGCCCCCTCCATTCTAGAGCATGTTCTTAAATAAGTGTTGGTATTGTAGCATACAGCTACACAGAATATAGCCATACCACCCAAACACATGTTACAATTTCTTTACTTTTCGTACCGATTACATCGACATGATAAGAATTGCCAAGCTCTTTTACCACAGAATACTCAATAACCTGCTGATCATTATATTTTTATATTCCCTGATTGCCAGCATGGCTAGTGCAAACTCAGGCTTGTTAAATGCACCTTTCCCAATGATTGAGATTCCCGCCGGACCATTTATTATGGGAAATGATCACGGAATTGGGAGCATGAGAATAGACGAGCAACCAAAACATACGGTCTACCTCGACACATATCACATCGATCGTTACGAAATTACAAATCATCTTTATTCTCAATTTGTAAGTGAAACGGGACATCGTCCTTCAACATTTATAAAAAATAAAAAATTTAATTCCTCTAACCAGCCAGTAGTCGGTGTGAGTTGGTACGATGCATCGGAATACTGCACATGGGCAGGAAAACGTCTTCCAACGGAAGCGGAATGGGAAAAAGCAGCTCGAGGAATTGATGGGCGACAATACCCTTGGGGGACCTTGCAACAATCTACAAGACCCAAGGGGAAAGTAAGGTTACGCCATCCTCCTGACATAGGAAAAGATCCAGAGGGAAGAAGTCCATTTGGTGTGGATGATATGGCAAGTAGCCTGAGAGAATGGGTTGCAGATTGGTACCTAACTGACTATTACAAAATCAGCTCAAGACAAAACCCATTAGGACCAGAAACAGGATTTAAAAAAGTTATACGAGGAAGTTCATGGATAGCAAAGGGAGAAGTTTCTGACCGAGTTTCGCTCCGTCGTCGAGACTCCCCAAACAACAGGAAGAATTATGTGGGATTTAGATGCGCAACAAGTACTCTACCCCATTGAAAATGAAAAATGCTGTTAGGGAAGCTAATGTCTAATAAACCATGTATCCTTCCTACACAACCTCATGACTGCTAGCATAAAGCACACTGAGGATTGAAGCACCACTTACTAAAGTGACAATAAACCAGCCAAATATTTCACATGTAATTAGAACACTCCAGACTCAACTGAAAATAGAAACAGCATCAATCCACCTTTCCCAATTACCTGGAGATGCCTCTAATAGGCGTTACCATAGAGCTTCTTTTATCTCTCCAGCACCAAATACTCCACAATCATTAATTATCATGCAGCTAGCTGACCCCGAAGGATTTAAATATTCTGAAGAAATTTCTAGCAAACAATTAATCTCAACCAATGAATTGCCTTTTATTAATATTCACACGCACTTAATGGCCTCAGATCTTCCAGTGCCATGTATATATTACTATGATCGCAAACATGGGCTCCTATACCTTGAAGATTTGGGTGATTCGACGTTAGAAGATGCCATACGTCAAGGTCATGCAAACATCTCGAATGAACTCTACCAAAATGCCATTGATCTTCTGGCTTCATTGCACACCAAAGCATCACAACCGCATAAAACCTTGGATCATCAATGCATAGCCTTTGAAAGAAGCTTTGACATTCCCCTACTTATGTGGGAATTCAATCATTTTCTTGAATATTGTATCATTGAAAGAAATCAACGCGTGATGTGTGCAGATGACTATATCCCCATCCAAGAAGAATTTCAAAAAATCTCAACTTTTATAGCATCACAACCTAAGGTATTTACGCATCGCGATTACCATTCGAGAAACATAATGGTAAAGAATGCAAAGATCAGCCTCATAGATTTCCAAGACGCTCTCATGGGCCCCTTAACATATGACTTAGCATCAATTTTGCGTGATGCCTATATAGAGCTTAACGAAGATTTTGTTGAAGAACTAATTTCTAGATACGTGCAAAACATGCCAAAACACTTAACATTAAATGTAAAAAAATTTCGCCGCGCTTTTGATTTTACGAGCATCCAAAGAAACCTAAAAGCCGCTGGACGATTTATATATATCAATAGCGTAAAGAAAAATCCTAAATTTCTTACTGATATTCCAAGAACGCTTGGATACGTTAAAAGAAATCTACAAAAATACCCTGAGCTCAAGATTCTTCACAAACATTTAGCCTCGTATGTTCCAGAGCTTTCATAAGATTTGATGCGCGCTATTATTTTAGCTGCGGGATTTGGAACCCGCCTACAACCATTGACGAATAAAACCCCAAAACCGCTACTTAAAGTCTCTGGTCATCCCTTAATTGAATGGAACCTTCGGTTGCTTCACAAATACGGGATAACTAAAGTTATTATCAATACTCATCACCTTGGCGACCAGATAGAGACTTACCTAGGAAATGGCACCGCATTGGGAATGGACATTACCTACTCACGAGAAAAAACGATCCTTGGAACTGGAGGAGGGATTAAACAGGCCGAAGACTTCTTAAAGCAGTCATGCAATAATTCATTTATCGTACTTAATGCTGATACATTACTTGACATAAATATTAAACACTTACTGAACTATCATATGGCACACAATGCCCCTGCAACTATGGTCGTTCGTAATGACCCCAACCTTTCTCAATGGGGCACTCTTGAATTAAACCCCAATGGGAGAATATTAACCATTTTAGGCCAAGGAAAACTGCCTAGAGACAGAACCCATCCTATTACTCAAAAAATGTTTGCGGGGCTACACATCATGCATTCATCAATGCTCAAAAACATTCTTCCAGGAAAAGAATCATCTATCATAGATACATACATACAACATTTAAAGAATGGTATTTCCATATATGGTTATGAAACAACTGGATACTGGTCTGATGTTGGAACGCCAAAACGTTATGAAGAGACCAGGCAAGATGCAAAAACAGGCAAACTGAAATGGATTATATGGTAGAAAGATTTCCCTAGCACCAACTTAGTACCGTAGCTCTACGAAAAAGAGCTGCGACAGTGAATACTCCAGAATATTGATTAAAGTTTCACTTACTTTCCAATACAAAACTCCTTGAAAATCTCCCCTAAAATATCATCAGTGGTGGTGACCCCCACAATTTGACCTAATGCGTCGATTGCCTGACGAAGATCTAAGGCAAGACATTCACCCGGTTGCCCACTTTTAAGGGAATCGAAAACAAAGTTCAGTCCATCTCTCGCCATACACAATGCGTTTTTGTGTCTAACCTGAGTTATAATCGAACTTTCTTCTGACTGGTTAGTATTTTTTGAAATTTTTTCTTTTAAAGTAGCCTTTAGCTGTTCTATCCCTATCCCTAAGGTTGCAGATATAGTTACTACCGGCACATCCATATGGTTATGCTTAACAGTATCTGCAAAAACTTTTAGGCCAAGATCAGACTTATTGATAACAACAATATGTTGCTTAGATTTAGCACTATGTAGTATGTCATAATCTTCCTGTGTAAGAGGAGTACTCCCATCAATCACGATCAGGGCAAGCTCTGATTGCTCAAATGCCTGATAAGCACGACGAATGCCCTCCTGCTCGACAACATCATCGGAGCTTCTTATACCGGCTGTATCTAAAAGTTTTAGAGGCACCCCTCCAACATTTACATACTCTTCCAAAACATCTCTTGTAGTCCCAGGTAATGATGTCACAATAGCTCGATTTATCTCTAAAAGAGTATTCAACAGGCTAGACTTCCCAACATTAGGGCGCCCAATAATTACAGTAGAAAGGCCATCACGAAGGATACGGCCTTCTTCAGCAGAGTCTATTAAGGCTTGTAACGCCACTCGAGCTATTCGAATTTGATCAATACACTCTTCAGATGTAACAAAGCTGATATCTTCTTCAACAAAATCAATTCCAGCCTCAATATGTGCGAGAAGCCTGACCAAATCATCGCGAATACTAAGAATTTTCTCTGAGAGTCCTCCCTTCAGCTGATCCAATGCAATCTTTAATCCTGTTGATGTTCGAGACCGTATAATGTCAATGACAGCTTCTGCCTGTAAAAGATCAATTCGGCCATTCAGAAATGCCCTTTTTGTAAACTCTCCAGGATCTGCCAGAACTGCACCCTCGTTAAGCAGGAGCTCTAAAACATGGTGGAGAACAAGGGGGCTTCCATGACAATGTATTTCTGCCATATCCTCTCGAGTGTATGTACGAGGAGCAGACATGATAACCAAAAGAACTTCATCAATGACAATTCCTAGTGATGGGTTTTTTATTACTCCAAGATGCATCATGTGGCTTTGACAATCCGCGAATGATCTCTGATGTGTTGGTGTAAAAAGATGCTTGAGAATTCTTATCGTTTGAGGCCCACTAAGCCTAATTACCCCCACCGCCCCTTCACCTGTAGCAGTGGCAAGAGCACAGACAGTGTCACTAGTATGATCTGGAATAATAGCCATTTAAGCAATCCAGAAAATGATCCGTAGAAAAGGTGAGAGACTATTTGTTGGTTTGTGAGCGCTTACTGTGTTTCTTAGATTTTCGTGATGGTTTCTTATTACTATCAGTATCAGATCCAGCGTTTGCTCCAGCCTCAATTGTTGCGTCAGCAGTTTTTCCAAAAATTATCTTTTCGGTAATATACTGCTGTGCAATAGTCAATATATTGTTAATGACCCAATATAACACCAAACCTGCTGCAAAATTAAGAAAAATAAATGTCAGAAAAAATGGCAACATTAACATAATTTTTGCATGTTGAGGATTCATGGGGGTTGGCTGAATTTTCTGCTGGATAAACATTGAAACTCCCATTAAGACTGGGAGAACGAAAAAAGGATCTGGAGCAGAAAGATCAGTGACCCAAAGCATGAATGGTGCCTGTCGCAATTCAACGGTCATATATAAAATATTAAACAATGAAATAAATACAGGCATTTGTAGCAAGATAGGCAAACACCCCCCCACAGGGTTTACTTTTTCGTTTTTGTAAAGGTTCATGACCTCAATATTCATTTTTTGACGATCATCTTTGTATTTTTTCTGAATTTCCATCATCTTTGGCTGCAACTTTGCCATTGACTTCATTGATACATAAGCCTTGTAAGTAAGCGGTGCAAAGAGAATTTTAATTCCAATGGTCAACAAAATAATTGCCAAACCATAGTTGTGAGTATAGTCATAGAGAAAGCTTAAAACAGAAAAAAGTGGCTTAGCGACAGCCCTAACAAGAGACCAACTTCCATATATAAACCAACCAAAGTCAATTGTATCTTCAAGTCCAACTTGTAAATCACGAAGCCCATTGTAAGATTTTGGCCCTGCATATATTTTGTACTTTTCAGTTTTCGTACCTTGAGATGGGTCAATTAATACCCCAACAGAGAATAGCTTTTCATCTCGAGGATGTATTTTGACCTTTCTAGTGGAAAAATTTTCATCTCCCGAAATATCAGGAATGATTGCCGAAATAAAATATTTGTCCTGGAGTGCAACCCAGCCAACAAGCCCCTCACGTGTTACCTCTACTTCAGGGCTACTCTTGTCAATTTCCCCATCAATAAGCGTAGCCGGGCCATTAATGCCAATAAAAGTCTGATCATTCCATTCTGTAACGCCAAAATTTGTCCCTAAGGAAAGAACATATGGGTCAGGTATTCCAGTGGTTTCAAGCTCAAAATCAACAACATAGCTATCATTTGAAAACATCATCAGCTTTGAAATACTTGCCCCAGTTTGTGGATCTTGATACCAAAACTTAAGGTTCCCAATTGGTTCAAACTCCGTTAATTCAAGATCTCCTCCTTCTACGCTATAAAGCACTGTTGAAAACGAATGGGTTGGCTCAGAAGATTCACTCAGAATCTCGAGTGACTTTGGATATAAGCCATCAGGATTTACAACTAAATCGATAGGCTGTCGATCCTCTGGATCAGATGTAAAATGATGTTTTAATGTCCAACTCTTTAAAACGCCCCCTGCACTTGAAAAGACTGCTCTATATAAATCAGTTTCAACAGTGATATCTTGCTCTAAGGCAGGTATTCCATCCAATGGAAGAATTATTTTAGAGAGTTCTGATGGAACAGGGTCTTCTGAAATAGTTGGAGTCGATTCGCTTTCATCAAGAATCGTAAAATCACCTTCCCCAAAATGTTCTTCTACCTGAGACACAGGGGCGATAATGCCCATTTTTTCTAAAAGTAGTGGGTAAAAAACAATTATCGTCAATGAAAGAACAAGAAAAAGAATTACACGACTGCCCATTTAATAAAGGTATCCTTTTAAACTTAAATGCTGAAAATTATTATTGAACAGGGTCAAACCCTCCGGGATGGAAAGGATGACATTTACCGAGACGGCGTAGGGTCAACCACGTCCCTTTAAGAAGGCCACAACGGCTGTATGCCTTAATTGCATACGAAGAGCAAGTTGGATAAAACCTGCACGAGGGCGGAAACAAAGGTGAAATAAAATCCTGATAAAAACGGAGTAAAAGGAGTGCTCCCCGTTTCATCAAACAGACAACTTCTGAATCAGGCCATGTTGAGTCAGCAATGACTGCCAAGTCTGATTAATTATATGGTACGGCACCCTATCCATACCTTGGCGGGGAAAAAAAACAAAGTCAGCATTTTGAGTTAGCTGAATACGTCCATGAAGAGTTACTTCACGAAAAACGCGCTTTGCCCGATTCCGGCAAATGGCATTACCAAACCGCCGCCCCACCATGATCCCAATACGATTGTGGGAAAGGATGTTAGGCCGGTATAAAACTCTAAAAAACTCTGTGCGTATCCACGTTCCCTCATCAAACATTTTTTGAAAATTTTCGCGGTTACGAAGAACATGTTGGTGACGAGCCATGGTCTATGGTGAAGATTAAATGTAGTTAGACCGCAAGACGGGAGCGGCCTTTGGATCTCCGTCGCGCCAACACTTTTCGTCCGTTCTTTGTGCGACTACGCACTAAGAAGCCATGAGTTCGTTTTCGTTTCTTGTTTGATGGATTGTGATAGGTGAGAGACATAGCTTATACCCCTTTACTTGTGCTGTAGACAGACAGGTGATTATAAGAACCCCCATAAATAGTGTCAACCCGGCAATATTTAACTTCTTCTCTACGCTTTTTTCAATGCTTTAAGCATTGACAAATACTCAAAAATATAAATAGAATTTTTTCTACTACATAAATCTACACTAATCCTTCAAACAGGACCTATAATGCCAAATATATTGGTTCCGCTAGCAGATGGTTTTGAAGAAATTGAGGCAATTACCATAATTGACATCCTTCGTCGTGCAGGCATGACAGTCACCGTGGCAGGAGATCCAGACGAGAATGGCATCATAACTGGAAGAACAAAAATAAAAATCTCCCCTGATTGTTCCTTAGAGGATATTGCGAAGAGAAACCTAACAGAATTTGATGCCATTGTACTTCCAGGAGGTCTTGGAGGAACACAGCGCTTACAACAAGACGATAGAATTAAGTCCTTCCTTCAACACCTGGATAGAAATGATGGTATTATCGCAGCAATTTGTGCTGCACCGACAATACTCTCAGCATGTGGCCTCTTAAAAGGGAAAGTAGTTACTAGTCACCCAAGTGTTAAAAATGACTTACATAACGCAATTTACAAAGATGATCGTGTTGTGATTGACGGACGTATTATTACAAGTCAAGGCCCTGGCACCGCGATGGAGTTTTCCTTTGCCCTGGTTGAATACTTTTACGGAAAAAAGAAAGTGTTAGAAATCAATCAAGGAGTGCTCGCAAAAGTATAATCGCTCAACTGTCGTGTCATATAAATTTCAGATGTAGCTCAGCAATCTATTAAAAACACTTAACTCGTAATGGCTCTTAAAACAATTTTTTTAGATGCAGGTGGCACCCTAATCAAGGTTAAGGGAACCGTAGGTGACGTGTATGCTTCAACCGCTGCACGTCACGGTTTCACAATTTCGCCTGGAGATATAAATATTGCATTCAAAAGCGCATTTGAAAAGGCACCACCTTTAGCCTTTCCAGGCACCCCTAAACAGCAACTTACCAAGAAAGAACATGAATGGTGGATGGCAGTAGTTCGAGATGCGTTTAGTCTCATAGGCGTAGACAAAACAGACCAGAGGTTTCCAGCACTTTTTCAGGATCTTTTTCAAGCATTTGAAGGTTCAGATGAATGGGAGCTTTACCCAGAGGTGATCGAAGTTTTAGATACACTAAAAAAATCTGGAATACCACTTGGCGTTATTTCAAACTTTGATTCTAGATTGACAAAAATTCTTTCTGATCTTCAAATTGAACATTTTTTTACGTCAGTAACTATATCTACTCTCGAAGGTTTTGCAAAACCAGAAAAACAAATCTTTCAGCATGCACTTTTGAAACATAAAGTAAAGCCTCACGAAGCACTTCACATTGGCGATAGCCTTTGCGATGATGTAGAGGGAGGAGAAAAAGCCGGTCTCTTAACCATTCACCTTGACAGAGAAAAACCTTTAGACAACTCAAACAATTACTCTGTCATCCCTACCCTCCGAGAGTTACTTCTTCACCCTACTGTCCTGGCATATCCTACTTAAACTACCTCCATGCAATAGTTGTCGTTGTACAAATTATATATTCAAAAAAGATGCTATATCACAAGTGAAACTAGCAATGGCATCACGTCTTTAGCCTTACCGTTAATCACAATATCCATTTGATTAGAGAGAGGGGTTGGGTTAGGGTTCACCTCAATAGTACACGCACCATACTCCTTTGCAATTGCAGAAAATGACGCTGCAGGCTGAACAATTCCTGATGTTCCAACGACGAGCAAAACATCACAAGACTTCAGAACCTCAAAAGATTTATCTAAAACAAAATGATCTAAAGACTCTCCAAACCATATGATATGCGGTCGAAGTAACCCACCACACACCTTACACTCAGGAGGAAATACAACTGGAATCTCTCGGTTTTCACTTATTTGACTGCATGATGTGCATCTAACCTTCCAAATATTTCCATGTAATTCTAAAATATTCTTGCTTCCAGCTTCATCATGCAGCCCATCAACATTTTGCGTAATCAAAGCAAAGGAAAAAGAATGCTCTTCTAGGTGTACCAATGTAGTATGCGCTATATTAGGTTGACTTACTGCAACTAGCTTCCTCCGCCAGGAGTACCATTCCCATACAAGCTTTGGATCCCTTGAAAAAGCCTCAGGAGTAGCAAGGTCCTCGGCGCGATATTGATTCCATAAGCCTTCTTCTCCACGAAATGTAGGCACATTACTATCAGCTGAAATCCCTGCACCTGTTAGAACCACGAGAGATTTTGAAGATGCTAGAAGTTCTTGCGTTCTCTGAATGTCCTTCTTAAAGCTCATCTCTTAACACTCTCATTATACTTCTCAAAAAACATATCACTGTACAATTATAAAACTCTTACAGCTTTAGATTTACTAGTCTCGGGAAGATTTAAAAAACAGCTTTCCTCCTGAAGGTTATTAGAGTCAGTAAACAAAAAACTTTCTGGCAAATTATCCCAGTGCCTAAGATCTGGCTGCAATGTCTTCCTTAAAACTGTTGGTGATGCATAAATAAGAGCACCTCCACCATTGATTGAAACCTCACAAAGCGAACCAAAGTTGGTTTTACTTAAAAAGTCAACTACACAACCAGTAACGGCAATCCCTGCCCCAGCGGCAAATGTAGTCACACTATAAAAGACTCCAAAAGGGAGCCTAATCCAACTCTGTGCATTCAGAAGAGGGTGGTATCCATTATTATGTCGTAATGCAATCTTTGAAAACCATGGTTGAAGTGAGATTTTAATCCCAGTTTCAGATACACAAGTAGGATCAAAAGCTTTCTCCGGAGTTACTGAAAAATATCCATTATCTGAAGCGGTAAACTGCAAATCCCAGTTAATGGCAGGAAACTCTCCGATACCATAGATTTTCCATGCCTTCGTTATTTCTATCTTGTCATCAATTCTCTGTATATGTTTTAAAGCAAATTTTTTAATTTCTGTATCGCTCTTACGATGTATACTCAGTCTACTCCAATCAATCCTAGCCTCATCTCGTTGTCCTAAAGTTTGCCACATAACGGCAGCGAATAAAATATTTATTGGGTCTTCCCCATGATTATAAAGAGGTGCGATAATTTCATGGTCCAACCATCGCAATTCAACCATAGCAGCCTCAAAGTCTCCCAAGTGGTAATAAGCCACGGCTAAAAGAAATGCCAAATATGCTCGTTCATAACTCTCAAGAACATAGTCCGTAAGCATTCCATCAGGTAAAAAAATATTGGTAGCCTCTCGAAATACCGAAAACTGCTTGTATCGGTAATCTCTTTTCGCCTGAGTTCCATAGCTAAGTACCATGCCATAGCATCCCTGATTAAAGGCATCAGCAATATATCGGAGCGTTCCAATACGGTCACTTAAAATAATCTTGCTATTACTCAATTGACATGTGTCATTTTCAAAATCAGGTACACTTTGTTCTTTATTTAGGGGATATTGGCATCCCAAAAGTAGCACACACAAAAGGAATAACAGAAAAATAACATTAGTTCGGATAAAATATTTTAAAAAGCAACCATCCATTACCTTTACCATGAAAAGACAACCTATTTAATGTACATAAAATATCGGGTAGAATAATAAAGTTTTCGAAGTCATTGTTTTACTTTCATCTATGCAATAATGAGGGCTGTATATGCGAATTTTAATGGTTGGAGCTGGTTCTGTTGGTGGATTCATTGGAGCCCATCTTGCACATGTCGGTGAAGATATATCATTTTTGTTACGTCCCAAAACCTATAAAGCCATACAAGCAAATGGGCTAACACTTGAAACACAAGATAATTCAATAACGGTACATCCAAAAATCACGACTGACCCCAGCAATCTCCCCTCCCCCGATGTGATAATGCTTGGAGTTAAGTGCTATGACCTCGATGAAACTATTGAACAACTACGCCCTATAATAAAAAGCGACACAGTAATTCTAACTTTTCAGAATGGAGTAAATAGCGAAGAACGCTTAAATTCAGCATTTCAAGGCAATCACGTTGTAGCTGGCGTCATTTATGTTTACACAAAAATTATTCGGCCTGGACTAATTGCCCACCTTGCCAGAGGCAACATTACAATTGGTGAAGAATCTGGGAAGACAGACACTCCACGCATTCAAGCACTTAAAAATATTTTTTCAAAAACGCCGATACCATGCAAAGTTACTAACAACATAGCTAAGGTCAAGTGGGAAAAAATGTGTTGGAATGTTGTATTTAATCCATTAACCGTACTCCTTAACGACAATGTAGCTAAAGCACTAGACCATGATACCACGCTTTCCTTAATTCGTAGTATTGTTCAGGAAACAGTCTTGGTAGCAGAAAAATTTGGTGTCAAACTATCGCACAGAACACCTGATAATGTCATTAGCGCCACACAAGAAATTCGAAGCATACACACGTCGATGTTTGATGATTGGAAGGCAGGCCGAAAGACAGAAATTGAGTATTTAAATGGCTACCTTGTTCATCATGCACATAGATTTGGCATCCAGATTCCCGTAAATGAAACTTTATATCGTCTAATCAAAACTATAACCTCTTCTGTACCTGTACAACAAGGAATCATCAAAATTGAAGGGACCGGTTCCACCCCAACAATAGTTGATCAAAAAATTCTTTCAGAGTTTTCAAAGAAAATGCACGTTGAAGACTCAACTACCATTATCGGCGGTCTACCTGGAAAGGGAATAAAACTAAAAGAAATCCTTGAGTCCATATCTTGTGATGTAGATGCAGATCATATAACGTTTTACTCTTCAGATGGGCACTTTTCTGCTAGTTTAACACTCGAGGAGGCCAAAAAGCATGGAATTATAATTTATGAGCTTGACGGACACCCAATTCCGATTGAAAAAGGTGGACCATTTCGCCTTGCTACACCAGGATTGGGTAACTTATGTGCAAATGTAAAGCACCTTGCGCGTATCGAAATTACCCATGGCATAAGGAAAGATACACGCCCTTCACTTAAACCATGATTCCCTCTACACATTGCATACGCCTTACATTGTTTTTCCTCTCACTCCCGATCTTTCTGACAAGCTGCTCCCATATTGAATATTATACGCAAGCCATGATCGGCCACTTTAAAATTGTTACACAAAAATCCCCCATCCAGGATGTCATAAAACAGGAAACGATACCTACTAAAACTACAAAAAAGCTCTCCAAAGTACTAAACATCAAGAAATTTGCGACACAAGAGCTTGGCCTTCCTGATAATGGCAGCTACACCCACTATGTAGACTTAAATCGGCCTTATGTTGTCTGGAATGTCGTCGCCACACCAGAGCTTTCAATATCACCTAAGACCTGGTGTTTTCTAATTGCTGGGTGTGTAAATTATCGCGGTTATTTTTCCCGGGAAAAAGCTGAACATTTTGCAACCACGCTGAGAGAGCAAGGTTACGACGTTGCTATAAATGGTGTACGCGCATACTCAACACTTGGATGGTTTGAAGACCCTGTTCTCAATACTATGCTTCATTTCACTGATGCAGAACTGGCAGGCATCATATTTCACGAACTCTCTCACCAACTAATTTATGTCTCTGACGACTCTATGTTTAACGAATCATTTGCTACAGTCGTTGAGGAGGAAGGGACTCGGCGTTGGCTTGAAAGTATTGGGCACACTGCTGAAATTTTCAAACATGAAACAAAAAAGCGCCATCATCAAGAATTTATCCGACTTATTGCTAACTACAGAGACCTATTAACAAAAACTTATGCAACCAAAAAATCAGAAAATTGGAAAAAATCTCAAAAAAAAGCTATTTTCAAAAAATTAAAAGAAGAATATAGGTCCCTCAAAATTACTTGGAAAGGGGATAAAAGATACGACAATTGGTTTTTATTGCAACTGAATAATGCCCACATTGCGTCAATAGGAACATACTACAATCATGTCCCTGCATTAGAAAATCTCCTTAAAATGCATGATTATGACCTTCGTTCTTTCTATAATGCTGTTGAAAAAATAGCAACTACTTCAAAAATTAAACGCAACAAACTACTGTCCCTTACAGCACAGAAAGAAATTTGATGCAACGACCAAAAAAGTCTCTTGGGCAACATTTTCTTGTCAATAAGAAAGTAGCTGAGAAAATAGTAGCACTTACTGGAGTTTCAAATGATCCAATGAATAAAACACCCTCCAAACCTGAGACATTTGTAGAAGTAGGCCCTGGGCATGGAATTTTGACAAAACCTCTTGCAAACCAAGTAAAACGCGTGCTCGCTCTAGAAATTGATGCGACCCTAATACCCCCTCTTAAAACACGTCTCAGTACATGCAACAACCTGCAAATAGTTCATGCAAACGGCCTTACATTTGATTACAGCAAAATTCCTGGGAAAATTTGCATCGTATCAAACTTACCATACTATCTCTCGACACCACTCTTATTCCGCTTTCTAGCCTTACGCACAAAGGTCACTCAACTGATCCTAATGTTTCAAAAAGAACTTGCAGAACGAATTACTGCAACTCCAAATACAAAGGCCTATGGACAACTTTCCGTTGTCACACAGATTTTTGCTGACACAAAAATAGCCTTTACAGTCCCAGCATCATGCTTTATTCCTCCCCCAAAGGTAGACTCTTCTGTAGTAAGCTTTCAAATCAGATTGCAGCCAAAATCTTCAATTAACAGCGAAGCACACTTCATAGATATCGTAAAAAAGTCTTTTGCATATCGTCGAAAAACATTACTAGGAGCACTTTGCCAAAGCGGGCTCAAAAAAATTGACGTTATAAGTGCGCTTGAAATCGCACAAATTGTTCCACGCCGCAGAGCTGAAACATTATCCATAGAGGAGTTTGCTGCACTTTCGAATGCATTTACACCATGCACTAAAACAACTGAAAAGAAACTTTAGCTAGGTTACTTTGCAGGTGGGGGGAGAAGCGCTAAAGTAGAAGGTATAACACCAGGGGCGCCATGGATAACTGATTCATTGGTGTTGACCGCTTTTGCGGAAGAAACATTGGCCATAGAATCAGGTAACGGCAATAAAGCTATAAATGACTTTTTTATCCTTATTGAACTTTCTAATTGTTCAACAAAAACATTTTTTCTATCCTCAAAAGCATTATCTTTTTCTAAGTTTTTTGCTGTGGAATCAATTTTACCCTCTTTAGCCTTTAGCGGTACATCCTGGTTGACACTCTCAGATAAGATAGTACTAGGAGAAACTATTTCAATACCAAACACATGATATGTTTCTTTCTCTACTCCTAGTACAGTTGGGGTTACTGCCTGAGAATTAAATCTTTCCTCAATACTATTTTCTTCCCTTAGTATTGCTACTTGTAACGAAGCACTCTCCTGATTATCATCTAAAGATTCTTGAGGGGAGGATACAAATGGCAAAACCTGTTTTACAGTATTGACCCAATCCCCTGATGCTTGCAAAATTTGATTTGCTAGGCCATCTCCAGGAGGAGGTTCGTTTTTCCACAACTTTGCAAGCATTACCCTAGTTGCTTCGTAATACTCAGATTCCGGGTATTGAATTAGCAACCGTTGACTCACTTCAATTGCACGATCTGAATCTCCAACTTTATGATATGTTCTCGCAAGATAATAGAGGGCTTTAGCGACAACACCTGAAGCATTAGGATGCGTTTTAAGTACATCCTCCAAGCGATGCAAGGCTGCAAGGTATCCCCCAGTCCTATAGTAAAAACGCCCAACATAAACTTCTTGTTCTGCTTGCAATTCATAGACAACCTTATGCATCGCGAGAACATCTGCTGTATAACGACTAGATGGAAACTCCTCAAGTAGTTTTTCAATTGCATTACGAGCCTTGCGCAACGGCCCAGGGTCACGGTCTACAGTTTGAATTTCATTGACATAACATAATGCTATTTTATACAAAGCATATGATGCTAAACGATGAGCCCTATGCAATTCTAGAAAATTTTCATATTCCACAACTGCTTCTTTAAATTCCTTCCGCTCAAAAAACCCTTCAGCACGCTTCATTATAATGGTGGGATCATATGCAACACGAGTTAGGTCGGGATCAAAAACAGCCTCATCAGTCTCAATATCATCTACTTGTTCACCATCAGGTTTTTCGCTTACTGATGCACAACCGATGAAGAAAAACATCGCACAAAGAAGCACAATTACGCGCGTTTCCATATGGGTAGTTGTATAACTAGGCATATCCCGGAACCGTAACAAACCAAGGCTTATATTGCAAGATAAGTTTACCTGAAATGAGTAATGATATGCACAAGACACCACACGATAGCATCAGAAACGATTCGTACTTAGGAATACTGTTAAAAATACAAAACAACAAAAAGCAGGGTCTACGTCATTGTAATATCAGCATCTTCAAGAATAGTTCCAAAAACGCGCTGAGCACTCACAAGTGATTTGTTAAAATCAATAATAGCTTGAATTTCACGCCCTTGAGCTCTTGCTAAGTCACGGACAAACTGTAATACGTCGTGACTTGTACTAAGTCCTTCCTTAAGCCTCTCTCTTTCCTCTTCTGCCTTTCTCCGCGCAAGTGTTGTCGCAAGTTTGGCAACCTCAATACGCTTGAGATTAGTTTGAATATTTCGAACTGCCTTTTTAACCTCAACCGTGACATCCAGTTGGAGGTTTTTTAATCCCAGCAGAGCTGTTTCAGCTTCTATGCGCCTTTTATTATAAGCACTCTTTGCAGAGCGATTTCCAAGAGGAATACTTAAAAGTAAGCCTGCTTGATAATGATAGGAATCAGTCATACCAACTCCTCTCAAATTGTCTCCAAAATCCTCACCAAGTCCAAATAAACCAAGTCCCCCTTGAAATGATAGATCGGGAAGCAATTGATTTTTTGCGAAGTCTACTTCAAGACCTTTGTTTGTAAGATCTCGTTTTCGCTGTTTAATATCAGGCCGCATGCGAAAAGCAGTTTCTAAAGCATCGCGTACCAGGAAAGTTTCTGTCGTTAATTTTGGAGGATCAAGTGGGATAACAGTAAGCTTATCTACCAAAGGGATATTAGGAAGATTTAAAATCCTACGTAGCTCATCTTCACGATCCATAATATTCTGTGAAGCCACAAGCATATCTTCTTCCCTGGCAGCGACATCTGCCTGAGCAACAAGAATCTCAATAGATGGAAGAACTCCTGCTTCTACTAGTGCACGGTTATTATCCAACAAACTTTTTGCAGCCTTCAATGCATCTTTTTCAACTTCCAAAAGCCTTATACTCAAAACAAGATCCCAATATGCTTTAGTAACATCCTCGACTAATTGCATTAAAGAGTTTTCAAATTCATGCTCCTCAATAGCCATATTGTTTCTAGCAACATTAATAAAGGTTTCATTAATATCAACTCCAAAGTTTCGGAGGAGAGGCTGCGAAACAGTCAGATTGAGGTTACTTCTATATTCTGGATCAATTCTCTCCCCGGGATCAGGATCAAAAAATAGTATGTCAGTTCGATCACTATCAAGACCAACACGAACATCTGCTCCTGTTCCAAGCTTTTGTCTAACCCCAACACCAAAATCTTGATCGCTTGTTTCACTTAAAGCAGATGTTGCTGCTTCACCAGTTGTAAGATCGACCGCTGAGTTCAACGGGAAAGCTGTTTGACTATGGTTGAAGTTCATATCAAGCAAAGGGTCAAACTTCGCAACCTCAAAGACTATATCGGTCAACCTCACGTCTTTATTAAGTTTGTCAACCTTAACATCTAAATTATTTTCAAGCGCAAGCATAATACTCTCCTTTAAGGAGAGCTGAAGCATTGATGGTTGTGGTTCTTTCTCTATAAAGCCCTGAGCCTGCCCCTCACTATCTTGAGCAGATACATAGGCAAAAGGTTGCAAAATAGATAAAAGAACTAAAAAAGGAGCGCATAAAAAATATCTCTTGTAACTCGGGATAAGTCCCATTTTAACCTCCACAAAATGCCTCAACAAATCGATCAAATTTCCTCATGACTAGCGCGGCCACATCCGATACAATGATCATGTACGTCAGGACTGCTGCCATGAGCGTGAACCCTTTAAAAATAAAAAACCCACCTTTCTCACTAGTATCTAATTATACCCCAAAGGGAGATCAGGGGCAGGCTATAGAGAAGTTAGAACACGATATTAAAAAAGGCAATCACCATCAAGTACTCCTTGGAGTCACTGGATCTGGAAAAACCTTCACAATGGCCGGAGTCATAGAAAAAACCCAAAAACCAACACTGGTTATGGTACACAATAAAACTTTAGCAGCTCAACTCTATGCAGAGTTTAAAAAATTTTTTCCGCATAATGCTGTTGAATATTTTGTGAGCTACTACGACTACTACCAACCCGAAGCATACCTTCCCCAGACTGATACTTATATAGCAAAAGATGCAAACATTAATGATGCTATCGATAGAATGCGCCATGCAGCAACATCAGCGCTACTTGAAAGAAACGACGTCATTATTGTCTCATCTGTATCATGTATTTATGGATTAGGGTCTCCAGAAATATACAAAGGAATGCTCATTTTTCTTCTGGAAGGTTCCAAGATAAAACGAGAAACACTCATGGCAAAATTAGTTAAGATTCACTATGACAGAAATGATATAGATTTTAAACGAGGCACATTTCGTGTTCGCGGTGACATCATCGACATATACCCCGCTGCCTATGAAGAGAAGAGTTTTCGAGTTGAAATTTTTGACGATATAATCGAAAGCATTTTTGAAATGGACCCCTTAACCGGGAATACCATTACTAGAATACCCTCTCTCTCAATCTACCCTACGACCCACTATGTTGTTGCACCAGACCGCCAAGAGACTGCCATTAAAGGCATTGAATGCGAGCTTGAAGAAAGAATACGTTATTTTCGAAATGCCAATCTCTTAATTGAAGCCCAACGCATTGAAGAGCGAACACGGTTTGATCTTGAAATGATTGAATCCGTTGGATATTGTCACGGGATAGAAAATTATTCTCGCCATCTAAGTGGCAGAGAACCAGGTGAACCTCCACCTACACTCCTAGACTACTTTCCTAAAGACTTTTTACTAATGGTTGATGAAAGTCACGTCACAATACCCCAAATTAGAGGCATGCATGCGGGAGACTATTCTCGAAAAAAAAGCCTTGTAGACTTTGGGTTTAGATTGCCTTCTGCTTTTGATAATCGCCCATTTACATTTGAAGAATTTGAAGAAAGAGTCCATCAAGTTTTATACGTCTCAGCAACCCCAGGATCCTACGAGTTTGACCATGCAACCAATCATATTGTTGAGCAGATTTTGCGCCCAACAGGCCTGATGGATCCATCCATTAGTATTGCACCAGCTGAAGGTCAAGTTGATAACTTGCTTGCTAGAATTCGTGAACGAGTCAGCCGAAATGAACGTGTTCTTGTGACAACATTAACGAAGAAAATGGCAGAGGACCTTTGCGAATATTATCATGACCTTGGCCTAAAAGTTAGGTACTTACACTCAGATATTGATACGCTTGAACGAATAGAAATTATTTCTGACCTCCGTACTGGGGTATTTGACACTCTCATTGGAGTAAACTTACTTCGAGAAGGCCTAGATCTCCCTGAGGTTTCACTTGTTGCAGTTCTAGACGCGGATAAGGAGGGGTTCCTGCGCTCACATCGCTCATTGATACAAACCGTGGGTCGCGCAGCACGCCATATTTCAGGAGAGGCAATTCTCTACGGTGACGTTATTACCCAATCAATGAAACATACGATTGATGAGACCAATAGGAGAAGGGAAATACAAAGAACACACAATGCGAAACATGGCATAACTCCAGAGTCGGTTATAAAAGGGCCTATAACCCTTCCATATACAGGCCCCGCCTCTATTATTAACCAAACTGCTCCAGGAAAAACAAAGGCGCCAAAGCTAGATATACCAGTTGAAGATCGTCACAAAGTAATTTTACGTTTGGAGCAGTCAATGAAAGCAGCGGCAAAATCACTAGAATTTGAACGTGCAGCCGCATTACGTGATGAAATCAAACACTTGAAAGAGCAAGACCTTGCACTTGGAATTCTCCCACCCAATACTCTCTAAAATATAACTACCAAATATATGACAACTTTAAAATGTAAATGGAAAAACTTCTTACACTATAAATTATATTGTGTAGTAAAATCTTTATCTACCAACCATCGCTGCTATACGAAGATTGCCCCTCATCTAGCAAAACCCATGAATCGAGTAAAGTCGGTGATATACCATCTAGAAACCTTGAGGGTTGAGATAGCACTGCTCCAGCCTGTCGATCATAAATATTAACTGGGTAGTTTAAGTAGAGTAAATGCTTTGCACGAGTCATTGCCACATAAAATAGTCTCCGCTCCTCTTCAAGATCAGAGTTTGAAAATATTGAGTAGCTAGAGGGAAATTTTCCATCCAATAGCCAGAGAAGAAACACACATGACCATTCAAGTCCTTTTGCAGAATGGATTGTTGATATAACAAGCTTTTCATCATCAAATGACTCACCTTCCAGAGTAGCAACTGACTCATTTGGAGGCTCAAGCGCTAAATCTGAGAGAAATTCTTGAAGAAGATTATATCTCATGGCCATTGCTTGAATATGCTCAAGGTCTCGAATTCGCTTCGGGTAGTCATCATAGCGAAGTTTTAAAATAGGCGTATAGTAAGTCAGGGCAAGATTTAAGACATCTGACGGAGATGCACTTTTTATTTCATAAAGCCTTTCTATGCACGACCCAAAATCTTCAAGCCCACTTGAACGTATTTTTTTTGCTTTCTCAATAAGCCAAGGTCCAGGAGCACTTTCATGTATTATTTCGGAAACAAGGTGTGCACTTTTTTTTGGTCCAATTCCCTCAAGTAACATTAAAATCCTATTCCAGCTTACAGCGTCATAAGGATTGTCAAGCACACGGAGATGGGCAAGAAGGTCTTTTACATGTGCAGTTTCCATCAAACGCATCCCACCCCGCTTAATAAATGGAATCCCCCGTTTTCCCAGTTCAATTTCTAAGTCAAATGCCTGGTAGCTTGAACGAACAAGGACTGCAATATCATTAAGTGAAGTTCCCTCTTCTCGCAATTCAAGTATCCTCTGTGTAACAAAACGTGATTGCGCGTTTTCATCTTCTGCCTTCACAAGTACAGGCATTGAACCATCTACACGACGAGAAAAGAGTTGCTTGTCATAAGACTCTACTGCACCACTAATCACAGCATTTGCAAGATTTAAGATTGCCTGAGTACTCCTATAATTCTCTTCAAGCTTAATCACACGTGTTCCAGGAAATTGGGCTGGGAAGTCCATGATATTTCGAAAGGTTGCCCCTCGAAAAGAATATATTGACTGTGCTTCATCTCCAACAGCCATAATATTATTGTGAGTTGAGGCAAGCTTCTGGAGAATTTTTGCCTGGAGAAAGTTAGTGTCTTGATACTCGTCAACAAGCATGTACTGAAACATGCTTGAAACTTCTTTTTGTATTACAACATTGGCATCTAATAATTCATCGAGCTTTACCAGCAAATCATCAAAATCAACTAGCATGTGATCAAGTTTATAGCTTTGATATGCTTTTTTAAGGCTACTCAAGTCCTCTGTAAGATCAGAAAAATGAGAATAATCATTCAATATAACATCTTCCAAGGAGCGCAGAGTATTTACTGTTTTACTAAACATTTCTGCGATAGTGTTTTTTCGTGGGACTCTTCTTCCTTTTTCATGTAACCCATACTTACTTCGCAAAAGTTGAATCACATCCTCTACATCTGAACGATCCATAATGGTAAAACTCGGATCTAAATCAATGTGAGAGCCATAACGCCGAAGCAGGATATTACCAACTGAATGAAAAGTTCCTCCACGAACTTGTTCACTTTGATTCCCAACAAGCGTCCCTACACGCTGCAACATTTCTTGAGCAGCTTTTCGTGTAAACGTCAGGAGAAGGATATGAGAAGGATGAATACCCTTTTCAATTAGTCGTGCGACCCTATACACAAGAGTTTGAGTTTTCCCACTACCAGCACCAGCAATAACCAATAGAGGCCCATTAAGGGAAAACACAACGTCCATCTGCGCAGGGTTAAGTGAAGCCTCATAATCAATAGGAGATATTGCTTGAGAAACACTGTCGGAAGTTGATGTTAGAACGTAAGGTTTCACGGTACGAACACCGCAATATCAAAAAAGCAGTGGAAGGATTATCCTATAGGTTCCGATAATAAAACCTTTTTTCTAGGAACGGGGCGATAAGACTACATTGCATTGAGGACATCAAGAACCTCATCAACATGACCATTGACTTTGACCTTGGAAAAAATATACGCAATCTTTCCGTTTTCATCAATAACAAACGTTGTGCGCTCAATCCCCATGTATACACGTCCATATAATTTCTTTTCCTTCCACACACCGTACTTTTCTATCATCGCATGCGAAGGGTCGCTTAATAGAGGGAATGGCAATGAAAACTTTTGTTTAAACTTCTGATGTGAATTAACAGTATCCTTACTAACGCCTACAACAACTGCACCATATGACGTCACTTTCGAAATATTGTCTCGAAAATCGCAAGATTCTTGCGTACAACCAGGGGTGTCGTCTTTCGGATAGAAAAACAGAACCACTCGCTTCCCACGGAGAGACGAAAGAGAAACTTTTTTACCCGAATCATCCTCCAGGGTAAATGCCGGCGCCCGTTTCCCTATTTCAAGCATATTACATTACTCTCCCAACACCACTTTAATTTCTTCATAGATAGGCTCCTTACCAGGGTGCTCTGCTACCCACTTATAGACGATCATGCCTCTCTCATCTACAACAAAAATTGATCGTTTTGCAGCTACGTATCCAGGCATACCTGAAAAATCATCATGCATCACACCGTATGCATTGATAGTTGAGCGGGCATAATCAGAGAGTATGGGGTACTTTATTTTATTCTTCTCAGTAAACGCTGCATTTGAAAACGGGGAATCAACACTTATAGCAACCACAGTTGCGTTTAAATTGTTTAAGTCAGTCAGTGAGTCCTGAAATGTACACAACTCAGCCTCACATACCCCCGTAAATGCAGCAGGAAAAAATGCAATTACAACTTTCTTCCCTCTAAATGAACCTAAGCTTACAGGTTCTTTTTTTGTGTCAAACAGAACAAAATCAGGTGCCTGTGAGTCAACTTCTACTGCCATAGTGATTTATCCCCTCTCTCGAACATAAACTATCTTGACAAAGCGTCATTCTATTCTAGGATCATTCAGTACGCAAGCAACGCATATCAAGACAATTGATGGTCTCTATCAATAAGCATTAGATTTCGAATGTAAATAAATGCTCCAACCGCCTGACCCGTAATAAAAACAGGGTCCATCCGATGAATGGCATAGGAAAGAGTAATTAAGCCTCCTACAAGACTTAGATACCAAAAGGCAACTGGCACTCCCATTTTTTTCCTACGTTCAGAATAAATCCACTGGACAAGCCACCTGGAAAAAAATGCTATCTGTCCAAGAAACCCAATTGAAAGCCAGATGGTCTCAGTCATTTCCACTCCTTTTCACGTGAATTGCTTTTTCATCTCTATATTCGTATCGCAAACATCTCTTGGTCATCCACCAGACACCTAACAAATCAAGTAATCCACACCATAAACGATTGTGAATGCCATATTTTGATTGTCCATGGGCACGAGGAAAATGTTGTACATCAGCTTCAGCTATACTAAATCCATGCATCTTTGCAAGCGTGGGAAAAAATCGATGCATTCCTTCAAAAAGCTGCATTTTCAACACTAATTTTCTACTAAATATCTTCAATGAACAGCCAGTATCCTGTACTTGATCTTCAGTAAAAAAGTTTCTCACAGCGTTAGCAAAACGAGAAGTCAATGCACGAATGAGAGTGTCATTACGTTTTACTCTCTTCCCACAAACAAGGTCAAAGTCTCTAGTCAACGGCAATAATCTAAAAATATCTGATGGGTCATATTGCAAATCCCCATCAAGAGTAATAATTAGATCTCCTTTAGCCTGCTTAAAACCAGCATCAAAAGCAGCTGTTTGCCCACTTTGCCTGGAAAAATGAAATGCTTTTATAACATCATACATCTCGGCAACATTATCGAGTAAGAGATCACTACCATCGGTACTTCCATCATCGATGAAAATAAGCTCATAAACTTCCTGTGTATCCGAAAAAGCGTTAACAATCTGCTCTACCAGCAAAAAAATGTTGTCTCGTTCATTGTGTATTGGAATAACAATGGAGAGAAACGGGTACTCACGAACTTTCACGCCCAATACCCGCTATTTAAAAATGCATACATGGCAAATTGATTACTAGCACATGCGTGCAGGGATTTTTGCCTTTTCCATAAGCTTGCAATAGCTACAAATACCAGCAGAAGTTGGCTGTCCACAATCTGGGCAAGGATGCAGAATAGAAGAATCTCGCTCCGACATAGATTGCTGAACAGATTTCACTTGTTTTTCCTGTGAGGCAAGAAAGCCCCAATAAAAACTCTGCTTGGAGCCAGGCGAGGCCTGCTCAATTATATTCAACGCCTCTTTATATACCAAGAGCCTAGAACCTGTTGCCATCGGACAGTCTTGAACAATGTAATCAATACCATTTACAACACAATAAGCAGCAATTTCACGCTCTGTTAGCCTATAGAGCGGTTTCACTTTTTTTGCAAAACCTTCTAGAGAGGCTGGCAAAACTGGTCTCTGCTTTTCAAGAAACTCCTGCTGCCAATGCAAAATATTTCCCATTAAACGCGCTGCCTCATCATCAAGGTTATGTCCAGTGGCCAAAACGTCATAGTTATTATCAACAGCCATAGAGTTAAAATGATGCCGCTTAACACATCCACATGTTGCACAGGTAGGCCGTCGCACAAGCTCAGATAACTCACTAATACCGATGGTATCATCTGGCGTTGCGTCTTGAGTAAGTAAAGTTAGTTTCCTCTGTTTTACAAATGCATCTACTTTTTCTCGAGATCGAATGGAGTACTGTCCTATACCAAGATGCACATAGAGCCCATCCGCGTCATACTCCAATTGTGTAAGGATATCCCACAATGCCAGACTATCTTTTCCTCCTGACACTGCAACAAGAATTTTCTCACTTCTTGTAAACATATTTTCACGATCAATCGCTCGTTGAACCTGAGTTTTTACATAGTCAGTCAAACACGTACCACACAACGAGGTGTTATGCCGTGGAATCGACAACACCGCTTTACTCACGCATTTACGGCACTTCATCTTAGCCTCCGGAAATCACTGGGCGGATTTCAATATTATCTGAATCGGTAATTATCTCGTCTTCGGTAAGTAGGTTATTATCTCTTATAACAAGCACTGTTTCTGGAACGATATTGAGCTCTTTTAAAATTACCTTTACCTGCTTTGGCCCTTTCAGCTGAACATCACGATCAGGTTGTGAAAGCCTAATATCCATCAAAACCAACTATACATTCCTTGTCAACAATAGGAAAAAATATAACATACAGTGCTATCCCCCTAAAAAGTTCTCATGGTTCAAGCAACATCCACTTGTACATCAATATTCGATCATTATGCGTATCAGAGACCCATATATAACCAAGCCGTGCTTCAACTCCTTCAGGTCCATTCAGCTGATCAAGTTTTTTTCCCGCCTTACCACTTCCAATTTTTGCAATCATCTTACGGGATTCATTAAAAACTTTGACCTGATGATTATATTGATCTGCTACATATAACCAATTGCCGTAACGATCCCCTTCACCAGTGCCAAAATACTTTGGTTCGTTAAAATCATTATTATCACCAGTAAACATTTCAATTACATCTAGCGACTCATTTAAAATTTGAATACGATTGTTACCAGGATCACTTACGTATATTTTATCGGGGTGAACATACTGGATATCGTGTGGACGGACAAATCGATCATTCCCCGTTACAGTTAGACCATACTCATCTATCTGCATCCCATCTTTAAAGGCTACAACATTGTGTGATCCAGCGTTACTCACATAGAGAATCCCAGTTGGACTTGAGGTTACACCTTCTGGACTACGTAGACCATTACGTATTTCTGTCTTAAATTTGGCATCGGCCCCATTAACCTTATAAATAACAACCCTGTCATTTCCAGTATCTGCAACCAAAAGCTGCCCCCACCTGTCAAATGCTACATCGTGTGGAGCGCGTAATATACCTTTACCAATCACGCCAAGCGTTTTAAGGGTATACGGATTAAGGACTTTAACAGCATGATTTCCTAGATCCGCGACATATAGATATTTATTCTCAGGTCCAAGCACTAGATCATGGGGCCTTTCAAACTCTCCGGATGAAGCTTGAATAAATTCCGCCTTATCCCCTATGGCATAGGATAAATGACAGAGAAGCCCTACCGATAAAAACACCCCAAAACTAAGTATTTGCCGTTGCCAAAACATTCGCAGCCTCCATTTATATCCTTCACCCTAACATCATTATACGATACTCGTGAAGCATAAGGTTCACATAATCTGCTTGGGCAGGGAACATCAAAATGGACCCCAGTCATCCGCAACCATTGCCCCGCCATGTTAGTTCATGATACTTTTTCCAATAGCATTGCGAAAAGGCTAAAGGTTACCATGGTAGAAACTACTGCGAAACAAGCACCCCGCTCACTTGGAATTAGGCATATCGCACTGCGCGTTGGAGATATTCAAAAGTCTCGTGCCTTTTATCAACGAGTCTTTGAAATGGTTGCTGTGTGGGAACCGGATCCATTAAATAGCTACCTGAGTTCAGGATCAGACAATCTTGCCTTGCATCAAATTGACAAAAACCCTATTACTCTGAACGGGGCATCAGCGAACCCCCTGGATCACTTTGGGTTTCTAATGGAAACGCCAGAAGCCGTTGACGAAATGCATCGATGGATACTTCACTGCCAGATACCCATCACAAAGGCCCCTAAAAAACACCGAGATGGGAGCTATTCGTTTTACCTTGCTGATCCAGATGGTAATACTATACAGATTTTGTACGAGCCAAATATAAAAGGACTGACAAAACGTATTAATCCATAGTGCTCCCTGATTTCCGATGTGGCTTAAACGCCTTCTGATTCTCATTCCACTCCTCTTAGTTGCACTTCTACTGCAATCCTACTACTGGGTTCCAACCTATGATGTGCAAACCAAGGGAAACCCTAAACGACTCCTCAAATACATTGAAGCTTCAAGTGGCGATGCAAAAATTTTAAATCCAATTTTGAACGCCGATACAGCAAGTAGCAATATAACTGGCATGGTGTTTGAGGGACTACTTGACCTAGATGAAAACCTTATACTCCGAGGGCGCCTGGCGACGCATTGGAAGATTTCAGAGCAAGCCTACTTAGTCATCGACCCAAGTGCTACGCTGCCCGACGGTTTATCCGTAAACAGTGAAATTGTCAAAACGAGAATACAAGCAGCACTTGACTCTGGTGCCCTCCCAAAGCTTTCCAGAATATTAAAAAATATAAGAAAAGTTCCCGCAACTAATATAACAAAGACCGTAAGGGCTGCTACTTTAAACCAAAATGGAGAACAACAAATAACGCCAGTTAAACTGTCAATTAACATGCCAGAGCGTCTTGCGTTCACTCTCAATGAAGTAGATCAAGATTTTTTTAAAAAGTTAACCCCTATTATAGGAAAAAATTATGGGGCTACTTTTAAATATAAACAATATATACGGATTATCGACAATGTCGATGAAAGTATCGCACGTAAAACTGAAACACAATATCAAACACTGATTCAGATTAAAGAACACAATCCTGAAATTTTATTTCACCTTAGAAAAAAGGTCTATTTTCATGATGGACATGAGTTTGATGCTCAAGATGTGCAGTTTACCTACGATTCTATCATGAGCCCAAAAAACATCTCTCCTCGGACTTCAAGCTTCGAGCCAATTAAGGCTATTGAAATTCAAGACTCTCACACTATAAGAGTTGTCTACAAACGATTGTACTCTCCAGCAATTGCCGCATGGACTATAGGCATTCTCCCAGAGCACCTTCTGAATGCCGCTGCTATGCAAAAAGAAATGGATCAGAGAAATCTAACCACTGTAGCCAGAGACACTTTTGGAATGCGTGATAGCCAATTCAATCGACATCCTATTGGGGTTGGTCCATTTTCTTTTGTAGAATGGAAGGGTGATCAATTTATCAGACTCACTCGGAATGATAACTACTGGGAAGGGCCTCCAGAATACGAAGAGTACATTATTCGAATCATCCCAGATCTTCTTGTCCAAGAACTAGAATTTCAAACAGGTGCCATTGATTTTTATTCGGCACTTCCCCACCAAGTTGCTCGATACCGTAAAGATGATCGATATCAAAATTTCTCGAGCCTTGGTTTTGGATACGTCTACATTGGGTACAATAACAGAAAACCCTTATTTAACAACCCTCGTGTTCGTCAAGCCATGAGTATGGCACTTAATGTTGATGAAATCATTCAATATATTATGTACGACGAAGCCGAACGAGTTACTGGACCATTTCCAAAGATTACAGAATGGTATGACGAAGCCATTGCTCCTCTCCCATATGACCCAGTTGAGGCAACTAAAATTCTTGAATCACTAGGATGGAAGAAAAATTCGGATGGGTGGCTTGAAAAAAACGGCGAGATATTCGAATTCAATATGGTAACAAATAGTGGAAATCCAATTCGAAAAAATATCATGTCCATTGCACAAAATGCTTGGAAAAAAATTGGAATCAAATGCAATACCCAATATTTTGAGTGGGCAGTGTTTTTAAAAGATTTCATTAACACAGGTGATTTTGATGCAACAGTACTGGGATGGAGCATGGGCATTGACCCTGACCTCTATCAAATTTGGCATTCATCTCAAGCTGGAGCACAACAGTTAAACTTTGTTGGATATAATAATCCGTATGCGGATGAACTTATCGTACGCATTAGACAAGAGTACGATCATGACAACCAACGCGCGCTTGCACATAAACTTCATAAAGTAATACATGAAGATCAACCATATACATTTTTATACGCAGCGAAAGGAACTCGAATCCTTGACAAAAAAATTGTAATTGTAGATCAAAATCCAGATGGAACAGAGCAATACAGTAAAATTTATCCCACAAAGAGTGGCGCTATTCAATTTTATTTTAATAAGTGGAGAAAGCTCGAACACACCCCAAGGTTTTAGTCATGTGGGCCTATATAACGCGAAACATCTTACAGAGAATTATTACTCTACTAATTGTCTCAATTGTGGCACACTCCGTCATCCACCTTGCGCCTGGCGAGCCAAGTGAGGTTGATCCCTCCAACCCACGAATGAAGCCTGCAGATATACAGCTTATTCGGGCGGCATTTCACCTTGATGATCCACTTTACCTTCAATATGCCTATTGGATGCGTGACCTTTTTACTGGGGAGTTGAAGTCATTTAAAGACAATCAGCCTGTTCTTCCAAAAATTTGGCAACGGTTTCTAAACTCTCTTCCTCTACTAATCTGCGCAACGCTGATAATATGGAGCCTTTCATTCCCCACTGGAATCCATGCGGCCATACGCAGAGGATCAGTGTACGATAGAACAACTACCTTTACTGCGTATGCTCTTATCTCAATACCTGGATTTTTCCTCTCGTATATTATGATTTTATGGGTAGTCAACACCTTTAATGTTCCAGTTATTGGAATGCGAACCTTCGGGATGGAAGATGCCACCCTCACCTTTCGATCCATGGATCGCCTCTGGCACCTTGTAATTCCATCACTTATGTCCGCTATTGGGGGCATAGCAGTTCTCTCAAGGTATGTTCGATCACAAATGTTGGAAGTTGTCGGCCAAGACTACGTTAGAACTGCAAGAGCTAAAGGGTTATCCGAAGACTCTGTTATCTATCGCCATGCATTACAAAATGCACTACTCCCATTTGTCACAATGTTTGGATTCCTCTTACCAGCACTTATTGGGGGATCAGTAATTTTTGAGCAAATATTTGCTTGGCCAGGACTTGGACGCCTCGGATACGAAGCAATTCTTGCACGTGATTTTCCAGTGATTCTCACCATCAACTTTATTGCAGCAGTTCTTACACTAATAGGAACATTAATTTCTGATCTATTATATGCAGTTGTCGACCCGAGAATAAGGTTACAGTGATGCTTGCACAAGACAAACTAAATACTATGACAGAACTCCCTCCTCCAGAAACTCAGCTACAAGAGTTCTGGAGAAATTTAAAAAAAGATAAGCTCGCAATGTTTGGAATGTTTGTCTTGGGAGCTTTAGTCATACTCGCAATATTAGCAAAACTCACGACCGAGTGGATTGTACTTTTTGATCCATCCACTGTACGTCTCCCAGACAAGTTTCTTCCCCCCATGTCAGAGGCATCCCACGATTTAATTCCCGCTCCTGACAGGCCACTATTTGGAATATATTTTTTTGGAACAGACGAGCTTGGCCGAGATGTATTTGCACGCATGCTTCAAGGGTCGTTTGTATCACTTTCCATTGGCTTTATTGCAGTTGGAATTTCACTTGCAATTGGAATTTTACTTGGAGGCCTCTCTGGATATTACGGTAACGTCAAACTAGGATTCATTACTATTGACACATTGATTATGCGCTTTACTGACGTGATGCTATGCTTTCCAACGTTTTTTCTTATCCTTACTGTTGTTGCACTGCTCCCACCCAGTATATACAACATCATGATAGTTATTGGCGTAACAAGCTGGATGGGCACTGCACGTTTTGTACGAGCAGAGTTTCTCTCATTGCGAGAACAGGATTTTGTTATTGCGGCAAAAGCATTGGGGCTCCCAGAGCACCGAATTATCTTTCGTCACATGGTCCCTAACGCAATGGCCCCAGTACTTGTATCTGCGACCATTGGAGTTGCATCAGCAATTCTCACTGAATCTGGCCTTAGTTTTCTAGGTTTTGGCGTTCAACCTCCTTTTGCCACCTGGGGAAACATTTTGTCAGATGGCAAAGGTTTTATCTTTGATGCTCCTTGGTTGTTTTTCATCCCAGGATTTGCAATCCTCATTGTAGTACTTGCCTTTAACTTATTTGGCGAGGGCTTGCGAGAAATACTAAACCCAAAACTACGTAGAAGATAAATAATGACAAACTCTCGCACCCCCCTACTTGAGGTAAAAAGTCTATCCACCTCATTTTTCACAGAAGAAGGCGAAGTTGGGTCTGTCCAAGATGTAAGCTTTAAAATCTTTCCAGGAGAGACCCTTGCACTTGTTGGAGAATCAGGATGCGGAAAGTCGGTTACAGCACTTTCGATTATGCAATTACTTGAGTATCCAGGGGAAATACTTAACGGTTCAATTCACTTCAATGGACACGACCTAACACAAGCGAGTGAGCAAGACTTACAGGCAACTCGAGGCAATAAAATAGCAATGATATTTCAAGAACCCATGACATCACTTAACCCAGTACTTAAAATTGGAGACCAGATCGGAGAATCATTATTCACCCACAAAGGTTTTTCTACGGAACAATCCAGGAACGAATCACTACGGTTACTAGACAGAGTTGGGATTCCATCCCCAGAAAAAAGAATTGATCAGTATCCTCACGAACTTTCAGGGGGTATGAAACAGAGAGTCATGATTGCAATGGCCCTTGCATGTGGCCCACACCTTCTAATAGCGGATGAACCAACGACAGCCTTGGATGTAACTATTCAAGCTCAAATTCTAGACTTGCTAAAAGACTTACAAGAAGAAACTGGCATGGCCATCCTTCTGATCACACACAATTTAGGAATTGTTGCTCAATTTTCACATAACGTAGTGGTGATGTATGCAAGCAAAATTGTGGAACACGCTTCGGTAAAAACACTTTTTAAAAACCCACAACACCCTTACACAAAATCCCTCCTCAACGCCCTTCCACAACCAGGGAAACACGCTACACGACTTGCATCGATTGACGGTATGGTTCCATCTCCACTCCTATATCCTACAGGCTGTCACTTTGCACCACGTTGTTCCGAGCGACTGGACCATTGCATTGAGAAAAAACCCACACTACTTGAAACTGAACCTTCACATAAAACTGCATGTTGGGTTTACGAAAATCCTTAAATTAACTTAGCCCCATCGTATTTACGATTAAATTATTTGATACGTCGTAATAGGAGAAACAAAAACTGTGTCAGCGAAAGATATATCCCCCCATTACTTACGAGAGCAACAGACTGAAAACACTGACACTCTTGTCAAAGTTACTAATCTTAAAAAATACTTCCCCGTACGTAGTGGAATTTTTTCAAAAGTTTCTGGCTGGGTCAAAGCTGTAGATGATATATCGTTTGAAGTCTACAAAGGAGAGACTCTTGGCCTTGTTGGAGAATCAGGATGTGGGAAAACCACCGTTGGTCGAACCCTCCTCAGACTTATGGAACCAACAGCAGGAACACTTTTTTTCCAAAATCATAACCTCACAACGATGACTCGAATGGAACTTCGTGCTATACGCCCCAAAATGCAAATAATTTTTCAAGACCCATATGGCTCATTAAATCCCCGCATGACTGTTGGGTCAATTATTGGGGAAGCTATGGCAATACACCATCGCACGAGTCCACAAGAAGTAAAAGAAAAAACTGCACTATTCCTTGAAAGCGTTGGCCTTTCCCCGACCTATCAATCACGTTACCCTCATGAGTTTTCTGGTGGGCAACGACAAAGAATAGGCATTGCACGTGCACTGGCTTTACAGCCTAAATTCATCGTGTGTGATGAGGCAGTATCGGCCCTTGACGTATCAATTCAAGCTCAAATATTAAACTTGCTACAAGACCTTAAAGATACGCACAATCTCTCCTATCTATTTATTTCACACGACCTTCACGTCGTACAGCACATTGCAGATAGAGTAGCAGTCATGTATCTCGGAAGACTTTCAGAGGTTGCGCCAGTACATAAATTATTTACTAAACCTAAACATCCCTATACACAAGCCCTTATCTCAGCAAACCCAGTTCCCGATCCCACAATCATAACAAAACGAATCCCTTTGCCAGGAGATGTACCATCTCCCCTTACCCCCCCAAAAGGCTGTCGATTCCACACTCGCTGTCCTGAGGCCATGGAACACTGCAAAACCACCGAACCTCCTCTCATTCAAATTGGAGAAGGGCCAGCAAAACACCAAGTATGGTGTCATCTCTACAGCTAAAAGCTTCAAAAGACTAGTTACAAAATACCAATTGTCAATGAACGGAGTAGCAAAAGAGGCGTAAAAATTTAACTATTGGGCATTATTAACTATGCGGAGATTTTGGAATCGAAGCAATAAACTTTTCATACAGATGGGAGTAGATTTCTCCTGGCTTACCACATCCTATAGAATCATTATCAATACACACAACAGGCATAATTTCAATGGTTGTCCCAGTCAGTAAAACTTCCTTAGCACCTTGCAATTCCTCAATGGTTATGGGGTCTTCTCTTACAGAAATTTTACTTGATCGAGCTAAATGCAACACCCAATCCCTAGTAATCCCTGACAAAATTCTTGGGCTTTCAGGTGGAGTCTGTAATACACCATTTTTCACAATCATTACCGTACTACTAGAACCTTCATATACCAAACCATCCCTAACAAATAATGCTTCAAAGGCTCCAGCCTGCATTGCTTCTTCCTTAGCTAAAATATTAGGAAGCAAGTTCAAAGATTTGATATCACAGCGATTCCAGCGTATATCATTAACCGTAATAGCAGTTACGCCATCTATACGCAACTGAGGATCGTCAACATCAATTTCTCTCACAGTCATAATTTTTGTCAGAGGGATAGAACCTGGAAAACGGTGATCTCGCGGAGACACTCCCCTTGTTAATTGAATATAGACTTTTGCCTGAGCATACCCACTTCGCTCAATGCCCTCGCGTAGGATTTTCTGCCATTCATCATAGGAAAACTCATCACTGAGATGTATCGAAGCGGCACTAATCTTCAAACGATCAATATGCTCACGTAGTAGATGTGGGACTTGATCATAAACGCGTACAACTTCGTATATACCATCACCAAACTGAAACCCACGATCCTCCACAGATATGACTGCCTCAGAAAGATTCATGAAGGTTCCATTAATATAGGCAATATCAGGCATATATACTTACCAGTAAAAAATCTCAATCTCTAGCGTTGAGTTGGAACAGACCTAACGTTCCACAGACACGACGTAATGTTGTCTCTTTATAGCTGTAAATCTCCAGCCCAACCTTTTCTCAAATACTAACTCGTATTTTCCTGGTTGGCTCGCTTGAAATTGAAATATTCTCGTACCAGAATCATTGATTGTTCCACCAGATTTTCGTTCAAAATCATCGTCTATAAGGCGAAGCTGATCAGAATTAAAAGTTGATACCCAGAGCTCACCACGAGTCCGATCTTCCCAAAGACGGATTTCAAAAGGCTCTCCAGTTTGTACAGTGACCATCTTATCATCGAAATTATTCATCAGCACCCACGCACGGATTAATAAGCTTTCCCGATACACCCCCACGCGCCCCAGCAAAATTCATGAATGTTCCTTCCATAACTCCCCCAGTACGTCTAAGCAACAAGCTTTCCTCTGAAAATCCTTCGGGAAAGTCCCACCTAATATATACGGTCTGTCCATTAACAATAATTTTTGATGGAACAACTCCTCTATCAGGTGAAGGAGGAACATGCAACATATACTTGTACTCTTTGTGATTCAGCATATTATGGACAGTCATTTCCCAAACACCACAAATTTTTTCCAACCCATGTGTTTCGGGGATAATCTCTTTCATATCTTTCTCTTCCGCGTGTGCAATCAACGGAAAAAATACCGCACAACAAACAACTATGAAGAAGCAACGAGCAAATGGTTTGAATAACATTTTTTATATTGCCTCCAGAGAAATAAAAACATCAAAAAATACCGCCATGAATAAAAATTTACCATCTCACAAGTGTTACTAAACCTGATTATCTTCGACTGGTAAAGTTTCACGAGGCAAGGTTGAATCGTATCCGTGCAAGAAAAAATTCACCGCATAACCTATGCCTTGAGCCCACAATCCATATACTACATCAAAGGGCGCTTTACGGCTTAAAGGGATAAAACCATCAAGAGTAACAGGGCCAGTATATCCCCACTCGATTTTCGGAATCGTTTGGAATTCATCTGGAACACCGTCGCGGTCGTTATCTCTCATAACTGTGGTAACCTGAGAAACATTAGGCATATCAGGTAAAGTCTTATCAATCCCATACGCCAGCTGCAAAACAACAGCATTATCTTGTCCGATGGAAACTTTAAGAGTCCCTTCACGATTACCAGTAGATGCTGCACGATAGGTAGTCCCTATAACACGTCGAGGACTTTTCTCTACAACCGCAACCAGCTCTGGATATTCAACATACCACCAATCGACTTGCTTTGTATTTGCTGCAATATCATCCTCCAATATTTCCAGTTCCTCAGCACGAAAATGATATCGAAATGATACCAATAAATCCCTATGAATCTGCTTCTCGGTTGCTGAGGTAAATGTTTTCCTAAACCAGCGTTCATAGTCATTTTGTATGCCATTGAGCACATACATTTTAAGATTATAGTTAAAGGCATTTTTCATAACCCATGCTTGGCCAGTATCTGCAAGAATAGTAAGAAGTGGGGTAGCAACTAATAAAAAAGCCCCAAGAAGAATTTTTTTTAAGTGAGGCATATGACCAGAGAGTGGTCGCCGGATAAGCTGCAATATCTCGTAGACTAACACGACACCCAGCAACATACTCACAAATGCAAGAGCTAACCACACTGGTGTAACAAAAATGGTTGCAAACGACGTCCAATGCGTCAAGACATACCAGGTTAGTTTTCCGGCTTTAACCCCATTACCAAAATATAGCAGGAATAGATAAAGACCAATAACGCTCGATAACAAAACCGCAAATGCTTGACCAGCCATAATGCCAAAAGTCTTAGCACCAAGGCGACTACTTTTAGATTCTATGTTTATGTCGTCAACCATAATAATTATTAACCATTACCACAGAACCACAGAGCAGTGACCTATCCCAGTAAGCACCTCCAATTGGTAGCCTATCAGGCAGAAATTATACCAGCCCACCTCCCATCACGTCATGGCATTGTACAATATAACCTTCTTGTACAGTTGGTCTCAGAAGAAACGAGCTTACGTATCGATAATTTCCCATTTCCGATCTAAAAGCGCTCGTCCAGAAATGCTGACTCGATCACCTCTGTTGAGACAGAATAACTCCCCGCCTCGCGAAGACAGTTGGTAGGCATGTAACCTGGAAATATCAAGACGATCCGCCCAATATGGAATCAAGGTACAATGAGCTGAACCCGTAACCGAATCTTCAAAAATCCCTGCATTAGGTGCAAAAAACCTCGAGACAAAATCAACAGATTCACCAGGAGCAGTTACAATGACCCCAAAGGTCTCTTCAAGTTGTGATAAGCACTTAAAATCAGGCACTATGGTCTGAACCTGAGTTTCATTCTTAAATACAGCAAGAATGTCTCTTGATATTAAAACTTCTTCTGGCATACCCCCCCCAAGACCTTGTATGAGCAATGGATTAGCGATTGACTTTCTAGGGCGCCTTGCTGGCAAATCAAGCATCAAAAGATCTCCGGATTTTTCAACACATAACTTCCCACTTACCGTATTAAAACAGACCTCCGTTAAGTGAGGTGCAAGATATGAAAACACAACAAACCCACTCGCAAGTGTAGCATGCCCACATAAATCAATTTCCACCTTTGGAGTGAACCATCTCAAATGATATTCAGAATTACTTTCCACAAGAAATGCTGTTTCTGAAACTTGATTCTGAAACGCAATACTTTGAAGTGATTGGTCATCAATCCATGTTTTCAAACAACAGACCACAGCAGGATTTCCGCGAAAATTATTGCCGGTAAAAGCATTTACCTGAAAGGATTGAATTTTCACTTGCTTTACTGATTGACAGTTCTATAAGCCCTACCCAAAGACTTATTGATCAATGGAGGCCTCCTTCAAGAAACCGGCGAACTTCAATTACTTTTCCAATGATCGAACAGTGTCCTGGAAATGGTACTATCGGTTTAAAGTTTGGATTTGCTGGGTGCAGCTCAAGTTGTTTTTGTCTAATCTTTAAAGTCTTAATAGTTGCCTCATCATCAACAAGTGCAACGACAATATCTCCAGATTTCGCCGTTGTTTGAGATCGAACAAGCACAATATCTCCAGGAAAAATTCCAACACCAGTCATACTCTCCCCACGTATTCGGAGCCCAAAAATACCTTCAGCAATGCGTGTTCGAAGGGAAATATGTCCTTCAAGATTTTCGATAGCCGTATTTAAAGGACCTGCTTGAATCGCCCCCAAAACTGGGACCAATACTTCATCAGGCTCTGGCAAGTCATATGACGGCAAGGAATATCCTCTCGCTTTTCCCAACTGTTTAACAAGGCGTCCATCGCTAACAAGTCGCTCTAGATGCTCACGTGCGCTCTGCACAGCGCGAAAACCAAACTCCTCCTGTACTTCCCTAACAGTTGGAGGAAACCCACGCTCAATCTGCTTTCGAACAAACCAATATATACGCTCGCGAGTTTGCCCTACAGGAGTACGAGATGACATAGGCACACTATACCAGACAAATGTCTTGCTTTCAAGAATTACAAGAGGGGTCGCCCCAAACAACCTAGAAGAGGCGTTGATGGAGGCGGCGATCGGAATCGAACCGATGAATCGCAGTTTTGCAGACTGCTCCCTTAACCACTTGGGTACGCCGCCTCAAAGTTATAGTCTCACATTGTATAACGGTCATCCGTCCAAGGATCAGCTGTATTCGAGTACCCTCGGTTTTCCCAATATCCTAAACGATCACGTTCCATAAACCGAATTTCTTTCACCCATTTTGCACCTTTCCACGCATAAACTTTAGGAACAATCATTCGCAGTGGTCCTCCATGTTCAACCGACAGCGGTTGACCATTCCGAGTTCGAGCAAGAACGACTCCTTCGTCTAGACATGTAACAAGAGGTAGGTTTGTTGAGTAATTGTCATATGATACAAAAAACACATAAGCCGCCTCAGTTTTTGGCTTAACCACAGAAACTAGATCTGAGAAACGTACCCCCTCCCACTCATTATCAAACGTACTCCATGTCGTAACACAGTGAAAATCTGAAACCAATTTCACCTGAGGCTGTTCCAACAATGCATTCCAATTCCAGACCGTAGGCTGTTCAATGCACCCTGTGATCGAAAGCTCCCACTCTGTGAGAGGAATACTTGGTTGAATACCCAGATCAAGCACGGGCCAGCCTTTTGCCATATGTTGCCCTGGAGGAAGCCTACTTGAACGCTTTCTCGTATCTCGAAAGACTCCGTCCTCAAGTAACCCACGCCCCTTTCGAGCCCACTCCTCTTTCTTGGCAATCAGTCGTTTATTTTCAGGCATGAAGTAATGTAACACGCAAATTCACAGTCGAGCAAGAAGATCAGCAAACACAATTTCAGAAAAGGAGAGAAGAGCGGCAGAGTATCGTAGGCGGCCCTCAGTTACCTATCTGGGCAACATACTGAATAGAAATTATACAAGCGAACCATCATTTAGCATTCTCTGCATACGCAAAGACTCCGAACGAAACTTTGGAAATAAGATACTAAACACATATACCCTAGCAATAAACCACCAAAAACTTCGTTCATTGAGGGTAGGGTTAATTAGGTGAGCAATCTTAGCATGTGCCTCAGGAGTCTTACTCCAGTGCAACCCAGGAACATGATGATGAATTGTATGAAACCCATTGTTAAACAAAAGTATGTTCAAGCATGGTCCGACAATATTACGTGAGTGACTGTATTCAGATTCCTCATCAGCATGTACATGCTGCAAGTAATTAAAAATAAGTATTGAAAATAAGCTTACCTGCTGTGGAATGATTATAAAGAGTACTGTTTTTTTCCAGTCTACCCATAGAAAAACCCCAATAAATGTCACCAATACCAAATACTGGGACATAGAAAAGCAGAAACCTCTTCGGTTATTTTTCCACAGATGCTTAAGGTAATGACGAATTGGTTTTTGCTGATGATACCCACTGATTGAAGGATAACTAAGTAACGTCAGCAAGTCATTTCGTTCAGTGTAGCGATATGTACAAGTATAATCGCCTTTCCGGTTATTAAACTTGTGATGGTTAGTATTGTGTGTTGGAATCCACCCAAACGCTGGATACCCATAAAAAACAGTCAGCCAATAATCTGTCAATACATTAAGTATTTTTGAGGTCCATATAGTAACGTGATTATGGTTGTGGGCAATAACCGCAACGGCAACAGACATAAATAGTGCACACACATAGAGTAAGGGCTGAAGCTCCAAAAGGTTCCACTGAACAACCAACAGCACAGTGGTGACCACCATGTATACTAATGTACGATAATCTTCTCTATACCGGAGCATCCCTTTACGCTGCCTCAGAGTTCTTGTAGCACTCCCAATAGTCTTCATTCAACGAGTTGTACTTGAAGTACTACCACAATATTAATACGCTGTATATGGCAAGTGGATTCAAAAGCAATATCTTCATGAGAAACCATTGGGGTACTTTGAGGTAGTGGATGATTTGGTGGTCCCAACGGGATTTGAACCCGTGTTTGTGCCTTGAGAGGGCACCGTCCTGGGCCAAGCTAGACGATGGGACCAGAGGAGATTTCAAATAGGGCGCGAGTGTAGCGAAATGAAAATCTCTTTGTCAACGGACAGAGTATCAAATGTCAGAAAATTGTCATAGTGAGCACCTACACCATAGAGTTTTCAAGATTCACCTGACCATGCTAAAATAAATCACTCATGGGCGCTATATCAACTTATTTTCTATGAAAGGAGAATCATGTCACGTTTAGCAAAATTTTCCGGCATATGCGTTTTTGTACTTGCACTCCCTGCAATTGTTCTTGCGGGACCACACACAGACAAAGGCCCAGGATGCGGTCTTGGAAAAGTACTGTGGTCTGAATATAAAAACACAGAGTCAATAGGCCCACAACTGTTAATGGCGACAACAAATGGAAGTTTTGGCAGTCAAACATTTGGGATCAGTTTTGGAACTTTGGGATGCACAAATGACGGCACTCTTGTGGCGCAAGAAAAAGTAAATGTTTTCACTGCAGCAAATTTTGAAAATATCTCCCAAGAAATGGCTCAAGGTCAAGGAGAGCACCTCGCATCACTAGCAACCTTGATTGGAATTCCTGCACAGAACCACGAAGATTTTTTTGTGTTAACCCAGACGCAATATGACACATTAATTCACTCTGATGACACCACCCCTACAGCTATGCTGCAGTCTCTTTATTTGGCTATTGACGAACACCCGAGGCTTCTTAATGTTGCCTTAAAATAAGCTCTAACTAAATATTTATTAAAAAGCCCTTCGGAGTTTCTGGAGGGCTTTTTTTCCTTCACCAGTTTTTATGTCTTCTATGATCATGCTACTGAACATCCGAGTGGTTTTTGTGCACGTCCTCATCATCTCACTTTTTTCACTACTCTGGACCACTCCCTCTCATGCCAACCTCATACCCACTGAAGATTCTCCATACCTTACCGAACTTCTTGATAAAGCGTTGAAACTCGGTTTGGAAAACTCCCGTTATTGGCAACTACTGCTCCACTACAGAAAAAATACTTTTGGGGGATATACAAGCGACGTTGATGATCCTGGGTTTTTTCTTGCGGAAAATGGAAAAACCAACCCAAAGGATGAATTAATTCATACTATTCGTGCTTTTTTTTCTAGTGATCTAGTTGGTCGTTCACAACAACATGCGCAATGTGCATTTATTGCACGGTATCATTGGTTGATGGAAAAACTCTCATTTGATCACCAACGCTTTCCAAAAGTTGGATGTAAACGCTTTAACCACTGGTTTGAAGAATTAAATGCCGAATCAGTCACACTTATTTTCCCCTCAGCCTTTATGAACAACCCTGCATCAATGTTTGGTCACACTTTGCTCCGTCTTGACCAGAAAGGTCAAACATCGCAAACGCGCCTACTAGCATATACACTAAACTATGCAGCTGATGTAACAACGGAAAATGGGTTTGCATTTGCCTACCTAGGTATTGTTGGTGGCTTCAAGGGCTATTACTCAACACACCCCTACTACCTTAAAGTCAGAGAATACAGGGACTTTGAAAATAGAGATATCTGGGAATATCACCTCAATCTACAAAAAGATGAACTTAAAAAAATGCTAATGCATGCTTGGGAAATGGGCAACGCCTATTTCGACTATTATTTTTTTAAAGAAAATTGTGCCTACAATATTCTTGCTCTCTTAGAGGTGGCACGGCCAGACCTTGCTCTTACCAACCAATTTATTTTTTGGACTATCCCTGCAGACACGGTTCGCCTGATTACTGAACAACCTAACTTAGTAGGTGATATTAGCTTCAGAGCAGCACGCAGCAACAAGATTAAACAAAAATACTCGACTCTTACTTCAGATGAAAAAACGCTATTGCATAAAATAATAACTACTCCTACCGAGGCAGATTCACAAAAATATATTCAACAACCCCGCACACGCCAAGCATTTGTACTTGATCTTGCCAGTGACTACCTGCAATATCAAAAGATCGAGGATAAAGCTACTTCTAAGAAAACAGGGGAAAATCTGCATGAAATTCTAAAAAAAAGAAGCCTCATTAATGAGCCATCTAAGCCGTTTATAGTCACCCCGGTTTCAGGTCAACCAGAACAAGGACACAAGACATCACGCATTGATGCTGGAATTGGGTGGCGAAATGATAGTTTTTTTGAAGAGTTGACCCTTAGAGCTGGCTACCATGACCTACTCGACCCTAATGCGGGCTATACGCCAGATACTCAGATTGAACTTCTGAAAGCAAGCATTCGCCATTATGAAGAGCAAAACGAATTTCGCCTTGAGGAGTTTACCGTTGCAGATATTATTTCTCTTTCCCCTACTACCGCACTCTTTAGAGCGCCATCCTGGAAAATGCGCGCCGGCATTGAGTCCGTAATACACGATCAATGCAAACTCTGCTACAGTGCAAATATTAATGCAGGCGTCGGTATTGCGATGGAATCATCCCTACTCAAAAGAGAAGTAGCCTTTGCCTTTACAGAAATTGATGCAAACTATGGCACCGCATTTGATGAAGATCATCGAATTGGAGGGGGAGGCACACTTGGCGTACTTGCTGATATAACAAGCCGATGGAAGGTTCTACTTACAGGAACCTATTTGCAATATCCATTCGGAGACCAATCCCATGATATACGAACCTCAATGCAGCAACGCTTTACCATCCAAAAAAATGGAGCAATCCGTCTAGAACTTAATAGTCGAGAAGAGGATACTGAAACACTACTTCTTTTCCAAGCATTCTTTTGATTAACACCTCTTCCCATTAGAAGAATTCTATAACAATATAAAATTACTCTTGACTCTATCGTGCCAAACGATTAACTTCCTTGGCATGGCGGTGTAGCTCAGTTGGTAGAGCGGAGGACTCATAAGCCTTAGGCCGGGGGTTCGAAACCCTCCACCGCCACCACACTCTCAAGTAGATACTGAAATTTTCTATCCAAGATTTGTACTCAATGAGGTTTCCATAGATGCGCCAGAAAAACTTTCTTGCAGTACCAGTTTTTTAAAATAAAACTCACAATTCCCCCCTCTTGTCTACAGCCTTCCCAATCCATTACAATCGAATTCAATATAGCTTCTAAAGATACTAAAAAAGCACTGCTTTGAATAAGGGAGGCTCACATGACACGCGTGTTAGTATGCAATACCTCTATTAACAGCCCTACAGGACCAAGCTTTCTGTTTCTCTTAATTATCACATGCTTAATAAGTATTGGCCTTGTAGGTCCGGTAATCGCCGGGCAAGCAGCCCCACAAGGTACGCCATATACGATTACTCCTCCTCTCGCACTCCTCGACCCAAGCTCATATATTCCTACTGACAATCCTTTAACAAAAGAAAAAATTGAGCTTGGAAGATTATTGTTCTTTGACAAACGTCTTTCAGTCAATAATACAGTATCCTGTGCCACCTGCCATATGGCAGAGCTTGCCTATACGGACGGTCAGCCTGTCTCAACAGGTGTTTTCCATAGACAAGGCGGCCGCAGCGCGCCTACAGCAATTAACCGGCTTTATAGCACAAAGCAGTTTTGGGATGGGCGGAAAGCTTCTCTAGAAGCACAATCGGTAATGCCCATTATTGACCATCTTGAGATGGCCATGCCCTCTCACAAGGGAGTAGTAGAAAAACTAAATAAAATTTCTGGCTACAGAGCATTATTCAAAAATGTTTTTGGCGAAGAAGTTACCATTGATGGTGTTGGAAAATCTTTGGCAAGCTTTCAGCGCACACTACTTTCAGGAAACAGCCCTGCAGACCGTTTTGACCGAAATGTTGATGACAAGGCAATCTCGCTCTCTGCACAACGCGGGATGATCCTATTTAGAAATAAAGCCCGCTGCACAAGTTGTCATTCTGGGTTTAATTTTACCGACGAACGGTTTCATAACCTTGGTCTTGGATGGGATACCGGAACAGTAGACCTTGGAAGATTTAGAGTCACAAACGAGAAAAAGGATATTGGTGCATTTAAGACTCCTACCCTAAGGGAAGTTGCCCGCACCGCTCCCTATATGCACGATGGCCGTTTTGGAACACTTGAAGAAGTAGTGGAGTTTTATAATCGGGGAGGAATACAAAACCCATTCCTTGATAGTGACATTAAAACTCTAAACCTAACCCAACAGGAACAACAAGATATTGTTGCTTTTCTACGCGCCTTGAATGGTGAGGGGTGGCAGCACGTAACCGCGCCGACAGAGTTCCCAAAATAAAATTTCTTCAGCCATAGAAGAGTAAAATGGTGTATCTCTTAGACGGCTATGTTTTCTAAGAGATACACCATAAATGATATGCAGCTCTACCTTGACACATCCATTAAACTGTTAAATTAAAAACATACAACCCACTGCCATCTTCAAACTCTGCTCTTGAATCTTGTCGTTCAATAATTACCTGATTCCACTGTTCGCGTGGAATATTTCGTAGAATAAAATCATCGTCAAGATATGGATCACCATCAAAGTACATTTGAGTCGTTAAGTCGTGATGTGCCTCACCTGAAACCTTAAAATGTACATGTGCCGGACGAATCCAACCACGACTAGCTTCATAGCGCCCAGGAAAAATTGTCTTAAATAAATATTTTCCTTCACTGTCTGTGATGGCATGTCCCCACGACTGAAAGTTTTCATCTAACGCGATAGGGTTTCTTCTTTCACGCGGGTGGTTATAACGGCCTTGTGCTGACGCCTGCCATATCTCGACCCGTGTACCATGCAAAGGTCGGCAATGCCTATCTACAACACACCCACGGATATAGATAACCTTACCATCTGCACGTCCAGTCATTCCTTCAATCAAAGTTAAATCATTGTTTTCATCTAAGCTTTTTTTTACAGGGTAAAATGGCCCTTCTGTTTGCTCAGGAGTACGAAGACACGGAAAAGTACTTGCCTGATTCCTACATCCAAAACCGAATATAGATGTCAGAACAGCAACAGTTGAAAACCCTAAAAGTTCTCGTCTCGATATCAACTGACCCATATTAAATTAGAAATTACTAAAAATTTAGTGTCACCAGATAAATATTACTCCATATTGTGTACTAGGTCGCCCATGCATGAAATGGTTTTGTGTAACGAAGAGTATCATAAAGCACAATCCCCGCAGCTGTAGACAAGTTCAATGATCTTGTCCCAGCCGTAATGGGAATATGATATGTTGTTGCAGGATATCGTTTAAGTATACTGATAGGCAAACCTTGCGTTTCTGATCCAAACACAAGAAATAGTCTCTCAAGGCAAGGCATTGCCCAAAATGGCGTGGCGCCGCGCTTAGAAAGAAGCATAATCTCACCATCCAAAGGTTTCATTTCCTCTAAAAAACTATCAAAATTATCCCAGACCTTCAATTTGACATCTTTCCAATAATCCAGCCCAGCACGTTTCAATTCCCGGCTATCAAGAGAAAAACTTATTGGCTTTATAACATGTAGAAATGCGCCTGTTGCCAAACAGGTTCGCCCAATATTACCCGTATTCCAGTGAATTTCAGGAGACACGAGGACTACATGGCGTTCATACTTTTCCAAAACAATTGAATTAGTGTCGAGAGACATATTCCAAGTACCATGAATTAAAAATCTTGCAATTAGCAAACAATGTGGCTTGATCATCTCGAATACAGCGACTAATTAGACCAAGCCAGCATAGTTTATTGACAGTAGACTTGATGTTTTCTTTATTTAAATCATGCTCAACAGATTTTGGATTAATTGGAACACCACGTTGCACAAGATAGTGAAGCAATTCATACTCAATAGGCTGACTTAACCCCTTAACACATCGAAGAAAAAATGGGCGAAGAACCTCAGTAATTTTTGAGAAGAGTTGAGCATCGTCTATACCCAAATTATTAGTAAAAATATATTCGCTACAGATACGTAGAATGTGTGGATGGCTTCCAAAAAGATTAAAAACCTCCTCAGTTTGACTTTCGAAACCTAAAAGACCAATGAGTGCCCTAGCGTCTTTGTCAAGCAGTACCGAAAGTGGAACCGCTCGTAACATTTGGGCCAACTTTTCCTCTAAAATCACCTCATGCCATATATATCCACCAGCTAAAACTATTTTACAATGACTAATGTTGTGAAGTAAGTCGTGGAGAAGTTCCATATCACCTTGAAAGACATCACAGTTATCAAACAGCATGACCTGGCCATCTTGATTTGAAGTGGCACCTTGAAGGACCACATTGAAATCATCAGAAGTTAAGTCACAATAGTTGGCCACGATCCCTTTCTGCTCAAAACAGTCTTTTAAATTGAGCAAAATAGCCGTTTTGCCTAAAGAGGGCCCGCTGTATAGTGCCAAAGATTCTCCAGAATCAAGTCGCCATAACATGTTTCGGATAATCCCATCACGCCCAACAAGCGAATTCGATGGAACTGGAAGTGCGTTAGTCAAAACCAGATCCAAATCATATCGTCAACAACACCCCAACAACTGATGCAGTCATAAGAGAAGCCAGGGCGCCCCCAAGCATGGTTTTAAAACCAAGCTCAACAATTGAGGTTCGTTGGCTTGGTGCCAACGATGTTAAAGCGCCAATTTGAACCGCAATTGACGCAAAATTTGCAAATCCACATAAAGCATATGTCGCAATCACAATGCTACGGTCTGATAGTATGTGGCCTGAAGAATCATGAATTAAGTTGCCTAAATTTTTATAGGCAATAAACTCGGTGACAATTAATTTTTCTCCTATCAAACGACCAACAATGCTTACATCTTGTTCTGAGACTCCAATCACCCACGCAATAGGTTGCAACAACCATCCTACAAGGAGCTGAATGTTTACCTGGTGTTCTTTACCCAATAAAAACGCACTAATTTTTTCGACAGGCCAATTAAGTAACGCAAGAAGAGAAACATAGGCGAGAAGCATCGCAGCAATACTTGCAGCAAGCTTTAAACCATCAGTTGCGCCAATTGCAGCAGCATCAAAAATATTGTGGCCACGTCGAATTTCGTAAACCGAATGCTCAAGCAGGTCAAAAGGCTCATTTGTTTCAGGAACAATCATTTTGGCTGCGACAAACGCCGCGGGGGCAGAGAGTATACTGGCCGTTAAAATATGAGTCAGAAAGAATATCCTCCTAGAACTATCTTCAGTATCAACTCCCCCCAAAAATGTTACATATGCAACTAAAACGGTTCCTGCAATAGTTGCAAACCCTCCAACCATCAAAGTTGCAAGCTGTGAACGAGTCAACTGATTAATATAAGGCTTAATACAAAGCGGGGCTTCAATTTGTCCAACAAACACGTTTGCAGATAAAACCGTCGCCTCCATTCCTGTAACCCGCAATATACGACGTAACAACCAGGCTAAACTTGAAATAATTTTTTGCATAATGTTCAGGTAATATAGCACTGAAATAAGGGATGAAAAAAAGACAATAATTGGGAGAACACGTATTGCGAAAACTGACCCAACAGGACCACGTGGATTTGCTAGGTGTTCTCCAAAAACAAACCGTATTCCTGCATCAGCTTTACCAATAAGCTCGTTTACTACATACGCTATACTTTCCAAAATGACCGTCATAAAAGGAACCTTTAAAAAAAGCAAAGCAACCCCGAACTGAAGCAACAAACCGCTCAGAATTACCCGAAGAGAGATCCTAGTCCTATTTTCAGAAAGCAGGTATGCAATTGCTAAAATAGATACGATACCCAAGATAGCTCTCAGGTTGTCCATATACACACCTCTCTAATTAGGAACACTGACAATTAAGGTTTTTGAAAACCCCAGCTACCACAAAAAACCCTAAACTCAATAATATGGGGATTAGGATGAGTTTTCTTGCCGTTGGGGGCGTAGAATTTCTTCAAGCGTAAGTAACACATTACGTCCTGACTTCGCTTCCAAACCTTTGGAAAGATTCGAATCCGCATAGTGCACTGTATCTATGTCAGTTCTTAAATTTCTCGTCTTGTCCCACGCTCCAAGACAAGCACGTGCAATAATCTTATTGAGTGGTTCTGGATTATAGAGAAGTTTTTTGACGTTTTTGGGGGTCAAGTGTAAAGGATTATATCCTTGTGACAAGTACCCTTCCTCTAAAAGTCTCTGTTCTAGTCCAGTATTTGGCTGAATACCAAGAAAAAATAACATAGGGTACACTTGTTCTTCTCCTAAAATCTGCACAATCGTTTTATAACCTTCAACACTTTCCAACAATGTTTGTTCGGTTTCTCCTGGAGAGTTAAGCGAAAAATTAAGAATAATTTTCCCGCGGTAACCCGCCTCCTTTAAGTAACGACACCCATCATACAAAGCGTCTAAACGAAACCCCATTTTAAGTCCATTCAGAACCAATTGTGAGCCAGAAGTAATTGCAACTTCAAGGTCACTAACACCAGACCGGACCATTAACGCTGCCAACTCTCGAGAAATCAGGCTAGTACGAATATATCCAGACCATTCAATATCAAGACCTTCCTCTATAATACGCTCTAAAATTTCAATGCATTGCGGATAAGCTTCGTGTCCAGTAATAAACTGTGCATCCGTGAACCAAAACCGTCGCACACCCCATTGGTGATAATACTGAGAAATCTCTGCAACAACCTCTTCAGCTGGACGATACCTTACCTTCCTCCCCTCCAAATACGGATACAAGCAAAACTGGCAATCGTAAGGGCACCCCCGTTTTGTTTGCACCCCTATTGTTGCAGTCGACCCTTGATAAGAATGCCGCTGTGGGAAAATTGAAGCAATATACGCCACATTCATTGATTCTTTCTCGATCGTCGTAGGAATTGGTTTCTCCCCTGTAATAATTTCATTTCCGCGTCGAAAAATTACCCGTTCCCCTGATGTTTCATCCAAAGATTTTCCTTCTACAACTTTTAAAACAGCGTCTTCCCCTTCTCCTAGGATTCCAACAACTCCTTCTGGAAGCTTCTCAATCAGTTGAGTAGCAAATGCACTAAATGCACCCCCACCGATCATCATACGAACCGAAGGAAATTTCTTTGCAATTGTCCAGAGCAATGAAAGGTTTGCCCTAATCCCATAATAATAGATATAGACAAATTTCAGCCCTTTGAAAGAAGCAAGAAATCGTTTAACAGGATTACGAGAATAGAAAAAACGAAACGCATACTCGAGGGAGTCATCTCCTTCGTGAGGAGAATAGATTTGTATATCTCTCCAAGAAAAACAAATAAGATCAGGTTCCATAGCTCGCACTTCATCACAAAGTGCCCCTTTGCGTTTACGATGGGCAATCACAGACAAGTCAAGCAAGCGTTGTTGAATATTAGGATGCCTTCGATGGATAAAATCTGCTAAAGTCGCCGGTCCAATTGGGTAGACTTTTTTGCACGGGAGCCATACGTACAAAATAGAGCGTATAGGCAATGGAGAGTCATTGGGAGAGGTTGTACTTTTATTCACCAAAGACTGCACATTTTCTTTAGGTCGTTGAGTATTCATTTGACAGCTCGATGAATTGCGACAATACCACCATTTAAGTCTTGATAGTTCACCTCACTAAAACCGACATCCTGCATTCTCAAAACAAGGGCATTTTGATCAGGGAACTCCCTAATTGACGCTGGCAAGTATCTATACACTTTAGTCTGATCACCTGAAATCCATGTGGGAATCCAAGGAAGAACATACATCGAATACCAGTGATACAGAAGCCTCAACCATCTTGAAGTAGGATGTGAAAATTCAAGGCATACAAAAGACCCTCCGGGCTTAAGCACTCTGTAAATCTCCTGTAGCGCCTGATCCAAATGCCCAACATTGCGAATGCAAAACCCTGCCATAACTATATCAAAAATGTTATTTCTAAAATTAAGCGATTCAACGTTTCCACGGCAACACTCAATTTTATCCGCATATACTGTTGCATGAATTTTCTTCTCGCCCACCTCAAGCATAGCTGCATTGAGATCAACAGCTACTATGTGCTCAATGTCAGGACACTTTGATGCAAGCATTATTGATAAATCACAAGTCCCTGCACCAATATCGAGCGCATACTTTGGGTTTTCTCCTGCAGCAATTCGGCATGCCACCCACTTCCAATAACGGTGAAGCCCAAAGCTTAAAATTGTATTGTTGAGGTCGTATCTATCTGCAATTGAGGAAAACATACTTTGTACTTCAGTTTCACGCTCAGACCCCGTCAATCGCGCAATAATATCGTATTTATTTTTTATCAATTTTCAAAAACTCTCATTTTATAGACAATTTGTTATATACCTTGACGGCACTGTACACTTCTATCAAATGTTCTGGTAACATCCAAAACTAATAATTGTCAACTATACAGGAAACTTGTAGCCCACGTAATTTGGAGGAACAATTATGCACTTGATGTTAATGACTATTTTAGGGTTTCTTATCATCGTAAGCGTAAGCTGTGAGTCTAAGCCTAGTGATGCAACAGCTGAACTCGCAATGCCTGCCACAGCAGTATCAACTCCAACAGAGTTTCAAAAGGGAGAAGTTGCCTTCAACGCCAACTGCGCAGTATGTCATGGCATAGGTGGAGTTGGGACAGAAAATGGCCCTCCCTTCCTCAATCGCGTCTATCACCCTAATCATCATGGAGACCAGGCATTCTATCGTGCAGCAATGCAAGGCGTACGTGCTCACCACTGGAAATTCGGAGACATGCCTCCAGTGGAAGGCATGACGAAAGAGCTAATGGTAGGAATCATCTCATATATCAGGTGGCTACAACGTGAGGCAGGCATTTATTAAAAATCACTCATGTGTGTTATGCCTCACACCATTTGCAAAGATCCTTGACATACAGTAAAAAAAGAACCTATTCTTGACATCTGCTTGGAGATCCAGCCAAGAGAAAGGGAGGAATGACTAATGAAGAAAACATATGTTTTCTCTTTATTTATAGTATGTATAGCAACCTTTGGCCTAGCAACACACGCATCAGCAACGTTCATGGCAACGGCGACAGGCTCTCAACAAATAGGGGAAGCAGCTGATGCCGTGAATGGCATTATCACCGATGCGAAGTGTGTGCTCAACATCGGTGACAAAGATTCGAATGGGGAATTACCATACAAGCTTCAATGTTTCGATACCCCAGGGATTGTCCAGGTCCATCTTCATGTTGGCCCCTCAGACGGAACAGGGCCACTTGCCGCATTTCTCTTTGGACCACTGGAGGAGGGACAAGACTTTAACGGAATTGTTGCCCAAGATACCCTTAGCGAAGATGAGCTAAATGAACTCTCCTTAGATGAGCTCATCGGGCTCTTTGAAAATGATGGCATTTACCTCAATGTCCATACAGAAGGCAACCCTCCAGGAGAAGTTCGAGGGCAAATCGTTGATATTCCGGATGCGAATATTGTTGACGAATTTTTCCTCACCGTAGGTTCGGGAGGCCAAATGAGGGGACCAAACCCTGTGACAACAGATGCAACCTGCTCAGCATCTCTTAGGGCCAAGGGTTCCAACCTCAAATATAAAGTCAAATGCTATAACATTGAGGGAATCACGCAAGTACATCTCCACCTTGCTACGGCTCAAGCAAATGGACCAGTTGGAGCCTTTCTATTTCCATTTGGCGAACCCACGGGGCAAGTAAATGGAATTATTAGAAGGGATAACGGAGACAAGAGCGCTGGGACATTGAAATCTGCTGACCTCCTGAACACCATCGAAGGTGCCCCAATTAGTGACTTCATTGAACTGATGCGAACTGATGGGGTATACCTTGTTGTGCATACAGAGGCAGAACCCCCAGGAGAAGTTAGAGGACAGATCACCCTTGTAGGAACACTAGCGGGAGGATTTTAACCCCCCCTCGCCTGTAACACGTTACCTGGGATGTGATAGCTGAAATGAATGCTATCACATCCCAGCTTATTTTCTTCCCTCTTATATTTTAGAAAAACCTAATGGCTGTGCTGCAGATGCATAATCGCAGCATCAGTAAAGTCAAGCGCGGAATTTATGCCACTCCTTGCCTTCCTAACATCACCTCCATCAGCACTTGCAACAGCTTTATCCAGATTGGAAATTGCCTCCTTTAACAATCCTGTAGCCTCACGTGCATGTGCATCTCCGGTAGGCATTCTATCAATTGCTTGTTTTGCATGTTCGATGGCTTTGCGAGCATACGATGCTGCCTGATCACCATGCCCTTGCTTAGCATGCCCAGCTGCTTCTTCAACAGCTCCCAACGTGGCATTAAGATGACTTAGCGCGTTACCTGAATGATCTCCATGGTCTCCATGTGCATGATCACTACCTGCCCAAGAGAAGGTAGCAGCAAACGCAATACATGCAGCACTAATGAACAAAACAGCAAGTAATTTTTTCATAATAGTCCTCCATATGAAACGTCAAATTGAAGCATCTGATCGAAAGACAGTAAAGTGGATTTTAAAAGTATCCTTAGGTAACACCATAAAACACTCTACGACAAAAACATGCATATACTCGGTAACGCTTAGAAAAAAACATGGTACATAAGAATGACTTCATTTAAATCTGCATCGGGGTTGACAAGCCGATTGCCCATAGTATGCCGATATTCAAATCGAATTTCTTGATGTGGAAGCGGGAAAAACTCTACTCCCCCAGTCAGTCTCGTCAATGAATCATCTCGAATCTCACGGTCAGGATCAATAAACTCATACACAAACTTCAAATCTACCCCACGGATAACAAGGTAATCAAGCTCATGATACGACGCAGTCCGTCTCACACCACGCCTTACACCTTCCTGTCCAATTTCGTCATCAAGCGTCGCCCAATCAACTTCACCCAAATATGTAAATTTTTCCCAATTTGCCCCAAAATGAGTGCCATAAATTGTTTCAAGAGAAGACGATTCATCACTAGTATAGAATGAACTTCCAATCGTAGCACGCACTACTTCAAAGTCAAAAATATACTCTGCACGAGATGAAAAGGCTTTCCCTGAATTATTATCAAAGTCAGTTGTGCTACCACGCCCTCCATTAAGTACTGCCAACTGAATAGAGCCATTTGCGGGATAAAAACCTATCTCAACAGCAGCATCCTTATCAATTTGGCTAAATCCAATGCCATCAGTATTATCGGCAAAAGTTGGTGAACGCGCTCCCGCACCAGCTGTACTTGAATTACCACCCCGTATGAATGCAGTGTGATTATCAAGCTTCCACCCAAAGGCTGGAACAAACTTACCTGCCTTAACATAGCCTTGAAAAGGCAAGACTTTCGCAAGCGCAAACATTTCAAAATTATTGAAATCTAGCCCTCGGCGAAAACCTTGATCGTAGTACAGCGTAATTTTATCTGTCAGCACGGCCGAAAAATAAAGATCTGCCTGCATTGGAAAGATTGAGGTTGTACCACGATCATCATCAAACGCCATAATGCGCAAATCAGTCCCTAGAGTGAAAAATTCATTAATTTTTGGAGAAAACTTTTCTCCCGCAATTCGAAGTGAAGGTTTATATGGCAAACTCATTTGGCTATATAGCGTCCCCGCCTCTGTCCTCATGCCACCACCACTAGGATTCACATGGCAAGTAATACATTGAACTCCAACACGCATTGAAAACCGTGGCAAGGCTAATGCAGATTCAACAAAAACCCATAGCAGCAATGGGAGCGCGATTACTATCACCTTCAAGCGAATGGGTGGTCGGTTGCTCATTGAGTGTTTCCGGTTAAAGCCGGTTCGACTAGTAACTCAAAACAGGTTGATACTTCAGGACTTGACACATACAGCCCAATTTCATGCCGCCCAGGTTGCTCAAACGTCAACGCACGTCTATACAGCCCTGGAGTTACCTCTCGCAAGCCTTTCCAATAGACAACTGCACGACTTGTTCCAAGGCCCTTTGTGGTAAATATTCTTGATGGTCCCACAACACTACCTGCCATCATTTGATAAACCGCCCCATCAGGTGGATTTGGAACAAGTACATTATGTCCGTCTCCAAAACTTACCAAAGACGTGTGCTCTTGTGGAACAGATAGTTGACTGGGTTCACGATGACCAACGGGAAAGTTTTGAAATAACCCTCTATGATTGAGGCTTATGATAGTAACATTTGGACTACCTGCATTTCGAATAAACGCCCAATCATATTCAAACACTATGTCATCAGGAGCAACCCCAGTTTGAATTGTATCAATAACGCTGCTTGTTGTGGAATCAATTATAGTTGCTGTATTGGCCTGCCTATTCAAGGCATAAGCTAGACGGCCTTCATTGTCAAAACGTACTGTGCGAACACCTAGGCCTGTAGGAATTGTCTCAGTCACACGCCCCTTTGAAATATCAATTACAGTAACTGTACCATCACCTTCATTTGCAACATAAAAAGACCGACTCAAAGATCCATATGCGATACCATGAGGTTTTTTTCCAACAGCAACAGTCCCTACGGGAGCAAGATTTCGAACAGAAATAACAGTCACAGTATTATCATCTTGATTAGTAACTGCAACATAACGGCTCCCTTTAGTAACGGCCAATTCATGATGTCCATGACCCACTGGAATAGTTGCAATCAATTTATGGGTATCAGTTGCAATAACACTCACTGACGCATCACCATCATTCCCTACCCATATATATTTCCCATCAGGTTGAACAAGTAAATGATGAGGAGAGGCACCCACGGTTATTTGATGTGTGGTTTTCATATGCACTGCATCAATAACAGTGAGCGTACTAGGTTCGACAGTTACATAAATAAATTGCCCAAGCCAAGGCAAGGCCATATCATTTCCAACCCCATCAAGTGGAATTTTCTTTCGAAACATCAATGACATTCGGCCTGGATCAATAACACTCAAACTTTTATCAAGGGTATTAAGCGCAATAATATCTGAATTCAGTTGCACTGGAGTATGGCTTCCAAAACGTCGAGTTTTAACCAACATATTTGCTGCACAACTTGAAAGGTTTCCCTCCCCGAAATTTTTTCGTATCGAGGACTCTGGTCTTAAGCCTCGAATCGGCTGCTTCGTTACACTGTCAGAAATATTGAAATAGAGAAAGGCCGTTTCACCTACTCTAATGGTTTCAGAGTGTTTAAAATTGATTCCCACACCATCAATTTCCTGTTCAGAGGAAAAAGAAGCTGCAAACAGAGGGGTTAAAAAAACAAATATACTTAGAAAAAAATACCAAAATGATTGTATAAACAAAGATTTCATAAGCCAATAAATAACCTATCGAGGTGATGTAAGCGGTTCTCGTTTATCTGAAATCGGCACAAAAGTTTTCTGTAAACTATCTGGCCTCACTAATACCACTCCAGAAACCCCAGCATGGTTTTGTTGACTAAACCGTAGAGTGCCTAACACCCCCGTATCAAGACGTACTCTTTCCATGCCTCTCACGAGCGATTCTCTTGTCAAGTCTCTCCCAGCATTACGAAGTCCATCTACTAGCACTTTAGCTGCAGCGAAGGCTGGAATCTGTATGACTCGTTCCCTCGCTGTGGCAGGAGATGCCTTGAGAATCCCAATGAGTTCAGCGGCAAGAGGATGCTCTGATCCACCAAATTGAATGTTTTGAGAAAACATTAATCGCTCCTCAGCTCGAGGTATTTGTAACATCCCTCCACTAACAAGCAAATTATGCCCCATGTAAGTCGGGAAATAGGCCAACCGGTCGGTTGCTGCAATCAAATCAACAATCATGGGGTCCCCAGTTAAGAACAACACGACCGATGCCTCGTGCCCCTGTAATTTTTTAGCGACCTCCTCAATATCTAACTGTCCAAAATCATGTGGAATTACCAACGCTGGCATATGTCCATGCAATGCTAATTGATCTTTTGCTGCACGCAAACCTCCCAGACCAAATGAATTACTTGAATATAACAGCGCAATGGAGAGATCCTTATCTTTAACCGCTTCGTCAATTAATATTCTAGCTTGATAACCGAGCGATGGATAAATCGAAAATACTTGATTCGTTCCCAAATCCTCAAGTTGCAATGCCGGTGCAAGTGGTGCAATTAAGGGCACGTCTTCAGCTTCAAGATAGGGAATAACCTGACGCGTTGCTGCATCACCGAGGTTTCCAAGTAAGGCTAGAACTTGTTCTTCCTCAACAAGATGTTTTGCTGCTTTCAATGATTGTTGATGATTATTTTTCCCATCTGCAACAACAAGCTCAATGTTCCGTCCATAAACTTGTGTGCCAGTATTAATATTTCCAAACACCTCTTCAAAAACATGCCTCACAGCAATCCCCGTTTTTGCGAGCGGCCCAGAAAGATCCAAGATCGCACCAATTCGAATTGAGTCGTTCGTAACACCAGGCGCATCAAGTGCTCCTAAACGATGCATATACAAAATCAGATCATCAAGATCTCCCTCAGACATCTTCCACCGCGGCATTGTGAAATCAAGAACATGCCCATCAGAATCGAGACCCTCAACAATAGCTCGCTTCAGCAGATCATCAGAATATGGAGAACGGGTACGACCAGACTCTGTGGTACGCACATATGGTTTTGTAAGTGTTGCATCGCGGATATCAACTGCCACCGCGCCTCCTTCACGACGACCGCGTCCATCCGAACCATGGCAACTTGCACAAGTAACAGTATTTGGTGGAAAGAGCTGTCCATCCCCAATGTGTATATTAATGTCTTGATTTGACCTACTCATAGCTGAATTATAGATCCGCATACCGTTAAGTTCTTTTGTGGTTAGTCGTTCTCGTGAAAAAGACTGATCCTCTGACGTGTCCAATACATAAATATCACTCACATCGTTTTTTCCAACTTGAATTGCAAAGGTCGTAGGGATGACAAAGTTTTTATGCATTAACTCAGCGTATACCATATAGGTACCTGATGCTTGAAATACATGCCGCACAGGAACAAGGGGGCCTGGGAAAATAGGGTGGTTTGGAGATGGACGAATACTATCTACATGGCGTTGTACGTCTGGAGTGCCCAAAGGTTCAATTCGTGTAATCAAGAGGCTTGCCCCAGGCTCATTCCTCACCCAAAATTCTACCCAATCGCCCGGAACAACCTTTTGGATTCCTTCAGGATCTGAAACATAAAAACGTAGGGTACCTGGAATTGAAACAAGATCCCTGATAGGTCCATGATCAATGATCATACGGCCATCAGGCAAAATCTCTCTTAACACCCCACGCCCATAAAGAATTTTCGTAGCAATCCTCGGGACAATAGGAATTGACGTAGATTCCTCAATTACCTGAGGTTCTTCAACTCCAAAAAAATTCAAATCATCTCGCACAAACGCCACACGCATTTCTGTTCCTTCAAAAACTTGCAGATCAGTCACAGGCTTATCGCGTGAATCATGTACTTGGTAAATAAGTTCGACATCTTGTCCTGGTTGAGGATCTGCAGGGTCAAGGCGAAGGGTTATATTATATACAGGGGATGCTGATTTCCCCTCAGCTCCTCCCAGCCCAGAAAGAGCCTCAACGTCCTTTTGAAGAATTAAGTCTAGTTTATCAGATGGGGGTAGATGATCCCCTTCTACAGAGAGGTCAAATAATTTTTGGTACGTTTTTCCTCGATGAGCAAACGTCACAACAAGTCGATAAGCTCCCCCCGATGGAAAACGATGCTTTACCTGAAACGTTGCTGTTTCTTTTGAGTGGATAGGAATCGAAGAGAAGTACTCTGGTCGCAATCTAGAAAAATGTTGTAAGTTTTCAGAAATGACAAAAAGCTCAATGGTTCGTCCATATAGTGTTTGCAAGTTTTGAACTGGATCACCAGGTGTTACATTTCTCCCGTAATCTGAACCATAGCGAATGGATACGTCGATGGTCGTTTGTTCGTTATCACGAATTGTACCAGGGGTAGTCCACAAGACAGCATCATAGGCCGTTACATCGTCTTGTAGAGCCCAAATCGCATCAGACCTCCCCGCACCACCCAGTGAAAGATAAATTGAAAACATGAGCAATACAAAGAGCAGTCGAGGGCACGGTATATAAGGGGGAAATTTCATAAGCACCAGTTATAATTGACAATAAAAACCGCCCTGTCCAGCCCCTTAAAGCAAGAGCAACGGACAGGGCGGAGTTAGCACTCGAATTGCTGTCAGTTCAACAAACGGGTGTCAAACAGCACTCACTAGGAAGTAAATTGTCTTAGCGCCTTAGCTGTTTGGCTCCTTTCCTTTTGACCGCTTACGATCTGCTTTCTTTTGCGCCCGTTCAATGGAAGTGAAACCTCTGAGTCTTGTCTCAGGATCCTTCTTCCCAAGCTCTTTGGCTTCATCTTCATCGATAACTCTGAAGATTCCCCATTGACCACCATCCATTACGCGGCGATGCTGCGTTGCACCATAGAGATAGTCAGCGGCAAACTCACTTGCACCACCATCAAGCTCAATATCGGCCTTCAAACCAACGTTCAACGGCCATGCATTTAAGCTATTCGATTGTGATGTTCCCGCTTCAAGTGGCCCACGGTGACCATCTAACCGGAAGGTCACATCTTCTGAACCATTCGTATACACAATACGAATCTTTGTTGGCTCTTCAGTCTGTGACACCATGGTATGGATTGTGCTTAAACGCCGTTCATCACTCTTAGTATCCATGCCTCCAGGTGCACGGCGATAATTAAATGCCGCTCCCTTTGTCACTTCAGAGTCCAGCGGCCGAATATCTGAAATAAAGCGAACAGAGTTTTCATGCATGAACAGAACATGCTCCCGGAATGGTTCTCCATCTTCGGGAACGATTACAGCTGATACGCTCGTCCGCTTTCTCGGATTCAAGGTTTTCCCAGTTGCTGAATCAAACCAGAAAGACCCTTTAGGCTCAATAACCAACGCTGCAAAGAGTCCATCATTGAGATCCTCAGGAACATTTGCAAAGCTTGCAATATAACTTATCCCAAGCTCTTGACTCTGCTCAGTATCTCCGAGATTGTTCCATTCAATGGCCCCAATACCCTGCTCCGCATTAACTAGTGAGTCATCTGCAGGACGCATCTGGGGTTCTGCATACCAAGTGTACTCAACCATTTCTCCAGGACCTGCAGTCTGACCACCTGCGTTATTCCCTAAGTTGAACCCAAGACTCGTATTTGGATCAAGAGTCATCAACCCAGGAGTCATCCCGACATGCCCTTCGTCAAGCTGATTAAACAAATGCACGGTGATACAGTCACCACTATTCGCACGCATTACAAGAGGCTGCCCCTTCTGGGCTTCCTCAACAATCGGGTTGCCATTCGCATCCGCTAAGACAAAGATCTTCGCGGCTTGCAATGTACGTCGTGGTGAAGCAATGGCCGCCACATTATAGGTTTGGCTGCCCGTAGCATTTGCACAAACCTCAGTCGTACCATCATTCCCTGCGTTTCCAATATCCTGAAGACCAGGGTTAGACCCTACACGCACAATACCCCATCCACCAGCCGCAAAATCCAAGGCTCCAATAGGCATGTACCACAAATAGTCCCCAGGCACATTAGACGGACCACCCGCACCACCCATAATTTCATAGTGATGGAAAGATCCAATACCCTCATGAGTCGCATCGATCACACGGGACTCTGCATTCATCCGCTCCCATCCAAATCGATGTCCCGCAAAGCGGAATGAATGGACGTCGTTTGTACCCTGAGTAAACAACCGGAAAACAATTCGATCGCCTGGATGCGCCATAATCATTGGCGTCGAAGGATCTCCATTGGACGACGTAAACACCTCGTGTGGCGCCATGCCACCAGTTGTCAATCGGGATTCCAATCGTTCTGCCCTTTGATTCATGGTACTCCACCCATCCATATGGGTTGTGAGTTCTCCCGTGTCATGAAGCAACGCATTTGCATCATCAGACATCCAGAAGGCTACTTCCCGGAAACTCGACTCACCAGAATCATCACTCGTAATAACATCGACAATTTCCGTCCCAGCATTGGTGATCTCTGAACGCACCGGATTGACTGCACTTGAAATACTGCGCGTCATGATGCCTACACCATGCGCATGCTCATCTCCACGCTTCCCAATCGTGCCAAATACTTGAGGATCATCGGCAAGAAGATTGTGATTTTCAGTCGTGGTGGCATACTCAGTTGGCTCAGGAAAATCAACCGATGTACGGTATATAGGTTCTCCAGTAAGACGATCGACATACTCCGAACCACGAGGTTCAATAACCGTCCCTCCAGTCAGACCCATATTGAATCCAAAAATGCCCTGTAAGTGAAGATGCCAAAAGGCCATCATCTCGATATCCATATACCAACGATATCGTGTGAACTCATTCTGGCGTGCAGCCGGACGATCTTCACAGCAGGCCTTCTCACCCTTCAATCCAGGAACCTTGACACCAGAAAATGGGTCTGCTGATGGTCTTATCGACTGTTCATAGTTAAAACCAATAATAACACCATCAGAAGCCTGAACATCAAAATGCATCATGTGTGGATGCATATTCGCTTTACTAAACTCTTCCTGTACAGGATTCGCATCAGTGAGATGGTTGCGATATTGAATATCCACACAATCACCCACGTTTGCTCGGACAACTAATGAATGAGGCTGCCGAGTCCCAGCATGGAGCTCCTCCTCATCATTTGCCAAGACATGAATCGCAGCATTGGGATCACGATCGCCAAAGCGATTATAGACAGCCCCCTGTCCAAGCACCGGAGTCGCCACAATGTCATATGATCGTGCTGGAGCATCTTGAGGACAGACCCCCGCAGGTCTCGTTCCCAAAGCTGACTTCGGTGCAGTCACAGCATCAGTGCCTGGTGCCATAGTACTGATCTCACCCAAATACGGTGCCCCAGTATGAGCACTTCCAGAATCATCAGGGAGCGGCGGACCAGGTAATGGAGGCCGTTTGCCACGATGTGGCCGATGATGCGGATATGCTAAACGTCCATCCTCAGGATTAAAGAGTAGCAAAGGGCGTTTCCCAGGGGATGGCCCAGGAAGGTTTGCCCGAATTGCGGCAATATCATCACCACCTATATCAATAGGGGTATCTTTCCAGTTGGAGAATCTACCTTGATCGTCTCCAATACCGCCCCATTCACCTTGTCCATTCGGATTGTTCGGAAAATTCTCAAACGTAGGTCCATCAGGTTCATTCAGGTAAAGCGGCTGCCCTCCAACCGTACGACTTGTATAGTCATAATGGTCAGGATCATAGCCCTTAATCTGACACGCTAATGCAGCCAGTAACTGATTCCCGGACTTGCCTTCTAAGGATGGGCAAGAGACCGACGTATCCGGTTCTGGACACGCACGAGCATTGGCAAAACTGCACCCAACAGGCACACCTTTTGGCGGCAACAGATGTCTAACCCACTTATCAACATTCACAAACTCTTCATTCTCAATGTCTGGGCACCCATCTGCGCCCGTAGCACAAAACTTCCGCCCATCAACGGTCGTACCAGACTCAATTAGCTTAATTGAGTCAACCGGTTCCGGTGGCACCGGTCTCCCAGGCAAGGGGAATAAATTTGTCTGTTTAACATTGGTAACCCGCCAATGATGCCACATACCAATCGTGTAATGATCAGCAACATGACAGTGATCAACATAATCACCTACCTCGCCCTCACAACTTCCAGCACCGCACTCAAGCTCCATATCACGCACGGTATGGGACTCAATAATCTCAACGTCAACCTTTCCAGAAACAACCGACTTTGCATGATTCAAACTTGCATCCTGTGATTTAACAGGGTTATCAGTACGGTTTTTCAGTACCACAGCAGAGCGGGTGAGCTGCTCGGTATAACTCAGACCATCCGGATCTACGATGCCCAACATATACATCTGAGTCATATGTTTGCCAGACTCTGGATCACGAACTGCATACGGCTGACGAGGCCAACGATGCATGCCATGGAGATGCGGAATATGATGCTCTTCTCCGCCTCCATGAACCAAGCGCCAAATAGTTGGATCACCCGAATAGCTACGAAGAATCGGAATTGACCCATCACCACCAAAGTACGAACTATAGTTCAGGGATTCGTCAGTTTCAAAACTCTCCCTGACATCAAAAGGCTCAGTTCGATAATTGATTGCTTTGCCAAAAAGGCGGGTTTCATTAAAACTCACGTTATTGTTACTAGGAGCAAGTTCTATACCGTTTGGAAGAGTATTAGGACCAACATCCGGCACTGACCCCTGCTCAACACCAGCCAGACCCTCGAGACTAAGCAGCCCAGCGAGATTGTGGCCATGAGGCCCACCATTTACAAGGCCTGCCCCCTTCACTGGTATCACAATGCCAGGAGCAGGACTAAATTTCACTGGCTCATCTTCGGTCCCCGTCGTCTCAATAATGGTACAACCATTTGAATCCTCAGGGCACGGCACACCACCTGACACACCAGTACCTACAGGAAACTCATCATCTGCCGCAGCAAAACCACCGGCAGCTCCTAGCCCGTCATGGTAAATCAACACATGTTCGCGAAATGCATACTCAGGATTTGCCGTCCCAGGGCCTGCTCCAGGGGAATTAAACAAGCGGTCGCAGGAAGTACTTTCACCCGGCGCCACGCCTTTACAAGGCACAATAATGGCCTCCCAACGCCCTCCGAGAGGCGCAGGTCCCCCATCACCATCCTGATTCAAATCTTCACCGGTATAACTACTGAGGTACTCAGAGCCCTTTGGCTCAGCAATTAACACACCAAATAATCCAACATATGCATTTTCAATCGTTGGAGCAGCGGTATTGTGAATATGGTACGCACCACCATTTTCGGCCTTGTCTTCAATGAAGAAGGTGTATGTCTTATTGCCACCTTCTGGAACCGCCTCGCTGCCTGTATTGCGGCCAACATTCGTACCTTCAGAGTTCAGTGGATTGTATTTAGCACGACTTAAGGTGATTGACGCCGGACCATCAAAATCATTAGCAAAATTGATCTTGATACAATCTCCAACATTGGCACGCATAACCAGTGGCTGCACCCGCCACGAAGGCTTACCAGGGTTAGCAGCAACCTGATCAAGAATTGCCTGTTTCTCACCCACAAATGCATACATTGCACCAACTGCATCGGTATCGCCAAACGAGTTGTAGACGATCGATACTCGGAAGCCAACAATGTTAAATTCTTTCACTGGCGCACTTGCTGGACACGCTGTCGCCTCCGGATCCGCCGCCGCTATTGCCAGATTGACGCCCTGCGGAGCAACCGTGAACAACATACTTGCCATCACGGTTAGGAGAGCAAACCTACCAAGCCCACATAGACGCTGATGTCGTGTGTTCCAGTTCCTCATAGCTACATCTCCTCCTTGCTGCTTATATTTACACTATAAAAATTAATCACTGGCTAAGTCCCCATACACTATTATTTTTCAGCAAAACGCAAACAAACGCACGACCACAAACCACAAGCCAGGCACTCAAAAGCCACAGGCAACTTGTGAAGTCGCACTGCAGATACATTCTGCAAATCAGCTACTACAAAATCATTACTGCGAAGGCAACCGATCATGCCGATGGCAATGCGCCTTCCGAAGACACTTAATAACAACTCCCCCCACATTACTTGCTTCCGAGATATTTTTGTCCCATTCATTCAGCGTATCAATCCCACCAAGCTCATCAAAGAGATCAGCCCCCTCATCGAACCCAGTCTCTCCAATCACACGCCCTTCACCATCCATCACAATGCGAAAAGCATTGTTGAGCGCAACATTATCGGTTAATACATTATTTTTTGCCGGATTGTCTCCAGCAAACACCGCAATACCAAACTTCACATTATCGTGAACCATGTTGCCAATCACTTGATTATGATCTGAACCATGCTCGAGCATAATTCCACGCCCATTTCGAAACAATTCATTATTTTTTAAGGCATTTCCCTTTGACCCATCCATGATCAGAATTCCACAGCCTGGAATTTCGGATGAGGGAAGAGTCAATGGACGATGATCATTGTCGTACGCCACATTAGCCTTTAGAACGTTATTGTCGCTCCCATTCGTTAACAGAATACCCGCATGTTTCGCTAAAGACACTGTATTACCAGTAATCTGGTTATTGTCAGAACGATCAAGTACCAAATTACTTCCATTCATGCGAAGTTGATTATCTCGAAGGACATTGTTTCTCCCCCCTTCGACAAGAATCCCTGCGTGGTAGTCTCCAGGACCCGGACCTATAAAACCATCAAAGTTCTGCACTAGCAGTCCTCGAATTTCAATTCGACTCGCATTTTTGAGATGAATACCAGTCGCATCGACAAGCTCTCCACCATCAATGATAGTCGTCCCAGCTTCCGCAGACCCAATGAGCGTGAGATCATCCTTCTGAATCGTAACAGTCTCTCGATAGGTTCCATTACGGATAATGATAATAGTACCAGGATTCGACGCATTCACAGCATCCTGAATCGTAGGCTGATCATCAGGAACAATAATTACTGAGAGAGTCTGAGAATGTGCTGGCAGAGAGAAAAAGAAGAAGAGAGCGAGAAAAGCCCCCGGCAAAGTCAAAACATACAACTTTGTTAAAACAGAAAAATTCGCCACGTCACCCTTCCCGATGCGCGCACACGAAAAAAAGCAGTCGCTGGGCTAAGAGAGAGCCCAGCGACTGCTAACCTACATCAATTCAAAAACACTCACAACTGTTCTTTCCAAATAGACAAAAAGATTCCAGTCGCGTTACTCACCCAAGAACGGACTTCCAGGGTTAAAGACGGTGAAGTTTCCACCACGGCTTGGTTCTAACACAAAGTTAGGGAAAGTCAAAAACTCATCTGTCGAGAATTTACGGTCATTGTTCACGTCAACCGCAAAAATCGGGCAGTTAATGATTTTTAACTTCCCAGCCCAAGGCTCCGTAGTAGGATTAAAGCCATTCATACCCTCAAGGTCTGCAAAGTCTGCAGAAGTTCTAATCTGCGCACCGTGTCGAGGATCATCCTCTGGGAAAATCTCAGATGGAAGCGTCAAACTGTTCGAAGAAGTAAAGTCTTTCACTTCCTGAGGGGTTGGGCCAAAACAATTGGCTCCACCAGGTCCGAATGGCGCGTCCGTACCTTCAAACTTCGAACTACGCTCTTCGTTCTCTGTCCAGCCTCCACCTACACAGACACCAGCCCAAATTGGGCTATAGTTTCCGCCAGTGGCAGGAGAATTACCTGAGGCGACTTCAGCTTTCGGGAATGGCGTACCGAATGCAATGTTGGTCTGCATAGTATGAGAAAGGCTGGATCCATAACGGATGAAGAAAATGTCTTTGACACCATCACCACTACAGAATCCAGTATCTGACCACTGCTCGTCGGAACAAACTTCATAAGTGACGTACCACATGCCCTTCCCTTCAGAAAAGCCCTTGTGACGCGGACGAGGCATCTGAGGAAGACCAATCATGTCACCAGATTCATTGACGACGACATCTTTCATCTCTTCGTTTTCCATAATGCTCTGCGATGACTTACTACCGTCAAATGGGTTTGCCCCATTCGGAGCACCTTCCCACATTGACCAATCTGGTCGCAGGCGTGGAGACGGCACGGACGGCGCATTCACGATATCAACATCAGGCACCAACTCAACCTCACCAGAAGATTCGAGGTCTAAGACTTCAGACTCAGAGCGTGGTTGTTCTTTTCTGCTTGGACAGTCTCCGCTGTAAAACACGTCTGTCACGGTACGCCGGGCTTTGTCTGCTTCAGAAAGGCCAGGGCCAAGCTGTGCAAATGCTGGCGTGTCATCACGGAGAGTACTCCCATCTTCGAAAACAGGACGGAAACGCTCGCAACCCTTACCATCACTATCTTTAAACCGATACACAGTACCAGTCTCGGTAGAAGTGAAGTATGGACCAGGACGTAATACGTGATAGACAATCAACTTGCCTTCTTCGTCAGAGTAGGCAACCTGAGTAAAAATTGTAGCTGGTGCATCAGGAGCAAATCCGGCACCTTGCTTTGGGAACTGCGCAGAAGCTGGACTCGCCAAGAGACCAAGCACTATCAGTGCAATTCCGAACATATATAGGTTTAGTTTCATAACCCCCATACCTCCCTATGGTAGTTTAATAATAAAAACTATCAACGAGCGCCAATCTCGTTGTTACCGATTATCACACACATTCCCAGCAACAGACCCATCAACAAACTCAGACCCTCGGGGGCTGGGAGGGTGAATTGTGGTATTCCTCACACTATTTGTCAAGCTGTATTCACGATTTTTTTCAATTTTATTTTTTGCACAGACTCCTCCATACACATCCTGGACAACAAAGCATGTAAATTTTTCACCAAAACACCCATCACCTACTGGGGGAAAATGCCCTCAACACGGTGTTGTTGAGCTCGCTAATCTCATCAACCACATTGCCATCATCCACATGGACAATCACAAACTGTCCATCGAGAGGCTCTAAACCCGTCACCTTGAAACGCTTGCGAACCTCGAGGCCTGCTTTCAATGAGTCGATGGTAAATGTCTGAAGTACATCATCATCATCATCAAGGCGCCTATTAATTGACCTTAACAGGACCACGTCAAACGGGCGAGAAGCCTCCAAGGTTCCGACATTCTGAACCACAAACTTCACCACAATTCGATCTCCCAACGGCTTGACATCAAACTTGATTTGCTCAACCCGCACCGAAAGATCGGGAAGATCCTTAACAACGAGATCCCCAACACCAATTTTCCCTATGAATGCAGCACCAGCACTCGCCTGACCTAAAAGGTTTCGAAATGTACCAACTGTGGGAAAATTTGCCGACCTCAGCATCCCAGTAATATAGGTATTACCAAGCCCATCAAGCGTAATCGCACTCCCAACCTCTTCACGTTCAGCCCCAAGGTAAGTTGAAAATTTCAGTTTCGCGCCATTTGGCCCAAGTTTCGTGATAAATGCATCCCGGCCACCCCCAAATTCATCCTGTAGCGGCCTAACCTCAAAGTAGTCCAACGAGCTTGTAGTACCTATCACATGTGCCTGTTGATCAGCATCAACTGCAATATCATTAATCTCATCAAGTCCCGCTCCCCCCAGATATGTTGAGTACAACAACTTGTCCCCAACAGGCGAAACTTTGCTAATAAATCCATCCCCACGCCCAGCAAAAAAAGGCTGCACAACATTCCCCATAACTGGAAAATCATCAGAAAATGTCTTTCCAGCAACATGTGCATGCCCAGCATCGTCAACGAAAATCCCACTACCTATGTCAGTGCCTTTGCCTCCCAGGTAACTGGAATATACAACCTCCCCCTTAGGACTAACCTTGGTGACAAATGCATCACTTGAGCCACCTCCATTGTGTCCTTGCCATGGACGAAAAGTTAAAAAGTTTAAGGAATCAGTATATCCTGTGACATAGGAGAATCCCATAGCATCAAGAGCTACTGAGGTAGCAACGTCATCACCAGTCCCTCCAAGGAAGGTAGAGAAAACAAGAGAAGACTCATCTGGGTCAATGGATGCAAGAAATCCATCGGCAAGACCTCCCCCAAAGACATCCTGCAATGATAATTTTGCAGGGAAGTTTTTCGACCTTGTCTCCCCTGTCACATAGATAACGCCATTCTCATCAAGAGCAATATCAGAGGCAAGATCATCCCCATCTCCGCCAAGATAAGTTGAGTAAATCATCTCACTCCCATCAGTACCTAACACAAACACAAAGGCATCTCCAAAAGCTCCACTACCTCCCGAAAAATGACTTTGCACAGCATTATGCACTGGAAAATCATGAGAACTAGTACTACCTGTAACATAAACACGCCCTTCGTCATCAAGCGTGATTGCAAGGCCCTTATCAATACCACTACCTCCTAGCCTGGTTGAATAGATAATGTCATCGGTGCGAGGGTCTATCTTCGTCACAAACACGTCAACACTACCTCCAACGTCTGAGATGACTTGACTGGTAACACTAAAAACATCCCCAAATGTCTCACCTACCACATAAACCATCCCATCGGCATCAACGGCAATATCCCGCCCTCGAGTCAAACCAGTTAACCCCCCAAGACGCGTTGAATAGCTCAACACCGGATCAATCACCAAAGGTTGAGAGAGGTCATAATCACCTAAATCAAAAGCAACACTTACGTCATCACCCCCACCATTCATGATGCTACGAGGTTGAAGAACAAAAGCTGAAGGAATAACAGTCTCCTGTTGATTAGCGACTTGATATACAAACGGTTTTTGAAGCTCCAGCAGAGCGGCGCCCGTTCCTACCCTCAAGACTCCGTTTTCCGCTATCTCCAAGGGCGGCGGCAGAATTTGCGGAGAGGCGGACTCAAAAACAATCTCAATAGCCGCAGGATCTACGCCTGGCTCTACAAGAAAATCAAATGCAATACGACCGTCACGGCTGTAGTAGACAACATCAATACCCGGATAAACTTCACGGTAGTAAACACGCGCATAATTCTGGAGACCGGTTCGCCATGCCGTCGGTTCACCACCAATAAACTCACTACTGATGCTATCGCTAATTGGAACTGTCTCAAGAGTTGGAGAGAGATTTGATCCAAGAAGACGCATTCGCCACATTGGCAAAGGTTCTATCTCCTTTGGCAATGCAACGAAGGAAGCATCGGGAGAAAGCATGACAGCAGCACCTTCCGCGTGCGTACTACGAAATATTACCCCCGACGAGTTAGGTGATTCATTCTGAACGATTGTAAAATACGCAGGCAGGGTATGGAGCGAGCTCAACTGAGCAGAGTATCCATGCGCTGCGTCAGTTAAGACACAGTATCCCAGAAACACTCCTAAGGATACGATAACCCCCAAAAAAACCTGCCATAAGGATCTAAACCCCTTCCTTTTCAAGATTTCACAACCCATCTCTTTGCAAAATCACGTAGCAGCCCTTCCAAGGATTGAACAACTACTGCACCTCAATAGCTTGAATAAAAATATTATTTTCCTCATTGCTCTCGGTAATCCCATTACTGTCATCAAGCACAATAATCGCAAACTTGCCCAAAAGAGGCTCAAGCTGCTTAACTTTAAATTTTAGCTTTGATGATTCTAGCAAATCAACTCTAATAGACTGGCGTGCTGGACGATCTGTATCATCAAAAACCTTGTCGTCCGATATGAACAACGACACAAAGAACGGACTAATAGTTTTGGCACCACGAGAACTTCGAAGATTCAGCTTGACCACCAATTGATCGCCAGAGGCCTTCACCTTATGTTTAAACTTCGTTAGCTCAGCTGCAATATCAGGCAAGTTAGACTGCTCGCTATCGGAAATTTTTAAAATCACAGCATCACTCTCCCCAGCAAAGTTTTCCTGAAATGAATTGTTAGTCGGAAAATTATTCGATCGTGCTGCTCCCACAACATATGCGCTGTGAGAAGAATCGACGGCGATTGATTTACCAGAATCATCGCCATCACCCCCCAAATACGTGGAATATGAAAGTTCACCACCATCTACACTAAGCCGTGCCACAAACATCTCACCACCAAGAATATCTCCGCTCTTTTGTGACTGGAGAGAAGCTACAGTAGGAAAATTCTCCGAAGTGGTTCGGCCCGTAATATACGCACGGCCCAAATCATCAACAGCGATACTATTGCCACGATCATCCCCTCGCCCACCCAGGTAGGTCGAAAAAAGAAGAGAATCTCCAGTCGGAGAAAGTTTTGACACAAATGCATCACGATTCACAATGGTATTTGGAAGAGACCCAAGTTTTTCCTGCAGCACACCATCCGTTGTAGGAAAATTATTCGAGAGCGTAGCCCCAACAACATACATGTTATCAAGGTCATCAAGTGCTATCCCACGCCCTATATCTTTTCCTCCACCACCAAGGTACGTGGCATATACAATATCACGCCCATCGGAAGAAATTTTTGCAACGAAAACATCTTCTTGCCCACCCATTTCTGGTTGGACAGCGTCTGATGTTATAGGGAATTTCTTTGAGCCTGTCAGCCCCGTAACAACACTCTCTCCAGAAGAAGCAACAACGATTGCCTGCCCTTGCTCATCGCCTCCCCCACCCAAGTAGGTTGAATAGAGCACCTCATCACCGCGTGCATTAAGCCGTGTGACAAATGCATCTCTGTCACCATCCAATTTACCTTGTAGAGCGCCATCACTAACTGGAAAGTTTTCAGAACGAGTTTGTCCGGTAATAAATGCTTCACCCAAAACGTTGACCGAAGCACCTAGCCCAATATCTAACCCAGCACCCCCAAGAAACGTTGAATAACCAAAAGCATTCCCCTCAGTATTCAATTTCAAGATGAAAGCATCCGTACTCCCATCTTTGTTTCTCTGTAATGCACCTTCAGTAGTTGGAAAATCATCTGAAAAAGTTGTCCCTACAACATAAATGTCCCCTGAAGGACCAAGCCGGATATCATTTGCGACGTCAATATCGCGTCCACCGATCACCACTGAGTAAATTAACTCATCCCCCTGTGCCCCAAATTTAGCAATAAACACATCCTGTTGTAGCTGCTGACCAACACTCGGCAATGAGGTCTTGGAGGGAAACCCTCCATTGGTTGTACCAGCCACAAAAATACTTCCAACAGCATCGATAGCAACACCTGTTCCCTGATCAAAGCCTCTACCACCAAGATAGGTTGAATGAACAAGTACCGGATCAATAACAAGAGGTTTACTTGAATCAAATGCTCCAATCTGGAACCCAACGTTACCTTCATCCGTAATACGATAAGTACCCTCAATGTGTATCCGTCCTTCACTGATATTTCCTTGGTATAATTCAGGCATTCTGTCTTGATAGACTACCGGTCTTTTATAGACAAGACGAACATCGTCGACAACGAGCACAAGATTGCCTAGAGGGTCTATGGTCAGTGTGTCAATCCCCTCAAATCCAAGCAAAATTTTACCAGGATCGGCACCTGGACTGACAAACATATCAAACTCAAGGTTCTCATCCGCACTATAGTACTCAACATCAATTCCAGAATAGACATCTTCATAGCGCACTTTCTCGTACAATAGAATGTCCGTACGCCACTCCTGGGGATTACTTCCAAGAAAATAATGATAACGACTAGATAGAGGACCCATAGCTTTGACTGTTGGCGCAACATTTGCTCCAATAAAGCTCATCTGAACACTAGATGCGTGATGAGCATGCGATGCAAGCGATTCTTGCAATGGAGGATGGATGATGCTTAACAGAAGCCCACTAGCCGTATCAAGCAACAAATCAGCTCTACCGTTTTGTGCAAAAAATTTGATCTCAGATTTGAATTGGCCGCTATTAGGTTGAAAAACCAGAGGAACAGCTAGTTTCGTAGGAATTGCGACTTTCGCTTCAACAACTTCTAAAGTCCACCCCCCTAACGAAAACATTACAATACTGAGCACAATCCCCATAGGAGAAAACACAAACATTATTCGCCTCCAAACGTTATAACCCATCACACGCTCGTTTCCTGACCAGCATGCCCCATTGAACACCAGTCACTGTATTGGACATTGACCAGATATAAACCTTGGGGAGGAGCAGTTCTGCCTGCTCGACATCGATCTCGTGCCTCAAGTATGTTTGCAATATTTGAAGAGAGAATTTTTCCTGTTCCCACATCAACACAAGTACCCACCATTACACGAACCATCTGCTTGAGAAACCGATCCGCTTCCACGGTAAAAGTGATGAAGTCATCATGACAAATAACTTCAAAAAGATTTACTGTACAAACCGTCTTTTCGGTCTGGGATGGCATGCATCTAAATGACGAAAAATCGTGAGTCCCATAAAATTGCCCTACTGCATCTTGCATGGCATGAATCGATAAATTCTCCCAAATGTGCCATGCTCTATTCCACGCAATGCCTGAACGATCACGCCGATTGAGAATGCGATATTTATATTGCTTTGTTCGTGCAGAAAAACGAGGGTGAAAATCATTGGTGACGCGCTCTGCAGAGCGGATAGATATATCTCGTGGAAGAAGGCGGTTCAAGAGATACTGCCAATCACAATCCAACTGCGTCTCGCAAAGCCGAAAACTCGCAACTTGGGCTACAGCATGCACCCCCGCATCAGTACGACCAGCAGCTGTTACACGTATCCTCACTTGAAGAACCTTGCTTAAAGCATCCTCAATAACTCCTTGCACTGTGGGGACACAAGGCTGCGCCTGCCACCCATGATAACGGGTCCCATCATACTCAACAACAAGCCGAATTTGATGCTCTTTCGCCACAACAAACAACTCAAAAATTCATTAATATCGTTACAAGAAAACCTACCTGAAAACTGTTATTACATTGCGAACGATTCCCTATTAGCCAGAAGGTACAGCTAAAGAACTAATATAATTAACAATCCCAGAAAAGATAGACTCTGCTGCCTGTTGACGAAAAACGGACGATGCAAGATGCTTTCGATCCCCGGGATTGGTCAAATAAGCAACTTCAGCCAAAATCCCAGGCATTGCAGTGTGGCGCAACACATAAAATGGGGCGGTTTTTACTCCTAAGTCCTCAAGACTATACCGTTTTCCGAGATGTTCTGACATAGCTGTTTTGGTAACCCATGCAAAATCTCTCGACTGATTTATTTTTTTCTCCAATAGCTTTTCTGCAATGAGTAGAGACACAACATCTACCTCTCCTGCCTCCTCAAGTGAAGTCCCATTTTCTCTAGCCGCTACTTCCAACGCACGCTGATCCTCCGCAGCCCCAAACATATATACCTCTAAACCTTGGATAGCAGGCGTTGGATGTGCATTCACATGAATTGAGACAAATAAGTCTGCATCCTTTGCATTTGCAAATTTGGCTCGTTCCTCCAGTTCAATAAAGACATCCGTTTCACGCGTCATATACACCGAGACATCATGCCTATCTTCAAGAATATTCTTTAGTCTAAGAGAAATATCTAGGACAAGATCCTTCTCGTACATGTTGGTTTTGTGAAATGAGGCGCCAGAATCTTTTCCACCATGCCCAGGGTCGATTACGATAGTTTGAATCGCTCGATCAGCGTGGCGCTCTGCCTCTGTAAGCAAACGTACTGGAGCCAAAGCAGAACCTGCCACAGAATTGATCGAGCCAGTCGTAGAGTCTGGATTCGATTTTTTGATTCCACTAACCTTTTTTACATCATACAGATCAATCACAAAACGATATGGGTTTTTAAGGTCAAAAAAACGGAAAGTACCCATTAGATTAAGATCAAAATCAATACGGATTTGGTCACCTTGCCACGAGTAAACTTTCATTGGGTAAGGAATACCAACATTGATAATAGCTTGTTGAGCCTTTTGTCCAAGGAATATATCCTTCATCAGAATGGTCGCTCGATTTAATTCAGTAAACTGTTGATGTACATATATGGGTGGCCGTTCAAGATCAAACACAACCCGCACGTAATCTGGAGAGTGCCCTACGCGAATGTTTTTCACAAAAGACTGTGCAGTAGAGGGGTCAGCTACGGCAAACCAAGACGGAGAGAGAGGCACCAGTGACACCATCAACACCCCAGCACACAAAAGGAACGCTTTGTTGGAGATCACGACGAGAAGCACCCTATCGGGAATAGAAACTCTTTAGCTTGAACATCCAAAAAACCAGAAGAACACCTTAATATAGTCTTAGAAAATAACAAAAGGCAAGATAGCATGGGACCTGTTAATCCTCTTATCCAGAAATACCAAACAGCTTTTTTGCATTATCATAGGAGGCTACTGCAACCTCCTCAATGGACACAGAAGGCTTTCCAGCTGCAATGGTTTTTACAATAGCATGCAAATAGGCAGGCTCATTGCGCTTACCACGATGTGGCACTGGAGCGAGATAGGGACAATCCGTCTCAATAAGCAGTCGATCAAGTGGTACAACATTTGCCGCTTCCCGAAGTTCTAGTGCTTTAGAGAAAGTAACAATACCAGAAAATGAGATCATAAACCCAAGCTCCAAGACCTGAATAGCATACGCAGTATCACCTGTGAAACAATGAAATACCCCAGGACGGTCTTTCCATTCATCCTTAAGAATAGCAAGTGTATCTTCTTGTGCATCACGAGTATGAATAACTATCGGCAAATCTAAATCTCGTGCAATACCCAATTGATCTTTAAATCTTGCACGCTGGATATCACGAGATGAATGATCATAATAGTAATCCAAACCAATCTCTCCATAGGCAACAACGCAAGGGTGCTTCCCCAGCTCCCGCAATTTCTCTAGCCCATCTGAAGTCACCGTTTTTGCCTCATGAGGGTGAACCCCAACGGTGGCATGGATAAATGAGTATTGCTCAGCCAACGCAATAGCAGCAAAACTTGTATCTAAATCCGTACCTACCGTGACCATCATTTGAACGCCTGCTTGAACAGCCCGATCAATTACAGCTTCACGGTCAACATCAAAACTGGGATCGTGGAGATGTGAATGAGTATCAATTAACATACCACCTCTTGACAATTAATTTTTTGAATGGCTTCTTCAATCCAAGATTCCGCCTGCATATTAATTTCTTTTGCAGATTTTCCCGTCGCTTTAATTGCAGGTCCAAAAACAACTTTGATGGTACCTGCACGTTTCAAAAATTTTCGGCGTGGCCAATACTCTCCCGCATTATGGGCAACAGGTACCACAGGATACCCCGTACGCTGAGCAAGCAATGCCCCTCCAACCGCATACGTTCCCTTTGAGCCTACGGAAACCCTTGTCCCTTCTGGAAAAACAACAACCCATCTCCCTGAGGCCAACCGTTGTCCACCTTGTTCAAGTAACTGCTGAATTGCTTTCCGCCGCGCACGTCGATTAATAGCTATCGGCTCAAGAAGAGCCAAGCCCCAACCAAACAAGGGAATCCATAACAATTCCCTCTTAATGACAAAAACGACAGATGGAAGACATATTGGTAAAGCTAGTGTTTCCCAAGCCGATTGGTGTTTGCATAGAATAACTGCATTAGTCTTCGGTATATTTTCTTTCCCAACAATTTCATAACAAATTCCGCACGTAACCTTTAGCCACCATAAATTAAATCTATTCCATTGTGTAAAAAACCTATAACGCCAAGCAAACGGAAGAGGGAACATGATGAGAGAAAAAGGCGCAAAAATTAACGTTGAAACGCCCTGCCCTAAAATAAAAAATGATGAACGAATATATCCACCCATGCCAATATATCCTCAAAACGCCCCAGGAAAACAATCCCCCATCAGCTGTGTTGATAGAAACAACAGCTTCCTGTTAGGCTTGGAAAGTACAGACAGACATACTACCACACGATAGGGTAACACGGATGATATCGAATTTTTGGAAATACCTGACCATAGGCTGCACCCATATTGCTGTCCTGCTTCCTCTCTTTATATTACAAACTTCATTAACATCTGCGACAAACTTTTCCCTTTATAGTGTCCCATTAGACCGCATCATATTAGATGACTTCCAAGGAGGCACCATCCCACTCAGTGAGGCATCTTCAGAACTGATTGAGGAGCTCAGAGACAAAATTCCTCCGCTCACTAACCCTAAATATACTTCCGCACACGAAGCATTTTGGCTTAAGGACAATGATCTTATTTTGGGTTATGTGGAAAAAAATGATGCCCGTGCTTTCCCTATACATCTGCTAAATTTTCATGAGATCATTAATGACACCATAGGTGACCGAGAAGTTCTAGTTTCATATTGCCCACTATGTCGTTCAGGATTAGTTTTTGATCGTCGCATTCAAGACAAATCTCTCACTTTCGGAAATACTAGCGGATTATATGAGAGCGACATGGTAATGTATGACCATCAGACTCAAAGCTACTGGTTTCAACTTCGGGGTGAAGCAATTGTTGGAGCACTAACTGGCACCCGCCTCCCACTCCTCCCATCATTTTTACTCCCCTGGAGTCACTGGAAAACCCTTTACCCAAAGACACAAGTTCTCTCCAGAGAAACAGGGTTTTCCCGTCCTTACTACCAAAACCCTTTTCTTGGATATGATAGACTTGGTACTGTACCCGCATTTCCTATCCACACACACGACAACCGGCTTGACCAAAAGGAAAAAATCTTAGGTATCGAACACAACGGAGTAAGTAAAGCCTATTCACTGACCCGCCTTGGACATACCGTAGTCATGGATACAATAGCTGACCTATCACTAGTAATATTCTCAGATCCTATAGGCCCATCCGGGGCCGCATTTGAAACAACTACTGTGTCCGGGAAAGAACTCTCATTTTTCCTTGCCCAAAGGGCATACAAAGATCACCAGACACACTCAACATGGAATATAGCTGGGAAAGCAACGGACGGAATATTAGAAGGCTTAGAACTAACCAAACTACCTGTATATTATACTTTTTGGTTTGCCTGGGTAGCTGCTTTTCCAGATACAACTATTTATAATCCGTCATCATAAGGCGCTACTCAATGAGGAGGGCATCTAACGGTGAAAATCGCAATTGCAGCTGATCATGCAGGCTTTCCACTCAAGAGTGTTTTGGTCGAAGACCTTAAAGCTACTGGCCACGATGTTATAGACCTTGGAACGCATGACACAACACCACCCATTGACTACCCAGACATTGCAACGGCTGCCTGCCAAGCTGTTCGATCAGGAAAGGCAGATCGAGCAATTATTTTATGCGGAAGCGGTGTTGGGGTAACTGTCGTAGCAAACAAATTTCCTAACATACGTGCTGGATTATGCCACGATCACTATTCCGCGCATCAAGGAGTTGAACACGACGACATGAATGTCCTATGTATGGGAGCTCGCATCCTAGGGCAAGAGCCTGCAAGAGAAATTGCCCGCGCCTTTATTACTGCTCGATACACAGCAGAAGAACGCCATGCACGAAGATTAAATAAAGTGAAGGCAATTGAAGCGAAATATACAAAACAATAACGGCATGAATGTATATCTTCCAGATACACTTAACTCTCCTGTGCATACATCACTCGACACATGGCACAAAGACAAAAATATCCAAAGGCTATGGGCCAAAGACTCCTCACTTTGGACTGGAACAGACGAGAATAAATGGCTTGGTTGGCTTGATGTCATTTCTGAGCAAGTCACGACCATTGAAACTCTTGAGCATATCGGAGACACAATTGCCAAAGACAATTTTAAACATATTCTTTTATTGGGAACGGGAGGATCAAGCCTATGTCCAGAAGTTTTTACCCTTACATTCCCTACAAAAATTAACGCCCCAACTTTACACATACTCGATTCTACGGATCCAAACCAAATTACAGCAGTTGAATCTTGCCTTGACCTGGCCAAAACAAAAATAATCGTTTCTAGCAAATCAGGGGCTACCCTAGAGCCCAATATATTAAGACAATATTTTTTTGATCAAATCAAAAGTACTGTCAAACCAAAAACTATTGGCGCACACTTTATTGCCCTTACTGACCCACAATCAAATATAGAGATATTCGCCAAACGAAATGAGTTTAGTGCGATTTTTCATGGAGTTCCCAGTATCGGTGGGCGTTACTCTGCCCTTTCAAATTTTGGCATGCTTCCAGCATCAACTATGGGCATAGATATTAGAGAATTACTAACACGTGCAAAGCGCATGGGCGATCAATGTCGATCATCTTATTCACTAAAACATAACCCTGGTGTAATACTAGGAACTATAATTGGAATCTGCAGCAATCATGGTCGTAACAAACTGACCATTGTGACCACCCCGACACTCACTGCTTTTGGAAGCTGGATAGAACAACTACTCGCAGAGTCTACTGGGAAGGAAGGAAAAGGGGTCATTCCAATTGACCGTGAAGTATGCGGTCCCCCTGAAGTTTACAATGATGATCGTCTATTCATTCACCTTATCCTTGAAGGTGAACAAAACTCAGAGCAAGACACCGCTATCAACAAGCTACGTACTGCGGAACACCCCGTAATCTCTATTACGCTTACCGATCTCTACGATCTTGGAGGAGAAATATTTCGATGGGAACTCGCCGCTGCAGTAGCAGCGGCTATTCTTGGGGTGAATCCCTTTAACCAGCCTAACGTAGAAGAAAGTAAGGCGCTAACCTTAGAGTTGACAAAAGAGTATGAAAAGACAGGTAACCTCCCATCAGAGCCCCCATTATTTAAAGAGCATGGGGTGAGTATATTCATGGATAAAGAGAATGCAAAGACACTGACAAGCACTATTAAGAACGAGCCAAACTTACTTGGATGCCTCAAAGGACATCTTGACACTATCCAAAATGGAGATTATTTCGCAATTCTTGCTTACATCCAAATGAAAGATGAATACCATGAAATACTGAATACTATCCGGCATATAATTCGAGACACAAAGAAAGTAGCCACTTGCTTAGAATACGGTCCACGATACCTGCATTCAACAGGGCAACTACACAAAGGCGGTCCAAACTCTGGGGTGTTTATCCAAATTACTTGCGACAACACGCATGACATAAAGATTCCAAACTGCCCCTATACTTTTGGGCTTGTAAAAGACGCACAAGCCCAAGGAGATTTTCAAGTCCTCTCAAAATACAAACGCCGGATTTTGAGGTTTCACCTTGGACCAAACATTACTTCTGGATTAGAATTACTTAAACTAAAAGTTTTAGAATCCGTGTACTAAAATTGAACGAGGAATTTACCTCAAAACAAAACTTTTACCTAGGAAGCTCATACAATGGCGATTGACCAATCAAAAAAGAAGAGAACCGTGTTTAGAGAGTGGATTATTTTTGCAATATCAATGGGGGCAGGTGCTCACGTAGCATTAGGCATGATTTTGCATGCCCCAGAGAGATGGGACTGGAATCATACTGCCACTCACACTATTTTGATCGGGTTTGCCATTTATGGAGTGATACAAATTATACGATCCTTTCGATGGATTCTTAAACGAAAAAGGCCAACCGAGTCAACATAGATCAGTAATATGTCCTGTCACAGTCAAGTAACAAAAAAGAAAAATTTCACTGCTCCACTGCTACTACCAAATAGTCTTGCAGCCATACTGCTTCGTCTCTATGACTTACCTCACCCCACACGACCTGGAACCATTATTCGAGGGTATGACAAACAACACGCAATTCGCACTGCGCGAATGTGCGCGGCAGTTGCACTGCGCCTCAATCATAAATTAGATCTTGTTAAAAAATTCCAAATTGCATGCATCCTTCATGACCTAGGCCGAACAGGACTAGACCGAAAACTATTTGGTCGTATATGGTCATGGGCTCGAAAAAATAGTATTCCAACCCGCCCACAAGAATGGAGGGCTGCTTTTCCAAATACACGTTATGGCCAAGAAACAGAGTCTTTTCTAAAACACTACAAAAAAGACCTTGAAGCCGCAGGAATAGAAATAGACTCTTGGGCACGCGAGCAAATTGAAATGAGACTTGGCTTTGCAAGAAGAATGACGAGGCGCCTCCGTGAAGTCAAACCTGAACTTGAATCCTATGATATACGCTGGATGCCATGGATGACACGCGTCACTCTGTATTATTATTACCCAGAAAAATTGAACGGAGATGCTCCCTGGATCAAACAACTGGGTGAAACGCTGGTTGCGTGTGAACAGTTTGAAGCCCATAATAACCGCCAGCGTGGTCAAGACTACTATTGTCGCGAAGGAGAAACCATTCACGAAGCTCTTAACTACCTAGAAACGCTGCGTAATCGTGGAATTGTCAGCACTTCTGTCATAAAGGCCTTAGTGTCTTTAGCTGCAGAAGGAGAATTTGATGAGTTAATTACACACGCTAGAGGCACCCCCATTACAAGAAAAGAACGTCTTTTTTTAAAGAAAGTTGTTGCTCAAGAAGTTTAACAATGGCAGTTATAAGCTCACAAATTACCCTCAACATGACGGGAGACACTCACATCAAAAATGTCACCTCAGAAGTGTGCCAAATACTTGAGAGCTCCAACTTGATTAATGGGATACTCACCATATTTGTAAAACATACGACCGCCACTGTAATGATCATTGAAGACGAACCAGGAATTCGTGCCGACACAAAAGAATTTATGGATCGCTTAATCCCGAAAAATACTCAATTACAGCACAACACTCTTAATGCTGGAGAAAATAATGGACATAGCCATCTGCGAGGGCAGCTTCAAGGCCCATCAGTTACAATCCCCTTTAACAAAAAAAGAATGACCCTAGGTATTTGGCAACAAATAGTCATTATTGATTTTGATACATGTCCACGTAGTCGAGAAATTGTAATTCAAATAATTGGTGAATAACGGTAATATCATTTGTAGTCACGCACTATGACTACAAATTGGCATTAATACTATTTTTATGTTTTTCTACAATACCTCACCAAGTAAAGCCCCCCCCTTGACCCTTTCTTAAATACTTCGTTACTATTTTTGCCATAGGCTCTAGTCACCCAAGGAATACTTAAGCACACACAACGGAAAAATATATGCCACAAAGGCAACAACAACCTGATTCTCAATTTGGGGCATTACGTGCGTCTCTGTTATTTTGTCCAAAATGTCGGCAAGCTACCCCTGCAAGAGAGCGATTACTTCTCGTACTTCCCACTGGGAACCTGTACGAATACTTCTGTTCCCAATGTGGCACTTCTACAGGATCGAAAACTGATAACGACCAAAACGATACACCTGTGATCATTCCATAGCCTACTAACATCGACCTCTCTCCCTAGAGATAATATTTTCACATAGCACTTAGGAGGCATAGGAATGAGGAGCTATTTAGCATTGCTCAGAAAAAATCGAACGTGCTATGATCCGCCAGTTGCTGTAGAAACATAGAATCACCTTGTATAGGAGGAGTAATGGCTCGTTATATACGAATTGCGTCGATGGAAGAGGTTGGAGGCCCAGGATCAGTAATTACCGCAAGTGACGGTGATCACGAATATGCAATCTCAAACATAGACGGAACTTATCATGTAATCGACAATGATTGTATTCATCAAGGTGGGCCTCTAGGACTGGGAACCCTTAACGATGGAGTTATTGAATGTCCATGGCACGCATGGCGATTTGACGCAAAAACTGGGCAGTGTCTTACACGCTCTGGAACCGGCGTAAAGTGTTACGAGGTCAAAGTTGAGGATGGAGAGATCAAAATAGACATTTCAAGTACAACATCGTGACAATACACTGGTCTTACCTCACCACAAACACAAAAAATGCCGCAACACGTTACCCTTCCAAGCTTGCATCTTTAACAAATCCCTTAACGTGCCCAGCGATGATGTCCCGAACTCGAGAAAACTCGGCTTGCCGCTCACTTCCAGACCCGCCTAGAGCAGCAGGATCATCAATACTCCAATGAATATACTTTGAACCTTTAGGTATAGTTGGGCATGATTCCTTAGCTCGATCACAAACCGTCACCACATAGTCAAACACAGCACCCTCAAAATCGTCGATAGACTTTGAACGCTGATCAGAAATATCAACATCAACATCTTGCATAGCCTCAACTGCGCGACTATTGAGGCCCATGGGGTGTGTCCCAGCACTAGAAACTACGTATTGTTCCCCAGCAAAATGCTTCAAAAACCCTTCTGCCATTTGACTCCTACAAGAGTTGCCGGTACAAAGAAAAAGCACAGATTTTCGTGTTGAGTTTAAGGTCATTACAAAAAGTATTAATTCAAAAACCGAGGAAGAATATTGGTAAATTCGTATTCCTCAACATACTTTCCCACCGAAGCTTCAAATTCATCCTCACCCCACTGCTCAATACAAATAATATTTTCACCGGAAGAATCCTCATAGTCCCAGTAAATTAATTGATCGCCAGCCCCCTCCCCATCTTTATAGTAGTACCCAGCACCACTACCTTCAGCTATAAAACGTTGTCCGGTAAATGTTAAAATTTCAGGTGGATCATCATGCTCAATAATATGCTTTCGTATACCTTCAGCAACATCAGAAAGAGAAACCTTTCGACTTACAATCCACTCAACCTCATCATCCTCGAAGCGTTCTAGGAAGAAACGTTCTGCTCCAGAATCAAGTTCCCACTCCTCCACACGATCCCCGTCAAAGTCATAGGCCGCATAACTTTTGACCTCCCATGTTTTCAGATCAAAATCAACAAGATAGCCAACCTTTAACCCCGAGAGTGTGAGATTTAAGGGATCATCTGAGTCTTTGAGTGACTTATTCCCAAACCATCTGTTTAAAATGCTCAATGGTCGTGTATCCAGACCTACGTAATACCTAACTTGGCCTTCATAGCGGCAAGAGAGTCTGTCGATGGATGGGTAGAGCCCTCCAAGGCGGCATTAATCTCATCATCAACACTCTTGTCTGCCTCAGCCATATCCCCATATGCCTGAGCTAAAGACTCATCCTCAACTACTTTATTTTTCATTTTCTCAAGCATCGCTAACGTACCGGATGAGTCAACTTTTGCAAGCTGAGCATTAATTTTCTTTGTTGATGCTGCGGTACGTGCGCGTGCTCTCAATGTTACAAGGTCGTTTTCATAACTTGTAACTGTCGACTTAAGCTTTTCAACTTTTGCTTGTAATTGTACCGCCATTTTATCTTGTGCTTCCCATTCTTTCATTTGACGAACAGCATTGGCACTTGCATCTTCCTTTCGTTTTAAGACCTCCAATGCCAGTCGATCAGCTTCCTCTTGAGATAATTCTCCCTTCTGCATCTTTTGTAAGAGCAGCATAGCTTTACGCTCATATTCAGCAGCACGGCCCTTATTTTCTTCCGCCTCTTTCTTTAGCCGAATGGCAATTGCTTTTACCTCGGCTAAACTAGTCATACTTTCCTGAAGATCCTTTTTAAGATCACGGATACCCTGCTCCGTCATGCGAATAGGATCCTCAAGATTATCTAATGTTGCATGCGCTTGCGACTGACCAATTTTAAATAGCCGTTGAAATACACCGGTCATCAGATCCTCCGTTCTACATAATGCTAATTTTCAAGTACTTATGTTTTCGCGCTTGACAAAAGTTCTTCAGCATTCTCAGCAAGAGCAAGGCTTAGAGCTTCAATAGATCCTTCCAGCTCATTGCGATCAAGGCTTTTAAGGCATAGTGTGTCGCGAAAAATAACTGTCCTCCCCTCTTCATCCAACACAAATGCTCCATGGACAAGAGTTCTATTCATTTGAAGAAGTTTTTTATATAAATCATTTGGACTCTTAGGGACCTCCATAATGATCTGCTCAAGCACTACTATAGGGTCTTCGCAATCAATAACCAAATTCTTAATGCCTTTTTCCTCATCGTTTATGACCACAAGCTGTTCTGCCAAGTTTTCCTCGGCAATAACATACCCCATGTCTAATATAAATCCTTTTATTGTTTCAAAATATTCCACCATGTTTTCCTCGTTGTGGGTTGAGCGTCATTAAGCCGTTCAGTACCTATGACAACTATTTTATCAGCCTCTGTGATTATACAACTATTCGATGGGTTAGCAAGAAATTGCCCTTCTGACATTTGCTCGATCGCAAGCGCAATAAGGTTATAGTCTCGCTTCAAAGTAGTAAGAACATCAAGGAAGCTTTTTCCAACCAAACTCTGTGGAGGTGAGATTTTAAAGATATCGTTACCGATGTGATTTGTGAGTAATTCTGTAATGACTCGCGTTACTCCGTGATCAAGTGCGGCTTGAACGAGAAGATTTGTACTAAGCTCTCCAGTAACTATGATTTCATCAGCTCGAGCACGCTTTGCATGCTCCATATTGCTTCGATCAACTAATTCAACGCACGCATACAAACTAGGACTAATTGTCTTAATTGTTAAGGTATCTAAAATCGTTTTTGCATCTCTGACATGATGTTCGACCTGCTCATCGGCGAGAATAATCGCTGCGAAGGCATGCTGGCTATTTGCTCTTGCAAGAGTATCTTTGGTTACAACGCCATTTACAAAATAAAGATTATTATCATCGAGCACAGGTTTTTCATGAAACTCCGAAATAACTACAATAGGGCTTTTCTCAGCTTTACGATCAGCACGCAGCTCAACCACTATTCTTTCAGCCTTGTAGCTCCATCCGCAAATTAATAGATGCTGCTTAACTTTTACGGGTTTCACGCCCTTACCCTCCAGAAATCTATTTTCAATGAAAATTGTAGCCATTGTGGCCGTAAACATACCGAGAAGTCCAATCCCAAACACCATCAGGACTACACCCACAAGCCTTCCCCCAGCAGAAACAGGAGAAATATCACCATAGCCCACAGTAGTCATCGTAACAACTGACCACCAGAGCGAATCTACCACTGATAGCGATGGTTCAAAGTAGCTCATTCCGAAAACACCAATTAGAAGCGTGACAAAAATGGTCAAAACAAGACGGTCCAAGCGATTTTTTCGAACTTGGGAAAGAAACTGTTTCATAAAGTAGAGAACGTTTAGCATCTTACAAATCCTTTGCTAGGATGTATGTTACCATATGATGGTCAGCTACTCTCAGAAAATACGTCAGTATTTATGAGAGAGGCATATCCTGTACTATTCACCCCTACACACAAGACTTAAGGAGGAGCACATGCCACAAACAACCCCTGAAGCAGAGAAGGCCTCGGTAAAAGGTGACCCAAAAGCCCGAGAACTCCTTGAAAGTGCATTTAATTTGACTGCTCGTTGGCCAAAAAACTTTGAAGGATTTAGTGCCAACCTTGAGGTCAACACGGACGGAATGGTAATGCAGGGAAAAGTCGCAGTTAACAGTGCTAAAGAAGTATCTGTTACATTACCAGAGGCTAATCTTCAGAAGTCTATCGAAGGAATAGTGAGCATGATTGTCGTCCATCGTGCACACCGAACTTTCGAGGAATCCGATGGAAAATATGAGCTAACACTTGAAGACAATAACACCCATCCACTTGGGCAACGACTTCGCATACATGGTGACAATTCAAACTCCTCATACCTTTTAAAAAACAACCGCATCACACAAATTAACCGTACGATGCAACACATCGCATTTACAATTAACGTCGAAGAAAGCGCGGTTACACCTGAAGGGAAAAACCTAACCACGAAATACACCGTCTACTACTCCTCTCCAAAAGACGGAAGTCTACGCAACGTGGAGAGCACCACCGATACCCACATTCGAATTGGATCAGCTGACTTACCATCAACACGTCGCATTATTTCCTATGAAAATGGAAAGGTCGTTACCAAAACATTAACTTTCACAAACCACAAACTCGCATAAGTTTTACAAAAAAACCTCATTCTTATATTTCAATGAACAATGCCTTCAGGATTGTTTCAGAGCACCCGATGGCAAAAATCCAAACATACGCAGTGTGGCGCACTTCCATTGCTGCAGTAACTTTACGTCTTTACTTGTATTAACTATATCTTAGGGTTTTTCAAAAAAAGGCACGCTCTAAAACCTTAAGCTCCAATGGTATCAAGCTCTCCTTCACGCTTAATAACTGCCACAACACTTGGCTTAGGAAAGTCTCCATCTGGCCATGTGCTTGAGGACCGTTTAAGCCTATCCCCTCCCCCAGGATGTTGAATCGACACAAATATGGTTGTGTTTGTAGAGTTCAGTTCTGGCCCCGTAACTTCTGATCCAATTGGAGCACTCAAAAATTGTTTCACGCACCCACGATCTGCCCCAATGACTGAACATGCAAAAACCCCATCATTGATGCCTAGCTCCCTTTTCATCCCATCGGTCGTAATCCACAAATTACCTCTTCTATCAAAAACAATATTATCCGGTGAAGAGATTGGACTCACAACCCGAGGGTCACACTGCTGGAAAAATGTCTTGTGATCAGGATTACTAGGATCGCCGCAAAGCATAAAGATCTTCCATGTAAACCACAAAGCAGCATGATCATTAATATCCTCTGTTAGTTCAATAATGTGCCCATATCTATTCTGAGAACGAGGGTTTGCGCCATCTACCGCAGGTTTTCCTCTGTCACCACGTTCACTGTTATTAGTCATTACACAATATACTTTTCCATTAACTGGATTTACTTCAATATCTTCTGGGCGATCCATCGGAGTAGCTCCAAGAAGGTCAGCTGCCCCACGTGTATTAATAAGGATATCTCCTTGAGTTTTAAATCCATGCTCAGCGGTGAGCTTTCCATAACCTTGTATAAGCGGAAGCCATTGTCCACTACCGTCATCATTAAATAGGGCAACATACAATGTCCCGTCATCAAGTAAATTTCTATTCGCATCACTATTAAGAGGGCTCAGGGAGTTAGAACTTACAAATTTGTACATATAATCAAATTGTTCATCATCACCACTATAGACCACAATACGACCACTGGGAGCAACAACTACAGTTGCAGCCTCATGCTTAATTCTTCCCAAAGCAGTTCGCTTCCTAGGCACTGAATTGGGGTTATAGGGATCAATTTCAACAACCCAGCCAGATCTAAAAGGCTCATTTGGTTCCTGAGAGACATCAAAGCGAGAATGGAAGCGCTCCCATTTTCTACGGCTGCTCTTCCTTGGAATACCATAACGATTGTGAATTGATTTTCTCGGATCAAGATCATCAAGAATATCATTATTTGCAAAGTACTGATTAAAATTTTCTTCGCAAGTGAGAATAGTTCCCCATGGCGTTTTTCCACCTCCACAATTGTTAAACATACCACGAACTTGCAAACCACTTGGATCGGCTGAAGTCTGAAGTAAAGAGTGCCCAGCAGCCGGCCCAGTAATTTTCATTAGAGTTTCTCCAGTAATTCTTCTATTAAAACTCGAGTCAATTGTGTATTGCCATTTCTTTGTTTTTCGGTCCTGCCTGACTTCCACAACGGTCATACCATGAGCGGAAATTTCTGTGTCAACTTGCACTCGCGTAGGATTATCAGAATCATATCCAGGAAACATGGCAGTCCCCATGGTGTATTCATGGTTAACGCAAAGAAGGCCCATATGCCCATTTGGAATACTATGGTGAGGGAGAGGAAAATAACCTATAAAGTCGCAATTATAGCCAAATTGACGAGATTGAGCCTCTGGGGTTTGATCATCAAGATTGAAAAGTGATACATCAGAGAACAATGGATCACCCCACCGAATAATTACCTGGGATTCATAGCCAGGGGGAACAGAAACCTTATCAGCTTTGCTTCCAACTACGGATTGAAATCCCAAAACAAATGATTGGTCTAGAAGAGGATCAGCTTTAGAAAAACTATTAAAGAAGGCAAACCTACTAGCAGTATCACTTGATTCAAGTGTCCCTAAGGGAACTACCAAGATGCCCTTCAAAAAGTCTCTACGACTTACTTGAGTACGAATTAACTCATTGATTGAAACATTTTGATTATTTTGAAACTTAAAGCTCTCATATTTAGAGTTTTTCTTGCACATCCTCTTTTCCAAATATTTGGCTACACGGAAAACCCTACAAGTCTCATTTACTTATAGAGCCAAACCTCATCAATACAATATACAGCTAAAATCTTTGAAAATAATAGCAAAATTTACATGCCACTTATCCATAATCTTCACTTTCACCTTCACCAACTTAATTTTAATTTTGATTAAAGAGCGATAAAGAGATGAGCAGTATCAGCAGAATGCATCTCGGTGATTGCAGGTTCATTTATTGAAAACAACTCTCATGCATTTGTTACATACTCTTATCAATCATTCGTATCTCAACGCATCAATAGGATTCACCTTCGAGGCTTTACTGGCCGGATACAGGCCAAATACAAGGCCAATAGTTGCTGAAAAAATAAAAGAAACAACTACTATCCATGGAGAGACAATTGTAGGCCAACCAGCTAACACAGTTGTAACTTTAGCGGCAGTAATACCTACGCCAATACCTATAACTCCACCCGCCATACTTAAAACGGCAGATTCAACCAAAAACTGTGCCATAACCTGACGCCTCTTAGCACCAACAGCAATACGAATTCCAATCTCTCGAGTCCGTTCGGTAACCGAAACTAATAGCGTATTCATAATGCCAATGCCGCCAACTAAAAGAGAAATTGAAGCGACTGCAAACAGGAGAACCATCATTGCATCAGCTGATGCCTGACGGGTTTTTGCAATATCCATCTGTGTTCTTAGATAAAAGTCATCATCTTCATCGTCGTGCAAATCATGCTGCTCACGTAAAACATTCTCAATCTCTTCGACTACTTGAGGCAACTCATCATAGTTCTTTGCAGAAGCAAATATAGCTCCAACTGTTCCAAGCTCCTTAGTACCTAAGACTTTTCGTTCTGCCGTAGTAAAGGGAATTAGAATCCGGTCATCTTGATCATTACCCCACGCGGAGCTTCCCTTAGGAGAGAGGGTTCCAATTACGGTAAATGGCATCTTATTTAATCGGAGAGTAGCACCTATAGGGTTAATACCTGGATCAAACAGGTTCTTAAGTACAGTATCTCCTAAAATAGCCACTTTTGCGCCCACATCTAAGTGTCCCTGAGTAATAGACGTTCCTGCTGATAAGGACCAATTACGTACTTCAAAATATGATGGCGTAACTCCTGAGATTCGGGTTGACCAGTTTCTCCTTTCATGTATGACTTGCATATCCCCCCGTTTTGTATAAGCAACGGCACTAAGACCTGGGACCTCACGCAATAATGCCTCTGCATCGCTGATGGTCAGTGTCGATCTTACTTTTCGAACCCCCCGTACAGCTGAATAACCTCGAAAGATCATAATTACATTGGAACCTAAGCTCGAAATTCTTTCTTGCATAAGCGCAGCAGCCCCTTGACCAATACTTACCATAGCAATCACTGATCCTACCCCGATAATCACACCAAGCATCGTCAGGCCCGCCCGAAGCCTATGCCGAACAAGGATACGTAAAGCAAGCACAATCATCATTTGAAGCATCTTCACAAGGCGTTCTCCAAGAAATCATTCTGTAGAAAAGTCAACTTATATCCTCTTGAATTCTTCCATCTCGCATAAAAATTTTCCGCTTTGCATATGCAGCAACTTCTGATTCATGGGTTACAAGAATAATTGTCATTCCATTATCATTAAACTGTCGCAAAAGATGTATAATCTCAAGGCCAGATTGACTATCAAGGTTTCCCGTTGGTTCATCTGCCAGAACAATTGATGGATTCATAACTAGTGCACGTGCAATAGCGACACGTTGTTGTTGCCCACCTGACAACTGCGAAGGGTAATGCTTTTCACGTCCAACAAGTCCGACGCGCTCCAATGCAGTCATTGCTAAAGCTTCCTGCTGACTAAAGGAAAACCCAGCATACAACAAGGGCAACTGAACATTCTCTAGGCTAGTAGTACGTGGAAGGAGGTTAAAGTTTTGAAAGATAAACCCTATCTTACGGTTCCGAATCTCAGCAAGCTTATCAGATGAATGTCCCCTAACCTCCAGACCTTCCAAAAAATAAGTTCCATTGCTTGGAGTATCAAGGCAACTTAAAATGTTGAGGAGAGAAGACTTCCCAGAACCTGATGCTCCTTGAATCGCAACAAAATCCCCGGAGCAGACCTCCAGTGAAACATCAGAAAGAGCGTGAACCTCGCCATGATCAAGCTTATAAGTTTTCCATAGCCGGTGACAGACAATTTGAGATTTCATAAACCGCCCATAAATAAACAACGAGGAACAATTTTCTTTGCAAAAGATTACCTCAAATAACTAAAAACACAGAAGCGAGGGAAAGCCAAAATTTAGAGAATACGACCTTTGCTTACTTCCATCATCTAAACCACGGGGGCAACTTATTACGCTTATTCCCTTTAGTTTCAAGATCAATACCAATAATTACGAGATCACCCTGGTTGAGACTGTCTGATGTAATCTCAGAAAAGCTATCATCAGTCAAACCAATATCCAGTAAGACTTTCTCTGGCATTCCATTTTCGTCTAGAATCCAAGCAGCAGAGTAAGCAGAAAGTGAGCTATTCTCATTTGCTACTCTTAACTTCGTGTTGTCGATACCAGCAATAGCCTGATCATGAGTTTCAACCTTGGCAAACGATTTCTCTGGAGGGGAAAACCTTAATGCACCATTTGGAATCATCAAAATATCACTAACCAATTGAACGGTTATTGCCACATCCGCGGTCATACCAGGCCTCAAAAGTAATCTTGAGTTATCAACACTAACAGCTACATCATAGGTCACAACCGCATCTTCTTCCTTCGAAGCAATCCGCACCTGCTCCACCTGCCCAGAAAATTTCATTTCGGGGTATGCATCGACTCTAAATGTAACATCTTGTGTTCGTGCTACCTCAGCAATATCTGCCTCCCCCACATGAGCAATTACACGCATACGAGTGAGGTCCTCTGCGATTGTAAACAAAGACGGTGTTTGAAAACTTGCTGCTACCGTCTGACCAGCATTGATCTTTCGGTCAATAACGGTTCCATCAACTGGTGAATAAATAACGGTATGATTGAGATTAAACTGAGCAGCATTAACTGCAGCCGTAGCTTGATTTACCAGTGCTAAATTCAGATTAACTTGTGCCATTGAGCTTTGATACTCGGTCTGCGCAACATCCAGGTCAGCTTGAGCGATAAACCCTTGATTAAGTAACGAGTTAGCTCGTACTAAATCTCGTTTCGTAAGTGCTAGTTCCGCTCTAGCTTGAGCAAGACGAGCTTTTGCACTTAACAAACTTGCCTGTTCCTGCTCCAACTGAGCCTGGAATGGTTCTGGATCAATATTAGCTATCACATCTCCAGCCCTGACAATTGAATTAAAATCAGCCTGTAGGCTCAAAATGGTTCCAGAAACTTCACTGCCTACCTCAACAGTGAGTATGGGTTCAAGTGTTCCAGTAGCCGTTACAAGTTTAGCAATGGTTCCACGATCTATAGGAGCTGTTTTAAAGGAAACTCTAGGCTCTTGTATCGTTGTAAGGTAAAAATATCCTATAAAAGCGAAAAGCCCACCAAGTATCAGCACTATCCAACGAGTTAGACGTGTTTTCGATGGTATTAACTGATGTTCAATAGTACTTTTCATTAGCGTTTAGGCACACTCCCATGTGATTAGCATACATGAAGCAAAAGCTAGTTGGACTAAAACCCACATTTTCATCTATAAAACATTAAAATAGCCAGGAATTGCTATTGTAGAATCGAACAAGAATTGTTGTCAAAAGGATATGAGATCTACAACAAACTACTGAGTAGTTGTCGAAGAGATAAGAAGTTGAGAGTGAATCCGATCGAAAAGACCTTTAGAAATGACATTCATACTCACAAGCTCTTCAACTCTTTTGTATGGACGGTGTTCAACAATCGCCTCAGCATCCTCCCTCGTTAGAGAAAGCCCTTTTTTGAGAGCCGCCGCAGACGCCATATTGAGATCCAACATTGGCAAAGACCGTGTAAGTGATTTTTCTGATGCAACCTGGCTAGAAACGTTAGACGAGACTATTCCCTTAGGAGGGGTTGGTAGAGAATAAGCTATTGGGAAGGCTATGTCCTCTTCAATCTTTCTAAGGATACTGTCTTGATTTAACATAGCCTGATTCACCGCCTGAAGCTCATACTGCATTCTTTTCAACAAGTTACCTTGGGCTTTCACAACAATCTTCAATTGCTTCACCTGTCCTCGCAAGGTAGCAATAGCGTTCCGTAAGATATCTTGTTCATCAGCCCGAAGACGTTCAGTCTCAACAAGTTTATCTGAAACAGTGGCTAAGTTACTGTACAAAAAACTGTTTTCTTCAGTAGCCCTATCTATTTCTATAGAATTGGCAGTAATTTTATTCTCCATATCAATAAACCTTGTACTGCCAATATTTTCAGAAGTATCCGTGGCACTTAAAGACAAGGCCGAGTTTGATTGCCCCCCCTCTACTGTTTCATCATAGCTATGAAATACTCCAGAAATACCAGTACACCCAGTCACTGACAATACAACGGTTATACTAGTCACTGAAAGAAATCTCATGTTTAGTGTTGCCTTCCATTCATAGGCAATGAAAAATAACCCATGATAAAAATGATTAGCGTTTGCGTGCAGCCCGCCGACCACCTTTTGGTAGATTTTTCTGGGGTTTTGTCATTCTGGTAGGATCTAACAGTTGGTCAAGGCGCTTTGGCGGGATGATGCCACTACTTAAAGCAACTTCTCTCACAGACTGTCCTGTTCGATATGCCTCCTTTGCTAAAGCGGCAGCCGCATCATAACCAATTTCTGGTGCTAACGATGTACACATTGCCAAACTCTTTTCTATCAATTCTCTACAACGCAATTCATCTACTTCAATCCCTTCAACGCATCGCGTTGCAAGGTTTTCTGAAGATGTCGCCAAGAGAGCAATAGACTGGATCAGATTATGTCCCATGACAGGCAACATCGTGGCCAACTCAAAGATACTTGCCTGACCACCAATCGTAACACTCAAGTCATTACCCAATACTTGTGCAGCAACCTGTAGGACCGACTCACATATTACAGGATTCACCTTCCCCGGCATTATTGATGACCCAGGTTGGGTTTCAGGTAATCGTATTTCTCCAAGTCCACAACGTGGGCCAGAACCTAGCCATCGGATATCATTTGCAATTTTTGTCAGACTGACGGCCACTGTCTTTAATGCCCCACTCGCCTCAACCAAAGCATCTTGAGCACTTTGTGCTTCAAAATGGTTTTGTGCTTCTTTCAGCGAAAACCCTGTCTCAGATACCAACCGTGCAACAACACGCCTAGCAAATTCTGGATGAGTATTTAATCCTGTGCCCACCGCGGTTCCACCAATGGCAAGCTCCCCAAGAATTGGGATCACGTGTTCAACACGAGTAATGGAAAATTTAATTTGCTGTGCATACCCACTAAATTCTTGTCCAAGTGAAATAGGGGTTGCATCCTGTAGATGCGTTCGTCCGATCTTAATGACTGCAGTAAACTCCTTCGCTTTCCCGAGCAACTCACGATGTAAATGCCTTAACGACGGAAGAAGCTGATTAACAATCAAATCAATGGCAGCCAAGTGAATTGTAGTGGGAATAACATCATTACTGGATTGTCCATGATTTACATGGTCATTGGGGTGAATGTGCGAGGTTTTGTATCTCTTTTTCCGAGCAATTTCTATCGCACGATTTGCAATAACCTCATTGGCATTCATATTAGTTGATGTACCCGATCCGGTTTGGAAAATATCCACGGGAAAATGCTCATCAAGCAAATTCCCTGAAACCTCTTGTGCGGCTTCTGCAATGGCGCGACTAACTGACGGCTCTATCAGTCCTAGCTCACCATTAACTTTTGATGCCGCCCATTTGACAAGCCCAAGCATACGAATAAAGCTTGGCGGGAATTTTAAACCACTGATTGGAAAATTTTCTATGGCACGAGCTGTTTGTGCTCCATAGTAAGCTGTTGATGGAACACGCATTTCACCCATCGAATCTTTCTCAAGCCTCATACGACCCACTCCAGGTTTTTTCTTTGCCGTCTGAGGCTTCTGTTTAGTATTCTTTCCAGAACTAGAAAGCGCTTTCATAGACAATCCCAAACTACCAATTAATAGCTAAACACATTATGGAACATAGAGGCACCCACAAATTAGTACGATCGGAGAGTGATATCTAAATAATCATAGAGCAAAGGAGTTGTCTCTTTCGTAGGCATCAAACCCCAAGTTATTCCCAACAAAAACCCCTTAGTACCCTTGCTTGTATGGCTTCTAACCCATTGAACTCGTCCACCCAACTCTTCCTCAGCTTTCCCCCCATGCTTGTCTGAAAAAGCCATTTTAACGGTAACGTAATCATTAACGGAAAGAGGTTTTGTAGTTTCGAATCCAGCTCCAATTCTATTCGCATTATGCAACACAGCTGCTAAATTGCCTCCCCCAGCTGCCTTTTTTCCATTTTTCCTTATTTTATCAGCACATACGACTATACCAGTTAATTCTGTACGTGCCTTTTTGACTTTCCCAAGAATCATAACAGCAACTCCAGCTGCCTGTTATTAAGCGTGTACTCCAAGAAAAGAATATAATACATGTTCTATACCATGAGCAACCATTCGCTCATAGTTTTCCCAAAAAGAGCACCTACAGGTTGTGGATGACTTAACAAGCAGGTATGCTATATGGTGTATGAAGAAAGAAAAAATTGATTTAATTCTTTATTGCGATGGAGCCTGTCGTGGGAACCCCGGCCCATCAAGTTACGGAATATTTGCACACCTGTCCGACTCTACAGAAATAGCCCGTGGAGGTATGTTTCTGGGGCCAGGAACAAATAACTCCGCAGAGTGGTATGGGGCTATAGGCTCACTTCAATTTGCGAAAGATGTTCTAGCCTCATCCTCCAAGTTCAAGGTAAATCGCGTGATTATTCGTATGGACTCTATGCTAGTGGTCAAGCAATTAACTGGACAATGGAAGATAAAAGAACCCCGACTTAGGGTTTTCTACGACCAAGCCACCAAAATCGTTAAGGATATTAAAACCCAAGTTACCTTTGAATGGATCCCCAGAGAAGAGAACTCTATAGCTGACGCGGTTGCTAATCAATGCCTTGATCAACGTTCAACAATTAGTCTGGTATTACCAGAAAAACAAATTGCCAAACATCCAAAATTGAAAAAAGTATTGGGTGAAAGAAAAAAAGGAAACTCTAGGCGCATTCAGTTTTCTGTTGATGAAAATGTCTACAACGCACTGCAAAAGACCGCAAGAGACCGCCAATCAACAACTACCAAAATTATAATTAATGCGGTCAAGCACTATTTGAAGATTTAGATGAATTGTGAGGAAGAGATAAAAGCACCCACTTGAAACTTACCCTCAAGCAGCCTTTGTACGCGAAATCAAGATAGGACCGTACGAAGGTTTTTGAAACGCACGGATTTCTCCGCGCTTAATTAACTCCAGCAACCCCAAAAATAAGACGATGACTAATCCCAGATCTGCGTCCAGGGGAAATAAGTCAGTGAAAGCAACCGACACTCCACCCGTTAATTGCCTCAAGATAATCTCTATACCATCCTTAACCTCCCATGGGTCGCGCCGAATCGTCGAAACCTTCCTGGTCGTACGATGCATTACTAGCTGAAACGCATTCAAAAGGTCATATAACGTTACCCCCTCTAGCTGAGGTTCTTCATGATCACTAACATCAACATTAGGCTGCCTATCCCACCCATAAACATCCCTCCATTGTTGTTGGTAATTCTGGAGTTGTTGCGCTACATCTTTAAGCTGCTTGTACTCAGCTGAGAAAGGTGAGTCCTCCCCTAAAGGGAGTAAATCATCATCAATCTCAAGTGGGGGCATTTCGGGTGTAACAGGAAGCAACTCCCTAGCCTTCAGGTAGATCAGGGTTGAGGTCAGTACAAGAAACTCGCCCGTTACCGTAAGACTCGGACTCTTTACCTCTTCAAGATGGCGAATATATTGGGCTGTAATTTGTGAAATGCGAATATCAATAATATTAAGTATTTCCTTCTTTACTTGCTCCAGCAAGGAGGGAAGGGGGCCATCAAACTGCTCAATTTGGACATGGTAGGACAATTCACTTTCTTCTTGACCTGTATCGAGCGAAGATTCTTGCTCAATTGATTCCATATCCTTCTCCATCGCCATCCTACGTAAGCCATTTTATACTATTAAATCTCTACGGTACCCCATATTGACACACATGGCAGGTGAATGGTAGAAATATATACGATCAATTTAGTCTCCGATCTTTTTAGTCCCACTTAGGAGCCTTACGATATGATGAAACTGTCAAAAAAGACTGACTATGGCTTGATCGCAATGCAACACATATCCTCTACAGGATCTTCCCGTGCTGTGAGTACAAAAGAAATAGCAAATCAGTACAACATACCCGTAGAACTTTTAGCAAAAGTTCTACAACGACTAGCCAAAAGCGGCCTCATCATCAGCCAAAATGGCCCTAAAGGCGGCTACATATCACGAAAAGCAGTGACTATCGCCGCTGTCATTAACGCAATTGAGGGCCCAATTGGGATTGCTGAATGCATGCGCGCACCCAATGAGCAATGCTGCCAGCTCGAAACTTGCAATATACGTACGCCCTTGCAATTTATACAAACATCGATAGTACGTCTACTCGAAGACATGACTATTGAAGACATGGCAGAAAGGAATGCATTAGCATCAATACAACCTATCGCCCCACATTTGATGACAGAAGGAGCAGCAAAATGAAACGCCGGATTTACATGGACAGTCATTCAACTACACCCGTTGACCCAAGAGTTTTGGAAACTATGATTCCTTACTTCACGGAAAAATTTGGAAACTCGGCAAGCCGCAATCATGCGTTTGGTTTTGAAGCAGAAGCCGCTATAGAAACGGCACGAAAACAGATCGCCCAACTGATTCATGCTGATCCAAAAGAAATAATTTTCACTAGTGGTGCTACTGAATCAAATAATTTAGCTCTTAAGGGCGTTTCTGAAATGTACGCTGAAAAAGGCAACCATATAATTACTACTATGACAGAACACCGCGCCGTCATTGATTCGGCAAAAGCTCTCGAGAAGCGCGGACACTCAGTGACCTACCTTTCCGTGGATAAAGATGGCCTTGTAAACCCAGATGATGTGCGAAACGCCATCACCGATAAGACCATCTTGATTTCAATCATGCTTGCCAACAACGAGATCGGGACAATCAATCCAATCGGAGAGATTGGAAAGATTGCCAAGGAAAAGGGGATCCTCTTCCATTGCGATGCAACGCAAGGGGTGGGGAAAATTTTAGTTGATGTTTCTACCCTTGGCGTCGATCTTATGTCCTTTTCGGCCCATAAAATTTATGGTCCTAAAGGTGTTGGAGCCCTCTATCTTCGGCGCAAAGCGCCTCGAGCGAGAGTTACCTCCATGATGGACGGAGGAGGCCATGAACGAGGTTTCCGATCCGGTACATTACCTGTCCCGCTCATCGTTGGCTTTGGCAAAGCATGCGAAATCTGTGAGCAAGAGATGGAAAGTGAGGCTACACAGTTGTCCGCGCTTCGCGATCGTCTACACACTGGCATCACGAAAGCACTGGATGAGGTTTATTTAAACGGACACCCTACCAAAAGACTTCCACATAACTTAAATATTAGCTTTGCTTATGTTGAAGGCGAAGCTATGTTGATGGGCATCAACGACATTGCGTTGTCATCCGGCTCCGCATGTACATCCGCCACCTTAGAACCCTCATATGTGCTACGAGCCTTAGGTGTGGGATCAGACCTTGCCCATTCTTCAATCCGATTTGGCCTTGGTAGGTTTAACACAGAAGACGAAGTTGATTATGTGATTGAGCGAGTTATTGAGACCGTCAATAGACTCAGGGAGATGTCTCCACTCTACGAGATGGCTAAAGAAGGCATTGACTTAAAAACAGTCCAGTGGGCTGCTAACTAGTATTAGGATATGAGCCAGGATGCTGGACTTAGGGAGGATTTACAATGGCATATAGTGACAAAGTAAACGATCATTACAATAACCCGAGAAACATGGGGAGTTTTTCCAAAGAAGAGGACAACGTTGGAACGGGGATGGTTGGAGCTCCAGAATGCGGAGACGTAATGAAACTCCAGGTAAAAGTTGAAGATGAAGTGATCGTCGATGCAAAATTTAAGACTTTTGGATGTGGAAGTGCAATCGCAAGCTCTAGCTTGGCCACCGAATGGCTTAAAGGAAAAACTGTTGAGCAGGCCTATGAGATTAAAAATACTGAAATTGTAAAAGAACTTGCATTGCCTCCAGTGAAAATTCACTGCTCCGTCCTAGCTGAAGATGCCATCAAAGCTGCAATCTCAGACTACAGACAAAAATCAGGTAAAGAGGACCCAAACACACAGACTGACGGACAGCAAGGAGGATAGCAGTGGAGACTACAATACCCATAGTTGGGCTTACTGAAAATGCGGTCGCCGAAATTAAACGGCTGCAGGAAATTCAAGGCACAACAACACTTCCGTTTCGACTTGGAGTCAAAGGAGGTGGTTGCTCAGGATTAAGCTATACCATGAACTTTGATAAGGACATTACTGCAGAGGATACTGTCTATGAAATCGCTGGAGTCAAAGTTGTAGTAGATGAAAAAAGTGCCATCTACTTGAAAGGCACTACTCTTGACTATAAAAAAGACTTAGTTATGACTGGCTTTAATTTTATCAATCCAAATGCTGAAAAAAGCTGTGGCTGTGGAGAGTCCTTCGCCATCAAGTAAACCCTCTCCCCCAATTGCAAGTAGCATCTGTTGGGATTGTAAGTCGGAAGTTGGAGGCACGTACCATTGCCAACAATGTATCAAAGTCCAACCACTTTCCAAAGAGGGCGATTACTTTGAGTACTTTGGTATTCCCAGGGTATTAAATTTTGACCTTGAAGACCTTGAATCTCGATACTATACGCTTAGTCGAAAATTTCATCCTGACTTTTTTGAAAATAAGTCCCCCATGGAACAATCAATTAGCTTAGGAAACTCTGCAGTCCTCAATACGGCTTATCAAACCCTCAAAGACCCAACACGCCGGATACATTATCTACTGGAACTTGAAGCTGGAACGAGAAAACCCCTTCCGGCTACACCACCAGAGAGTTTGTTTGAAGAGCTTATGGAAGTTCAAGACGATATAATTGCATTCAAGCAATCAAGCGACCCACATAGTGAAGAAAACTTGACTGTTTGTAATCGCCTAGACGCATCTAAAGCACTCTTGGAGGACAAACACAAGGATTTTTCTTTACGCCTTCAAACACTGGCACTTGACTGGGACAGTCTTGTTTCTAATCAAGCTACATCAAAAACCAAAGACATAAGCAAGGAAAGTCTCCTCAAAAAAATGCGCAAGCTTATCTCAGACCAATCTTATGTTTCTCGCATACTAAACGACATCAACGCACTTAGATCCATCAGGTAAATCCAAAAGAGGCTATTTACTAATGTCTAGAATCATTGGCATTGATCTCGGTACAACAAACTCTCTTGTTGCATACGCAGAAGGTAGTGAGCCCCAGGTCATCCCTAATTCCGAGGGCCGCGTTATCGTTCCATCTATTGTCTCATTCGTAGACACTGGATACGTAGTTGGGGATCAGGCTAAAGACCTTCTTATAAAAAATGCTGAAAAAACTATTTACTCGATTAAACGTTTTATGGGAAAAGGTCTCCAAGATCTACGTGATGAGCTCCAGTACTTTCCATATACCTTAGCTGAACAAAATAATGTCGTGTCAGTTCAGGTTGGAAGCAACGAATTTACACCGCCTGAGATCTCATCAATGATCCTTAAAAAACTAAAAAAAAGGGCAGAAAGCTTCCTTGGAGAAAAAGTTACTCAAGCTGTGATCACCGTACCAGCATATTTCAATGATGCTCAACGACAAGCGACAAAAGATGCAGGAAAAATTGCAGGGCTCCATGTTGCAAGAATCGTAAATGAACCAACCGCCGCGTCACTTGCATACGGGTTACAAGAAAACAAAGATGGATTGATTGCTGTCTACGACCTTGGTGGTGGTACTTTTGACATTTCAATTTTAAAACTTAAAAAAGGAATTTTTGAAGTTCTTGCTACAAATGGCAACACCCATTTGGGAGGTGATGACTTTGATCGCCAACTTGTTCAATTAATGGCAAAAGAAATTCTTCAACAATTTGGCCTAGATGTAACTCAGCACTTAGAGTTAATACCAGATATAAGAATCGCTGCAGAGATGGCTAAATGTAAACTTACAAGTAACGACACTACGTCAATAACTCTCAATCTTCCAGAAGGTAAAGGGTTATATACACGTGAAATACAGCGTAGTGAGTTTGAAACTCTCATTAAAGAACTCGTCACTGACACAATAGTACGATGTCACTTTGCACTTAGTGATGCGGGCTTGACTGCTTCAGATATAGATGATGTGGTTATGGTTGGTGGCTCAACTCGCACACCACTTGTTAGAAAAATGGTTGAAAAAGCCTTCAAGCAAGTTCCCCATACAAATATCAATCCAGATGAAGTAGTTGCCTTGGGAGCAGCAGTACAAGGCGGTATCTTATCAGGCGAGGTACAAGATATCCTTCTACTTGACGTCACGCCCCTCTCTCTTGGTATAGAAGGCCTTAGAGGAACAGTAAACTCACTCATACGACGTAATACAACCATTCCAACTCAAGCAAAAGAAGTATATACAACGTCTGCTGACAATCAAACTGCTGTCGTTATCCATGTTCTCCAGGGAGAGAGAGAACTTTCAAAAGATAACCGTAGCCTTGCCAACTTCAACCTACCACTAGAGCCCGCACCAGCTGGAGTCCCCCGCATCGAAGTCAATTTTATGATTGATGCCAACGGCATTCTTAACGTTGCCGCTAGAAACCTAGAGACTGGAGAATCTCAATCACTAAAAATTAAACCGTCCTATGGTCTTACAGATGATGCGGTCGAAGAGATGATTCAAGATTCCATTAAGTTTGCAGAAGCTGATATTGCAGAGCGCCTTGCTATTGAAGCAAGAAACGAAATTGATGCACTTAAAAAATCAACGATAAAAATTTTAGCTGAAGAGAAGGGTGCACTTGAAGCTAAAGAGCGTCTTGAGATTGAGCAAGCGCTACAACACTTTGACACAATACATGATCACCCCGATCATCGTGTACTAAGAAAAGCTATAGAACAGCTCAACAATGCGACTAAACACCTTGCAGAAGTTGCAATGAATCATCAACTTAAAACTGCACTAGAAAACAAGAAAGTCTCTGAAATTGTCAGCTAACATGACGTTAAGAACAACTACTGCTTGTGGCAGATGCGTTTGTTTAAAAACACCTACTTGTCACTTATTAGGAGGTGCCCTGTGGAACTAAACTGGAAGAATGCTGAGGATATTGGAATTTCACTTAGTGAGAAATTTCCAGATATCGATCCTCTGACAGTACGCTTTACCGACCTCCATCAATGGGTTATGGAACTACCTAACTTTAATGGTGATCCAGAAGAATCGAATGAAGGCATACTCGAAGCAATTCAAATGGCATGGTATGAAGAATGGCAAGATGCAGGCGGAGCATAGGAATAGCATATAAACCTAAAATCACTTCCTAAGCCATTGAAAAAAGTTTTTGTATCTCGAAGCCTTGTCGAAGTTGAATCACTAAAAGAATTACTTGATCAGGCTGGCATTGTGACTACGGTCAAGAACCAATCGACTTCTATGCTTGCTGGAGAGGTCCCGTTTGCTGAAGTCTTCCCTGAATTGTGGGTCATCAATGACAATGAATATTCGAATGCCACCCGATTATTAGACGATTGGAACCAAAGTCAACAACACACCCTACCTGACTGGATATGCGATCATTGTGGAGAGACCCACAGTGGAGAATTTACAGCATGTTGGAACTGTGGAAAAGACCAATAAACACACATTACCAAACACTTCAAAGTAGCTGTTTAGTGTTAAAACCCATACACGAAAACACCTACTTTAATTCATATTTTAATGATGCTTAAAAATAACACTCACCTAAAGTGGATGAAAAGTTTCACAAAACAAATCTGGCTAAAAGATCTGGGAGGATATGATAGTGAAAAAACGGTTGCGAAAAAAAACGTTCTTGGGGGAATTTAAAGAATGGGGTGCTACAATATCCATTCAAAGAAACACCGAGGAAGGCTTAGACCTGTTTCTTGAAGATTTTATGGGTCAAAGTATAGAAGGAAGCACCTGTTACTTTACTGGAGCAACCCAAGATAATACTCTTGAAGGTTTTATTTATTTTGGACGCTCTCTAGAAAAATCAGAAGCCAGCCTTGCACAAGTTTCTACGTGGCTCGACAAGAGACCAGATGTAACTACTTCAACAATTAGCGGCCTAACAGATGCCTGGTATGGTCCCTTTGAGGATCATAATAAATTAAAAAACTAGACTCATTATTTTTAATCAATAACAACAGCGTTTCAAAGAAAGGTTATAATGAAAAGGTTTTCCTTACTCTCACTAGTTCTCTTCATTCTTTGTTCTTTTGCTTTTGAAACAAATGCTAAAAACTCTCCTAAGGCCCCAGAGTGGCTGATCTCTGAATGGATCAATGGCCCTTCTACATCTCTTCAGAACTTGGAAGGGAAAGTTATTATTGTCGAATTTTTTCAACTATGGTGTCCAGGGTGCAATAAGTTTTCTATACCGCTAATGAAAAGCTGGAGTCATAAGTTTCATAAAGAGATCAAATCTGGAGATCTAAAAATATTGAGCATTCATACCGTCTTTGAAGGCCATGATTATCAAACCCCAGAACGACTTCGAGATTTTATTAAAAGAAAAGAAATTCATCACTTGGTTGGTATCGATCTCCATAAACATGGCCAACATATTCCAGAGACAATGAAACGATATAATACAATGGGGACGCCAGAGGTTGCTATTATCGACAGAGATGGAACAATAAGATTCCAACGTTTTGGAGGATTTGATACAAACAAAGCAGAGCAATTAATTCTAAATTTGCTTTCAACTAATTGATTAAGACTACTTCATTGTCTCATTGTTGAGCATATTCTATATATGGTTTTTTTAATCTTACTTTAAAAATACACCCCCTACGCGATGATTGAAACTGCCCCATAATGCAAAAAAAACTCCCAATCATTATTCTCGCCGGCAGCGACGCTTTACCTGGACCCTCACCTGCTGAGCTTACTCATAAGGACATGTTGGTAGGGTTTAAAGGAATACAAAAACTACCATCTGGAACCCCTCTCATTAGAGAACTTATCAATCGACTTACTATGAGCGGAAGATTTGAAAGTCCTATTGTAATTGGCCCTCAAAGGATTTATCAAAATATACTTGACTGTGAAATTGTTGATGTCGAAGGGCCTCTTTCTGCAACATTAAGAAAAACCTACACATTGATTTCAAGTCGCTTTAACACCTTAGCTCCAGTTGCAATAACCGCCTGTGATGTTTTACCAACCCCAGAGGAAATACGCCGGCTTCTTGAAACTAGCTACGACCAAAACCAAGATGCTCACTTTTGGTGGCAGATGGTAGAGGCAGAGCCAAGCACACTCGGTTCAAGTGCATGGAAGCAATCATACCGTCTACGACCAGAAGAAAATGAACCACTAAAAAACCTCTATCCAGGACACTTAGTTATCGCGCGAATCGGTGCATTAAGAACACGAGTGATTAACTCAGTGCTACAAATTGCATATTGGTACAGAAACCGAAACCTTCAAACAAGGTATGTACAACTCGCAGTCCAAGCATTTCAACGCTTACTTCTAGAAGACTTACAAAGCATCACATCATTTAGACTTCCACTTTTTTCTATATCTATCCCTTTTCGAGGCCTTATAGGTTATTACAAATTTCTTCGCGAGCAGCTAACTCTTCAGGAGTTTGAACATCACGTTTCAAAAACGCTTTTACGTCGTACATTCCATACTTCTGCTCAAGGCCGACCTGTTAGATTTATGGTGACAGACATTCGATCGTTTGCCAAAGATATAGACACAAAAGCAGAACTCACCGAAGCTGGGAAAGATTAAACCCGTTAGAATAATCACTTGAGCACCAATATGAGCAAACATCTTTTTAATCAATCAGATCTTGAAGACCTCAAATCTCGTGGCCTCACAGAAACACAAGGCTATGCTCAGCTTCAGACACTAAACAATAAGCCTCTTCACATAAAAATCGACCGCCCATGCAAAGTAAATGACGGAATCTCAATCATTGACCGATCAGAAATTGGCTCATATATAGAACAATTTACTGAAGCTGCATTAGCTGATCGTATAATGAAATTTGTTCCGGCATCTGGTTCAGCAAGTCGAATGTTTAGTTGCCTGCTGGCTAGCTATAAAAAAACTGATAAAAAAAATCCTAGTATCAGCTTACACGAAAAAGATGAAGCATCCTCACTTAAATGCCTTAATAATATTCAACGGTTCGCTTTTTCAGACGACCTCACATCTGCTCTTAATAAGCATAATCTTGACCTTACAAGCTTAATCAAAGAAAAACGCCATCATGATATTCTCGAATACCTGCTGATGCCTAAAGGCCTAAATTATGTGGAACTACCAAAAGCATTAATAAAATTCCATCGCTACAAAAACTACTGCCGTACCCCTATAGAAGAACAGCTTATTGAAGCTGCCGAATATATATGCAATAAAGACTACGTATCGTCAGTACATTTCACTGTTTCACCCAATCATTACGACATGATTGCAACTCACGTTAATGAGATAACTGCTAAAACTGAAAAAAGTGGCATAACATTTAATGTCACCTATTCAATACAAGACCCATCAACTGATACGATCTCGATTGATGAACATGGGCATATTCTCAGGGACAAAAACAATAGATTACTTTTCAAACAAGCTGGCCATGGGACTCTTCTTAAAAATTTAAATGACTTACAGGCAGATGTTGTTTTTATTAAAAATATTGACAATGTCCTACCTGACAAACTAAAGCCTGAAACCTACCGTTATAAAAAAATCTTAGGAGGAGTACTCGTAAAAGTACAAAGAGAGTGTTTTCGTCTACTTAATCAATTAAACGAATTTTCCTCAGATGAAAAAACAATTTCTTACATAGCAGATTGGGGAAGGCAAACACTTTCACTTACTTTTCCAAAAGGTTTTAAAGACTACTCTGCTAGTGAACGCGCTCGATTCCTCTATTCAAAATTGAACCGCCCAACTAGAGTATGTGGTATGGTTAAAAAATCTGAATCACTAGGAGGTGGGCCATTTTGGGTTGAGCATAATGACGGCACACAATCATTGCAAATTGTAGAGGCCACACAAATTAATTCAACAATGCCTAATCAACGAATTGCATTAGAAGAATCAACTCACTTTAATCCTGTTGACATTGTGTGTGGACTGCGAGACCATCGTGGAATTGCATTCGAACTAAGCAAATTTTCTGGCAACACTGCCTCAATTGTAACGAGCAAGCCTTATGAGGAAAAAACGGTAAGAATACTAGAACGCCCTGGGCTTTGGAATGGTGGTATGAAAAACTGGAATACTATTTTTGTAGAAGTTCCACACATAACCTTTAGTCCCGTCAAAACTATCTTAGATCTATTGAGGCACGAGCATCAATAGCCATCGTCCTCTGGTGCATGACAATAAATTTAAAATACCCTCCGCAATTATACTACAAGGAGATTCAAATGAGAGTTATTCTTCTAGGTGCGCCTGGTGCAGGCAAAGGCACTCAGGCAAATTTTTTGACTGAACATTTTGATATCCCACAAATCTCTACAGGTGATATGCTTAGAGCTGCAATCAAAGCAGGAACACCATTAGGCCAACGGGTTGATCAAGTCTTAAAATCTGGATCTCTGGTTTCCGATGATCTAATTATCCAGTTAGTTAGCGACAGAATTCAGCAAACGGATTGCGAAAAGGGGTTTCTTCTGGATGGATTTCCTAGAACTATTCCACAAGCAGAGGCGTTAAAAAAAGCAAATGTAAAAATTGATTTTGTTATAGAAGTTGATGTAGATGACGCAGAGGTCATTGCAAGATTAAGTGGACGCCGAGTACACCCTGCCTCAGGTCGCACATACCATGTCACCTTTAACCCACCAAAGGTTGATGGTAAAGATGATATAACAAATGAAGACCTCGTGCAGAGAAACGATGACCAGGAAGAGACCATAAGAAACCGCCTTGCCACTTATTACGAACAAACAAAACCACTTGTTAAGTTTTACTCTTCATGGGCAGATGAAAAAGACCCTAATGCCCCACATTATAAAAAAATTTCTGGTCTTGGAACAATAAAGGAAATTAAGGAACGCCTGCTAAACATATTGGGATAGTACCTGCATCATTTTCATACCATCATGTCCACATAAAATAGTCTATATTTGACTTATAATTACCCCGTAACAGACATTACAAAATTATTAATTTGATTAAAATATTTCGGCCCACCGACAGTAGCCATATCATTATGGCCTCCCCCAGGAACCTTATAAAAATACTTTGGCCTATTGGCCTGCCTGTAGACTTGCTCACCTAGCCTTAATGGAACAACACGATCACGATCTCCATGTATAACTAAAATTGGTCGTCGTATCTCTTTTACCCATAGCAAAAGATTAAAATTTGCTTGAATAAGCCAATGGGCAGGAAGACCAAAATAGTGAGTCCTAGCCATTTCCTCCACAGACGGAAAAGAAGATTCTAAAACCACACCTGCCAGACTTCTTTGGCCACCAAGATAGCCAGCAACCGCTGCGCCTAACGATCTCCCAAAAACCACCACTTTACTTGCTGGATACCTCCGCACCATTGTGATATACGCATAAGCTCCAAGAACGTCTTTGTATAGACCGCCTTCAGATGGATAACCATCACTCTTTCCATACCCTCGATAGTCAAAGAGAAATACTGAAAACCCTAAACGAAAAAACCTAATGAGATCAGAAAGTCTATCAGAAATATTTCCAGCATTCCCATGACACCATAAAAAGAGTGGTGCCTGAGAAGATGATTGAAGAAACCACCCAAAAAGACGAGTACCATCTGCTGCATGAAACCATACATCTTCCAAAGGAAGCTGGCTCATAGATGCCCATCTTTTGTCGGCCAAAGGTCTTGGGTGGTAAAGAAAAAATTGATCAAGCATCCTCACCTCTTCTTACACATATTCCCCAGTCTCCTGTTGCCATACTTCAAGGTATGATACGATCATACACGTATGAATTATACTTCACTACTGGGAAAAAATTACTCTATACCGACATAGGAAAATAATACTTCCTCATGTGAAAGGAGCTTTTCAATGCATGTCTACTTCACACCATCCATTAGAATATCATTAGTAACGGCTTTTATCTTCCTCATTGCCTGCACCTCAGACAAAACTAATGCTCTACCAGAAATCAAAGATGGGACAAAGGTCACGATTGAATACACCCTTACCCTTCCCGATGGCACTGAAGTAGATTCAAATGTTGGGAAAGAGCCTCTCCCTTTTACTCAAGGGCAGGGACAGCTTATTGCAGGGCTAGAAAGACAAATCAACGGCATGAAAGCTGGAGACACTGCAGTAATTTTTGTCTCGGCAGCAGAAGCTTATGGAGAATATGACCCCGCAAAAACAGTCACTGTAGACAAAAAGAATATGCCACCGGACGTCAAAGTTAACTCTCAACTCGCCGGTCCGGGTGGACAGCCAGTAAAAGTTACCGAAGTGACCGACACATCCGTCACAGTCGATGTCAACCACCCGCTGGCTGGAAAGGATCTAACATTTGACATCAGAATACTTACCGTCGAGCCATAAGTTACTTTAAGGTAAAAATGCGCCAGATAATTTTAGGCCGTACCCAGGCTACTGTATCTTCAATTAGCCTTGGAACATGGGCTCATGGAGGCTCGAATACTGCTGGGGATAGATCTGTCGGTTGGTCTGGACATGATGATGAAACAGCAAAACAGTGTCTAATTCGTGCTTGGGAACTTGGCATCAACCATTGGGATACAGCAGACGCATACGGCAATGGCCGCTCGGAACAACTTATAGGAGAGGTTTGGAAAACGGTGCCAAGAAAAGATATCTTCCTAGCCACTAAACTTGGTTGGGTAATGGGGCCATATCCTCACTATTATCATCCAACCTTCATGAAACACCAACTTGAACTATCGCTCAAACAGCTTCGCACAAACACCATTGATCTATTGTATTTTCATCACTGTATGTTTGGAAAGTTAGACGAATATCTAGACCCGGCGCTTGAGGTTCTTCATCGTGCACAAACTGAAGGGAAAATTCGTTTTATAGGCCTTTCTGATTGGGATACAGAGGCTATATTAAGGTACATAGACAGAGTTAACCCAGATGTTATTCAACCATACCGTAATGTCATGGATAATGAATACGCTACAAGTGGATTAAAGGAATGGGTAGACACTCATAATATCGGAGTAGCTTTTTTTTCTCCCCTAAAACACGGTTTGTTGACAGGGAAATATACTAAACCCACGTCATTTCCCATAGGGGACTTTCGGTCCAATATTAAAGAGTTCTCAGACTCAAAAATACTTGAGAAAATTTCTTCTGCGACTACAATGCTGAAAAATAAGTTTTCAGAATGCGAACAACCGGTACTTCACGGCCTCCTCAATACAATTCTCACCGATACCCCTACCGGATGCGTTCTACTAGGGCAACGATCCCCAACACAAGCAGAAGCAGCTGCAGCTGTACCTAGTGCCATGACAAAAGCAGAGGCTGAATGGGTCAAAACACTGTATAATTTTTAACACTCATACAGGAGTTAATACTATATGCCAATTATAAAACTCTCCCGTGGCTGGGAAATACCAGAATCTGATTCAACGCCAGAATCAGTTTATTATAATCGTCGACAAATATTAAAGGGAGGCGCTGGAGTTCTGATGGGAAGTATATTTGGGACAAACCATGCATATGCTGACCATTCTGACGAGACCGACCCACTAATCACTGGAAAACAAACCACGCCCCCTGCACCAGATTTATATCCCGCAACAAAAAATTCTCAGTTTAAGCTTGATCGTCCAATAACTGATGAGAGAGTTGCGGCCACATTTAATAATTTCTATGAATTTAGCAGTATAAGCAAAACTATTATTTGGAAACTTGTTGAGCATTTCAAAACAACCCCTTGGTCCATAAAAATTGGCGGATTAGTGAAACAACATCGAACATATGATCTTGACGATCTTATGAGGAAAATGCCAATGGAGGAAAGACTATATCGGCTACGTTGTGTTGAAGCATGGGCAATGGCTGTTCCATGGACGGGTTTCCCCATGAAAGCATTAGTTGACCTTGTTCAACCACATTCCTCCGTTAAGTTTGTAAAAATGACTACTTTTATGGACCCTGAAAATACCCCTGGACAAAAACCTCGGTTTGGGATATTTCCCTCTGGTCCATGGCCATATACTGAGATGCTGACCATAGAAGAGGCAACAAACGAACTTACCATGCTCGTAACTGGAATTTACGGCCACCCACTTCTGAAGCAACATGGAGCACCAATTCGATTAGTAACCCCATGGAAGTATGGATTTAAAAGCATCAAATCTATTGTTAGTATTGAGTTTCTCAAAGAGCAGCCGTCAACTTTCTGGAATACCTCTATTCCCTACGAGTATGGCCTCATAGCAAATGTAAACCCTAATATTCCCCACCGACGGTGGTCGCAAGCCTCAGAACGCATGATTGGCACTGATAACGAACGTCGGCCTACAATGCTTTATAATGGCTATGAAAGATGGGTTGCTCACTTATACTCATCTTAAAATAAAAACTCTTCCAAGATATAGGACACATAATGCTACTTAATGATCCATACGACCAGGAATTAGTCAACAATGTTCATCCGCCAGACTGGATTAACCCAACACCAAAAAATCGCTATAACTTGGTTGTTATAGGTGCAGGAACAGCTGGATTGGTCACGGCCGCAGGAGCTGCGGGCTTAGGCGCACATGTGGCACTCGTAGAAAAAAAATTTATGGGTGGAGATTGTTTAAATGTTGGTTGTGTGCCCTCAAAAGGAATACTACGAGCATCACGTGCCTGGGCTGATGTTAAAAATTTAAGTCAATTTGGTATCCACATCCCTGACGGAGTTGACTTCAATTTTTCTGAGGCAATGGCACGAATGAGAAGGCTTCGTGCACAGATTAGCCCAACAGATTCTGCAAAAAGGTTTCAAAACCTTGGTGTTGATGTTTTTTTTGGGGCAGCTGCATTTACAGGATCAAACTCTATCGATGTTAACGGAACAACCTTAAATTTTAAACGCGCAGTTATTGCAACAGGTGCGCGCGCCGCCGCATTTCCAATCTCCGGATTGGAAGAAACCGGGTACCTTACAAATGAAACAATATTCTCATTACAGACACTCCCCAAAAGAATTGCAGTAATTGGCGCCGGAGCAATAGGCTGCGAAATGGCTCAAGCCTTTGCACGTTTTGGAAGCACCGTAACTGTTATTGAGAAAGAACGACGTATTCTCCCACGTGATGATTCCGATGGAGCAGATATAGTAAAAAAGTCCCTGGAAAGAGATGGAGTTCATTTTAGCTGCTCCTCTAGCATCATAGATACAAAATCGAAAGGATCAGAAAAAATAATTACATATGATGTAAACGGAACAGTTAGACAGCTACTTGTGGACGAAATTTTAATGAGTATCGGGCGCGCTCCAAATGTTGAAAACCTTAACCTTGATTCTGTTGGAGTCTCCTACAACCCACGGACAGGCGTTGATGTTGATACGAAACTTGCAACTACAAATAAAAATATTTATGCAGCTGGGGATATTTGCTTTCCCTATAAGTTTACTCATTCCGCTGACGCAATGGCTCGCATTGTCATTGCAAATACTCTTTTCTACGGTCGTCAAAAAACTACTGCTTTGACAATTCCGTGGTGCACATATACCACACCTGAAATTGCTCATGTGGGTCTTACTTCAAAAGAAGCCCTAAAGTCTGGAAAAGAAATACAGACTTTTACCTGGGAGCTCAAAAATAATGATCGCGCAATTCTCGACAGCGAAACTGAAGGGTTCGCACGAGTTCACGTCGAAAAGGGTACTGACAAAATCCTTGGTGGAACCATCGTGGCAACACATGCAGGAGAAATGATAAGCGAAATTACCTTAGCAATGACCAATAGTCTTGGAATGACAGCTATCGCAAAGACAATCCATCCCTATCCTACCCAAGCAGAAGCAATTAAGCGCCTTGGAGATGCATATAATAAAAACAGACTAACTCCAACAATTAAAAAAATGCTAAATCGTTGGTTGGCATGGACTAGGTGAAGCAAAATACCACCGTATCCTGCTTCAGATTAAACCGTACAGAGAAACAATAAAAGCACCTGTTACTTAGAAGACCCTGCTTCCTCAGTAAGGCGTCGAAGAACCGCATAATCGTTCTGACGGATGTCCTCAGCGAGCTCATTTACATCAAGTTCTGTATGTCCTAGTTGGAACAAAGCTTCTCGTCCTAACTGAAGACTGACTTCAACATGTTCAGGGACAACAAAGTTTGCACCCAATGATAGGATCTTTTTGCTATGGTTTAAATCAAAGGTACGTGCCTGAATAGGAACTCCTGGATAAAGATATCGAATTGAAGACACAGTTCGCTCTGCAGCCTCCCTATTATCCATAGTGACAATTATAAGCTTCGCATGCCCAGCACCAGATGCCTGCAAAACACTTCCCTTGCTTGCATCTCCATAAAAAATGTTAAAACCACGTGCACGACCACTCTCTACAGCCTTCGCATCAATATCTAATCCGAGATACGGAACATCACTGTTTTTCAACATCAAAGCAACCGTCTCTCCAATACGACCAAATCCAGCAATCAAAACATGGTGTTCTAGGTCTCTATGGGCCACTTCATCCATATCAATGCCCTTTGCAACTTCCAGTCGACTTGTAATCCGAGCAGACAATATATCTAGAAATGGCGTCAAAGCCATGGTCATTGCGATTAGCAAAAGTAAATGCTTAAACAATTCTTGGTCAATCACAGCACTAGCTATAGCTACGCCAAATAGCACAAAACCAAACTCACCGGCCTGAGGGAGCAAAAGTGAGACTCGAAAGGAAGAAATTGTTGTATAGCCAGCCAACCGGCACAACACATATAATGACAAAGCTTTGATAATCAAAATTCCAATAGCATGTCCAAATATAACCAGACCACTTTCCATTACAAGCCCAAAGTCAATCGACATACCTACAGCCATAAAAAATAACCCAAGTAAAAATTCCCTTAATGGCTGGATGACTGCCTCAATCTGATGTCGATATTCAGAGTCAGAGAGAAGCAACCCTATAAGAAATGCTCCTAGCGCCATTGATAAATGAACTTGTTCCATAAGCCATGCTGCACCCAAAACAGTAATCAGAGCAATGCCAGTAAAAGACCCTGTATTTCCACTCCTAGCTAAAGATCGAAAAACATTCGGTAGAACATAGCGCCCAAGGACAATCACAACACAAATCATACTGAGGGCTTTTAGCATGGATAACCATACAGAGGTATCCTCCCCATGAGTCATAGTCCCCATAAATGGAACGAGCGCCAGCATAGGTACAACTGCTAAATCTTGCATGAGCAAGATACCGAAAGAGGCCCGACCATATCGCGTACCCATCTCTCCCTTTTCGGTCAGAATCTGCAATCCAAATGCCGTTGAGGACATTGCGAGTCCAAAGCCCACAACCAAGGCAATATTCCATGGCACCCCAAAAACCCATGCATAAACTGCAATCAGCCCACCAGTCACAAAAACTTGGGATCCACCGAGCCCAAATACTAGCCTTCTCATATCCCAAAGCTTTCCAAGCCGAAGTTCAAGACCAATCAGAAAGAGAAGGAAGACTACTCCAAACTCTGAAAAGTGTCGTATCGTTTCCACCTCAGTGGTAATTTTTAAACCCCATGGGCCAACAACCACCCCAGCAGTAAGAAACCCTAAGACTGACCCCAACCCTAGCCATCGGAAAAACGGAACAGAGATAGCTGCTGCTAACATAAGAACAACAACTGCTAGAAGAAGATCTTCTTGATGCATTATTTTAAACCTCAGATAAACTGAAAATAGTTATGCTATCTATCCTAAAAACCCCATAAAAGCATGAAATAATTTATATGTCGACACTCACGTATTTACGCCACATTGGTGTACTCTTAGATTCAAATATATCATTCTTTTTCACAATAAAAAATGCAGCTAAAGATTCTCGCACCGCAATTTCATAGCCTTCCTCAGGGCCAAGAACCATAAGGCCGGTTGCAAAAGCATCTGCTCTCATGGCAGAACTATTAATGACAGTTACAGATGCTAAGGTATGAGTTATGGGTTTCCCAGTAGTTGGATTAATTGTATGTGAAAAACGTTTACCATCTCGTTCAATATAATTTCGATAATCACCAGATGTAGCAATTGCCATATTTCTCAAATTTACCGCGGCATACTTTTCACGCACCAAAGGCACAGGCCGTTCAATAATCACTTCCCAACCTATATTATTTTTGTTCTTTCCATTTGCCTTTAGTTCTCCTCCAATCTCAATGAGATAATTCATAACCCCTTGAGCTTCAAGGTGAAGAGCTACTTGATCTACAGCATACCCTTTTGCAATTCCAGAAAGGTCAATATAAAGACCAGGGATATCTTTACGAATTGATGAGGATGCCCTCTGAACATGAAGATGTTTATACCCTACTCCTCTCATAACTCTGTCAATCGAAGCATCAGAAGGAACGATGGATGACTGAATAGATGGTCCAAAGCCCCATAAATTGACCAGATCGCCTACAGTTATATCAAAAGCCCCATTGGTTATCCTACTTACATACATAGCCTCATCAATAACAGAAAAAAGATCAGGAGAAATATTGATCCACGTAGTATCAGGATTCAAATTCAAATGAGAAAGTTCAGAATCGCCTTGATAGGTAGACATCTTTTCATTAATTGCCTCAAGAATAGCTTCAATTTCATGATGAAGAACCTGATATTCCTTCTTCGGTAGACTTTCATTGATAGAAACATGATACTTCGTACCCATTGTAGGTCCATCTAAATGAATTACACGGGAAAAAATATTTTTACTCATGCAGGAAGAAAGAAAAACAAGAATTAATCCAACCTGAATTGCTGCCACGCAATATATGGAAAAGTAATTTTTCATGTATTTAATCAGATAGTAATACTTCAACATTGAGTATATATTTCCCTAGACCTTACTTTATCCCTACTAGACACCCAAGAAAAACTGCAAGTCCAATCCATGCATGAGATCGAAACATGTCAAATGCCTCTTCACAACTAAACCCACGCTTCACCATATAAGATTGAATGGCCATTACGATATATACGATGATAAGAGAAATAAAAAACCAATGACTAAGATCTTGCAAAATACCCACAAAAATAAGGCACAGCATCATTCCAGAAAATACTATTGCAATGGCAAGCCACGCACGCTTTCCAAAATACAAAGCAGCTGAACCTACACCAATTAGTCGGTCGTCATTTTTATCTTGAATTGCATAAATTGTATCGTACCCAATAGCCCAACACACTGTCGCAAGAAAAATTAGCACGGCAGGCAGCTCTACAGTATCTTTTACGGCAGCCCATGCCATAATTGATCCCCACCCAAAGGCAATACCAAGCACTGCTTGGGGAATTGGAATAATACGCTTCGAAAAAGGGTATAAGACAGCTAAAATCACAGCAACAACGCTCAAAATAACTGTTAATAAATTTAAAAAAATCAGGAGAGTCATCGCACAAGAAATTAAAAAAGAAAAAAACAATAACGCTTCTATTCGACTTAATCGACCTGATGGCAATGGACGCCGTTGCGTACGGGCAACTTTCTGATCAATATCTGAATCAAATACATCATTAATCACACAACCAGCGCTTCTCATCAAAAAAGCCCCTAAAATAAACACTACAACAAGCCGCATTGGTGGATGGCCATTAGCCGCAATCACCAAAGACCATAGGATAGGCATCATGAGAAGCACGGTACCTGTCTGGCTCTGAAGTCGAATTAAATCTGCAAATGCTTTTATTTTTGAAAAGTTTATTCTCATCAATTAAAAATACTGATTAATTATGAGGGAGGGGGTTAATTTCAATCATAGCCAGAGACTTAAGTCTGGCCAAGTATATTTCAAGGCGTTTGATTGCCCTAGCTCTCCATATCTGATCATCACCCCTCCTACTACCGCGGGAGGCGAAACCATCGTCCACGGGAAAATCCCTGATAAATGGGAAAATTCGCATCTCAAGAAAGTTTTTTATCAAGAGGTTTGCAGTTACTATCTCTAACAAATCATTATGATCAAGACCATATCGAGCCATAGTAGTTGCTAAAGCCTTAAGACCCCCAAAACGATCAACCATCATCTTATACTGTACATCAACACTAGATTCAGAAGGGCCAGGAATATTTAATCGGTTTGCTTCTGAAATGATAAGCTTCTTATTAATTAAAGCTTGCATGCCCGGATAGCGTCCATCTAAAGGACTTAATTCAGTTAAAGGGGCAAGTAGTAAAGAATTTAAAGAAAACGCTCTATCATGAGAAAGGTCTGTAAAAAAAATAACCTCGCCATTTACTACTGCAAGGACTCGCTCAACAACCTTTGCTTCTCCAACAGTAGGAAAAAAAAATAGCAGCACAAAGCAAATAACCAAAAACTTAGTTTTTTGAAATAGCAACAACATAAGTACCAGAAAGAAAATCGTGAAGAGAACGATGCCTTTTGGTAAAAAAAGCAATTAAAAAACCAAGGCCAAAGAACATACCAGATAATACATACCCAAAAGTTCTCACAAATATAGTCAAAGTCGTAGCAGCTTTCCCATTTGAACTTACAACGCGAATACGCATGATAGCTTTTCCTGGAGTTTGTCCTCCAGATGAAGCAAATCCTATAAAATACGAAAAAAATGCAAGTGGAGTAAAAAAGGCAACAGGAAGGAACAAAGACTCCAGTAAGCGATATGATGGAGCATTATACCCAGAAATTTCTAACCCAATCCAAAAGGCGTTAAAAGCTGCATAGAATCCTATGATGCATGCAAGTAGAAGGAAAAAAATATCGAGTTCAAATGCCACTACTCTCCTCCAGAGCGCTGCCGCTGGTAATTCTACCATTTTCACTTACCCAAATTCAGCTTGGATCACACTCAATGAAGCAAGTGCTGCTGTCTCTGAACGGAGAGTACATGATCCCATCGTGACAGGATAATATCCATGTGATTTTGCAGCCTCAACTTCAGCATCAGTAAACCCCCCTTCCGGCCCAACAAGAACGCAAATATTCGCAGGAGAGGTTTTACTACGAAATACTTTTGAGAACCGTTGCTCTTTTTCATTTTCCCATAACAACAGCTTAAGATCGAAATCAGAGTTTTCCTTAAGAAATATATCAAGTGTTGTCGGAGGAAGAATTGTTGGAATTTCCCATCGCTCGGATTGCTGTGCTGCCTCAAATACAATACGCCGCCATCGCTCCAGCAAATGAGGATACTGTGTCACCTTAACCTGAAGGCTTGTTTGCTTTGTAATTAGAGGAATAAAGGAATTTACGCCCAATTCAACCGCTTTTTGAAACATCCATGCCATTCTATGTGGCTTAATCAGTGCGTGTGCGAGGGTAGTGCGTACGAAATTATTATTTGGTTTAGTCAAAGTATCAACGACATGGCCCACAATTCTCTTTTGAGAAACCTCATCAAGACAAACCCTATATCTACGGTAATTTGAGTCTGCGAATAAAAACGACTCTCCTACTTTTGCACGCAAACTTCCACGAAGATGCTGAACTAGAGGGCCTACCACTACAAGTCTATTGTCATCAAGCGAGTCTTTTGAAATGAAAAATACAGACATAATGAAATTTCCAGATTCCTTATATCAATTGGAGGCAAACATCAAAAACATCTCTATTGCAGATACTATGCCGTGTGTAATGATATTACTGCATACCATTTCAATAGCAACCAAAGATGACAGTGCTTAAACATGGAGGCTTTGAAAAATATGGACGGAAAACGATGTTAGTGGAAAAATGAAAATTTTAATTAAAAAAGACTTTTTATCTTATCAACAATTCCATCACGTGAAGGGTCAATCTTTTCTCCACTCGCCTCTGCATACTGAAGTAATAATTCTCGTTCCTTTTTTGATAAAGAAGTCGGGATTGAAAGCTTGACGCGAATTAACTGGTCCCCTATTCCACGACCATTTAAATTAGGAATACCCAAACTTTTTAAACGAAGCACCTTATCAGGCTGCGTCCCAGCAGGGATATCAAAAGGAACATTCCCTTTCAAAGTTGGAACCTCAATACGTGCACCTAAAATGGCCGCAATAAAACTCAAAGAAACTTCACAAACAATATCGTTTCCACTTCTTGAAAAAACATCATGCTCTCTAACTGCAACAACGACATAAAGATCACCAGGTGGGCCACCCTGATCTCCTGGCTCACCTTTCCCAGTTAAGCGAAGCTTTGTACCAGTTTCCACTCCTGCGGGAATATTAACGGATAAAGAATGTTCACTATAAACTTTTTTCTGACCATGGCATACTTTACATTTATCCGTAATGATTTTCCCTTCACCTTGGCACTGAGTACACGTTGTAGCAACTTGGAAAAATCCTTGCTGCAAACGGATTTGACCTGCGCCATTACAAGTACTGCAAGTCCGAACCGCGGTACTATCTTTTGCGCCACTTCCCTTACACTTCGAACAGTTTTCCCATCTCGGAATTTTTAGAGTAACTTCTTTTCCAAAAACTGCATCTTCAAAATCAACTTCTAGATTATAGCGGAGGTGGTTTCCACGCGTAGCACGCCCACGGGTTCGCCCCCCCCCACCACTAAAAAAATCCTCAAAGATATCAGTGAAAACGTCCGCAGGTCCTCCACGACCAAAACCAAAACCATCAAAGCCGCTATGACCTCCTCCCTGCTCAAATGCCGCATGACCAAATGTGTCATAGTTACGCCGTTTTTCTGGATCACTGAGTATTTCATAGGCCTCATTTAATTCTTTAAATTTTTCCTCGGCCTGTTTATTTCCAGGATTTCGATCTGGGTGATGCTTCAACGCATGTTTTCGAAATGCTTTTTTGAGGACATCATCACCAACATCACGTGCAACACCAAGAACCTCATAATAATCTCGCTTTGCCAATTTAAATATCCCTTTTAATTTTCCTTAAATTCTGCGTCAACAACCTTCTCATCACTCTTCTCTCTACCTGATACATCTGTTCCATCCTCTGCAGCATTATCTGGACTGCTAGTGTCTGCCGACTCTCCCTGTTCTGCAGCGGTCTTTTTATACATTTCTTCAGCCAATTTGTGGGATGCCTGACTCAACGCTGTAATTTCTGTACGAATAGCCTCTGGATCAGTCCCCTTCATCGCTTCACGTGTAGAAGCAATCTTGGTTTGAATATCAACTCTTTCTTCCTCTCCTACCTTATCACCATGTTCATTCAGTGATTTTTCAACGTTATAGACTAAAGTATCAGCCTCATTAATCACCTCAACAAGCGCTCGTTTTTGTTTATCTTCCTCAGCATGATCTTCCCCATCCCTAACTAACTTTTCTATTTCTTCTTTACTCAATCCACTTGACGCCGTAATCTGAATTGATTGTTCCTTCTGAGTTGCCATATCCTTCGCTGAAACATGTACTATTCCATTGGCATCAATATCAAATGCAACCTCAATTTGTGGCATCCCTCGAGGAGCTGGAGGAATACCAACTAAATCAAACTGACCAAGAAGCTTATTATCTGCGGCCATTTCTCGTTCACCCTGAAACACTCTGATGGTAACGGCTGTTTGATTATCAGCGGCAGTAGAAAACACCTGACTTTTCTTTGTCGGAATGGTGGTATTACGTTCAATAAGATGTGTAAATACTCCCCCAAGAGTCTCAATGCCAAGAGTTAATGGGGTAACATCTAAAAGTAAAACATCCTTTACATCTCCTTTGAGGACCCCACCTTGAATCGCGGCGCCAATAGCAACAACTTCATCAGGATTTACCCCCTTATGAGGTTCTTTACCAAAAAATTCTTTAACAACTTCCTGAATCTTTGGCATACGTGTCATGCCACCGACCATCACCACCTCGTTCATATCACTTGGTGACAATCCTGCATCCTCAAGAGCTTTTCGACACGGCCCAATTGTTCGCTGAACTAAGTCATCAACTAGTTGTTCAAACTTTGATCGAGTTAATTTTATTACCATATGCTTAGGACCACTTGCATCTGCGGTAATAAAGGGAAGATTAATTTCAGTTTCCATTGAGGACGAAAGTTCAATTTTCGCTCGCTCTGCTGCTTCTTTCAGTCGTTGAAGCGCCATTCGATCATTTTTCAGGTCAATCCCTTGATCACGCTTAAACTCATCAACCAACCAATCAATGACTCTAATGTCAAAATCGTCCCCACCAAGATAGGTATCTCCATTAGTTGCTTTAACTTCAAAAACACCTTCGCCAATTTCAAGAATTGAAATGTCAAAAGTCCCCCCCCCAAGATCAAATACTGCAATTTTCTGGTCACCTTTCTTATCTAAACCATATGCAAGTGACGCAGCTGTAGGTTCATTAATAATTCGAAGAACATTAAGTCCAGCAATAACACCTGCATCTTTGGTTGCCTGTCGCTGACTATCGTCAAAATATGCAGGCACGGTAATCACCGCATCACTTACAGACTCACCTAAAAAGTCTTCCGCGGTTTGTTTCATTTTTTGTAACACCATCGCTGAAATTTCAGCTGGGCTATACTCTTTACCACGAGCCATCACCTGTGCATCACCATTTGCATTTGAAGAAACTTTATATGGGAGACGTCCAGTAGCTTCCTGCACTTCCCCAGCATTATGTTTCCGTCCAATCAACCTCTTAATAGAAAACAGCGTATTTTCTGGATTCGTAACCGCTTGGCGCTTTGCGATCTGCCCAACCAATCTCTCATCTTTATCAGTAATTGCTACTACAGAAGGTGTTGTACGATTCCCCTCAGCGTTGGCAATTACTTGCGGTTCTCCCCCTGACATGATTGATACACATGAATTTGTCGTTCCAAGGTCGATTCCTATTGCCTTGTTACTCATAACTCTCTTCCTCCTTCTCTACCATCGTCTTAATCAAAGTACCGTATACAATGTTAGTCTTTAGAATGTTCTCTATCAGGCAGATACCCTGTCTCGATAGATTTAAATAGCTTCACTAGTGAAGGTCGTAAAAGCCTATCATGAAGCATATACCCTTTCTGATTTTCCTCAGCCACAGTACCACTAGGATATTCATCAGAGTCGATAAACCCTACCGACTGATGAACAGCGGGATCAAAATTACCACCCACCACCACTTCGACAGGAGTAACGTTATAATCTTTTTCAAGAAGAACTTTCAAACACTGCTTGTGCACGAGCTCAAGACCTTGAATCACACCATCAACATTGCTTTCATCTTTCTTGGCATAATCTTGGGCTCGTTCTAAATCATCAATTACAGACAAAAAGTCCTTTAGAAGCTTCTCACTTGCAAACTTTAAACGTCCACCTTGCTCCCTGGCCTTTTGTTTTTTGTAATTGTCAAACTCAGCGGCCAAACGATGGTATTTTTCGCTTGCCTCTTGGAGTTCCATCTCCAACGATGGTTTTGAAGGCAACTCCTCACTTTCTGCTACTTCGCCATCAGAGGGTAATACGCCCATATCTTCAAAATACTCTTCACTCAAAGCGCTTTTTTTGTCTAAATTCTCATTTCCAGCCTCAGCCTGGGTATCCTCTGGTGGAATTTCTTCTTTCATACTCTCGTTTACTCCCCTATCCTAAACCGGCTCCAATGCTACTCCCTACCTTTAAGACGCCACGCAGGAAGCCGTACCACAAAAGTAACCACGTATTAGCTTGAGTCAAGGGTCAAAATAATGAGTTAAGGCACTAATAAAGAACCACTCCCAATTGTTCTCGGCATGAATATTGCTTAAATCCATACAAAAATGAACAAAATACTCTAGCGCAGGCATATACACAAAACGGGATGATTAATGAAGAAAAACTTCTAATGGCGAGTAAATTTAAGAAGAAACAAGATGAAAATCATGAAGCGTTATAACTATTTTGAGCCATTGGGTTGATTTTTCCTGTAAATGAACTGCAATCCCTCTAACGTCAACAAGTCCCGAACCTCAGTAATTGTCTCAGAAACAGGTGCAATTAAGGCAGCTTGGCCTCCAGTTGCAATAACACGACACTCTTTTCCTAGACTCACTGTGATGCGTCTAACCAAACCATCAACCATTCCAGCAAACCCATTAATAATACCCGACTGCATACTCTCAGCAGTATTTTTTCCAATCACCTTCTTGGGCAAAGTTAACTCTACGGTAGGTAATTTTGCTGCACGTTGGGTAAGAGAATCGGCAGAAATCCTAACTCCAGGGGCTATCGCGCCACCAAGATACTCTCCATCTTCCGTAACGACACAGAATGTAATTGCGGTACCAAAATCGACAATGATGACTGGCCCACCATATCGCGCATAAGCGGCAGCGGCATTAACAATACGATCTGATCCAACCTCCTTGGGTTGATCAAAACAAAACGTTAAACCAGTGTCCAAGTCAGACGACACTACCAGAGGCACTGAATGGAAATAATTCTGTGACATCTTGCTAAAAACCGGTGTCAAGGGTGGAACGACACTAGATAGCACCACAGCATGAACTGCTTTAGGCTCAGCACTTCGGGTACTTAGCGCATCAAAAAATGTAATCCCATATTCATCAGCCGTTCTGGCATAGTCTGTGGCAACACGCCAATGGGCTAGTAAACGGTCTTCATCAAAAACCCCCCCGATAATATTGGTATTACCTATGTCAATAGTTAGTAACATAAAATAAGTTTTTACAATTTAGCTAATTTTTTCAGCGTTTCTACAAAACTATCGCAAATGAAGAATATCAGCGCTACGAATGATTAACATATCACCTTGAGCACGTCTTAACCTTAATGACCCATCCAGTTCAATACCATCTGCCCAACCCTCTACAAGCCTTCCAGCTGGCAAATACGCAACAACACGCTTCCCAACAGTATCAGAAAGACGAATATAGTCGCTCATAACCACAGAAGGACCATCTGCCCAAAAATTTTGATACTGCGTTCCAAGTGCGACTGTTAGACTCTCAAGTAATTTATCACGATCAATTAAATAATCTACATGCTCAAAAAGTGAAGTCGTGGTTGGGTGTAAAGAAGGAGGCAAGTCCTCTTTATCCATATTCACATTAATACCTATTCCCAACACCACACTTTGAATAGTACCATTGCCTGATATAGTTTCGGCTAAAACTCCAGCCACTTTTTTCCCGTTAATCAATAAATCGTTAGGCCACTTGATTTTTGTATCAACTTTGGTCTCAGCATATATAGCACATGCAACTGCTAAGGATGCAATTAACGGAACCCAAGAAACCCATTCCACGTTTCCAGATCGAAGAATATATGAACAATATAAATTGACCCCAGAAGGTGATACCCAGGTCCTCCCCAGTCTTCCACGTCCACGCGTTTGCGCATCAGCTACTACTAATGTCCCCTCAGAGGCTCCCTGATGAAACAAAGCAAGAGCAATTTCGTTTGTTGAAGTAACCTTTTCAAAACGATGAACTGGATGCCCTAGTGGCATATCAATTTTCACACGGAGACAAGCTAAGATTCATTGGCAACGCAGGAGCTGATTGCGTTAGCCCACCTATTGAAATAATATCTGGACCAGCCGCTGCATAACCCTGAACGTTTTCTAAAGTAATTCCCCCAGAAACCTCAAGTAGAACCCTGCCCTTCGCTGCCTTTACCGCTGTGGCAACATCAACAACAGTCATATTGTCCAGCAAAACAATATCTGCGCCACCATCGATGGCGCTATCGAGATCCTCAAGCGAATCAATTTCAACTTCAATTTTAAATTCAGTTTTTGAAAATTTCTTAGCTTGTTGACATGCGAACTTTACATCCCCATTACATAACGCAAGATGGTTATCTTTAATAAGAATTCCGTCACTTAAGCTTTGTCTATGTGCACTACCCCCCCCCACCATCACTGCCCACTTTTCAAGGTAACGGAGACAGGGAGTAGTTTTTCTGGTAGCAGAAATTTGAACCTTATAACCTTTTACAAGTTCACAAAATTTTGATGTTAAAGTTGCAACACCAGAGAGATGTTGAAGAAAGTTTAAAGCCGTTCTTTCTCCGCCAAGAATTGCCCGACTAGGTCCTCTAATTTTGCAAACCACAGCACCATCACGAACCTGATCACCATCATGGATATAGGAATCAAAAGCTATGTCAGAACAAATCGATTGAAAAACCTCCATTGCAAGGCTAATCCCAGCAACAATACCATCGGATTCGGCGCAAAGAACAGCCTCACTCATACTTGAGGAACCAACAACTGCCATTGAGGTAATATCCCCCTCGCCAATATCCTCCGAAAGTGCAATAGCTACAGCCTGCTCAATTAAATATTCTGGAATAGGAGGAAGCAACTTAGTCACATTAAAGCCAGAGCATGCCAACACAGAGCAGTGTAAAGGAAACACCTTACCCTTCTAGCTGTTTTAAGGAAAGAGAAACTTTATTGCACTCTTCATGCAATTGACTCTTTTTATTTTTCTCTTTCTGCACTACTTCTGAGGGAGCATTCGCAACAAATGTAGCATTGTTTAGCTTATTTTCTACCCGCTCGAGATCTACCTCAAGTTGACTTAAGCGGCGGCGAAGGCGAGCTTGTTCCTTTGTAAAGTCAACCAATCCATCAAGAAAAATATAAACATCAGCAAGAGCAGTCACCTGATTTCCATATTTTCCTTCAGGCTTTTTCAATGATACTCCAATTTCCAACGAGTCAATACGAGCCATTTCTCGAATCGATGTCTCATGTCCTGATAAGGACATCTCTGCATTAATATTCTTTGGAATTACCAAAACATTCGGAAGAACTTTCCCAGGGGAAATCGCATATGTAGACCTTACAACTCGTATACTCGAAATTACATCAATAACTGCACCAATTGTACCCTCAACTTTCTCATCGAGTTTATTTTCGTCCTGTACAGGATATGGAGAGACCATAACATGCTCCAACTCTTCAGGTTTTCGTGGAAGCTTTGACCACAATTCCTCAGTTAAAAATGGCATAAAAGGATGTAGCAGCCTTACAATACACTGTAAAACATCAATGATGGTATTTACAGTTTCATCATATTGTGGATGTTTTTTTTCTGCACCAATCTTTTGTTTAAGAATTGGTTTTGAAAACTCAATATACCAATCGCAAAACTCATGCCATACAAACTGATACAATCGATTGGCGGATTCATCAAATCGATACTCTAAAAGGGAGGAGTTCACATCTCCAATGCATCTGTGCAAACGGCTAAGAATCCAAACATTAACCTTCAACTCTCTTTCCTTATAATCAACATGTTGAAATCCATCAGGAATGTTTTCCAGAGCAAAACGAGCAGCATTCCAAAGTTTGTTTCCAAAATTCCTATACCCTTCAATGCGCTCATGTGAGAGCTTTATATCTCGTCCCGGTGATGCCATAGCGGCTAAAGTAAAACGCAATGCATCCGTTCCATACTCAGCCATTACACTTAAAGGATCAATAATATTACCTTTTGATTTACTCATCTTTTGGCCTTCAGAATCACGAACAAGGGCATGTACATATACATCACGAAATGGAACCTCTTTCTGAAACCGAAGACCCATCATGATCATACGGGCAACCCAAAAGAAAAGAATATCGAAGCCTGTGACAAGAACGGTTGTGGGATAAAATGTTTTTAGCGTCTGCTTGGCTTCTTCCGTCTTGTCAGGGCTACTTTGCTGATCAGCTGGCCATCCAAGGGTTGAAAATGGCCACAGAGCAGATGAGAACCAAGTATCAAGAACATCTGAATCTTGATGAAGCTTTGTTCCTTTGCATTGAGGGCAATATTGGGGTTCCGCCCGTTGGATGATCGGAATCATTCGACCTTCATCGCATTCCTCGCAATACCATGCAGGAATCTGATGCCCCCACCAAATTTGGCGCGAGATACACCAATCCTTAATATCACGCATCCATCCTAAATAGTTATTTTCCCACCCTTGTGGAATAAATTTAATATCCCCACTTTCAACCACCTTAATTGCAGGCATCGCAAGTGATTGGATTTTTACATACCATTGTGGGGAAAGTGTCGGCTCTACGATGGTTCGACAACGATAACATTTTCCAACTGAGCATTGATGCTCTTTAGTCTCAATCAGAAAGCCCCGATCTTCGAGGAGAGTCAGAAGAGTTTTTCGTGCATCTAGAACTGACTTACCCTGTACAAGGTCTACTACTACTGGATCTACATCCACAACTTGACTCAAATCAATTTTTGCATCCTTATCCAAAATAGAAATCTGCTGTAGATCATTTCGAATGCCTGCTTCATAGTCATTAAAATCATGTCCTGGGGTTATTTTGACCGCACCAGTACCAAACTCTCGATCTACTAGTATAGGGTCTGCGATAACCGGAATTTTTCTACTGGTTAATGGCAGACAGATCGACTGTCCTACAAAACCTTGATGCCTTACATCATCAGGATGCACAGCGACTGCCACATCTCCAAGCATAGTTTCTGGACGCGTTGTTGCAATAAGAACTGAACGACCACTATCTTCGCTAATCGGATATTGAATCGTATACAGTACTCCATTGTTGTCCTCGTGCTCAACTTCAATATCCGCTAAGGCGGTAAGACATCGTGGGCACCAATGAATTAAACGCGTACCACGATAAATTAAGCCATCTTCGTAAAGTTGAACAAACACCTCACGAACTGCTTTTGAGAGCCCTTCATCCAGTGTAAATCGAAGCCTCGACCAGTCACAAGATACGCCTAAAGCTCTAAGTTGCTTGAGAATAGTCTCCCCATATTTATCTTTCCATTTCCAAACTCGATTGACAAACTCTTCCCTCCCTAATTCTTCTCTGGTAGTTCCTTCCTTGGCAAGTTCTCGCTCAACTACGTTTTGAGTTGCAATACCAGCATGATCAGTCCCAGGCAACCAAAGTACATTGAATCCACGCATACGAAACCAGCGCACAAGAATGTCTTGAATCGTATTGTTCAGCGCATGCCCCATATGCAGCGCTCCGGTAATATTGGGAGGTGGAATAACAATTGAGAATGAATGATCGACAGATTCAGGTTTTGCCATGAAATAGCCACGGCCTTCCCAAACTGAATACCATTTTTTCTCTGTTTCCACAGGTTCGTATGTTTTAGTAAATTTCTCCATATATCCCCAATTTGATGAATCCAAAGGCTATGTCTTCATAAAAACTAGCCTCTTGCTGAAAAAAACATAACCCATCTCGTGATCAGTTACAACCGGCTTCCTTGACACTTTTGAGGACTGAAGCATAGCATGGTCCCCATAGGAGTCGAGAATGGGAATTCGCTTAGTAATAATTCTAATCCTACTAGTGGTTGTCTACTACTTGGGCAAACGAGCGTATCACCTGTTTGTTGGGTTAGGACAGTCAACCAGTAAACCCACAGAAATCAAAGCAGGCGTTAATCTCACCCAAGACCCTGTCTGCTTAACTTACGTCTCAACAGAAGAAGCCATTAGCACTCACCAAGATGGTAAAACTCATTACTTTTGCAGCCAGTCGTGTGCAGATAAATTTTCCAATCACCAAACGTAAGGCATCTCTTCAACAGCCTTTTTCAGACAAAAGAATATAGCCTGAAGCCTCTCTAACTACTGGTAATCCCTGAACTGCCTTCGGTAGTTCCTTCAATAAGCGATTCTGCGTAATCATTGTAATCGACTCACTTTGATTTAATAATTCTTCAAGAGGCTGCTTATAGCCTTTATGCGTGAAAATAATATTATGCTGTGCATAGAAAATATAGCTAGGTTTTTTACGCCCATAAACAACAAGATTGTCGGTACCTTCAATACACTCCCCAGCAAATGCTGCTAACTCTTGAGGTGGAGAAAGAAAGTTTTTATCGAAAACAGGCAAACCAACATGAATAATGAGTAATGCTGACATGCCAACCGTTAAAGCCATAACTAGAATTGCTTTCCGTACTTGTTTGAACAATATCCCAAATACGCCAGCAGTTATATATCCAATCACTATTACGACACCAATTCCCGCAATACCTATGCCAAGGTTTACACTCTCAGCCATAGGAAACTCCTGTGCAATAAATTCAACAAAATTTTCATATGCAAATGGGAAAATTATCAAAATGCTCCCTAGGACTACGCCAAGTAAAAGAACAATCCAAAAAGCACTTGTAGCCTTTGATCGTCCTGAGTCATTCATAAGTTGTACAATAGGGAAAGCTACGAGAATAGCTGCCGCTGGAAACAACGGTGCGATGTAGTGAGGAAGTCGAGTAGCGGAAACTGTAAAAAAAATAAAAACTGCAATGAACCAACAGGCGGAAAAAAACAATAGCGAACTTCCCGTACCACCTGTCACTCGGTGCATTTTAAAGTCAGATACTACTGCGCGAAAAGCTGCTGGGAAAAACCCACTCCACGGAAGGAACCCGAGCAGGAGAACAGGAATATAAAATAAAACCGTACCACCATGTCCCCCAATAATATTAGTATATCGTCCAAAAGTATTGGCCTGAGCAGACGCTAAATATACCTCACCATGAATCGAAATCATTGCCCAATACCAGGGAAAAGCTAGGCAACAAAATACAATTATCCCAATAACTGGATAACTTTCCCGAAAAACTTTTCGTAAGCTTTGAGTAAGTACAACAAAAGAGAATACTGCCAGTAAAGGAACGAGGACCCCGACAGGGCCTTTTGTCAGCATTGCCCCTGCACTAGCAACATAACAAAGCAAATACCAGTGCCTCGACTTTTTTCCTTCAGAAAATGCTATCCAAAAACTAAATAGAGTTAGAGTTGTAAAAAATATGAGAATCATATCTGTCAAAACCATTCTTCCGATAGCTAATATTTCAAGATTCAACAGGAGGCACAATGCAGACCACCATGCAACGCTAGGTGTCGCAACCCTCAATAAAAACCAGTACTGCATAAGAATAAGAAGAGTTCCAAAAAGAGCAGAAGGGATGCGTGCAGAAAATTCATTCACGCCAAAAGCCCTATAAGACCCTTGAATAAGCCAATATGTGAAAACAGGTTTTGCAAAACGAGGTTCTCCGTTAAGCGTCGGAGAGACCCAATCCCCCCGCTGCATCATTTCACGAGGCGCTTCAGCATTACTTCCCTCGTCATTGTCAGTAAGATTTAGATCACCAAGCGCTGAAAAGAAAAATACAGTACAAAGAAATAGTAGGACCCCGTAGTTTTGTCTGATACTAAGAGTCATCTCAACAACATTCCTCATCCAAAATGGCCCATAGACTTGCATCAGGCACGAAGATAAGTATCATGTCAGAAGCTTGTTTTTGAGTTGTACACATTACGTTATCGATTATGCGCACTACCAAGCCATAATGGCAAGGCAAGACGCCACACACCATATATTTTCATAATGAACTTGATGTTGCAGAGAAGATCAACTCCACATAGATAAGGTAAGTGAATCTTTATATCTCCAAACTTCTAAACTATAAGAGGAAAATATAATGAAAAAACTTGTCTTATTACGTCATGGGGAAAGCCTTTGGAATAAGGAGAATAGATTTACAGGGTGGATTGATGTTGAACTTTCTTCACAAGGCTTACAGGAAGCCCAAGAAGCAGGTAGAACCCTACGTGAGGCAGGGTATGAGTTTGATATTGCCTATACCTCTCTTCTAAAACGTGCCATTAAAACATTATGGCTTGTATTAGAAGAAATGGATCAAATGTGGATACCAGTACACCGCACCTGGAGACTGAATGAACGTCATTATGGGGCTCTTCAGGGACTCAACAAAATAGAGACGGTAGAAAAACATGGGGATAAGCAGGTCCAGGTGTGGAGACGAAGCTATGACATTCGCCCTCCAGCACTGCAATCAAATGACCAAACATTTCCAGGAACAGATCGCCGCTATAAAACACTTGCACAACAACAACTGCCCTCAACAGAATGTCTTAAAGATGTTGTTAATCGATTTTTACCGTACTGGGAATCAACTATTGCGCCGGCAGTGGAAAAAGGTGAACAAGTTATCATTGCAGCACATGGGAATAGCATACGCGCACTCGTCATGTACCTAGACAGCATTACAGAGGATAAAATTTCCAATCTAAATATCCCAACAGGCATCCCACTTGTTTATGAGTTTGAAAGTGACCTTAAACCTACCCGTCATTACTACCTTGGAGACCCAGAAGTTATAAAAAAAGCCACTGAAACTGTCGCAAATCAGACAGTCAAGAGTAACTGATGTGGATTCACATTCAACTCCATATATCAACTTTTCTCAATTATATGCTCGCATGAACCTCTATTTTAAAGAGATAAAAAATTATTTTTCTCCTGTTAGATACGAAACGTCTCGGAAATCATGAAATTCAAAACCCTTATAGAATACTTTGAACGCCTTGAAGGCACTACAAAGCGTCTTGAGATGTTTGATATTCTTGCTGAACTTTTTCGTTTATCTGATCCTCTGGAAATTGATAAAATCATTTATCTCGTTCAAGAACAATTACTGCCATCGTTCTATACACTTGAAATTGGAATGTCAGAGAAGTTAATTGTTCGAGCGATTGCGAATGTCTCTGATCAAACACTTCTAGATATTGAGACTGCTGAGCAATATTCCACAGTGCAAAAAGACCTTTCATCATCTACGCAAGCAAATACTCAGAAATTGTTGATGGATCAGATACAAACACATTTCAAAATGAGCGGAGATCTGGGAAAAACTACGGAACATTACCTACATCTGCACGGAAAAACTGGCCTTAACCTTGAAGTTTCTGCCGTCTATTCACACTTGCAAAAACTTGCAGAAACATCGGGAAAAGGCAGCGTTGAAACCAAAATCAATGCACTGGGCCATCTACTGCAGTCCTCATCACCAACAGAAGGAAAGTACATTAGTCGTTTTGTAGTCGGAAGAATGCGTCTCGGCGTAGGAAATGCAACAATACTCGAGGGACTCAGTCTTGCAAAAACTGGAGAACGAAAATCAAAAGCCGTATTGGAGCGTGGATTTAATCTCTGTTCTGACCTTGGGAAAGTGGCCAAAATTTTATTTACTGACGGTATTGATGGAATTCAAAACATTACCCCAACCCTTGGATTTCCAATTCGCATGGCGCTATGCGAGAGAATTTCAAACCCAAAAGATGTGATAGAGAAAATAGGTCGCTGCTCCATTGAACCAAAACTTGATGGATTTCGTTGTCAAATTCATAAATCTGGCAATACTGTTGAAATTTTTTCAAGAAACCTTGAGCGCACAACATCAATGTTTCCAGACTTAGTTGAAGCAACTAAAAAACACATTCGAGCCAAAAGCGCCATATTTGAAGGTGAAGCCCTCAGCTACAATGACCTAACTGGTGAGCTACAGCCTTTTCAAGTCACTATCCAACGAAAAAGAAAACATGACATTCTAGACGCCGTAACAGATATTCCGCTTAAAATATTTGCATTTGACGTTTTATATGCAGATGGTGAAGATTGGACAAACAGACCATATACGGAACGCCGAAAACTATTAGGCTCACTAATTCAAGAAAACCCCGTAATAGAACTAGGTCACGCCGATGAGACAGACGACCCAGTAGAGTTAGAAAAAATTTTCCAGTCTGCAATTGATAAAGGAGCTGAAGGTGTTATAGCGAAACGCCCTGATAGTTTTTACAAAGCTGGTGCACGAGATTTCAACTGGATCAAACTCAAACGGAGCTACAAAGGCATATTGGAGGACACTGTAGATGTCTGCCTCATTGGATATTTTAGAGGGAAAGGTGCACGTACTGCACTAGGAATTGGAGCCGTACTTGCAACTGTCTACGATAATGAAACCGATACTTTTAAAACTATATCACGACTCGGATCAGGGTTTTCTCAAGAAACATGGATAAAACTACGTGCCATTCTTGACTCACATTCATCAAGCTCAATGCCACCTCGCGTCGATGCCACACTGACGCCTGACGTGTGGGTACACCCACGCACAGTTGTAACCGTCATGGCTGATGAAATAACTCGTTCAGCCATGCATACTTGCGGAAAAGATGAAAATGGTATTGGATACGCATTGAGGTTCCCTCGTGCACAAGGGTTTATTCGAAACGATAAAAACCCTGAAGACTCAACGACAGTCAAAGAGATTATCAGTATGGAAAAAAATCAGAAGCTCTTGAAACTCAAAAAATAATTACTATTTACTGAATCAGGTCCCATACAAAAAATTCTGCTTGACCTGGCTACTGTTCAAGGGTATATGATTGGTACATGATCAATAGAAATTTAGACAGATGGCACGCTTTTCTTATTTTAGTTTTCACCCCATTATTGAGGAGGTTACTATGCGAAAACACACCACAATTCTGATCGTAATTGTTGCATTGGGAATTGTAGCCTTCATGGTGTACTTTGCTGGTGCTGGAGGAGGACAAGGCGCAAAAGAAGCACAGGGACACCTTGATGCTGCTATTTCACACGCTAAAGAAGCAGTCTCTCATGGAGGACAAGGGCACCCAGGGGAAGTCTCAAAGCATGCTAAAGAATCAATCTCCCATGCTCAAGGAGCAATTAGCAGTATGCCAAAAGGTAATTCACATGGAGCAGAAGCCGTACAACATACTGAAGAGGCTATCTCACACCTAAGGGAAGCCGTAAGCCATGGAGACCAAGGGCATGCTGATCAAGCAACCAGTCACGCAAAAGAAGGCCACTCACATCTGAGTGGGGCAAACAACCACGCAAAGGAAGTCCACTGAGATAGCCACACAGCTAGGAAAAATTTGTCGACCTGTCATGCTAACACATCGACAATGTGCTAAGAGGTGCCGGTGAATCCAATACTTTTCCACATCAAAGATCGATACTACCTAGGGGGTGGCAGAATTGTCACCCCTTTTTTAGTGCCCCATACTGCTACCAAAACTTTTTTCACTCCCATGGTGCCCCTTCATGTCATGGTGCCCTTTCATGCCATGGTGCCCCCTCATGCCGTGGTGCCCCTTAATTCCTTGGTGACCCTTCATTACCTGTTGCACCATCATAACCTCCAGCCCCCCCTGTAACTTGCCCAACGCTATCGTAACCTGTTCCATCCAATATTCCATCTTGATTTGAATCTATACCTCCAGATTCTATAACATCGTTACAACCATCGTTATCACTATCTAAGT
>CAYXED010000002.1:0-319606 GCA_964463965.1 uncultured Nitrospiraceae bacterium | reverse complement strand
TTAACTTTATTAATAATAAAAATTTTGCCGGGCGTTCGTGACACCGTCACGCAGGCCGTCCTAAACAACCTTCAAACAGAATATTTAGACACCCTTAGCAAACTAGGTCAATCTTCTTGTGTCTCCCGAGCTTGTGTGGTCTGCATAGCAGCCATCAAACACTCATGGTCAGACCCAAAAGCCGTTGGTGTCGGTCCTCCACCAGGACCATTACCAGGATGATGGCCATGGCTCATGCCAATCCCACCATCAAAGTGAGTACACACGACCATTGGAATCAAGCGAAACGTCTGAAAGATTGGACGTCCCATCTGATCAACCTTTTGGTAACCAAACCGCGGAGAATCTGGATTCTCATCATACAGCCGTTTATATGAGATATCGATAACGTGCCGATGCTTCAGAACCTCTCCATTTGGGAACTCAACCACCTCTGTCTGGAAAAGAGGCGGAGTCTGCGCCGGAACATTCTTCGTTGTAATGTCATATGGTATACGAATTACAGGGTTAGCATGTCCCCATTCGTTCGTGCAGAAAGAATTCTGATCAAAAGTAGGTGATTGCCCTGTCCCATGCGACTTCCCATCCTGAGACATCTTATTTCCAGGGGCGGGATCCTGCGTTGTAATTACAGGGTCAAAACCTCTGACACCCTCTCCACAGGTCAAAACACCATCACCGTTGGCGTCATACCCAGCACCGGCCGTTCCCGAAGTCCAACCCAAATACGGATTGCCTTGAGGACTTGGTGGCGCAACGCCAGGAAACGCACTGTGCCGAGTAATCATAAACAGATTTACAAACCACAGTGTATGCATTGTGTTAGCCGTGAGGCCGCGGAAGGTGTAATGAATCTGGGTGTTTCTCGTCCCATCACCACTCTCCCACACTTTGACATGCCCCATGTTTGTAGTCTCAATCGCTGGAGGATAGAAAAACCCTCTCAACGGGAGACTAAGGAATGGGGCCGTAAAATCCTTGATCAGCCTCTCCCCTGGGCCACCTGCCCAAGCATCATTCGACGATCCGATCAAGGAACTGGCCGGACCACTTAATACAAGTCCAAACCCGATCAACATGACCATTATCATACGATTCATGGTGTATCCTCCCTCACTCATCAATACGGCACGAGCCAAGATATGAGTACGACTAGTAAACATATCGTTTAAGGCATCGGGCCTCTCAGGATTTCGACAAAATCATCGGGCAATCCTTGCGCTGGTGGAGGAAGACCAATTCCCTTCCCATGCCCAGGAATATGACCGTGCGTCAGGCAATCTTTGTGCATAATAACAGAGATATGCGTTGCCTCTGCCCGTGCAAGCGTCTGTCGTCCCTTTTCATCAGGAACCTGAAAACGCTGTCCCTTAGCACTTCCAGGCTTTGGCGGAAAGCCCATCATGTCTCTTCCAGCTGGATGCGCTGGAGGCCCACCATCTTTACCAAATCCACCAGGTCCACACGGTGTCATCGCAAGTGGATTGTTGTCACATGGACCATTGATGTCAAAAATAATTCCTCGGCCAAAAGCGTTCTCATCGACTTCACCAAAGGTATTTGGCTCACCAATGACACCAATACCAGGAATCTTCGACGGAATACGCTCACCATTCGGCCCCTTATGCGCGTTATATGGCTGCGTCTTAAAGATACGCTTATAACCACTGTCATTGGCCCGAAGCTTCGCTCCAGCAGCAACGCAGACTGGCGGCGCAGGGATAACCTTTGGACTCGTACACTGCGCAAAGAATGGCGGTACACTTGAGCCAAAGTGCCATGGGTTCAAGACCAGCGGAGTAGTTGGCCCCGCAGTAGGATCAAAGTTGGTCCTCAATGTGGCATTTGCATCACCACCCACATCAGAAGTAAATCCGTTAGGATCCAAGTGAGAAGACCCACCCATTCCAGCAGTAAAAGCATCAGTCGACTTGGCAATAGGACTCCAAGTAATCACGTTTGGCGCCTTACCATAGCAACCAGACGTTCCACCGCCCCTGTCTGTACTGTCAGGATTTTCCGGATCAAACGGTTTTCTTCCCCGAGCAATTGGATACTCCGCAACACAACCCTCCGGAGCACCCTCAAGAATGGTCGGAGGCGGTCCCCAACGCTCGACGAGATTATCGCCAGCGACAGAAGAACCACCATCATCGCCAAGGAATCGGAACCAACCGGACAACACTACCTGCCCTGGATCAAGCGTTTTACAGGCTAACCCAGGCATAGAAGCCGGCACTCCCGAAAGATCAAAAGTAACTTTTGCCTTATCAGCATTCTTTACATTGATGGTCGCAGTCCCCGGCTGAACGCCCATAGCCGCACCATCTTCAGTCGGCGTCAACGTTACAACCTGCGCCAGCACTGGAGAAACGACCGGACCCCACAGGAACATACTGACCACAGCCAGCGCCGCAAGGCCACTTGTTGTTGGTCTAAGTATCATCATGATCGGTGCCCTCCATACTCCTTCTTTCTGAGCCCATTTTTTCATCAGCATCACCCCCCAAGCCTTAGAACCGCAGTCCTACTTTAACACCAGAGGTAAAGCTATTCGTTTCAATGGCGTTTATACCTGAGCCCAAGTGATACCTAAAATCAACACCGACAATAAAGTATTTGTTCAGAAGATAATCAACTCCCACGCCATGAACCGTACCAATATCAATAGGGTTCACATCAGGTCCTGGAGGGCTAATTGCGCCAAGCTCCAAACCAACCGGGATAATCCACGGCCAGATTCGACCAGATGAGTGAAAGTTGTCAAAACGATACTTTGGTGAAAAACTGGCTGAGATCTGAACCAAATTGACTTCATGAATTTCAAAGCCGGTGTTGGTACCACCACCCCCACCAGGAAATCCAGCCATTTCGCCACCAAACTTCCTAAAGTCCATGTTGATTTCACCCAAAATGACGTGACCATTTGGGCGGCCCCAAATTGGGATCTCCATACCAGAACTCACATACCAGCCAAGCGTATCATCGTTTGGCTTACTTCCCGTAAGGGATGAGTTCAAGTCAGTAAACATCTCATTTGCTCGATCATTGATCAAGCCGGCAATTCCGCCTCCCCAGTAGGTCGTTCCGTTCACCTCAACTGGCATTTGTGCCGATGACAGCTGGGGGAAGACCGGGATGAACAGAAGCGGGAATAGCCATGCCAAGAGCAACAATGTAGTCTTCCATCTCGCTCTTTCCATTGTGAATTCCTCCCGTATATGTCGCATGTTGCAGGTCATCCTTCGTTATAGGCCATCGAATCGCTAGAAGCGAATTCCGACGTACCCCCCAACGGTCGTATTAAGGTTGGCGATTCCCTGCTGGCCGGTGCCAACATGCCAACGGTTATCAATACCTACTACCAACCGCTTCGTTAATACCATGTCGACGCCCACACCAAAAATCGATCCCAACTCGAAAATGTTCATACCGGCTGTCGGCGGAGCGAACGCTTGAACCTCAAATCCGAAGGGAATTACCCACGGCTGAATAAGCTTTCCGTTCAGCTCCGTTGTGAGCGCCGCTATGCGCCACTTCGGATGCACCATAACTCCCATCGTTGTCAAATCACCCTTCTGCTTCAGATCTGAACCACGACCCGGTGCGGTTAGCGACGGCAAACCCTGCGCGGTCAAGAACGTCTTGTCAGGGGTCTCAAAACGCCCCACATCAATGTTAATCGTTCCGACAATGACGTCTCCCCACGGTAGCTCCCAGAGAGGCATGTCAATACCCATTCCGACATACCAACCCGCGGTATTATCCGCCGGCTCCGTTCCCGTTGAACTCGAAAAGAAATCCGTGAACGGCTCATTCGCCCGATCGTTAAATAGGAACTTACCACCAAACTGCCAGAAGAAGTTTCCATTTACATGGAAAGGCAACTGAGCCGAAGCAGTCTGGGGGAACGACAAGACGACAAGAAGCGGGATTACTAGCGCTAAGAGCAACAATGATTTCTTCCATTTCGCTCTTTCCATTGTGAAATCCTCCCGTATCTCAAGGCTTTGTGGCATTTGCTGTTCTATGAGCTGGCTCATGATTGACGTGCCCTCACCATGAGATTCCTACATATCCCCCAGCTGTAACCCAGTTTCCATTGATGCCCGTATTATCAGTGTATTGGTAATGGTATCGGCCTTCAACACCGACCCAAATACGCTCCCACACATGAACATCCATACCAAGTCCGGCTACACCACCAATCTCCCACATCTGCATAGAGTTTGGCGGAGGACTGAATATCTGAAATTCCCAGCCCACAGGAATAATCCACGGCCGGAATTTCCTATCCTCACCGAACAGCGTATCCATCCGATATTTCGGATTGATAGCAGCATTAACTGTTGACACTCTAACTTTCCTCACACCAGGTAACTGGGGTCGCCCCGGCACTCCTGGCTTGGTTCCAATAGCACACCGAGGATTGCCACAAGGAGTCGTTCCTCCAAGTGTAGTTGGTCCATTCTCGATGAGCTGAAGGAAGGTGTGTCCAGTGCTGAAACGCGAGAACCCTACATCGAGTTCACCGATGATGACGTGTCCCCATGGCAACAGTGCAATTGGAAGATCCAATCCAGCACCGACGTTATATCCCATGGTATCATCGTTAAGCGTTGCGCCTGGAGCGTTACAGGCAGGCGATCCTTTGGCAAAGCAGTCAGTGAAAGCTTCACCGGATCGATTGTTCTCGAGAGCCGCAAACCCACCCTTGAGTTTGACCAAAGCATTAATCTCTGTAGGCAACTGAGCCCACGACATGGTGGGAATAGCGATGAAGAGAAGCGGGGAAAGCAGCGCCACGAGCAAAACTCTCTTCTTCCATTTCGCTCTTTCCATTTTGAGATCCTCCCGTCTAGGATTACAGACTACCATCTCACACAAGTTTCGATTGCAAATACGACCATGGGCCCACTCCTTTCCTCTCCTAACCATGTGTCGCGATATCTTGGTTGCTAATATTCACTAATACTGTTTTGTCTCATAAAACCCTGATCACGCTGGGGTATAATTGTAACCTACCTCACGCGGGACAAGCGCGACTATAGACGTGACATTTACAAGTGTCAAGTCAAAAATTATCCATCGAACGAATTTTTTCGCTCTCTACCACAAGCAATGCAGTCTCCTGCTGCGTAGCAACCCTCGCATCCCCATGTGGGAGTTCTATCCTATAGTGTACCTCATCCGGAGAGAACCACTCGATATAGGGATGTGGCTCAAGAAGGGGATGAGGATCTAGAGAGATTAGATAGGCATTTCCATACAAAATACTATCGAGATCGGCGAGCCCCATTTCAGCACGCCCATCATCCTCGAAATTCGAGTTTTCGAAAATGATAACCTCCCCCTTGATGTCCTCTTTAAAGTCCCCCTGCAAGAGCAGGGAAACCTCCCCAAGTGCAGCAAACGTAATACGCCCTACAACTGTTCCAGCAACACGATTGTCAAGAAATCCGGCCTTAACCCAACGGCCATTTCCAAATTTTTGTGCCATATTTACCACTCAGGGAAAAGTACAGATAAACCCACCAGAAGCTAACTCACATTATTTAGAATACCCTCATGCAACTGCTGCGCGAACACTATCACCTAGAGCCCCTGATAACAACATTATCAATAAGCCACCCACCAAAATTGTTGGTTCGCCCGTCAAGGGTGTCGAAATAAAACTGAATGCGAATTTTTTTATTGGAAAAATCTTCTAAGTTGAACCTAGCCTGCTGAAACCTTGCTCCACGCGTATCGTTGAAGAGAAATGCTAGCTGCTGAAAAGTATCTCCATCATCCACACTCACACGAATAATTGCAGGATCAAATGGTAAAGCCCGTTCCGCCCTTAAAATATGATCAAATTGCAATACCGCATTCTTTACCCCACTTAAATCAATAGCGGGAGAAGTAAGTGCTCCAAAGTTTCTTTCTTCCTCCGTCTCATAGGTATTCCCATCTCTCACTCCATAATAAGCAGCACGCGCTCCACCAGCCACCAACCCGGAAGATCGATGCCATAGAGCTCCTCCACCAAGCCCATCTTCACCTTCAATCTCCCAGCCCCGAGAACGAATGCTACGTTCAAAGTCTTCCTCAAAAATGACTTCTAAATTTATATCATTACTGTTTTCTATCGGTGTCGTAGTATCAAAGGCCTGAAAAATTGCCGTCATGTTGTCAGCGTCTGATGCATTAATATCGTAAGCGAGAGATGCAGATTTTCCAAATCCCCTCGAAGCAAAAACTTCCCACATCTCAGTATGATTAGCACTATTGTTGATAGCCTCATCTGCTAAAAAAATCGCATCTCTCGCATCTAACATCGTCGGATTACATGGGGTAAGCTTTAACGCTTCCGTCACCAACAACTCAGTAGTACTCTTACCCAAACGCTCTCTCAATTCCCATAGAACCGTAGCCCAAATCTCACCATCATCATGAAGCTCTGGAGTATAAAGATCTCCAATCCCAGCCCTGTCTGAATTCTGAAACTTTGCTGGCAAATTTCCAAAATCTCCAAATCTCAGAGGGCTCTTGCTATAATCAAACCGCCTAATCCCAACATCCTCATTGCCGGTAATATACTCACCAATCACTGGTTGGGAGAGAATTGTGATGGCATAAAAGTCACTCCATCCCTCTCCCAGAGCCCCACTTTGAAGACCATTCAAACAACCACTCCGCCTCGGTCCCCCGACAAGTCTCTCCGTAAGTCCATGAGCATATTCGTGGAGAATAACGTCAGCATCAAAAGCAGAATCTCGGAATGGGCGAGAAAATAGCCCCATGGCCATACGAGGAGATTGTCCATCAGGAGGCACAGCAATGGCAGCATTGTTCGAAAACCTCCCGTCTTGCACATCCGCAATCAGGCGATCTCCGTCATTACCTTCGTGTTCAAAGTTACTTTCCTGAAAATTGCCGGCTTCCTCAGTAAAGCCCAATTCATAAAGATAATCATGCATAAAATTAACCCAATAAAATAAATTTGTAATTGCAATGTCTTGATCTTCCAATGAAGAAAAATATCCGGCCAGGCGACTTCGTTCGGTAGGAAATTGTTCAACCACGGGGTCAGAGGATGCAAAACTAAACGGAACTTCAGCTGTAAAATCAACTTCACTATCTACCCCCCCCAACACACCCCCAGGGCTTATGCCTACCAGACCTGACTGCGTTGCGACACCATCATACGAAAACCTGATCACCCCATCGACATCCAATATCACCTGAAAGGTATTTAATGCTAATTCCCCATCCTGCGACACCTGGTTCCATGTAACGACCATTCTTTTCTCGTTTTGCTTTAAAAACACTCCTCCGCTACCTTGAACATCAAGCCCAGTCCATAAGGGAGCAATGCGTGGAAATTGAGTGGTGAGCTTTGCAGCAGACTCCTGAGAATCAGAATCACCAAATCCAAAGGTTAGGTTACCGTTAGAATTTACAAACACTGATCGATAAACGGTCCCATATAAAGGGAACGTAAATCCATTCTCAAAAATGACCTCAATTGAATCATTATTTTCTAAATCAAGCTGAACTCCTAGGCTCCGCGTGAACGAAAAAGGAATATCATCAATTGAATACCCATTTTCTTCAGGAACTAAATGGATGGACGTTTTGTCCAAATCGAAATCTCTACTATCATGAATTTTTGGCTCGGTAGTTGCGTATGAATCAAAAAATGGAAAGTCAAATCGTCCATCAGTTGCTCGCGCAAGACGCCCGGGAAATATTTCATCATCACCCCCAACATCTTCCCTAACAATTACATTGTTACCTCGACTCAATTCTCCACGAACCCACCCCTCTGGTGACCCTTCACCATCACCTTCAAAGGCCCTAATCACTTGAGGCCCTACATCGGGATTGGGATCAAAAACGGACCCAAACGGCGCAACCCCTAAATCAGCAAACTTGTAGAGATTCACACGATAGAGAACATCTCCTGAGTGCGCATCTACGACTATTTCATACCACTCCCCCATACCCTTATGAACCGTTAGCCTCCACGCCAAATACGCAGTACCCGATGGAACCGGAAAAACAACTAAGTTTCCTGGGGTTGTAAGAGTGCGAATCGAGACATCTAGATGGGTAGCCGCAATCCGAGTTGCTTCTTCCAGAGAAATACTTGGAATGACTGAAATAGAAAAATCAGAAGCCACACTCCCACTGAGAGAAAGAACCTGACCCTTTGAGCCCAAATGAATACTCACCCCACATTGAAACACCTTAACCCCAGAAAAATATTGCTGAAAATGCAGGTGAGTCAACCCAGTTCTTCTGGATATATCTTTGCTCACAAGATGGAGATCTTCCATCAATATATTACTTACTCCATACTCACCTAACGTTCTTTGGAGATATACACGCGCCAATGGGAGAGGATCGTCTCCCACTCGAAATAGCGCTTTTGGTCTGGCACGAAGGGTTTTCACCTCGCCACTCCCTTGAGGCTCAAGTGACTCAACAATTCTAATATCATACGATGGCATTGGCCGCAAAGTACTATCCACTTCACGAAACCCAACAAGAGACAACCCAACCAAACTGCCAATAGTAAAAATGCTACAAACGGAAAAAATCGCTTGCATAACCTTTGCGTCTATACTGATCATGAAGTCATTCCATTCTCAAATAAAGTAATTCAGTTTTCCCGCCATCCATTCGCTCAATGACCGCCTTAGCAACTTTTGATGTTTCACGAATTGTTCCAACTGCTCTTACAGAAAAGAAAAGACTTGCCACATCAATAATCTTATCTGCCCGTAGCTTTTCATCAATACTACCTAGTGCCGTCACACGATTTAGGTCCGTGGGACTCAAAAACGGCCTTGCCTGAATAATATCAGCAGCCAACGCTTGAGAAATATTTCCATGGTCCCCCAATGCTTGAAGTACCATAAGATCGGCTGTGTTAATATTGATTGGCGTAACACCTTTGGGTGCGCGTGGATAAACCGTTAAAAATGGGCTCAATTGTTCAAACACTTGATCTGTAACCCCCTTAACAAGACGAAGTTCTGACAAGCTGTCAAGAGGTCCATTCTTGATATCATACGGCCTATCAAGGTCATTATAGTATCGCTCTTCTGCACCATCTGTACGCTCACGATCATCAGCGTCAACCCAGTCCAAAATTGCATCAAGTATTCGAATGTCAAGCATGAGAAGCTCAAACAACTGTTCAAAACGCTGTGTGTGATCAAGCAATTTAGGAGAATCAGAAGCCTCTCTCTCTGTTAGTGCCGCTAAGTCGTTAATGTTGAGTTTTCCAGCTTCATCCGTAACCTGCACAGAAACAACACCATCCCCAATAGGATAATTGGGCAACTGTGTCGCCCATAATTCAAACAAGGTGTCGGTACTACGCCCAAGCAATTCATCAAGCCTCGAGTCCTCTTCAAGTACAGCTTGTCCAGCAGCTACTCCAGCTTTTGCTAAATAAGATGCTTTCATTCCATCCCGAAAGTTAGTGGCAGCTTTCAGTTCATTACGCGTAGAAGCATCAAATTCCAACACTAAGGTTACAAGTAGCGCTACAATCAGCAGAGTAATGACAAGAGCTACTCCACGCTCAGACCTCCAATTCATCAACTACCTCAAAGTTTTTTATACGTCGACACAAGAAATGCAACATCAAGATAAGTTGGATCGTCGAACCTAGGCCTCAAATGAAACCTTTTGAATCGAAGTATTGCAGTTGCTTCATGCATTTCACGAAGCAGCCCAACCACTGCTTCAATGGTGATCTTCTCAATTTTTACCTCAACGGCATTTTCCTGATATTCAGTAGAGGGGAATGCTTCTTGCGGACGCATAGAAACAATTTGGGATTTAATACGTATATTCCCTGCAACCTCTTCAAGAAATGCGAGCAGAGAAAATGTATCTGAAACCAAGTCAATCGTTTCATCAATTTGCGTAGCATACGCATGAACATCTACATATTCGGCACGAATTAACGCCAACTCTTGGATCGCATTCTGTTTTCCAGCGATCAATCTATCCAATTGCTGCATACGATCTATCATTGGCTCAAGAACCGCTGTATAGATCAGCGCGACAACCAAAACCCCACCCCCAACAACTACCATAATCCGTTCACGAGATGAGAGCGCTTCTATCCGTTCAAGCCACCTTTTCATCATTCGTGCTTTACCTCTGATGTGACTCGAAACTTAACTTGTCCTGGCCTTGACCCCATTCTTGCATCGCTCACAACAACTTCTACAAGAAGCTCCGATTGCGTAAAAGCTGCTTTAATAACATCGACAGACTCAAAAGATCCGGTCGATGCTTCAATCGCAATTTTCTCTCCTTCCACAGTTAATTCATTGATCTCAAGAATTCGATCCTCCGGAAGGTGTGCAGTCAGATCTGCGAGGACGAAAAGAATTGCAGCCGGGTCGTTACGACCCAACACAGAAAGCCTTTGTTGTTCACGGTTTAGCGCCATTTTCGCTTGTTGCACAGGATCAACAACAGTTGTAATTTCTGGGAATGCGTCTCTAAAGTCTTTGCTAAGAGTGGATTTTAACTCCTGAAGATGTGTCTCTTTCGCTGAGTAATCAACATAAAAGTTTCCAAATAGGATTGCAACTAGCAATCCCACTCCTACCCCAGCCTTCATCCAGCTTCTTTGTTTCTTTGAACGCTCTTGGTGTGGAACAGAAAATGGTCCTCGCCTCAAATTTACCGAAGCATCATGCCCCCAAAATGCAGGCCTTACTGCTAACCCAAGGCTAGACGCATAGGCTCCATCCCACAAGCCTTCACCTTTATTTGCAAAATCAAGTCTTCGATCAGGTAAATCAGCAACCTTCAGATTGAGTTCGCGTGTAAGATAATCTTCTAACCCTTTTAGCTTCGCGCCAGCACCACATAAGTAGAGTTGAGTATCAGTTTCATCAGGAACCTCACCCTGTGATTGAATTGTATTCCTTATTTCGGTAGTAAGTGCGGTTAAAAATTCATGTAACGCTCGCGATGCCGGTGTATCTTCTTTTTCAATTTTAGCAACTATATCTTGCTTAGCACTCTCAACTTCAGCGTAAGTCCCTTTAGTTTGGGCTAATAAGTTTCTCGTCAACAAATCACCTGCAATTGTAATACTTCTAGTGACTTTCAACTTTCCATCTCTAACAACGCACAGCATGCTTTTAGATGCTCCAATATCAATCAGGACAACATCCTGCATTAACTGCATTCGTGCGTAACGACAAAAATGAAAAAGCGAGAGACTATCTGGTTCTATCGCCACAGGATCTATCCCTGCATCATTTAAAGTCACGAGATGTTCAGCCACACGATCATGTGGGACGGCAACAACAAGAGCTGTACTTTCACCTTCAGATACCCCAATGATTGTGTGGTCAATAACAACTTCCTCTAACCCAAAAGGAATTAATTCTTCCATCTCATAAGGAATAACTTGAGCGGCTTTTTTAGGATCAGAGAACGGTACGGTCAAAATACGGGAAAATGCCCTGTGGGTTTGGATAGCAGAAACAACAGGGACTCCAAACAATTTATTTTTCTCAAACAATTCTCGTAACTGTTGAGAAAACACCTCACGCGTTTCATCCCTCGAATCATCCAGCAAACTCTGCTGTAGGCACACAATCTCATCTGGCCCAGTCAGCCCTCTTTTAAACCGTGTCACCCGAACAGTAGTACTACCAATATCCAAGCCGACAAATGTTCGTGGCCGAAACATGATTGCAACAAACTGAATAAAATCCACAAACATCAGCTTTCGCAATTGAACCCGCCCCATTGCTTTCTTTATAAATTTAGAGAACATCAGTTTGCTAGAATCGGAACTCCATTAATCTGAACAATCGGTCGATCTACCGTTCCAGTCACCGCCAATAACGCTCCCCCCCCAGTTACCGGCATAAACACGCTCAACTGAGGATGCTCAATCTTAGCACCCTCATCCATCGTAAACTGAATAGAAAGGTTGATCATACTCTTCCCAAATAACTGATTAAACAGGAAACTCCCCTGACCATCTGCCTTTAACCCTTTATTCAGGCCAACCATACGCAAGTCATCAGTACGCCACCAACCATTTTGATCACGTGTCAAACTGACGGATAGTTGTGATATTGGCATTGATATTCCCCCCACCACACTAATATTCGTATCATTCAAGGTCAAAACAATTGCCCCAGTAGCAGAATTGGTGTTCTTGCCAATCCACTGCAGAGCAGTTTTTCCGTCAACAGTGCCCGCAGTAAATAATGGGTCTGCCTCTTTTAAGCCAAGAAAACGCGCTTCTAATTCCTCAAGAGCGACATCTGTACCCTCCATATCCAAACGATAGTGCCATTCACTGCTATCTCTTCCTACAGTGAGCATACCGCTGATTTCTCCGCCTAGCATCTTGACTTTCGTCTTCAAAATAGCTTTTCCAAGAAAAAGTGACCATAAATCAAGCTCGAGACCAAACTCGTTAATTGCCAAGCCATCAAAATGTCTAATGACGGGGCTCAAACGGGCAACGCGCACCGAATCAATGGAAAGAGTCGATTCCATGATATCGAATCGAAGCGGGCTCTGAGAACGTAACTCTTTGATGACCAACTGAACCCCAGTACGTTGGCCTACCTCGGCAATTAACCAACTATGAAACTGTGAGGCCGGAAACGTAACATATACAGCCACGCAAAAAACGAGGATAAAATAAAAAGCATAGGCGCCCCATTGCCAGAGGCTAAAGTGAAACTTTTTCATTCGGACGTGCGCGGAATCTTAATCATGGTTCTAAATGTTCGCCTCTCTTCAGAAAGCAGTTGAAAAGTTAATTCAACCTCAACGGCATGAGGAAGCGAAGCCTCTACTCGACCATCCCAATCATCAACCCACTCCCTCCCATCAAAAAACCTGAAACTCATACTTTCTACTCCTTCAGCAAGTGGGTAGGACTCAACACTTTTCTCTGAAAGACTGAACAGATTAGTTTCTTCATAATGCATAAGTTTCATACCATCAAGCCAATAGGTTACCACGCTAAGATCTGATTCTTTGGTATTAGGTCTATAACGCCCATGTGCGTACGTTGCAAAAGCTAAACAGTCGACCGGAAGATCATCATTCTCTTGATCAAAACCCACAAAACCAATTCCTTTGACAGACTTTTCATTATTCCCCTCTTCAGTAGAGTTTCTAGGACCTCGTCCCCTCTCCTCTTCTTCAACAATATCATCGACAAGCTCAACTCTCATAATTTGTGGACACTCTGCCCTCTCAACCGCATGAAACTCCGTTCCGTAGAGTGATGGAACAACCGAGGTTAACTCTTGATAAAGCTGCTGTATACTTAACCGGGCCATGTGATAAGTTTCACCTTCCTGTTCTGCAGCCTCAATGGAGTCAATAGTACTCCCAAATGTTCCATAGAGCATTGTAAAGAGCAATGCCATCATTGCCATAGCAAGCAAAACTTCAATAAGAGTAAATCCCAAAGAAGTATGATCAACCGCTAATTGCTTCATTCTATACCCACTTATCACCATCACTTAAATAGATAGTAGGCCACAGCTTCAACACCATTTGCGCCATCGTCCTCATCCTCATCCTCATCCTCATCATCTCCACTGTTCAATGTAGAAATCGATGAGGAAATATCGGCCACATCACGGATCCCCCAAAACACTCTCACTTTTACTTCTCTCACATCAATGGTTAAGGGAGTTGAAGACACTATTTGTCTCCAAAAAAAACCTGGCGCATCATCCTCAAATTCTCCAGTGGTCACTCCAAATTCAGGTGGTCCATCAATTGCCAACTCCGTTTCAGCAAGTTTTTTTTGAACTAACAGCGTTGCGGTAGTCACATTTTGAGAGAAAATCCGTGTATCGAGGTTCCAATTACGTAGACCCAACAGCACAGTAATCGTCATGCCAAGAATCGCAAGAGCGATCATCACTTCCAAGAGAGTGAAACCTTGATCTTGTTCTGATGGCATAATGCGTTAAGAACCGCGAAAAACTTTCCACAAAACAGTTTGAAAAGAAGCACACGCCAAGGTTAATCCAAGTACATCTTCGTCCACCCAAGCAAACACGGCTCCAACCCTAACTTTTAGGAATTCTACAAGTATCCTATGCAACTAGAAAACGTTACCAAATTTTACTCTACGTCTGAACCGACGGTCACCCGCGCTGTGAGAGGATTAATCGATAGAGAAAGGAGTTCGTTGTCTTTATTTTGAAGGTGAATTGTAGTTGGTTCAACACGCCCAATGGGATAGAAATGAGTAAATGCTCTCCCATCGCTCACTGCACCAAAATGCAGCGTCTCAATCTTTGAAAAACTGATGCCCTCAGGAAGACGCCGAATTTTATTCGGCTTCGCATCTTTTGACGCATCATCGTCTTTTAAAGTTGCAGCCGGAGCAATCCAATACTCTCCATAGTCAAGATCGTAGTGGATTCGATACGGTTGTTTTTCTGACTCAGCGCTTGAATAAGCATATTGAATCGTTGCAATAAGCTGACGAGAGCTCGTCTTCAGGTCTCCTCCAAAACGGATGTAGGGATATGCAATCGCCGCCATTAATGTCAGAATGAAGACGATCGCAATAAGTTCGGCAAAAGAAAACCCTGCAACACAATCACGCCGCTTTAAGGAGTCAGTCACAAATTAGTATAAACCCTATTTTTCAAGGGCCCAACTTTGAATATCAGCGTCTTCACCCTCTCCGCCAGGCTCACCATCCCGAGCGTTTGAAACGAGATCATAGTCACTATGTACGCCAGGACTTAGGTAGACAAACGGAGTCCCCCACGGATCCTTAGGGACAGCTTGAAGATAACCCCCTTTACGCCAATTTTTCGGAACTTTCCCGGAGGTAGGCTTGGTAACAAGTGCTCCAAGCCCATGCTCTGTGGGTGGATACTGTCCAGTATCAAGTTTGTATAGCTTCAACGCGCCCTCAATGTTTCGCATCTGAACTTTCGCAGCAGTGATCTTTGCCTCATCTGTTCTTCCCATAATTCTCGGAACCACGATAGCAGCCAAAACTGCAAGAATTGCAACAACTACCATTATCTCCACAAATGTAAATCCTCGCTGACCTCGCATTCATTCCCTCACTCTCTAGCAACTCACCGTGCCATCTGGCTCATCTCAAAAATCGGCAACAAAATAGCCAGCACAATAAATAAAACAACTATGCCCATTACAACAATCATGATGGGCTCTAATAACGCTGTCAACTGATTAACTGATGTCTCAACTTCGGAATCATACACCTGAGACACGCGAATCAACATCCCCTCTAACTCACCACTTTTCTCCCCAACCGCAATCATATGCGTAGCCAGCGGTGGAATCAAGCCACTTCGTTTAAGAGGCGCAGCGAGGCTTTCACCTTCCTTAATATTCTGCCTTGCTTCATCAATAGCATGTTGAAGAACTCTATTATTTACAACACGAGAAACTACCCCAAGAGATTCCATCAGTGGGACACCACTGCTTAACATCGTACTTAGTGTTCTCGTAAAGCGTGAAACAGCTATCATTTGAATCACAGTGCCTACTACAGGAATTTTCAATGCGAATGCATCATACCGCTCACGTCCAGCCTCGGTCTGCAAAAAACGCCTGACCATAAGAGTAACAAGTCCGCATGCAGCAAAAATCCATATCCAATAACTTGCTAACGCATTACTCACAGCCAAAAGTACGATAGTCGGCAATGGCAAAGCTTGCTCCATGTCTGTAAATACCTCAGTAATTTTAGGCACCACGAACGCGACGAGACTAAACAACACAATAGTGCCAACTGCCAGCATAAAAAGTGGGTACATTAAGACAGTCGTAATCTTATTTTTAAGTCTGATCTGTCCATCTTGGAAGTCTGCAAGACGGGCTAATACCTCATCCAAAGCTCCACTAGCCTCCCCGGCAGAAACCATATGAGTATAAAGGGGAGAAAAAGATGAGGGGTGACAGCTAAGTGCCTGACTAAGAGCACTACCTTCACGCACGCGTTCACGAATATCAGCCATTACGGCCTTAACATTGGACTTTTCAATCTGATCAATTAAGGCACCGAGAGCATCTACAAGAGGAAGCCCTGCAGTCAGTAAGGTCCCGAGTTGACGGGTCAACAATGCTTGCTCTTTAAGAGAGATCGACTCCGTACGCGTTTTAACTGAGAATAGGTTCTGAGCTCCAGCGACCCCTCCCTCTTTCAAATCGGTAGGGAATATGCCCGTCCCGCGCAGTTTAAGACGAGCAGCCTTTGCAGTATCTGCATCAATCATGCCAGAAACTGCTTTCCCAGCCGCTGTCAAACCACGATATGCATAGACAGGCATTGCCTCAATACCCCCATTGATGTCTCAACTCTCACCAAGCAACGTCTTGCAAGGTCACACGAAGTACTTCTTCTACCGTAGTTATTCCTTGAAGCACCTTCATCGCGCCTTCATGGGCCAGCGTTGTCATACCCTTCTCGATTGCAAGCTTTTGGATTTGCGTAGAGTCTGCCTTAGTGAGGACAAGTGACCGAATTTCATCGTCGACAAGAAGAATTTCATATATTCCTTCTCTACCTCGATACCCTGTATTCATACATGTATCACAGCCAACGGCTTGATAAGTAGGTCCAGTGATAGCCTGCGAATCTAAACCAAGCTTACCTAGTTGTTCAGATGATAAAGTAGTTTGCTTACGGCACTCCATACACAATACACGAACCAATCGTTGAGCAATCACAGCAGAAACGGATGACGAAACCAAAAATGGCTCAATATCCATATCAACTAATCGAGTCACAGCGCCTGCTGCATCATTCGTATGCAACGTCGATAACACCAAGTGCCCAGTGAGTGAAGCGTGGATTGCAATATCAGCCGTTTCACGATCTCGAATTTCTCCTACCATAATGACATCGGGGTCTTGTCGGAGAATTGCTCTCAATCCATTGGCAAACGTCATATTAATTTTGGCATTAACCTGCATCTGCCCAATACCCGTCAATTGATACTCCACTGGATCTTCAATGGTAATAATGTTTCTATCAGAGGTATTGATCTGACTTAAGCCAGTGTAAAGAGTTGTGGTCTTTCCACTTCCAGTTGGTCCTGTCACCAACAATATACCGTGACTCATCCTAATCAGTTGGTTAATCACGGACATCTTATCCTCTGACAAACCTAGATCGGCTAAACTAAATAAGCGTGTTCCCTTTTCAAGAAGTCGTAATACCACTCGCTCTCCAAATGCAGTGGGAATTACCGAGACTCGCAAATCAACTTCTCTCCCCGCAGTTCGTATGGTAATCCGACCATCTTGAGGCAGGCGTTTTTCCGCAATATTTAATCCGGCCATGATCTTTACTCTAGAAACAAGACCTCTCTGCAATCGTCGAGGCAATGTCATATTGTTGTACAACACACCATCAATGCGATAACGAACCAGTACTTCCTGCTCAAACGGTTCAATGTGAATATCACTGGCACGCTGCCGTGCAGCCTGATAGAGGATAGAATTTACCAATCGAATCATCGGAGCCTCATCGGTCCCATCTAACAGATCCAGTGGCTCCGTCCACTCCCCAGCTGAGGCATCTACATCTTCGGCCACCGACATATCTTCAATAGCCTGCTCGGCTCGATTCGACGCGGTTTGGTCATACACTTGATTAATACAACCCAATATGGTGACAGCAGTACTCAGAACTGGCTGTATATTGTGATCGAGAAGAATACGAAGATCATCAAGTGGTGCAAAATTTAAAGGATCCACAGTAGCCACCTCAACCACATCGTCATATAGGCGAATGGGAAGGACTAGATGGCGTTTGGCAAAGGCAATTGGCACTTTTGCAACTAATACAAGCTCAATATCTGGCGGGCGAAGATGTGCACGATATGGAAGATCATACTGTGAGCTCAAGACATCAAGAAGTTCCTCCTCACGAACAATCTGATGTTGCAAAAGAATGTCACTAAATCGCCCTCCCTTATCTCTCTTAATTGCAAAAGCCTCTTCGAGACGCTCAGGAAGAACCGAATATTTATCTCGAAGAATTTCGCTAAGGCGTTCGTCCGTAATTATCATAGACGAGAAAGATAGGCTTGATCCTAAAGATCAAGTCCCCGGGATAGAGGGGATAGATGAAGGTGGTTGGAAGGAAAACGAATGATTTATAACCTCTCCAGACGGCACAATAAGTAATTCCTGAATTGTATTCGGAAGACCGCTATCATTGATACGCGTCTCATCAAGCAGTGGTTGTAAGTCCCCAACCTTGTCTTGCCGCATCTCAAGAAACTCCTGCGAATCTTCGACAATGTGAGGGGTTAAAAAAATCAGCAAGTTAACCTTTTCACTGCTTCTAGTTTCAAACTTGAAGAGTGTGCCCAGAAACGGAATATCTCCCAAAATGGGGATTTTTCGGTCAGATCTAGTGATATTGTCACGAATCAACCCTCCTAATACAATGGGTTGACTGTCTTGCACAATTACAGTCGTGTTTGTACCCCTCTTAGTTGTAGTCGGGCCAACGGGTGTACTTCCAATGTTTTGGGCAATTGTCTCATCGACTGCAGTTATCTCCTGCGAAACCTCAAGCCTAATCATACCATCATCCAAAATATGTGGCGTCAACTCCAAGGTTACACCAACATCTTCACGATCAATCGTGGTCAACGTATTTCCACCAACCGACTGACTCTGCCCTGTCACAAACGGTCTATTTTCTCCGACAATAATCTTTGCCTTATGATTATCAGTAGTCAAAATTTGGGGAGTAGATAGTAGATTGACATCTTTCCTAGTTAGCAGTGCATGTAAAAAGTTCCTGATCGTTACCGGGCTCAAATCTTCAATTCCAGCTGATATCTGTCCTGCCAAGAGAGATGCAATACCAACAATATCTTCCGGTGGGCGATTAAATCCTCCAAGCGTTGTGACTGCATCACTATTCGTGGCTATCAAAGCATTGGGCTCATTCCCCAACTCCTTTAAAGTAGCAACACTCACTTCCATAATTACAGCTTCAACAAAGACTTGACCTAATCGTACATCGATACCCTGAATAATTGAAATCAAGCGTTGGTAGTCAGATGGTGTAGCAGTCACAACAAGAGAATTTGATGGCTTATCTGGATAAATTTGCACTGGACCTTCAAACTCTGCTGCTCTCCGAACAACAGGTTTACCAGGCTGAGGTGGCGTAATAGCATTTGATCGACTAACAATGCCAACAAGCACCGCGGTAATATCAGCTGCCTTTGCATTTTTTAGTGGATACACATAAATTTGTCTCCCAGTCGGCGCATCAGCTGCTGGCAACACCTGAATTACCTCACCAGATTCAACTGCGACAAAACCCTTTAACTTCAGAACATCAAGAAATACTTCATATACCCCATCACTTGAAACCTTTGTTGGAGAAAAAAGCGATACTTTGCCTCGGACCGACTCATCGATCATAATATTTTTCTTAGTAAACTCACTGATAAACTGAACAAAGACAGGAAGGTCAACTTCCTTAAAATCCAAAGTAATTGACTCCTCTATTTGAGGAATAGGCTCATCAGCTGCTGGCTGAGCATTCACGTCACTAGTCAACCCAAACAGGGTAATAACAATGATGAGGGAAAACAACAAAAACATCCGCAGGCGCTGCAATACATCAGTGGGATAAAGAGTCAAGTTGAGCATTACCAATTACCGAATATCGTAGACGAACGTACTGGGATGGCCTTCTCGGACAAGATCAAGAGTAATGGTATCCTCTTCCTTTACCTGTTGGAACGCACTCAAAAACCTTGAAGGATCTTTAATCTCCATTCCGTTCAGCCGTTTTAAGACATCTTGCGGTTGCAATCCGATACGCGCGAAAAGACTATCAGACTTTACTGCAACAACTTGAAACCCAGACATCTTCCCACTGGAGTAGTGAGGTACTACCTTTGCTTGAGTTAAAAGCCTAGGAAGATTTGCAAAAGCAGCTTCCACCTCTTTTCGGTCTAATGTCAAGCGCTGCTTACTTTTCTTGCGAGATTTTTTTCTTACAGCCTTCCCTATGGGCTTACTCACACGTGCTGCCGTCAAAGAACCTTTAGATGCCTGAAGATCAAGTGGAGGCACAGGCTGGATAGGCTCAAACTCTGTTCTCAGTAATGCGGGTTTCCCACCAACATTAACCGTGACCTTGTTGCGTGCAATATTCACGACCTTCGCCACACCAAGAATCATATCCTGAAGGTGATACAAACCCTGGCCTTCATCTTCAACATCGATAACCGCATAGGTTAACTGTGGACTTCCAACCACTGTACCCATTAATCGAAGACCAAACGGACCATCAGGAGTTATAAGCTCACCAGACGCCAAAACTTCATATCCACTCAAAGACTGAGCAACACTACCATCAGCAGCTAACTCAAGCTGTTCAGGTTTTGCAAACAAGTTACCATCAAGAATGGTTTGTGCGACAACATCAATATTGATCGATGTTTGTAACGTCTCCTGAACTACTAATTGGGTAGAAGCAACAGACGGCGGCTCTAAAGCTTGAGCAATAAAACTATTCACGACGTCGGCAAGTACAAACGCAAAGAGGGTAATTACGAAGAGAGTCGCCGCCACTCGGGCCAATGAAGTCCGCTTCATGACAGTCCAGTTATCCTTACCTATTCAATACTTAGAAACGAGTACGCATTGTACGGCCACAAAGACGATTTTGCAATGTTCTCAAGTATTTGCGCCTTAGATACCCAACAAATTTTCAGGGAATGAAATTCTCTTCATACTATCCTCACCGTGAGACTGGCAATGTAAGAACAGGTGCAGTCGTTGGGACATCACCAGCTTGCAAAGCAAACAGATTCATAAGCAGTGCAAACGTTGATTTTGAAGTCAAATCAGAATCATCTATATAGAACCACTTTCCACGATACTTAATACGAACCGCTGAAGATTGTGGCTGATTGACACTGGACCTAATATTCATCAAATTCCCCATAACATCGCTCCAATCAAACAGCGTCCCATCAGAATCACGCGTAATTGCAACATAACCGCGATTTTCATCTTCCATAGCCGGCTGCACACCTTGTGACACATAAAACAAACTAGCCATCAGTGACCGCATGACAATATTTGCTCCACCACGATTGAATGATTCAGACGTCGTAGTAAACAGATAATCGGTCTGACCAGGTGCCAACTGTAGAAGAGTAAGCAATTCACGGACCTCCGGCATATCAAAGGCTCGCGGTGCAATACGTAATACAAGAGGGGGAGAAGATTCATTGTCACCTACTTGTTCTCCCTGCGCTAAAGTCAAATCACCCCGTTTTTGAAGAACCCTAAGTAGGAATGTAACGCGATGAAACTCTACATATTCTGGGACTTCGTTGGGTGTTGGTCCCGATGCACTAGGCGCATTTGGAAGTCCATTCATATACTGCACAGTAACATTGAAAATTCTGTCAACCGCCCATCCTGAATGATACAGCAACAGCAGGGTTGAAAGACGCATTGGTGAGAGCAATTGCTTAACAAACTGATCGCCTTGAAGCGGCGTATAAGTCACTGTAGGAGACTCTGTTGCCGCGCCATCAAGTCCAAAAATAGGATTTGAACCTGTCCCCAATACTGTACTAGCATCAGCAGAAACAGAAAATTCAAAGTTTGTTGAAACACTTGCTACTTGGAGAAAATACGGGGTATCTCTGTAACGTAACCGCACAAGATTAAGAAGCATCTGCTCATTGTCAGTCTGCTGAACAACCACATTATAGTCTCCACGCCCCAATTCAATCCTACTTGGACCCAACTGGCTACATCCGGAAAAGATGATCACAAAAATAACACTTGTGAACACCGCTACTCTCAAAAAAGGCATAGGTTAAATTTCCTTTGTTTTTTCAAATCCGCTTTAATGAAGGATCAATATAACATAACTAGCATCGATACATTTTTTGCCAGGCCACTGAACTCAAAAAGACAATATTTTGATTCAGTGGCATGAAGTGAGTAATATTAAGAAAGAAAATTTAAAATTACAGCGTTTTAACCCATACAATGCCTGATAAAACTGCAGTACTAATACGCCAAGCAACTATTGCTGATGTTGAGACTATTACGCGATATAACACGGCAATGGCATTAGAGACTGAGGGAGTTTCCCTCGACCAACACCGCGTCAAACAAGGAGTGCATGCGGTTATTACCGATTCCTCAAAAGGATTCTACGCTGTCGCTGATATTGAGTCTCGCGTGATTGGGCAGATGATGGTGACTTTTGAATGGAGTGACTGGAGAAATGGTATATTTTGGTGGATCCAAAGCGTCTATGTTATTCCACAGTATCGCCAATTATCCGTACTGACAAAACTACATGAGCATGTCAGATCCCAGGCAAGAAAAAACCCTAGTGTATGTGGGCTTCGACTATACGTAGAAAAAGATAATAAAATTGCGCAAAAAGCATACAAAAGCCTAAATATGATGGAGTCCACTTACAAAATTTACGAAAGTGACTTTGTGATTAAACGAAGCTAGTAGTTTTTTTCAACAGGTTTTATCCTATCGATTTAGCAAATGGAGGATTACAGTGATATCAATCGCACCAGGCATTGAGCAGTGGTCATGGTTTTCAGAAGAAAAGCAGCTTAATTTTAATGGATTGGCTATCACGGTAAATGATGAATGTGTCATCATAGACCCTCCACCAATCAGTGACACTGACGGCGCAACACTTTTAAGCATGCTGCCTACTCACATAATCATCACAAACCGAGATCACGTACGAGAAGCCTTCTCCTTTCAAGAAGAATATAAAATTCCCATCTACGTGCCACTTGCCGATGCCCCTCAGATAGAAATACCAATTGATAAAACTTATGAAGAAGGAGAAGTATTACCTGGGTCATTGAAAGCTATCCACCTACCCAACATGAAATCTCCAGGTGAATCTGCCTTACTACTAGAAAAAGATAATGGATATCTCATTTTAGGCGATGCCCTTATAGGAGCCCCTTCTGGCAAGCTCAGGCTATTACCCTCAGACAAGCTTCCAGATATGACCAAGGCGAAAGATAGCCTTAAAAGACTATTGAGCTACAAATACGATATCGTCCTTACCGGAGATGGAGACTCAATTCTTTCGAATGGGAAAGATGCCGTACAAAAGGCACTTGAAAATTGATGATAACCCTATCAGACAAACATTAGCTTACTAGATTCAGCAGGGTGTTTATTTTTTATATTGTCCCCTGCAAACCTTGGCGTGACTGAACCTCCCACACACCGAATATTGATATATTTTTTTAGCGGCCTCTGAAATGGAACGTTCCCTTGAGCCAGAACTTATGGACGATCCGCATCAAGCACTTGCATACGCTAAGGCAGACTTTAGTGAAGAAAATCAGTATTTCGTTATTGAGTTCAACTCACGGTTTCCAGAGTTTTCATCAGGACACGTCGTAGATCTTGGATGTGGGCCAGCCGATATTCCAATTCGATTTATCAGAAAAAACCCCCAATGCATAGTAACTGGCATTGATGCATCACGTCCTATGATTGCACTGGGAGAAAAATTGATTGCTCAACATGAGATGGCTGGTTTGATTAAATTACGATGTGAGAAGATACAAGACATTACGATCACACCGCCCGCCGATGCCATCTTATCAAACAGCTTGTTACATCACATTTCAAACCCTACTGACTTCTGGAACGCAATTAAACGTCTTGCCAAACCAGGTGCCCCCATTTTAATAATGGACCTTCTTCGTCCACTCTCAAAAGAGTCTGCTCAAGCAATTGTTGACCAGTATGCCCACACTGCCCCCCAAATACTCCGTACCGATTTCTACAATTCACTATTAGCTGCTTTCACCTCAGAAGAAGTACAATCTCAATTAGATAGTGCTGGACTTAGTCATTTTACTGTTACACAGCCAGATGACCGACATTGGATTACTAGCGGATATCTGCCTAAATAATAACCTTTTGCGGGTAAGCTAAAACACAGATGATTCCTATACATACAAGATCCCCCCATCAATGATTTCAAAAAATTTCCCAAAATTGTTACAACAACGGCATGTTCACTTGTAGACGGAGAGGAAAATTATGAAAACATCAATGGTGCACCAAAAAATAGTTATAAAGAGTCGTACGGAGAACGATAAACTTCTCCCTTTCGATGCACAATAGTACCAGCAAGAAAATTACTTCGCTTAAACCCTCCGAATTTCCATTTGACATGGTATTCGCCTTTAACAGTAACGATATCGCCGACACTCATTTCTTTCGAAGGCCAAAAAAGAACCGTCAAAGTTGATAAAAGTTCTTCCTGTTTTTCTTCAACAAGTGTTAGATCAACGAAAACATCCCCACGAAAAGACCTTATACCTTGCATACGAACAATTTTCCCATGCAAAGCAACCAACTTACGGTCATACGATCCCGGATCCTCCACAATAGACGCTATTGTTGTTTGCTGAAAAGTCTTAACTAACCCAGCTAAGGCACTTACTGTGCAATAAAGTACTCCAAAGCAAAGAACCATCACCCATACTAACCATCGAGCATTTTTTTTCCTGCCATTACCCAATGTTTAATCCTCCATCAAGTGTAAGAATATTTCCTGTCATCCACTCTGTATCTTCAGACACTAAATACAATACCGCCTTTGCGACTTCATCAGGCCTCCCCATGCGTTTTAGTGGAGTCATCTCACTAAATTTTAGTTTCGATTCAGCAAGTTCCTCTTTTGGGATGAAGGTATCAAAGATGGGCGTATCAACAAATCCAGGACAAACACAATTCACACGAATATTTTTCTCTGCTAGCTCAAGCGCAATAACCTTGGTCAGATGTACTACACCAGCCTTTGTGGTGCCATAGACTGACGACTGAGGCACGGCTCGCAACCCAGCGCCAGAAGAAATATTCACTATGGCTCCACCACCGCGTTTTACGAGAAAAGGGATCGAAAATTTTGTGGCGAACAGTAGGCCTTTCAGATTCACATTCATTTGATATTCATAGTCCTCTTCGGTCACATCAAGAACAGGGTAAAATCTCGCAACTCCTGCGTTATTGACAAGAATATCTAAGGCTCCAAAGGTAGCCACTGTTTCTTCAATAGAATTCTGAACCTCCGCTACATTTGCATAATCCCCAACAACATACGAAGCAGTTCCAGCATTTTCATGAATCTCATCTACAGTCTTAAGCAAAAATTCTTTTCGGCGCCCAACAATCATTACGTGAGCACCCTCTCTACTCAAACATAACGCAATAGATTTCCCAATACCGCTCCCTCCACCACTAACAAGGGCTACTTTATTGTAAAGCTGCATTCCAAAACTCCATGAGAAAAATGTTTATATGGGAATGAAAAAGGGAAATCTTTGCGAATACCATCATGAAAAACGAAGGGCATGCTTACAAGGAACATTATGATGACGCGGTAGCTTTGAGAAATTTTTCAAGGCTCTCTCGCAGCTTTGTAGGTTTTTCTATAGGCTTTGAGCAGAGCAGATCAGTACATACATAAGCTGCAGGCTCCGAAAGCTTAGGAAAACTCACCTCACCTATAGCAAGTTTATCAGTAGAAGGGTCAAGCAAAATAACAGTCTTACCTGGAGCATACGCACGCAGACTCTCTTGCCATAATTGTGTTGTAACGTTTACTGTTTTTTCTCCCACAATCACAATATGTAACGGATAATTGAGATATCGATCAACTGCAAGAGCCCCAAGAGCCGGAGGGTATTGAGCACCACTACCAATCAGATATTGCAATGTACGCTCTGCAGCTTGCTTGTACATATCATTCTCGGTGAAATAGTAGAGTTCACTTAGCAAAATTGCAGCACGCGCATTTTCTATCACTGGTTTTTCAGGACGCAAAAGCATTCCTTTCGCATTAGGATCAAACGCCATATCAAAAAAACCACCCACTGTTTTGTCCTCAAGCAATGTTTGCATATCACCAACAAGTATCTCAGCCTTTTGTAGGTAAGAACGGTCTGCAGTGGTCACATACGCCTCAAGCAAGGCACGGGAAAAAGCGACTTGATCCACTAATAGCCCTGACTGCTGAGGTTTTCCATGTGCAACATAATGTGCGATGCCTTTTCCCTGCCGATACCGCGTAACATACAGCATATCTAAGGTTTTCAATGCAAAGTCTCTAGCACGCGTATCACCAAGAACCTGATATACCTGTAAATAACTCTGAGCCATCAAACCATTCCAATTGGTAAGAACCGTCAAATCAACATGCGGAATACCAATTGCCAAACGTTCTTTTTCACCTAACGGATAGTATTCTTCACCATCAACAAAATCCGCATGTGGATCATGGCTACCAACATCTGCGTCTTGACTAGCAAAGAACCCTCCTTGTCCGGCATTAGATAGAAATCGATCAACATATCGCATGATTCCTTCCACAGCAGCACGATAACGACGATCCCCCGTAAGCTGATAGGCATTTAGGTAGTTCTTTATTGCCATTGCTTGGGTATCCAGCATCTTTTCATAATGAGGCGTCGTCCACGCAGCATCTACAGAATATCTATAAAATCCTCCCCAGATAGGATCGAAAATTCCAAGTTGCTTACGCAATGTCTTAAGTACCATGTCTTTAAGTTGTTCATCACCTGTTCGATGCTGCATAAGAAAGGCAAACGCTAGGGCGTCATGCTCAAAAAACTTTGGCGCAGTCCCGAAGCCTCCATTCTCACTGTCAAAATTTCCTTTAATCATAGAAGTCGCACGAGTCACAATAGTAGGATCAATGACACCTTTGGGGACATTACTAGATGCCCATGCCGCCTTCATTTCTTGCTGCATAACTTTTGCACGATTTAAAATTTCTGTCTTATGCTCCTGATAAAGCTGCTGATACTCATCAAGCACAGATTTTAGCTGAGCAGGGCGAAGATAGGTTGCTCCAAAAACCAATTCTCCACTAGGGACAAGAATATCTGTCGACGGCCAACCACCGCTTAGATAGCGTGCCTGTAAGTCTGGGCGTCGATCAGTATCAACACGAATAGCAATAAAATCCTTATTTAACCGCTCAATAATGTCAGGATCAGAGTAAGAGGTCTCATCCATGACATGACACCAGTGACACCAAACGGCGGTAAGGTCTAAAAGAATCAATTTATCTTCTGCCTGAGCGCGCTCAAATGGTTCACTACTCCATTCATACCAATTAATCTCATGGTCCCGTTTATTCCGAAATGGTGAGGGAGAAAGCCCCTCTCGCTTCCCCGCCCCACCCTTAGCTTTCTTCTCGTGCTGTTCATCTCCATGTGCCGCAACATTCGTGCCACCATCTCTTAACATAAACATACAACTAAAAATAAGACACAAAACAACTATATGCCACGAACCCCGTAGAAACTTCCTCATAGCTTAGACCTCTAATTTCACGTGAATTTTATCAACCATAGTCACCAATACTGCTAGAATTGTAGGGGATTATTTAATAAAAAGTCTACGGAACAAACATACCGAGTCCGTTGACCCCTTTGATTGCAGACTGTTATCATGCGCCACCCATCGTTGATGGTTACGTAATGACTCTTTATACTTCGAGGTTGTAGATGCAGGAAGTTTCAAAAATTTGGATGGATGGCACACTCACAGACTGGAGGGAGGCCAATGTCCACGTTCTCACCCACAGCCTACATTATGGGCTAGGAGTGTTTGAGGGCATTCGATGTTACAAAGGTCTAAATGGTTCTGCCATTTTCAGACTCCCAGATCATGTTGATCGTCTATTTGCCTCAGCGAAAATTGGGATGATTCAGATTCCTTTCAGCAAACAAATAATTCACAATGCAATTCTTGATGTGGTCAGATCTAATGCCCTCGACACCTGCTATATTCGACCCTTAGTCTACCTTGGGTATGGAGAAATGGGACTCTATCCGAGTGAAAACCTCCCCGTTCGTGTTGCTATCGCTGCATGGCCATGGGGAACATACTTGGGAGAAGATGGTTTGGCAAACGGAATACGAGCTAAAATCTCTTCTTTTGCACGCCATCACGTAAACTCGAACATGCCTCTCGCAAAAATTAGTGGTTACTATGTTAATTCCATCATGGCAAAACAAGAGGTAAAACGTGCGGGGTATGACGAAGCTATTTTGTTGGATACAGACGGTTATGTTGCAGAAGCAACTGGGGAAAATATATTTATTGTTAGACGTGGATACATTAAAACACCCCCTCTACAAGCGGTCCTAGAAGGGATTACCAGGCACTCTGTGTTTCAGATTGCACGAGATTATGGGTTACAAGTTAAGGAAGAGCGATTTGGGCGGGATGAACTATATACTGCAGATGAGGTTTTTCTTACTGGAACAGCAGCTGAAATTACTCCTCTTCGAGAAATTGACGATCGAAACATAGGCGAGGGGAAACCGGGTCCAATTACACAAAAAATCCAGAGCAGCTACTTTGATATTGTGGCAGGAAAATCCGGCTCTCACACTGACTGGCTAACACCAGTCTGACACAGTAGAGATTTCTCAACAAAAGCATAAATTAGTACTACTTAGGTGGCTGACTGTCAGTTGTTGAGTCTCCTTCCACATCTCTAGCGCACCTAAACCCAATGTTAGTACATCTAGTCTCACGAGGTGGATTGATACGTCTTGCCGCACGGGCATCTGCAGGTAAGAACCCCCAACCACCCCCACGCACAATTCCAGCCCTTCCCCCCTCTGGGCCTTGTGGGTTTTCTGATGGCGCACTCTCATAGTATTTTGGATCATACCAATCGGAAACCCACTCCATTGCATTGCCAGCCATATCATACAAGCCATAAGGACTCTTACCAGCCTCCAAGCTCCCCACAGGTGTAGGGGTTTCGTACCCCTCCCACTTTTTTGTCAAAGTTGCCTTATCTGGAGTAGGAGGTTCATCTCCCCATGGATATTGTCTTCCATCAGTACCTCGTGCCCCTTTCTCCCACTCTGCCTCAGTTGGCAATCGTTTACCCACCCAAGCACAATAGGCCACAGCATCATCCCATGTCACTCCCACCACTGGTCGATTGCCATGTTTCGAGAGATCAAGGCTACTCCACCCCTTTGGTGCTAAAGAAGGTTGAGTTACCTCAATAAACTTTGCATAATCTTTTGTCGTGACTTCATAGACATCCATATGATATGCGTCAAGGTGAACGGCTCGTTGTGGACCTTCAGATCTTTTTGCTTTTGCGCTGCCCTTCACACTTCCCATACGGAACTCCCCAGCAGGGATAAATGCCATCGGGACATCACTAACTAGACCTATCCCAGCCCCAAATATACTTGCTGAAACATCAGCATCTGCGCTACCTTGCGGATCTGGAGCATGTGAGCGATTCTCTACTGGTGATGCGCCTACGCATGCATATAGGGTCACAAGAATAGATACAAACATTATTCTGCATATGTTCATTGGGAATACCTCTATTGTCATATAATCAGAGAAATCACGTTCATGCGTTGAATTAAATGATATGTTATTTTACCATACAGCGTCAGGCAAAGATGAAAAATCGTTTTTAGGACGAACATTTCACAGTTCTATCGAGAGGAGCCTATACAATGAAAATTCATAACGAAAGATCTCGCAACATTAGAATTATAACTCTGGCCAGCCTAATAGTTTTCTTTTTATCCAGTTGTAGTTTTATTCAACTTTTTGTCCCGCCAAAGGAATTAAATATCCTTCCGGCAAAAGACTTTGACGCTGCGGTTTCAAAAGGTGATATCCTGTTGGTCGACGTACACACCCCACAACAGCCTCATATTAAAGGCACTGACCACCTCATTCCACACAACGCAATTGGCGATCACTTAGAAAAATTTCCTTCTGATAAATCAACTCCCATTTACTTATATTGCAAAACTGGTCATATGGTAAATGTTGCAGCACGAACCCTCCTCTCCGAAGGTTACACTAACGTGTATAACCTTGAAGGAGGCACTGAAGCGTGGAAGAAAGCAGGCTTGCCAGTTGAAAAGTAGTATGGACACATTCGCATCTATTCGGTCCCGTCATATCGACGAACAACTGTAACAACGTTTTTTCCACAACCGAATTGATCCGTCACGGCTGTATCAATCTGGAGATCACGTGAGATATTTGGCACGTAGTCCAGATCACAGTTTATGTCCTTCTCGACATAATTGATTGTTGGGTGTACGACACCTTCTGTAATCGCCAAACAACTAGCAATAAATTGCAGTGCACCCATCGCCGCCCAAGAGTATCCCAGCATAGACTGAATTGCACTGATAGGAATTTTTTTTGCACGATCACCATATACCATCTTTGTAATGCGAGTTTCGGTCCAATCACACGAAGGCGTTGCAATCCCATATGCACTGATATAATCAACCTCGTCAACAGCAACTGATGAATTTTTTAATGCAGCTAGACTGGCTCTAATTCCTTGGGTTCCATTAGGTTCAGTCCTCGTAAGACTAAACGCATCAGTTGTCGACCCCCATCCCTTAAATTCTGCATAAATTCTTGCGTTTCTCCGAAGCGCATGCCCCAATTCTTCGAATACAACAACACCAGCACCCTCAGCCAAAACCGGACCATCACGATCCTTGTCAAAAGGCGCGGGCATTCCACCACCATTCATCGTTGATAATGCCCCCGCTGAACAAAGATTTCGAAAAATGGTAGGTTGCAACGGCGCTTCAGTCCCTCCAACAAGAAGGATATCTGCTTCATCACGATTAATCAGCTCTGATGCTAATCCAAAAGCTGTCCCCGCCGAAGCACATCCACTGGAAATCGTATCCGTTGGCCCCTTTAGTCCATAGCAAATAGACACATGCCCAGAGACAGAGTTTGGATATGCCATAAACATAGTACGGGGGTTTTCGACAACATGCCCATTATGATCTTGTATGAGGGCCTCCTCAATTGCCCATCCAAGATCCCCAACCGCAGTACCAATAATACTTCCAGCCCTTTCTTTATCAATCGTTTCTAGGCTAATACCAGAATCATCAAGAGCCAAACCAGCAGCAGCGACCGCAAAATGAGCAGAACGCCCCATCTGATTAGCACGTCGAGGGCCAAGATGATCCTCAGCAGAAAAGTTGTTAACCTCACCAGCCACCTTAGACGAAAATGTGCTAGTGTCAAAGCGCGTTATTGGAGCAATACCAGATTGACCATTCTTGAGCGAAGACAAGAATGCATCATTTCCAATGCCAATTGGAGAAATTACTCCAAGTCCTGTAACAACAACCCTACGTGCTGATCTACCCATAGTATGATTCCCCGTTGACAACTGATAGTGGACGGTATCTCGCCCTAGAGAAAAGCCAGTTGCCTACGCCTATCACTCGTTACCTTAAGTGCCTGCCGTATTACTAGCTTTTCAACCGGCTGTATCCTAACACGACCAATACGATCCACTAACACAAAATTAACCATCGCTGAAATTACCTTTTTATCACGTTCCATAGCCTTCATTAGTGCAACTTTTGACAAAGAAGGAATGGCATATGGCAAACCTGCACTCTTCAATAATTCCCGTTGCCGAAGCATAGTTGTGTGACTACAGGTCTGTTTCAGAGCAGACAAATTTGCTGCAAAGTCCATCCCAATACCAATTGCTTCACCATGGCTATATCCCCTATAACCAGTCACAGCCTCAATTGCATGACCAAACGTATGCCCATAGTTTAAAACTCTACGACGTCCTGCCTCTCGCTCATCCACACTGACAACTGCGGCCTTAATCTCACACGACCGTTTTACAAGATGCATCCAAGCACTCACATCGAGCGCAAGAATGTCACTCATATGATCTTCAAGAAACCTAAACAATGTTGCATCTGCAATCACTCCGTATTTTATCACCTCAGCAAGCCCACTAACTATTTCACGCTTTTTTAGGGATTTTAAAACCGCAATATCAATAAAAACTAATTGAGGCTGATAAAACGCTCCTATAAGATTCTTCCCTTTCTCATGGTTAACAGCCGTTTTTCCTCCAACACTTGAATCAACTTGAGCGATGACAGTCGTTGGAATTTGAATATATGGAATACCACGCAAGTAGGCAGCCGCAGCAAAACCAGTAAGATCTCCAATCACACCTCCGCCAAACGCAATCAAAGCTGAACGCCGCTCAAATTTTTCCTCTACTAGCTTATCAATGATACGGCCAACCCACGAAAGACTCTTTGAACGCTCCCCAGCAGGAACGAGAATAGTCGTTACAATAAAGCCTGCATTTCGAAGACTTTTAATTAATTGGGCACCATACAACTTCATCAACGATGGGTTAGTTACAATCGCAACCTTTCCCCCTATGCGATTTGATCTCAGCTGGCTTAATCGGTCTCCAAACTTCGAGAGAATCCCATGCCCTATTTCGATTGAATAGCTTCGCTCACCTAGCGGGACAGAGATTGTCGCAACTCGACGCTGACGCTCAGCAATATCACGTAACACCCGGGTAGACTTAGTCATTTGTTTTAATGTCACTCCATCCCTCATAATCTTGTCAAAGAGACAGCCTCACTAAACTTTCCCGAGCAATTGAGTTGTCGTACAATCATGCTTACGACTTCTTCAGTCTTATGATTACTAGTGTCAACACAAAAATCTGCATCTTCATAATAGGCCTTGCGATTTTCTAACAGATTCTCGATTGCTACCCTCTCATCTTCTGTAGTAGCAGAGAGTAACGGCCGCATTACATCAGAAACACTTTTACTTCGTGCTAATATAGCGTCTAGAGTGGCCTGCAAACAAACAACCTGTCCTAACATTTTCAACTTTTCCATATTGACTGAATCAATGACCGTCCCACCACCAGTTGCAATAACACAGCGGTCATTACCCACGAGAGTGCAAAGTTTACTTACTTCGCGTCTTTCAAACTCCCGAAATGCTTTTTCACCTTTCTGCAAAAAAATATCATGAATTGACATCTTCTCCGCATCCTCTACTAAAACATCGGTGTCAATAAACCGACATTCAAGCGCCTTGGCTAAAGCAGCTCCAACGGAACTCTTGCCGGTAGCCATAAATCCAATCAACACCACACTAGGAGTTCTGGAATCCAGACCCATTAATCCTCCTTAAGTAAACATACAGGATCAGAGACCACACTAGCGGTACAAGCCCCCACTTCAAAGCCATCCTGTGACGACGGTCGAGCCATTTATCGTCAAAATTCCAACTCTATTTCACGGATATCAAGACCGGGGCGACATTGCGCATCCTGAACTCTAACATCCCCACACCCCTAGAGCTGATCGTAGCATCATTTGAGGAGTGTGTGAACCAAAGAGTGGTTGATGCTTACTTCCTTACCATAGCAAACAAGCTAATTATGAAACATCTTACATAAATTTACTCTAAAGTTGCTCCACATCTCGATGTCTCAGGACCGCATTATAGCCAATCTCATTAATATACTTTACAAGCTTATCCCCAACAACAACCGAACGGTGTCGGCCCCCAGTACAACCAATACCAATTGTTAAATACCTTTTTCCCTCGGCTTTATATAGAGGCAAGATGGACAAAAGGAACGGTTCTATTTTTTGAAAAAATAGGTCTGATTTTTCTGAGTTCAATACAAAATGCCTTACCTCATCAGCCTCCCCAGAAAGATTTTTCAATGCTGGAACAAAGTGAGGGTTTTTGAGAAACCTTACATCAAAAATCAAATCAGCATCGTAAGGTATTCCAAATTTATACCCAAACGTCACAACCGAAACCTGGAAAAGACCAACATCCACAGAGCGTTGGCAGTATTGAACTACTGCAGCCCTAAAATCATGTACAATCGAATCTGATGTATCAATTATTCTATCAGAGCTATCACGCAACTCACTCATTAAACCGCGTTCAAAACGTATTGCATCCATAGCTGATCTGTTTGACGCTAAGGGATGAGGCCTACGACTTTCTGAAAATCTTCTAAATAAAACATCATCTCGAGCCTCAATAAATAAAACGTCTACCCTAAAGCCTTCATTACGCCATTGCTTCAAAACGGACAACACCTCGCTAAGAAAGCCTCTTTCTCGAATATCAATACCCAAGCCAACTCTGCGCATTTCAGAACCTTCTTGTGTACAAAGTTCAAAAAACTTAAAAAGCAATGGTACGGGAAGATTATCAACACAAAAAAACCCAGAATCCTCTAAACAACGGATAGCTAAACTTTTCCCCGCACCAGAGAGGCCTGTAATAACGATGATCTGTACGCCATCAGAGTCATACATGATATACGACCAAACGGGAATACTTGTTAGTACTAGAACTGCCGCTTTCGTTGACTTGCTGGACCGATACGAAGCTCTCCACGATATTTTGCAACGGTCCTCCGTGCCAACGGAATATTTTGTTGTCCGAGGAGGCTCACAATATCTTGATCTCGGAGTGGACGATCGCTATCTTCTTCAGCAATTATCTTTCGAATAACCTCCCTAACAGCCAACGGTGTTACACAAGAGGCCTCATCCCCCGTGCGCGATATACTACCGGAGAAAAAATATTTTAGGCTAAAGATCCCATGCGGAGAATAAAGATATTTATTAGCAGTCACCCTACTGACGGTTGATTCATGCATTGATACATCGTCTGCAACTTGCCTCAACACCAAAGGCTTTAAATATGATCTTCCACGAGAAAAAAAAGGCTCTTGAAATTTTAAAATGCTTTGAACAACTCTAATAATTGTTTTATCACGTTGATCAAGACTTCGAACCAACCATTGAGCAGATCGAATTTTTTCGCCTAGGTAGGCTTGAGCCTCTTCGGATGCAAATGTTTTTTTTTGAACCAATGCCTTGTATTCAGGTTGAATCCTAAGACGAGGGATCCCATCTTCATTACGAAAAGCGCGCCACTCCCCTTCAAAAAAACTTACCATAACATCAGGAACAATAGCTTGATTTTCAACATTGAAAAATGGGCGTCCAGGGCGAGGTTCCATCCCCTCGATAATTTTCACAGCATGAGAGACTTCATGTAAACCAACACCAACATCTTTAGCAATGGCTTTATAGTTTTTCTTTTCCAAATGTTTCATAAACCGATCAATAATAATCGACACAAGTGAGTGAGTGAGTCCAAGAGCTTCAGCTTGGATAAGCAAACATTCCCGTAGGTCTCGTGCAGCAACTCCTAAAGGATCAAAACCCTGAACATGTCGCAATACAACAGCTGCACGATCAGGAGATACTGCCGTTTCTACAGCAACATCCTCTAGAGCACACGACAAATACCCTCGCTCATCTACATTACCAATGATCAGTCGTGCAATTTCCCTCTCTTTTTCGGTCAAAACAGAAAGATTCAATTGCCACAAAAGATGATCTTCAAGTGTTGTCTCGGTTGCTACGCGTTGGTTATAGAGAACCTGATCTCCAGGCTTGGTATAGCGTCCCTGCTGAAAACTATCCCACTGCTGACGATCAATACTCTGCGAAAAAGTAGAAAAATTTCCCCATGAACTTGCCCCTTCATCAGCATCATCTGCCTCTTCAACTTCTTCCAACAATGGGTTGTCAGTTAAATATTCAGAGACCGTTTTCTCTAATTCCACGCGAGACATCTGCAACAATTTAATTGCTTGCTGTAATTGCGGCGTCATGACAAGACGCTGCGACAATCGCATATCCATCTGTAACTTCATTGCCATAGTTTTTCCGGTTACCCAGTGAGCTTAAAACGATCGCCAAGATATACAGCACGTGCAGTTGGACTATTTGCAATATCTGATGGATTTCCCGACTCCACTACTTTTCCTTCGTTCAATATATACGCACGATCAGTAATTGAGAGCGTTTCCTGGACATTATGATCTGTAATTAAAAGTCCAAGACCTCGCTCCTTCAAATGCATCATCGTCGTTTGCAACTCATGCACAGCAATGGGATCAATCCCCGCAAAAGGCTCATCCAACAACAAGAATTCTGGATTCATTACAAGTGCACGAGCTATCTCAACACGCCGCCTCTCACCCCCGGAAAGAGTATATCCTTTTTGAGAACGAATATGTCCGATAGAAAGCTCTGTCAAAATAGTTTCAAGTCTGTGGCGACAATCTTTACCTGACAAGTCTAGTGTTTCAAGAATTGCCAAAAGGTTATCTTCTACTGTCAACCTCCGGAACACAGATGGTTCTTGTGGAAGATAGGCAATTCCTTTTCGTGCACGCCTATACATCGGGAGATAAGTGATCTCTTCATCGTTAAAAAAAATCGTCCCATTATCAGGCCTAATCAGACCTACAATCATACCAAATACTGTTGTTTTTCCAGCCCCATTTGGTCCCAACAGGCCAACAATTTCCTTTGATGAAACATGTAAACTCACAGACTGAACAACTCGCCTACCCTTGATAACCTTTTCCAGTTCATTAGCATGGAGCGATTTGATACCAATTGCCATGGAGTCAGTCCTTAGCCTCTTTAGAGGTTCCAAGACTTAATGAGTCACTATCCGTAATCACCACCTGACTTCCACCTTCAACCACACTCCTATCATCCTTTAGAAAAAGTGTAATTTTTTCACCAGTAACGCGATACCCTTCTTGCCAAACCTCTGGCTTTCCCGTTAAAACAACTTTTTCTTCCTTGGCATAATACATAGCTTTCTTTCCACTAGCAGATTGATCGCCATTCAAAATTTTGACATGTCCAGCTGCTTTTATGGTAGAAACCTTTTTTCCAGCGACTGCTGGAGCGGCAGGATCATCTTGAACCTCTGATGTCTCTCGGCTTATAAAAAAAACAACCATACGATCAGCAGTAAGACGAAAAGCCCCTTGAACCAGTAGGACTTCTCCATCAAAAATAGCCTTATTAGCCTGATTATGAACTGCCAAACTTTTCGATGTAATAACAATGGGCTCAGATGCTTTACCATTCGAAGCCCAGCCTACGTTGCACGAAAGAAGAATGACAACAAGAAAGAGATTAATTCGTAACCACGGCACGAACATCCCTAATAATTGTAAAAATCTCAGTTCCAAGAGCTCCCCTTAAGCCAACGCCAGTAATCTCAATACCTTCACCCTGAATCGTTACTGAAGAGTTAGTAGATATCTCTCTATCCTGATCTATCCATTTGAGATCCTTTGTATGTATTGTGTATCCACCTTTAAGAGCAATGGGAATAGTTCCTACATTTTTTTTCACAGTCAAATTATTTGACTCTGTATCTACAACGCCCTCATCTCCCTCCAAAACCATCCTGACATCACCATCTTCAAAGAGGGTTACCTGTAGGTCTTCTAAAAAAGCCTTTGACTCCCTCTCCAAAATTTGAGCACGTTTCGCTCTAACTTCCCACTGTGTCTCCCCATCTTTGGTCTGGATAAACGAGAAACGATCAATACCCACATCTGCATCCAAAAAAACTCCTGCGACCTCAGCAGGTTTCTTTGGCTCTTTGGTACCAATAACAAACAGGGACGCCACCACCCCAGCAATAGCTAAAAAGGCCGCAACAACAGGCCACCTGTGAATATAAGAGCTCATTCACACTGTGTCATGGGATAGGTGAAATATAACACAGCGATAGGGGTCATTCAAACGCAGCAAGCCACTCCAAGTCCGCAGGTTTCCCCAATACAACAATCACATCACCATCTGCTAGTCGATCTTCAGGCGAGGGCATAAAATTGAACTGAAGCTCCATAACGGCTTGGCCTTTTACCGTCTTCTGCTCCCAATGTTTTATTGCAATCACATTCACTTTGTATTGACCTCGAAGGTTGGTCTCACCAAGAGGTTTTCCAAGCATAGTCCGAGGCACTTTGACCTCCTCTATAAAATACCCCGATGACACTTCTAGATATTGCAACACACGTGGAGTTGCAAGTCTCCGAGAAAGCCGTACAGCAGCATCTCTTTCAGGGTATATTACTTCCTTTACACCAAGGTTGGTCAAAATCTTTCCGTGCAACGGGGTAAACGCCTTAGCAACAATCTCCTTAATCCCTAAGTCTTTCAAAATCATAACAATTAAAATAGTGGCCTCAACATCTTGTCCCATGCTAACAACAGCTGCATCAACATCCTGTGCATTGACGGCACGCAACGCCTTTACATCGGTCGCATCACACTGTACTGCATAAGTTGCAATCTCACTTATATTCTGGACATTCTCAGGGTTTTGATCAATTGCAAGAACATCCACTCGGTGCTTTACCAACGCTTCAACAACGCTCGATCCAAAGCGGCCTAATCCCAACACAGCAACCTGGCGATTCATCTCAACCTCCACTCCATATAATCATGTGAACCGAACGTGCCTCGCAATTAAACGACTCCATGCATCGTAAAGTTAAACTAGTCATAGTGTAGCCCTTTAACCAATAACAAGTTTCTCTTCCGCATAACGATATTGTGCACGGTATACTCCCCCTACAAACGCAATACTGATGGCTAATGGCCCTATTCTGCCTATTAGCATCAACAAAGCAACTAATAGCTTTCCAAAATCACTAAACCCCCCCGAAAGGCTATGAGAATTTCCATCTCCGGTAGACATGCCTACGGTTGCAGCGGCCGAAGTAACTTCAAACAAAGTTTCAAGAAAATCTTCTTCCTCAACAAATGCCAAAATGAGTGTGGAAACCGAAATAATGACAATCGCAACAGCTGCTAGATAAAAGGCCTTGGCTACAATATCTGGGGGGATCCTTCTGTAAAAAACCATCACGTCCCGATGACCACGCATTGTTGCCCACAAAGCCATAACAATTGTACCGAAAGTGGTAGTTTTAATGCCTCCACCCGTGCTTCCAGGTGCCCCTCCGATGAACATTAAGAATACCAAAAAATATAAAGTCGAATCTGTGAGAAAAGATGTATCTACAGTTCCAAACCCTGCAGTTCTCCCAGAAATCGCTTGAAATGAGGCAACCAATATCTTTTCTGGCCACGATAGCATCCCGAGAGTCTTAAGATTAGCATGCTCAAAGAGCAACACTACCACCGCCCCAAGTAAGATCAATACCGCAGTAACACTCAACACCATTTTACTATGTACAGATAGGCGCCGGTTTCTCCGCGTAGCTACTCCCACAATATTGTCGTAGACTAAAAACCCAATACCACCAGCTATAATAAGAACCATAGCCACGCTGTTGACGGCTAAATCAAGATGATAGGAAGTTAGACTTGTCGAAAAAAGAGTGAAGCCCGCATTGTTGAAGGCAGAGACCGCATGGAAAATGCCATAATAAATGGCCTCCACTGGTTCGAAATCTTTCGAAAACCGAAGCGCCAACAGTAGAGCACCAATACCCTCAACCAACAAAGTGACCTTGACCACCTGCAGGACAAAACGCAAAATGCCTTCTGGACTCATCACGTTTAGCGATTCTTGAAGAAGCCGGCGTTCTTGCATACCAATGCGACGTCCCAACAAAATCACGAACAGAGCCGCAATCGTCATATATCCAATCCCACCAATCTGAATCAGCCCAAGAATTACAAGCTGTCCGAACAAGGTAAAATCATGTGGGGTGTCAAGAACTATTAGACCAGTGATACTAGTCGCTGATGTCGCAGTGAATACTGCGTCGACCCAACTGATGCCATTACCAGTGGTTGCAGGAGGTAGGAGCAACAACCCGGTGCCACACCCAATGATAAGAACATATCCAATAAATAAAATTCGAGTTGGCGTAAGCCGTAGCAGAGGAAAACCTTGTTTAAACCAAGCTAAGGAGGCAAACATCGAGCCGCCGTACTTTCCTTACCTGATCACGGAATTCATAAAAAGTGTAGTGTCAGACGAAGCGCACCGAAACAAAAAACTCCTCACTCTTCAGGAGACTCCTTCTTTTTTGTAAATGCAGACAAAATATCAATTGGCAAAGGAAATACCACAGTCGTATTCTGACCAACAGTAATTTCCGTTAATGTTTGAAGATACCTCAATTGAAGAGTTGCAGGATTTTTACTCATAATTTCTGACGCGTCAGCAAGTCGTTGAGACGCCTCGTACTCCCCATCCGCATGAATCACTTTTGCACGTCGTTCACGCTCTGCCTCAGCTTGACGTGCAATTGCTCGCTGCATCTCCTGCGGAAGATCTACATTCTTAACCTCAACGGCTGTTACCTTGACACCCCATGGCTCAGTCTGTAAATCAATAATTCTCTGAAGCTCTGCATTAATTTCTTCCCGTTTTCCAAGCAACTCATCTAACAAGCTCTGTCCAAGAACACTACGCAAAGTTGTCTGAGACATTTGTTGCGTTGCATAGAGATAATTTTCAACATCTAAAATAGACCTATCAGGATCAACAACCCTGAAAAACACAACAGCATTAACCTTTACCGTTACGTTATCTTTAGTAATAATATCTTGCGTAGGCACATCGAGTGTTTCGGTTCGTAGGCTCACTTTTACCATCTGGTATATCCCAGGGATGATCACGATAATGCCTGGACCATTTCCTCCGATCAGTGCCTTGGAACGTTTGCCAAGGAAAAAAATCACAGCTCGCTCATACTCCCGAAGAACTTTAATCCCACTATATAGAATCATCACAATCATAAGAATAATGATGAGGGTTGGCGAGAAAATGCTCATTTCTACAATTCCCCTTCTTTTGAGTTATCATCTTGCGTCACCGAAAGACGCAATCCCTCAACCGCTACTACACGTACTGGTTGTCCAACAAGTACAGGAACATCACTTACAGCATGCCACATTTCCCCATTGAGCCACACGCTACCATCCAAATCTAAATTAGTTTTTGCAATAGCTGTCATTCCTACCAAAGCTTCTGCTCCAGTAACAGGTTTCCGTCTAATCGATTTCACAGCCAATCCAGTAATCAGCATTACAAGGCCAGCAAATACTAAAACTACAGGCAAAATGACATTTAAGGACACTTGCTGAAACTCAGGTCCACCGTCCATAAGCATTACAGAACCAAGTATCATTGCGGCTATACCAGCAATACTCAATAATCCATAACTAAACATTTGCATCTCAAGAATTAATAAAACAACCCCAAGAAGCATCAACAGTAATCCTGCATAGTTGATAGGCAACGTCTGGAAGGAATAAAAAGCTAATATAAGGCTGACCACACCAACCACCCCGGGGAAAATCATTCCAGGACTATATAACTCTGCAATAATTCCAATAGTTCCAATGGTCATGAGAATGTATGCGATATTAGGATCACTCAACACCTTTAGAAATTCAAAACGCCACGTCATCGGAAGATCTTCAACGTGAGCATCTTTTGTGTCCAACTCAACCTTGCCAATCGCCGTTTCAACCTCTCTCCCATGAATCACATCCAGAAGCTCGTTGAGACCACCAGCAACCAAATCAATCACTCCAAGTTCCAATGCTTCTTTTTCTGTTACAGAAACACTTTTTCTGACCGCATCTTCAGCCCACTTTCCATTACGACCACGTTTTTCAGCTATAGCCTTGATGTACGCTACGGCATCATTTTCAACCTTTTCCTTCATCACCTTATCCATCTCGCCCCCACCCATAGCGACTGGATGAGCAGCGCCAATATTCGTGCCATGGGACATAGCGGCAATATGAGCCGCCATAGTTATAAATACACCTGCGGATGCAGCACGGCCACCATTGGGAGAGACAAAGACCGCAACTGGAATAGGAGAAGCATTAATTTCCTTAATAATGAGGCGCATTGAAGTATCAAGCCCACCAGGCGTATCAAGTTGAAACACCAAAAGGTGTGCATCGGTTTCAACCGCCTCATCAAGTGCAAACTCAAAGTATTCTGCAGTAACGGGGTTAATCACACCTTCATATGTGGCTACCTTGACGGTGGAGGCTAATGCTACGGCAGACAACCCTCCAATAAAGCCATAGAGGCAGAGGGCCGCAACAAAAATAAGCCATCGTTCATTTTTAAAAGTGTGAATCATTCGATTCATAGGAAGAAAACGCCTGATGGTACTGCCGTTTTTCAGGCATTGTCAAGATGGAGAACACAGGTTATTCTCCTACACGGGGTTTGGATCAATGAAGATCATTGGCTTAATGTCAGGCACTTCTGCAGATGGGGTTGATGCCGCGCTTGTTGAAATTAAAAAACGTGAGTCTCGCATATCAGTAAAACTCGTAGCGTTTACCTCTGCTGCCTTCTCCCAAAAACTCCAAACACACATTCTCAAAGTGTGCGAATCAGGCACTGGAGGTGAGGTATGCGACCTCAATGTTTTGCTTGGGGAAAAGTTTTCAAAAGCTGCATTAAAGCTCATTGACCTATCTGGCCTGTCGCCAAACAACATTCACCTGATTGGCTCACACGGCCAAACTCTTTATCACCACCCACATCCCCCCACACCATCTACCTTGCAAATCGGAGAACCTTCAGTTATTGCAGAAAGAACTGGGATTACAACTATTGCGGACTTTCGTCCACGAGATATGGCAGCAGGTGGCGAAGGAGCACCACTGACCCCATACACTCATCAAGTATTATTTCAGCATAAAACTAAATCTCGCCTGATTGTAAATCTTGGAGGAATTTGTAACGTAACTTATGTGCCAGCAAAAACAACACAACAGAAAATTGAGGCATTCGACGTCGGTCCCGCTAACATGATGATTAACAGTGCCATTAGGTTTATTACGAACGGAAAAAAATCCCAAGACACCAATGGCTTCATAGCAACAAAGGGCTCTGTTTACGAACCTCTCCTAAAAAAACTCCTGGAACATCAATTTTTAAAGCGCCGTCCACCAAAATCAACAGGAAGACACGAGTTTGGGGACAGTTATGTAGAACGTTTACTGCATAATGCACGTAGATATGGACTAAAGAATGAGGATTTTATTGCAACTCTAACCGCATTTTCTGCAAAAGCTGCGGCAAAAAATCAAACTTTTCTACCAGGACCAATCCAGGAGCTAATTCTCGTAGGGGGGGGGACTAAAAACAAGGCTCTTGTGAAAGAGTTCTTCAACGCCTTCGCTCCAACTCCCGTGAGAACTTCTGAAGCATATGGGTGGGACAGCAGGGCAGTTGAAGCAACAGCCTTTGCCGTTATGGCCTATTGTACCATCCATGGTATACCCAATAATCTTCCATCAATAACAGGGGCCGAAACCTCGGTTGTAATGGGAAAAATTATTCCTGGTCGGTCTTTTTATTCTGCATCACGATAAGTACACATGCCATACCATAGGTTTAGCAAATACGCTGCACAGCAACAACCCTATCCTTGCCTCCAACATCTTGGGAAACTTGAGCGTGCTCCAGCTCGGAGTAACTGGCAATAAGATCATACACAAACTCCCGCTGCCCATCTCCAAGCTCTAAAACCATCCACCCACCAGGTTTTAGAAACGGGATAGCAGCCGGAATAATCCGACGGTAAAAATCGCACCCATCTTCACCTCCATCCAACGCACTTCTCGGTTCATTTTGAGAAATTTCTGGTGCCAACTCGTCAATGATCTTCCGTTGAATATAAGGAGGATTAGAAATCACAAGATCTACCTGATTCATCAGATCAAGATCGTAAAATGGCTGAAATAAGTCCCCATGTAATAGACTAATTCGTTTTTCAACATTGAATTTTTGAATGTTGGCGCGCGCAACATCAAGAGCATCGACTGATAGATCGCCCGCCCAGACCTTTGCCTGTAAAACTTTTGCAAGACTAACTGCAATCACACCAGACCCCGTTCCAATCTCAAAAACTACGGGTTCAAAAATTTCTTCTTTTCGTAAAACTTGTATAGCTATCTCAACAACCTGTTCAGTCTCCGGACGTGGGATCAAAACCCTTTGATCAACAATTACATCATCATTGAAAAAAGGCGCCTTTCCCAATAAATATTGGAGTGGTATGCGCCGCGACCGTTCATGGATCAACCAACGATAGACCTCCTCTTCACTGGAAGATAATACTCGTTCGTGGGATTTAAGAAATCGGGTAGTAGGGTCTATTCCAAGACAATGGTCAAGGAGATGTCCTGCGGTGCCTTCAGGATCCTCCACCATCGCCTCCTTAAGCACAATGTTGGCCCATCTTAAAGATTCGGAAATTGTCATCTTTTTTTTGTATCTAACTCAGCTGCTATATAATGGAGAAGCCATGTCGCAATCAATAGAAGAACTCCTTCAAATACTAGACGAAATTACGCTCCCTCTTCAGGATGGGAGAATTCAGAAAGTTTTCCAACCTGTCCCCCTTGCGATCACATTGGAAATACGCATTAAACAAGAAACGCTGTATCTTCATATCTCGGGGCAACCTCAAGTTTCAAGAATTCATTTGATTAGAAAAAAGCACACAAACCCCTCTACACCACATCAGTTCTGCCAACTGCTTCGTCGCCACCTCACTGGAGCGAGAGTCTCATCTATCAAACAAGTAGGGAGTGACCGCATCATTCGTCTTGAATACAAAAAAGATCAGGTGACAGGGTTTCTAATGTTTGACTTAATTGGACGTGGCACTAACATCTACCTCCTTGACTATCAAGATACTGTCATTGGGGTACTCCGTCCTGGCCGCCTAAGCATTAAGGATTCCTATCAAATTCCATTTGGTCAGCCAAAATTAGAACTATACCACCACGCCCCCTCCACAGATGACGATACCGCCACTAAAGAACATGAAAACCTCTCCTACGCTTTCAACCGTACGCTTGAAACACGTTATGAGCAAATCGAGCGAAAACTAACAATTGATCGCATACAGCAAGAACATCTATCAACAAATGCTCGTTGCATCAAAAAAGCCAAACGCCGTCTAGCCGCTCTGGAAGGAGACCTTCAAAAGATGGCCCAATATAAAAATTATCAGCATTATGGTGAATTACTAAAAACATCAATGCATACGATTCCTAATGGGTCAACGCAAGTCACTTTGAAAAACTATTTTTCTCCAGAACCTAGCACGATAACTATTGCACTCGACCCATCACAAAGTATCAAGGTTAACCTGGAAAGGTATTTTAAAAAACACAAAAAATACCGTTCTTCGCAACGAGAACTTGTTCCACGCATCAATACCGTAAAAAGCGAGCTCAGCGTTCTAGAAGAAGAGCGCAAGGGAATTTTTGAAGGCATTTATCCTGCAGGAAGAGAAAGTGCCCCAATAGCATCCAAGACTACCCTTGCACCCTTAAGAAGAAACCAGCAGCAAAAGAGCAAATTACCATATCGTCATTTTGTATCATTTGATGGTTTAACTATAGGGGTAGGCCGCAATGCTACTGAAAATGACATTCTAACCTTTCGAAAGATGAAAGGTCGTGATCTCTGGGTGCATGCTCAAGGAGTTTCTGGATCACACGTAGCAGTTTTTGTAGGAGAAAGAAACACCATACCAGAACAAACCCTGTATGACGCCGCCAACCTTGCACTCTTGTATAGTGGAAGAAAGCACAGCCGCCAAGGAGATGTTGCCTACACATTACGAAAGTATGTGAAGAAAGTAAAAAGCGAACGCCCTGGCACCGTAACAATAACGCAAGAAAAAAACCTGTATATAGAGCTCGACGAAACTAGGTTAAAGCGACTGAAATCCACTGAAAAGTGACTAGCCCTCTCCCCACTTTAATTTTTGGCGCAAGATCTGATAGAAGGTTTTATCGGGGAAACGAATGAATCTCGCCCTCGTATCTAGCGCGTGCACAGTAACAGAATCACCCTCATGCAATGCATAACCAGGTTGTCCATCAGCACTAACAACTGCACCTTCATTTGAACTACGCAGCACCGCCTGTACAATTTCACTTTGAGGGACCACGATGGGTCGGTTAGTGAGCATGTGCGGACTGATAGGAGTCAAAATCAACGCATCTACACGAGGATTCACAATTGGACCGCCTGAAGACAAGGAATATCCAGTCGATCCTGTAGGCGTTGAAATAATTAATCCATCACCCCTAATAGAGGTCAAAAACTCGTTCCCAACCGAAATCTTTAGCTTGACCATCCCAGCTAGGGTCCCCTTGCTAACTACAACATCATTCAACGCAATAGTATCGACAAGAACACTCGTTCCTGAGCAAACTTGGGACCTGATCATCAAACGTTCCTCAATCTGAAAATCTCCATGAAACGTTTTTTCTAGTGCCGGATAAACATTGTCTGGTGTAATCTCTGTCAAGAACCCCAAACCACCCACATTTATCCCCAGAATCGGGACGGGGTGGTGTGCTACCAATCGAGCCGCACGCAGCATTGTTCCATCGCCACCGAAAACAAGAAGCATATCGGCCTCGTGCGTAAAAATAGGTTGCAAATTAGCTATCTGCTCCCCGACAGAGAGGGAGTCAATTAGCGGATCGAGCAACACTTCCTTCCCACGTTTACGCAGCCAAGGCACCAAAACTCTCAAAGTCTCAGCAACCCGGGGGAAATTTGGTTTTGCCAGAACCCCTATTATCTTCACGGCTGTAACAGGAAATCCATATTAAAAAGGCGAGCAATCGAATGGTAGCGTATGCTGTCATTGATGCATTGTCAACCATGCCATGGGCTTGACATCGATTTGGGCGATACCTAGACTACGCGGAACGACCGGAGTGCCCTAAGTAAGCTGCAATACGGCACATAATGAGGAGAGGTTAAGGTTAATGTTCGAAAGATTCACAGACAAGGGCCGCAAGGTAATCATTCTCGCTCGAGAAGAAGCCGAGCGTCACATGAACGACTATCTCGGTACTGAGCATTTGGTCCTAGCTTTTCTTCGAGACAACGATGGAATTGCCGCATCAATACTAAAAAAGATGGGGCTTTCCCCAGAACGAATTCAGACCGAAATTGAGAGAAACATCCCCGGCGGAGGAGCTGCCTTGGCGTTCGGCGAAATTCCGTTCAGTCCACGCGTCAAAAAAGTTATTGAATTTGGCATTGAGGAGGCACGTCTCCTAGGACACAACCATATTGGCAGTGAGCATCTTTTACTCGGGTTACTGCGCGAGGAGGAAGGGATTGGAGGAAAAACCCTGAGAAGCCTTGGCGCAAATCTACTCGCGGCAAGACAGCTCACAGTAATGTACCTTAAAAAGTCCTCTCCGCGGGAAAGAGAGAGAAAGAGCAGCACTCCTGCACTGGATGAGTTTGGGCGTGATCTTACAAAGTTAGCCCAAGAAGATGCACTAGACCCTGTAATTGGCCGTGCAGAAGAGATTGAACGTGTACTACAAATCTTATGTCGAAGAACAAAAAACAATCCTGCCCTCATTGGAGAATCTGGTGTTGGAAAAACTGCAATAGTGGAAGGGCTTGCACAACGAATCGTGAACGCAGAAGTACCTGATAATTTACTCAATCGGCGCGTACTTGCCCTTGATCTCGGAGCGCTCGTCGCCGGAACAAAGTACCGCGGACAGTTTGAGGAACGACTGAAGGTGATTATGAAAGAAATCACCCAAAATGGAAATATCATCCTATTCATAGATGAGCTCCACACGCTTGTAGGAGCAGGAGCAGCCGAAGGTTCTATCGACGCATCAAACATGCTAAAGCCAGCCTTAGCTCGAGGAGAAATACATTGTATTGGAACGACTACCCTTGATGAATACAGAAAGCACATTGAGAAAGATAGCGCCTTAAAACGTCGTTTCCACCCCGTTTACGTCCAGCAACCATCAATTGAGGAATCGATCCAGATTGTTAAAGGTCTGCGAGAACGCTATGAAAACCATCACGGTGTTGAAATTACGGAGGATGCCATTATTGATGCTGTCCGCCTTTCTGATCGATATATTGCTGATCGTTTTCTTCCGGACAAAGCTATTGACGTAATTGATGAGAGCGGTGCTCGGATGAAGCTCCAAACCTACGTACTGCCTGGAGATCTCAAGGCTTATGAACAAGACCTTAAGCGCGTTGTTCGTGAAAAAGAACTTGCTATTGCCCTACAAAACTTTGAAGAGGCAGTTAAACTCAGGGAAGAGGAACAACGCCTACGTAGGCTGCACGACCAGTCCAGAACCGAGTGGAAGAAAAACCAAGAAAAAAATCGTCCTGTCATTTCTCGTGACGATATTTCCCAAATGGTCTCGATGATGACCGGAATTCCTCTTTTCAAGCTTGAAGAAGAGGAATCTCAGAAATTACTTCGCATGGAAGAAGCACTACATGAACGTGTAATTGGACAAAACGAGGCGGTATCCGCAGTCTGCCGCCCACTTCGCCGTTCTCGCGCAGGATTAAAAGACTCGAGAAAGCCTATTGGGTCATTTATTTTCCTTGGTCCAACGGGTGTAGGAAAAACAGAACTTGCCCGCGCTCTAGCGGGATTCCTATTTGATTCCGAAGATGCACTCATTCGCATTGACATGTCGGAGTACATGGAAAAATTCAGTAGTTCACGCCTTTTTGGTGCACCTCCAGGGTACGTAGGCTACGAGGAAGGCGGAAAACTGACAGAGCAAATCCGGCGTCGTCCGTATTCTGTGGTGCTCTTTGACGAAATAGAGAAGGCCCATCCAGATATTTTCAACGTATTACTCCAAGTACTTGATGATGGATCACTAACAGACAGTCTCGGTCGAAAAGTTGATTTCAAAAATACGGTTGTGATTATGACGTCAAATATCGGCACCAAACTGCTCCAGAAAGGTGTCTCACTTGGATTCCAACAAGAACGTCAAGAAGATACCAGAAAACGAAGACGCTCCGACGTTTTGGAGGAATTGCGAAAGTCCTTTAGTCCAGAATTCCTTAACCGCATAGATGAAGTACTAGTATTTCACTCACTTGAGAAGGAACATCTTTACGAAATAATTGACATCCAACTTCAGGAAGTAAACACCCGCCTCAAAGATCAAGGCCTAGAAATAGAAATTCCAGAAAATGTGAAAAACTTTCTTATACAGGAAGGCTATCAACCTCAGTACGGTGCCAGACCAATGCGCCGTACAATACAAAAATACCTCAGTGACCCACTGTCGGATGAACTCATTAAGGGGCGTTTCCGTGACGGGGCGAAAGTAAAAGTGCTACTTCGAGACGGCACTCTTGAATTTGTCGAAGAAGAAGCATTGGTAAGTGCATGATTGTCACTTGAGTACAATCATACACACCTCTCCTAATTCTGATCTTGTATTTTCCGTTTTACCATCAAAGCCCATGATAGGATACCACGTCAGTTGCTACCAAAACATGGGGCGCTGAGATACGGGAGCATCTAATCACCACCATACCAGACATATTCATTCTAGGCATTGAAACATCATGTGACGACACTGCAGCCGCAGTCGTAAAAAATGGCTGCGAAGTACTCTCCAATGTGCTTCATAGTCAAGACTCAGTTCATACTCTATACGGAGGCATAGTCCCAGAGTTTGCATCCCGAGCCCACATCGAAGCCATGGACCACGTGGTTAGAAATACCTTACAGAAAGCTGAACTCAGACTTAACCAGCTTCATGCAGTTGCAGTAACGGAAGGCCCAGGTTTAATTGGTTCACTTATTGTAGGCCTCTCATTTGGAAAAGCATTAGCGTATTCATCCAACCTGCCTCTAATTACTGTTAATCACCTGGAAGGACACCTTGCCTCCACTCAGCTGAATAATCATGATATCCCCTTCCCACATATTGGACTTCTAGTCTCTGGAGGCCATACCAACCTGTATGTAGTGGATTCCCCAGGACACTACCAACTCCTTGGAAAAACCTTAGATGACGCAGCAGGAGAAGCTTTTGACAAAGGCGCAAAAATGCTTGGCCTTGGGTTCCCTGGAGGGCCCATGATCGACCAATTAGCAAAATCTGGAGATCCCCTCAAGGCCCCATTTCCACTCCCGTATCCATCAACCAAGTCATTTGACTTCAGTTTTAGTGGTATCAAAACTTCTTTGCGCTATTTTTTACAATCACTAGACACCCAAAACAACAAAGCAACACCAGCTGATATCGCAGCAGGATACCAAGCATCTATCATTGAAGTGCTTGTTCAAAAAACAATCCATGCAGCGATTCATCATGGCATAAAAGATATCGCTATAGTGGGTGGAGTTGCTGCTAATTCACTACTTCGGGAAACCATACAAAAACGTTCGTCATCCCATAAACTACGCATACATCTTCCGCCATTGCAATATTGTACTGATAACGGTGCAATGATTGCAGCAGCAGCTTGGCATGGCTACCTTAATGAAAACTTTGCTTCTCTGAATGTGGAACCTTTTTCACAACAATTACAAAAAAGCAGCAAGGTAAATGCCTAAATGCGGCCCAGCACTAGAACCTTTAATGCACATCTATACTTAGGGGGATAAAATCTCCACCGTACATGGAAATCTTAACGGCTTAAAGCCTAACCAAATACACCGTTTGCAAAAAACGTACAGAAGGCGTGTGCCCACACAAGAAGTCGTGAGCATCGAGCTCGCAACTTACATAGCCAGTTTATCGCGAGAAATCAAACGCCAGATTGGTATTCTAGTAAATCGTAGCGGTGTAATTGAATCCGTATTCGTTGGCAATGAACGTAGTGTGATTATCCCCAATCTCCCAAGGTACCGTTCTGGGAGAACTGTGTTGCATGGTATTCGCATGATCCACACCCACCTATGCGACGAACCTCTCAACCAAGACGACTTGACTGACTTAGCTCTATTACGTTTTGATTTACTTGCTGCTTTAGAAGTCGACAGCAGTGGAAGACCGGGCAAGATTTACCTCGCACATGTACTCCCACCAAACCCTGAAAACCGTCTGTATGATGTATATCCACCTACTGCATTTCATAATTTCCAGCTTAATCTTTCTAGATTTCTTCATTCACTCGATGAAGAGTTTGCACGATCAAAATCGATCCATCATGTTCGAAAAAACTCGGCACAAGCAATATTAATTAGCGCTTCTGTGTCACATCGTGCAACACAGGAAGAATCCATCGCTGAACTTCGGGAGCTTGCAATTTCAGACGAGATTGATATTCTCGATACTGTTATTCAACGCCTCCAAGCCCTGCACCCTAAGTATCTCCTAGGCAAAGGAAAGCTAAAGGATGTTGTTATAAATGCTTTACACAAAGGAGCGGACTTTTTAATTTTTGATCAAAACTTAACACCGGCACAAACAAAAGCTATCTCAGAAATTACCGAAATGAAAGTTATTGACCGCACACAGCTAATTCTTGACATTTTTTCTAGACGAGCGCAATCTCGTGAAGGTAAATTACAAGTTGAATTGGCGCAACTCCGATATGTGCTACCACGTCTCTCGGAAAGATCGACGGCACTGTCAAGATTGACAGGCGGAATTGGAGGGCGAGGCCCTGGAGAAACTAAACTCGAACTTGATCGCCGACGAATTCGAAATCGCATTGCCCTACTTGAACGCCAACAAAAAGTACTTGTGAAACAACGTCACCAGCAACGCGCGCTTCGCACACGTCACAAGCTTCCAGTTATTGCGCTCGTTGGATATACCAATGCAGGAAAGTCTACGCTCCTTAACACGTTAACCAGAAATGATGTACGGGCAAGTAATCAAGTCTTTACAACACTAGACACCGCAAGCCGTCGCTTACGGCTATTAACGGGTAAAGAGGCCATTCTTACAGATACCGTGGGTTTCATTCAAAAACTTCCCCGCGGACTACTAGGAGCATTTCAGACAACGCTGGATGAGCTTCGTAACGCCTCACTTTTACTTCACGTATGCGATATTACCAGTTCAACACTTGATGATCGCCTAAACACAGTCACTAACGTACTATCTGAACTTTCTCTCAATAATATTCCCAGTCTACTAGTTTTAAATAAGGCAGATAAGGTTTCCGAAATGCAACGCCAGACTCTAGGGTATCGTTTGTCAGGAATTACAATTTCAGCGATTGATGCTACCTCACTCTCCCCTCTCCTTCATGCAATTGATGAACATCTCTATGCCACAACCCCCAATATTCCCGTACTAAGGGTAGCAAATAATGATTAAAAGCATGACCGGATACAGCAGAAAAGAGCGAGTCATCCGTAACCACAGGGTCATAGTAGAAATTCGCTCCGTGAATCATAGATTTTGCGAGATTGTGACACACCTTCCAACAATCCTCGCCCCACATGAAGCCAAGATAAAACGCGTTGTAAGTGAACGTGTTGCCCGCGGAAAAGTGGATTTATCTATATCCTTAAAAAATGGATCGAAACAACAGGAAATTATTATCGATAAAAAAATGGCTCGTCAATATGTGCATATCCTCAAAAAACTACAAAGAGAACTCGCTTTAGGCGGCACTATTGACATTAACTTATTGGCAAATATCAGAGAACTTACAACCTTTTTCCCTGCTCCCATCCCATCTTCTGTTGTATCGGAAATTATTAATCAAGCACTCCCTCCCACATTGGATGAGTTTGATTATATGCGTCAACAAGAAGGTCGTGCACTAGTAAAAGATATCACAGGTCATATTCGGCAAATAAGAAAGGATATTAACGTAATAAAACGCCGAATACCCCATATTGTCAAACGCTATAACAATCGGCTACGAGAGAAAATTAAACAACTTACACAACACCCCATATCCGATGATGTCCGTATATCGCAAGAAATTGCCCTATTCGCCACACGCTCTGATATTAACGAGGAATTAAGCCGAACCATCAGCCATCTTGACCAATGCCAAACTCTTTTGAAGGAGGGGACAGAAGTGGGGAAACCTCTTAATTTTCTAGTGCAGGAACTCAACCGTGAGATCAATACAATGGGTGCCAAAGCAAATGACCTTGACGTTTCCCATCGGACCGTGACAATAAAGAGTACTTTGGAAAAGATTAGAGAACAACTTCAAAACCTTGAATAAGGCCGCAGAGATTAGGCAATATATGGGCAACATAGAAAAATTTGATAATGACCTAGCTCTTGATCGTCGACAAGGATTGCTGTTTGTAATATCCGGACCTTCCGGAGCTGGCAAGACTTCTTTATGCACCCAACTTATCATGAATATTCCACGCTTAAAGTTTTCTATTTCTTACACGACTCGTCCTCAGCGATCAGGTGAGGTTGATGGAGAAGATTATGTCTTCGTAAGCAAAGATGCCTTTCAAAAAATGGTTGACGATGAAGAGTTTTTAGAGTGGGCTGAGGTATATGGCCACTTTTATGGGACGCATCGTTCAACAATATCTCAGGCCCTAAATGAGGGCACAGACCTTTTGCTAGATATTGACGAACAAGGTGCCATGCAATTGAAGCAAAGGGTAAAGCATGGTGTGTTTATCTATCTCCTTCCACCATCCCTGGATGTACTAAAAACCCGCCTACAAAGTAGAGGGCTTGACTCGAAAGAATCGATTCAAATGAGACTAGAACGTGCTCGAGATGAAATGAAGCATTTTCGTGAGTACACTTATATCAGTGTAAATAACAACTTAGAACAGTCGTTAAAAGAATTGGAGGCTGTAATCACTGCAGAGCGAATGAAAACATTATATGTCATAGAACACTGATTTAGATTATCAAAGTCACATTAAGGAAAGGAGTAACAATGGAAATTCTTTCATTACTTGATCATCACAGGAACACAGACATTGATTCACATTTTAGAGTTGTAGTTATTGGAGTTCAACGCGCCAAACAACTACTTCAAGGAGCCCCGCAAATATCTGAAAAGCCTTTTGCGAAGGAGACAAGCAGGGCCATTTATGAAGTACTTCAAGGCGACATTGATTTTGTCGTAGGCACAGAAGCCCGCTTATTTAGAGAGGCCAATGCACAAACGCAAGAGCAAACATCTGAACCCGAAGCAGCGGCAGAAGACTCTCAACCAAAAACAGAAACAAGCACAACACCAACTGGAGACCACAAAAAGTAAAAATGTGTTCTACGTAGCATAGCCATTTTATCTAAAACATAGAGATGTATCACTAAGTTATTTGATCACAGCAAACCATAGCAAGTTACTTCTTTATGATGTAACCCATAAAGGCTCTAGGCGTTCACCAGGTGTGTTTGGTGAGATTGCCCCTTTGCTCTTTGAGTGTTCAAATGCACTCCATAGTGCTTGACCATCCCACTTTTCAGGTGCTTGTCCGTACAGCACCTTATTAAGTCTATCAAGTTCTTCACGAAGCGTCCCGGAAAAACGCTCTGCAATCGCCCCAATAGTTTTTGGCACGTCACCTGACCACTCTAAACTTGCCCACACTACCAATGACAATTTTGCAGCCTCTACATCACCATTCTCACAGGCATACCTAAATTGTTTTTCTATAGCTCGTTTACTTTTAGTAGCAGTATCCTGATCATGTACTTGGACTGAACGAACCCCATAACGTTCTCTCCACAAAAATAAGGCAGTTATCAACCAACCCATAGTCAAGACCCCAGTCAACAATAGCCAAAAACTCTTCCCAGGCCAGGAGGATTGCACTCGTATAGACTTGGAGGGAGATGAAGCAACTTCTACAGATTGTGGCACCTCAAATGATTCGTCAAAACGCTGCTTTTTTATTGCAGCCTCAACCAAAACGCTTCTTTCTGGCAGCCTTGCGACTTCTATCGTATTAGTCAAAGTATTCCACCAAGGGACTTCGACTGACGGAAGAGTTAAATGACCAACTTCACTAGGAATCAAGGCAACTTTTTCCTGTCGAATTCCAGTAACTCCCTGAAGGCTGACATTGTCCTTTTGCATGGGCTGGTCAGGGTACTCTTTTAATGTAGATGGCACTTCTTTGTTGATTTCTGGCAACTGCGCAGCCGTTAAGCCCTCCACCTCCAGGAGAAGTGTTCTTGTCACAGGTTCTCCAACCATAAACCTCGGAGGAGTCTGCGGCCACATCTCCGAAAGCTGTAAGTTAGGAGACGGAAGCCACGTTGAACCGTAAAATGAAGATGGAATTGGATTAACCTGTAATGTAATCTCATCTGATCTCAGACGTCGTCTCTGGGCATTTCCCGGGCTAAAAAATGAACGTGATTGAGCCACAGATGTTCCTTCAAAAACCACAGGATTAACTACCAAAGATCCACTTTTTTGTGGGAATAGTGCGTAACGAAGCTCCACGACATGGTAATCAACTCCATCACGCCTCGTCTGAAATGTTTTATTTTCTCCAAGTTTTTTTACCACAGCATCTCCATCACTCAATGTAGGCTCTGTGATAGTCCCGTTCTCAATAACTATTGACCGGTAAAATCTAACAGTGAAAATTATTTGTTCTTGGACAAAGGATTGTCGTGGGTGCGCATTAACCTCGAGGAACAAATCCTCAGGTCCTGTAGCAGATTGAGTACTTTTCCTTTCAACAATAGTCACGTGAAATGGCACACTGACATCTTTTCCAAAAGCTATGGAAGGAATCGTTATTTCACCCAAGGCTTTAGGCATAAGCACAAGCGTCCACACTCGTGTATTTGATAAAGTTCCATTCATGAAACTTACATTTGTGCTGTGATTCTTATGCAAAATATTAAAATTCTTTTCCAATATAGAAAAGTTTGGATCATCGCCAACCGCCGCATCAGCCTTAAATGTTATGGTAAAAGACTCATCAATATGGATAGGGTCACGATCTACCGTAACTGTAATGGTGGCTGCAAAGCCTTGAGTCAACCAACACATGAGCAGCATAAAGAAACATCCACTGATTACACTTGAGGGTTGGATCACCATAGATTCTTCTCTGTTGATTCATGCCCACGTTTTTCATATTGGTATAAAAACTTACGTCTAAGAAGCCCTCCGGGATCATCTGGAATCCTCCTGATCCATTGTTCATAGGCTTGTTGCGACTCCAAAGAATCAAAAGCATCTTCATAGGACAGATTAGTGCGATTACTTGATTCCTTAGAAAAATTTAAACCTCCTGCCTCCGCCTGATCTTCTTTTCTACTATCAGTATCCTCCGAAAAATTCTGCTGCTGAGCACTTTCAAGGCTGTCCTGCTCCAACAACTCATCGTTAGCAGTTTCATTGAGAGAATCCCTCTCTTCATATTGATCACTGAAATGTTCCGAGGGTTGTTGTGATAATTGAGGTTCCCCATCATCCCCCTCTCTTTGAGAATCTTGTTGTCGTGGTTGTCGTTCCAAAAAATCTTCTATTATTTTTTTGTTATAACGGGCGTCTTCGTGGGCATCATCTAACTTTAAGGCGGCATCATAAGCATGTATTGCGTCAGGAAAACGCCCAAGATGCGCTAGAGCATTCCCCTTATTATATAAAGCACTAGCGGTTTCAAGCCCATCCAAAGACTCTACAGCTCGATCAAATTGCTCTGCACGATACTGGGCAGCTGCCTTCCACTGTGGGTCTGAAAACAGTTTAGCAGCATATTCAGGGTTCCCTTGCATAAAAGCTTCGCTTCCACGTTGGTTAGAGTTAGACCACAAGACATTCCAATCAAATGCGTATATATCTTTAGAAAACAAGAGGAAGACACTAACTACAAGTACAAGATACCCTCGACGAAACGCCATCGCTGCAATTGGAAGAATCAGAAAGAGCAACCATGGGCCTTCCTCTTTCCAAAGATTAACATGAAGCCCAACGTCCTCTACTTGACTTTGCATTCGACTCACTATTCCATCAGCCATAATGTACTCAACATCACTGTCGTCAATAGAAATCCTGGTATAACGCCCTCCCCCATCAGATGCGAGTACACGAAGCTTCTGTTCATCCATCTTTGGCAAAACTATAGAACCACTCATATCCTTTAAAAATGAGCCATCTTTCAAAACAATTGGTGCACCATCTTTAGTCCCTACAGCAAGGACCGATAGTCTATGCCCATCATCACTTAAACGTTTTGTAGCACTGTAAACACGTGAATCGTCAATGCCATCAGTCAGTAAAACAATGTGCCCCTTTGTCATACCTGCTTGTTCAATCAGGCTGACAGCTTCCTTAAGCGCCAGGTCAGGTCGACTGCCATGAGCTGGCATCAAATCTGTTTTCAAAGTTGGGACCAAAGCTTTAATTGTCTGAACATCTTGTGTTAATGGTGTTACAACAAACGGCTCTCCAGCGTAAACAATCAGTGAAGTATACCCTTCATCCTGATACTCTAAAATGTCCAAAATTTTGTGCCGCGCACGCGTCAATCTAGTAGGACCAATATCAGTGGCATCCATAGAGAGGGAAAGATCCAGAACTAATACACGCGCCGACTGCTGTTGGTAAACAGGCTGAGGCAAACGCTCCCATGCAGGTCCGGCAATGGCAAAGATCGTGAGAGTCCCAGCGATTGCAATACTCCACAGCGGCCACCATCGACGTTGTATACCTTGCCCAAGAAGAATATGCGGCAATAATCGGTGATCACATACAGATTCCCAAGTACCACCTTTTACCTTATGTCTAAACATGAACCATAACAACACTCCAAACGGAAGTAATGCGATCAACCAAAAGGGACGAATCCAATGAAATTGATCAATCATCACTTATACTCCAACTCTCCCAAGTACGCGTCCAACTAGAAGTATCCCTGAAAGGAAAGCTGCTAAACCTAATGGCCAATAAAAAAGCGCATGCCGTGGGCGAAATACTTGAGCTTCATGCTCGACCGGCTCAAGTGCATCTATAATCTGATAAATTTTTTCCAACTCCGCAGTATTACGCGCACGAAAATATCTTCCTCCAGTCTGCTCAGCAATCTCTCTTAACGTCGTTTCATCGAGATCAATGGACGGATTGACCATACGACTTCCAAAAAACGATGAAATAACCATTTCATCGGCTCCAATGCCAATGGTATAGATTTTTAGTCCTTGATTGCCCGCAAGCTCTGCTGCCTTCAGTGGCCTCACTTCTCCAGAAGTATTTGCTCCATCAGTAAGCAAAATTAGCACCTTACTCTCAACAATCTCTTGGTTTAGTCTCTTTATTGCCAAACCAATTGCATCTCCAATTGCAGTTTCCCTACCCGCAAGACCAATTACAGATTCCATTAGCAATGTACGTACTGTATCTCGATCGTATGTCAGAGGTACTTGAACATATGCTTTCTGTCCAAAAAGAATAAGTCCTACTCGATCGCCTATCCTCCGAGATACGAAGTCTGCAGCAACCGCTTTTGCTGCCGTTAGGCGATCAACTACATCTCCATTCAGTTGAAAGTCTTTGGCCTCCATGCTACCTGAGAGATCAACGGCAAGCATTAAGTCTCGACCTGTCGTTGGGAGCGCAACTGGATCCCCTAACCACTGTGGTCGTGTGAGTGCTAATACTCCCAATATCCATGCAAAAACTGCGACCACAAGAGGCAAATAGATCATACCTCGGACTACAGAGCTAATAGTGGCGCATTCAAAATCATCAATGCAGGGGACCCGAAGTGTTGCAGATTTCTCAAGTTTGGCTTTTGAGAAAAATTTATGGACGAGCCACGGCAAAGGAAGTAAAGCAACTGCCCATGGCCAATCAAAGTGGATCATATCAAGACTTTTTTGATGGCAAAGCCGCAATCCAATTCCGACACAAATCTAGTAATAGGTCCACATTTATTTCTACACTCTTTTGATATGGCCCAGTCATAAATATTTTCCCCACACCATCACTAAACGGGCGTCCATCAAGATTACGATCAAGAAAACTCATCCACCCTGCTCCCGTCAAACTTGCCACTTCCATTCGAGAGTATCTACTTATACACGCCTGACGTAGAAGAACAGAGAGCTCACATACCACACGTGTTCTATCTTTATGTAGTACAAAGGATTGCTGAATTAAATCAATTTCTTTTAGAGAAATTCTTCTAATACGGTTTTTAGCTTTCATATAACGGGCAAATATAATTACAAGAAAACCACTTGCAAGTAATAACACACCAACAATCCACCAACCAGGAGCAAGAGGCCACCAGCCAATAGAATCAGGTAGGTGTATATCACGAAGCGGTAACTGTGGAACGGGAGAATTCACTTGATACGTGACCCAAAACTCTCTTGAAGCGCGTGTATAGCATTCTGCTCCGTTGAGCACGAAGTCCAATATACTCCACTTACGAGACTACGCTTTTTCCACCGTTCATAATGTGAATTAAAACGTTGCCTATATGTCATCCGAATCTTTTCATCGCCCGTATTAAGCAAATACGTCTCATGGTCATTCCCAACTTTATACAATCCTGCCGGAGGAAGCTCTCTCTCAAGTTTGTCGAAAATAAAAACCATATCGATATCACTATGCCTCGCCATTTGAGAAATATGAGATTCCGCCTCATCATCAATATTACGAAAATCACTGATCAAAAAAATTAGACTTCCTGGACGTGCAACACGCCGCAATCTACCCAAAGCCTGCACAGCAGTCGATCTATTACTACTACCCACTTGTTCAACCCCATTTACCCAGACCGGATGTGCAACTAATTGTTTTATAAGATGCAAAGCGGCCATGCTACCTCGCGCGGGTCTCAACTCCACATGTTTTTGTTCAGAAAAAATTAATCCTCCAAGTCTGTCACCTTGAAACGCTGCACTCCATGCCAACACCGAGGCAATGCGTGATGCTACAACGGCCTTATAGACCCCACGAGTTGCAAAGAACATCGAAGGCCGTAAATCTACCCATAAAAGCACTGGGCGTTCTCGCTCATCGCGAAATAATTTTGTATGAGGTTTTCCTGTTCGCGCAGTTACTCGCCAATCTAAACTCCTAATATCATCCCCAGGTTGATATAGCCTAACTTCATCAAACTCCATCCCACGCCCTTTAAACGGGGATAGATATCTATCGCTACGTTGCGCACGAATCTTTGCAGCCTTTAAGGAGAGACTACGCGCAGCATGACGAAGCCTAATTAAAGATTTGAGTGAAATGCTAACAGGGTCAATGTCATTACCAGTCGTAAAGTTTTCAGGCAAGGAAGCGAGGAATCTTTTAGGCGTCTGTTCCATCAATGTCTTGATAACCTAATTGCCTCTAATACACGTTTCCCTTCGAAACCTTGCAAGCGGCAATCAGTTAAGGAACTGCAATACGAGCAATCAATTCTTGAATAAGACTATCAGGGGTAACCCCATCAGCTTCTGCCTCATACGTCAAAATAATCCGGTGGCGTAACACATCATAAGCTATATTTTGAATATCCTCCGGCACAACATAATCACGCCCTGCCAGCCATGCGCGCGCTCTCGAACAACGATCAAGGGCAATACTAGCACGAGGGCTTGCTCCATATTGCAACCACTTCACAAGCTCATTACCATAGGCATGAGGTGCTCTCGTCGTAAGAACGAGATGCAAGAGATATTCTTCAAGGTTGCTGGCCATATACACATTCAAAACCTCTTGCCGCGCCTCGAACAACTCCTTCTGCGTAACTGCTGCATATCCTTCCATCTTCTGGATGATATCACCACGTGCTTCATTCCGATTCAAATACAAAATTTCCTTTTCGGCCGAAGCAACGGGATAATGGACATTAACGCGCATAAGAAAGCGATCGAGTTGAGCTTCCGGTAATGGATAAGTACCTTCTTGCTCAATAGGGTTTTGCGTTGCCATCACCAAAAACAAGGTCGGCAAACGATAGGTCACTGAACCAACGGTAATTTGTCTCTCCTCCATAGCTTCAAGAAGAGCGGATTGAACTTTAGCAGGCGCACGATTAATTTCATCTGCGAGAATAAGATTATGAAAAAGTGGTCCTTGCTGAAACTTGAATGAAGCATCTTGTGGGCGATAAATTTCTGTGCCTGTCAAATCAGCAGGAAGCAAGTCTGGAGTAAATTGTACTCGGTGAAAATCACCTTCGATTCCATAGCTTAAAGTTTTTATTGCTCTCGTCTTTGCAAGGCCTGGAGCACCCTCAACAAGAAGATGCCCATCGGCCAACAAAGCAATCAACAACCGCTCAACAAGCAGAGGCTGTCCAACAATATGAGTCTCGAGAAAAGACTGAAGATTCTGAATTACGGTTTGATTAGACACAGCGCCAGAGCCTCTTAAGAACCGATCTCAGATGAAGTATTTCGATATTCACTGGAGAGACAGTGGTTATTCAATGGAACAATGACAACTCAAAAAATTTTCACCAACCCCATAATGGCTATTTCACTCTAACAAGATGAGTTTTATTCTACACGATCAATATCCCATTCGGATAGAGAGCAAAACCACAGAACAGATAAAAAAAATGGGCAAAAAACAGCGATAAAATAATTAAACTTAGGGAAAGATGCAAAGACTTGACGACTTCGCCTAAGCTTGAATATAATAATAACAATTCTCATTATCAATAGAGTGCCAGAGGATCTACGAATCCTGCGCCTGAACCGCCCACAGGGGACAAAGGTGCAAAATCAAACCACCCAAAGCAAAAACGATCCTGCGTTAGAGGTCCTCCGGGACCATATTAATATTTCCCTAAACAAAGTGGCCTCTGCTGAAAGTGCTCACGAGCTCAGAACGCTAACCCTAGAACTTCTCCGGGATCTACTCCAAAATCTAAAAGACATCACCCCTAACTCACATCTAAATATTAGAGACGTAAAGGACTTCATAGCAGGCAATTTACATGAAGGACTAACTTTACAGACAATCGCAAATTCACTCGGATATTCAACAAAATACTGTTCCCACTGGTTTCAAGTTCAGACAGGAAAAACCTTCTCCCATTACCACACCCAGGTAAGACTTAATCGCGCAAAAACCCTATTGGCTGATCCCGGCATCACCATTGCCACCATTGCACAAACCGTTGGCTTCCAAGATCAGTTTTCATTTAGTCGTTTTTTTAAGCGCCACACTGCAGCCTCGCCCTCAAGTTACAGAAACAACATTTCCATTCAAGGAAAATAGGCATTCTTTTCTGGCATATAGCCATGTACATCAGAGCAACTAACCTCTAACATCCCTTATGATAATGATAACAATAATCAATACCATTAATGACTAGGATGCCACGCCATACATCGAAGCGAGAAAGTGCAAGGCAATTCTCAATCTCAGGTCTCCTCCCTAGGCCTACGAATGCCCAACTCCCGCTCGAGCTTCAAAGGGTTAAATCAGAATCCCCGTGGCATACCAGAAGAGGCGATGAGGGAGGGGTATTCCCCCTTACCCCTTACCTCTCCCCTCTTCAAAACACCAAAATTAAGATGAACAACAATGGATGATTTCCAAGAAAATACGGATTATTCATCAATATTCATCAAATTTTACCATGATAACAACTTGCTACCTACAATTACGCGGGATGCATATTTTGATAACTTTAAACGTGAGAGCGAGTTACGAGAAAACCATCAAGCAGAGAAGTCGCCCCCCTTGGAGAAAGGTTCCCTCCGATGAACTCTTGGCATTCTCCATCCGATCACAAGGGGGGGGGCGCACCAAAACGGCTGGCCCTAGAGGCCAGCAAGATATAGATCTACCGGGTTTCCAGAACGCCACTTCCTGCCGAGGCGGCCTCACGAGGAGGAAGGAAGGTGGTCTCCCTTCCCTCCTTTCTCCTCCCTAAAAGCCTACCCTAGCGTACAAGGATAGAATGCCTAGCTTCTTAATGTTTACTGAAATTGACTATTCGTTTTTAATCTGTTGGGTCAGGTAGTTTTGAGTCCCCACCTGCCTAATGGTTTCGAGTTGAGTTTCAATGAAATCTACATGTTCCTCTTCTGAAGTTAGCATGTTTTCTAACTTTTCACGCGTTGCGTTATCACCAACTTTTACGCAGTGGGCAATTGCTTCGTTCAACAAAGTTACAGCTGATTGCTCTACTTTCAGATCAAGCTTCAATTGCTCCAAAACAGTTTGCCCAATATTAATCGGATGAAGCCGCTGAACATTTGGAACCCCATCGAGATAGAGGATATGCTCAATAAGTTCCTCAGCGTGCTTCATTTCATCAATCGATTCAGCTCTAATTTTATGGTAAAGCCGCTCATAACCCCAGTTTTGACACATTTCAGCATGAAGAAAGTACTGATTTATGGCAGTTAATTCATTCGTAAGTATTTTGTTCAAATATTCAACTACACCTTTTTTTGCTTTCATGAGGCCCTCCTCCTATATATTTTTATGGACACCACGCGATCAACTAGAGCACCCAATCAATCGTGATATTACACCGTTAAAAAAAAGTCTGCCGATAATGTAAAACGTTATCAATACGGACCAGAGGAGGAAGAAATAATGCGCAAGCAACTCTTAAGAATCGATGAAACACCTGAATTGCTACAAATCAGCCGATGGACAATCTATCGCTGGCTTAACGAAGGCCGCCTTCCAGGTGAAAAGAATACAAGAACAGGCACACTGCGAATTCGTGCAGAATCACTGGACTCCATGATTTTCAGCAACATACAAAAGCACGTAAGTTAGCGCACAACAGACCCCTAACCTTGACAGAAGAAAGGGCAAATGGTACAAATCTCCTTATTGATAATAATAATCATCACCATTCTCGATAAAGGAAAACTCAGAGCAAAATGTATGTCTGTCTTTGCAAAGGAATTACTGACGTCCAAGTACAGCGGGAACTGGCAAAACCAGACGTGTCTCCTGATAGCATCATCAAGGCATTAGGACTCGACCTTGATTGCTGCGGCATGTGCGCGGAAAATATCACCGACCTCATAAACGCCTCGACAAGTTCTGTGTCTTTGTAACCCGCATATGACTTATGAACCTACAAAACAATGAAGGAATCCGTAAAATTATGCAGTTTGAAGATGTCCGCTGTGACTGCGGAAGCCTGATAGCAAAGCTTAACAGCACATATATTGAAATGAAGTGTCGCCGATGCAAAAGAATTCTTAAGCTTGCACTCGATGAATTAAAAGAGCACGGATGCACAACTCATTTGTTAGCCAATGTCTCTAAAAAAATTAGCCTGAAAAACTAAGTACATACCAAAGCAACGCCCCTAGAACTTCCACTCTGGCGTCTGCTGAATAACAAAAGGGTCAAAGGTCAAGAATCTAGAACCTAAATTAAGGCACCCGTGCCTTTAGATTAGGTATTTATTGTGAAAATCAATGGGATGGAAAAAAACATGAACGATCCAGTCGTAGTGCTAGGGGGAGGCCCCTGCGGACTAAGCTGTGCTTGGGAACTGGCTACTCAAGGGAAAAAGGTCATTGTCCTTGAGCAAGAACCTCACCCTGGGGGACTTTGCGCAACGAATTCCTTTGGCGAGTACCGATTTGATCTTGGCGGACATCGTTTTCTATCTAAAAATGCCGAGCTCACACGTCGAATTTTGCGATTAATGGGAGACGATATGCTTACCCCCGTACGTAAATCGGTAGTTATGCATTCGGGAAAACGTTTTTCCTACCCATTGGCCGCGACAGACCTCGTTGAGAACCTTGGGCTAGAATTAAACCTAAAAGCTTTACTAGGTTATGCCGCCGAAATTATTCGACGGCGTATTGCACCACGCGATGAATCCCACTTTGAAGGCTGGGTCACTGCAAGATTTGGATCGCCCATTTATGACAGATTTTTTGGTCCGTACACTCAAAAACTATGGGGCATATCTCCAACAAAAATTTCTTCGGACTGGGCAGCACAACGCATTTCTCTCCTCAACCTTGGAGATGCGGCAATTCGCCTTACGGGACTACGCACGACACCGATCAGAACATACGCAAAACGATACTACTATCCTCGACTAGGAATGGGACAACTCTTTGATCGCATTGCGGAACAAGTTGCCGATCACGGAGGTCGCATTGAAACAGGAGCAAAAGTAACAGGACTCGAGATTAAGGGAAATTGCGTCAAGGCTGTTCAGTATGAAATAAGCGGCCAGCAATACACCGTGCCTTGCTCCTCCGTCTTTTCAACCATTGCGCTTCCAACACTTGCAAAATACCTCGGCCCCAGGGTGAGTCCTAAAGCAGAGAAATCAATCAACTCCCTCCGCTCCCGTGCACTGCGATTTCTCAATATTCCACTTGATATTGAGAACTTCAGTGAAAACACTTGGATGTATGTTGCAGAACCACAGTACAAAATGAGCAGAATCCAAGAGCCAAAACGCCGAAGCTCTGAGATGGCTCCACCAGGGAAAACTTCCATCATGCTTGAAATTCCATGTTCGGTAGGAGATGAAATTTGGGAGGCTGATGGCGACACATTGTTTCGAGAGATGTCCATTGAACTACGAAGCCTTGGATTTGATATTGATGAAATTGCTCTTGGCCACCATAGCGTATGGGTTGAGCATGGATATCCAATCTATCACCTTGGATATCAACACGATCGCGACACCTTACTGGCCCAAGTTGAAAAAATGGACAACCTCCTGACCGGAGGTCGCCAAGGAGTATTTCGATACATATTTTTAGATACAGCTATGGAAATGGGCATGCAAGCGGCACATCAGATCATGCACAACGCACCAAACTTATCGCGGGTAACTTCAATTCGTATGGAAAAAGAACTATTAGAAGTTACAGCTCTCACGGCAACATGATGCATATACGACAGCACGCGGAAAATGACAAAAATATACATTTGTCCTTCATTTACGAATTATCCAGTCACGTCACTGCGAATAAAACCTGAGGAGGTAGTAATGATGTGGAAACACGTTGTCCTTTGTATGTTTTTAAGCACCACTTTGGCTTTGGATGCCCTCGCGCAAGCTCCAAAGAACCCTCGCGGGGCAACCCTTTTTACTAAAAAAGTCCTCGCTGAAAAAGCTGTTTTTGGTGGAGCTATAACGGCCACCGTTGAAGTAGCTCCAGTAGATGAGCTAACTCCGGCGTATGTGAACGGGCAGAGTACTGCCGCCCTTGCAGATATGCTTATTTCAGTCCAGTTACGAGCTGCTCAGGATAACGTCTTCGGAGCAAGAGTAGCGGGCGAGTTTATTCCGTATCAGACAGTACGTGTTCAGATCACCAATCTTTCTCAAGCTGGATCAGAGACCCTTAGCGTAAAACTTGCTCCACATGTTGGACAGGCTGAAGGATGGCACTATGCCTCCAACATCGCACTTCCTCCGGTAGCAAGCGCAGGAGATCCTTTTGGTGATCTCTATGGTATTACGGTCACCCTGGAATCAGATGATAGCCTCTACGTCCATTCGGATGCTCTCCCTCCATCATCTTTACTCGTAAAACCAGGCATCCTGACCTTATACAACGATACAACGAAGCTTGGAACTGCTGGTGGAGGATCGGCGGGCATTGCGCCTTCCACGTTACCCTTAGGCAATGTGGACAAGCAGGTAGCACTTGTCGACCAGTTTAAGCTTATGGAAAGTAAGCTGCCAGACTTTGTGGGTGCTTCGGTTGTCTACACTGCTGACACGGGGCATGGCGAGACCCTTCAATCAGCGTTTAATAAATACGAAGATCCTGGACGTTATCACGCCAGCCGAGGCTTGACGGCCACTCATCTGTCAACGGCAGAAGATAACGTTGCAAACGCCCTTGCTAACCGACCTACTGGACCTGCTCCAGATTGCAATCGTGCTGGAGTGATTCACCCTCTTGAATGTGGAGAATGGGTTGAAAAGGGTGCCCAAAGGATGATTTACCTCAATCTCCTGCATGAGCTTGATGAAATTCAACCAAAGGTTGCTGCAGGCAATACTGATGCAATATCAGGTGCAGGTCATAATTGGGATGAAGCATGGGCTTTCTGGCAAGCCATCAACGGGACGGCTAAGTCTCGAGAAGCGAATTGCACTAAACCTGAATTTGGACCAGCCGCTAACGTCGACTGCAACTTGGTCAACAGTGTCGATACCGCATTACAACTAGGAGCCACCATCGTTGCACAAGGTGGAACTGGCATCCAGTCGCAGATTGACATCATCGAACAACGCCTAACCCAGATTTGGTATCTCGCCGTATACCATGAAGTGTTTAGTATGAGATCAAAAGACCCCGGCGACACAGCAGCATTTGGCAAAGCGAGAGCGGAAGGTGTTGCCTTCTTCAAAAACATCGAGTACTTGGTGCCAGGATTTGATGCTACAGCACTCAACAACCCTGATCAGGCTGCCTTTACGCAAGCTGTTGCGCAAGACTTTATGGGTCGACTGAAAACAGCGATGGCAGGCATTCTGCCACAAAATTATCTTGGCGATCCTACAACCCTCCAATAACTCCCCGATGATAATGAGGAGATTAATGACGATGAAAAACTGGCAACAGAACACTACACGGATCGGTATGGCAATTGCCGTAGGCTCTATGCTTGCCTTCACAACAGGCTGTGATGAGGCAACCGACTTTCTCCAAAGTGATGCTCCCCCTGCTGAAGAGGTGGTTGGCGAGTTTAGTGGAGACCTGCTTCTTGAAAGTGAGGCTCCAGTATCTGGAGGGTCAATGTCGATAACAATCGAGATCGCTCCACCGGATGATATTCAAGTAGCTGCAACCTCAACGGGCGAAAATCACGTTTCAAAAGAGGATGCGGATATTTTCTTTGAAACCCAGATCAGATATACGGGTGCACTCCTGGGTGGACATAACGCGGGTGACTTTGTCCCCTACTTAGATGTTGATGTCGAACTGACTAATCGAGACACTGGAGAAAGCATGAAAAGCCCGCTCGTGCCTCACGTAAGCATTGCAGAAGGCTACCACTATGGGATGAATCTCGCCTTGGTAGACACTCTAGGCGCCTCAGAGGCGGGTTATGATGCTACAGTCACCGTCAATCCTGCGACCGTAACGAGCGGTATAATCAAACACTCAGACATCTCATCTCAAAGCGATACATCTGGAACTTTGCTTGGTAACGCGCCATTCGTCTTTGAAACAGCAGGGTTTGGGCTTGGCGATTTCAAAAATATCGTTGAGATTGTAGTAGGCGGTGACGGGGAAGCAGCTGCGAATACCCCTAACCTTAGTGACGAGGAAGAGCCTGCAGGAGGCGGATACTCCTACTAATCAGGAAACATGATGGAACCACGCTCAAGATTAATCGTTCAGCGTTCAGCGTTAATGCTGCTTGTACTTACTGCTCTTGCTTCACGATGGGCATATCGAGGGCATTACTTAGAAGGATGGGATTCGGTGGACTTTGCTTTGGCCCTACATGACTTTGACCTGGGAAAACTCCAGCCACACTTTCCAGGCTATCTTCTCTACATTGCCACGGCCAGAGCAATCCAATTCATCGCTGGAAATGAGGTGATTGATGACACCACGGCTATAATACTGCCTGGTATCATTTTCAGCTCACTTGCAGTCATCCCAATTGCACTCCTTGCTTCCCGCTGGACTGAACTTACAACTCCTACAACCGCACCCATTCCCATCGAGGGGGTGGGTGCGGCAAGTATGTGGGCTGGACTCATTGCGGCAGGCCTCTATCTTCTTAGCCCAGGCTTATGGTTACAGGCTGAAAAGCCCCTTAGTGATGCCTTGGGCTACGCCCTATTGCCTTGGGTGCTACTTGCGTTTCTCTATGGGAGTCAACCAGCGGGCAAGGCAATCCTTGCTCCTCACCATTGGGCCGCCATCACAGGAATATTAATGGGTATTGTCCTGGGAACACGCCTAAGCTACTGGCCATTTGTTGTTGGATTGGCTCTCATTCTATTAATTCATCGACCATTGCATTTAAAAACGTTTGTGCTCTGGGGTTCAGGAGGTCTCAGCGCAGGAATATGTCTTTGGTTTCTCCCACTTATTGCGCACACTGGAACGGAAGAACTGTTTCAAGAAACGATACGATTTATAAATGGGCATTTTACTCGCTGGGGGGGCACGGCTTTTTCCTCCGACGCTGAGATGAGTCGGTATGCAACTTGGGCATGGGGAATTCTGGCATTTTCACTCGGTGGATATTGGCCGGATGCACCCCAAAATATTTGGAGAATACTCTTCTCAATAACTTTTGGAACCTTATTAATTTTTGCAACGGCGCACAGATCATCCCGCAAGATCACTCTTACGGTTGCCATCTTGTGTGCACCATACTTGTGCTGGATCCTTCTCGCACAAAATCCAGATCGTCCAAGGCATGCGTTGCCTCTCATACTTTTTCTATACCCGATGTTAGGCGCTGCAGTGGGGATCTGGATGAAACGAGGAAATACTCTGCAAACAGGTACATCTGTTGTACCAACCATTGGACTAATTGCAATGGTTTGCTCAAGCTTTATTACATTGCCCCTCGTGAAGTCGTATGCCGAAACCACGCCACCACAGGTGGCTTTCATCAAACATATTCAAGAGCGGTTTGATCCTCACACAACACGTGTCTTTACATGGGAGACACAACGCCTCTTTACCTATTATGCTCCATCCTTTCATGCCACACGTGAACGTGGACTCCGCAAAATACATGAGGAAGTAACCGCAACGAAGTTTGATGGCACAGTCTTGTTCAGTTCAAAATTACGGCAAAGACATTCAAAACGATATTGCTTTGAATATCTGGAAACCTTTAGACGTTCAAAATATGTAGAACCTTGGTTTTGGACACTATCTCTATTTTCTTACTGTGGTTCGCGTGAAGAACTACGCCCACACTCACCATAGCGTATATATGATTGTTGATCACATTGAACGATTTACTGAGATCAGATAGTTGATTGCTAAGGAGGTTACTGTGAAGCACCTACATCATGCCTTGATTATCCCGCTCCTCCCAGCAGGGTTAATAATAGGACTGACATCAATGGTTGTTGCTGAGGATGGCAAAACCCAACCATTTGAACAGCCCATCAAGAAACTCGAAAGAATTGCTAAAGAACTTGCGGTTCATCAAGCAGAACATGCTGCGACAACCGATCAAGCAACAGAAGATAGGATTAAGAAGCTTGAGAAGAAAGTCAAAAAGATTGAAGAGCACGAGGCTCAAGAACACAAACTGAAAGAAACGCGCACAAACGAGCAGATGAGAGATTCAGCAGCAAGAAAGTCCGGAAGCGGCGGTTTGGTCTACGCCAGACCTGGGTATAGTAACCCGCGGGCAGTTCTTGGTGGATACATTGCGTCAGAGTTTGAGGGTCTTAAAGGGCCAACAAATGTTCGACGTAATAAAAACAACAGTTTTGATGTTCCACGCTTTGTTGCCCTCCTCTACTCTGATATCACCGATCGCACACGAGTCGCAGTAGAGTTTGAGGTTGAACATGGTATCGGCGACGCAGAGCTTGAGTTTGCTGTCATCGACCACTCATTTACCGAGTGGTTGAACTTTAGAACTGGTGTAGTACTACTACCTGTGGGAAGTTTTAACCTACTTCACGATGACCCACTCAATGATTTGACACAACGACCTGAAGTTGCCATACGCGTAATTCCAGGTGTGTTACGTGAACCAGGGGCTGGGTTTTTTGGAACCGTCTACCCAACAAAACTTTCAAAACTTGATTACGAGGTGTATGTGACACAGGGTATGAATGGATTTAAACTAGATGGAACACCTACAATAACCAACGCATCGGGTTTAGCCGGTGCTCGCTGGCAAACGACCGATATTGGATCAAACTTGGATAACAACAATTCACAAGCGTTTGTCGGTCGACTTGCGTATAGCCCCTACCTCGGTCTCGACCTTGGTGTATCCGGGTATCACTCAAAAATTGATCCAGACGATGAACGAACTTTGAACATAGCAGCAGTTGACTGGTCGATGCAGCGCGGACCATTTGAGTTTCTTGGCGAAGCAGCCATGTCATGGATGGAAGATAATGACAAAGATCTCGATGGTCAATTTGTTGGGAACCCAGAACGAATGTTTGGTTATTATGCGCAGATCAACTACCATTTTATGCCAGACTTCATTCAGGAAATGGCCCCAAGCTACTTTACAGATGACTCAATGTTCACAGGTGTTTTCAGAGTTGATGATGTCAACACCAACCTTGACCTCGTCGGACATGAGGGCGATACGTTTCGCTTAACTCCCGGTATAAACTACCGACCCACGGAAGATACGGTGTTTAAATTTGAGTACCAGTTTAACTTTGAACCTAATCGTATCGGAGATCGTGAAGTTGAAAATAACGGTATACTCCTTTCCGTTGCGACCTATTTCTGACATGATAGGGAGACTATGATACTCCAAATGTTGCCTCACGCTCCTTATAAAATTGCGCTACAAGCAATAGTTATCAGTACAATCTTTGGACTGACAGGCTGCTCCACTATTGGTGAAAAGATTACTGGGGCAGCACCAGGAACAAGCACATTCAAATGTCCCTATGACACAATATGGGAACAAACCTTGCTAGCGCTGCATCCAGCAACATTTACTGTAGCTAACAAGGAAAAAGGGCTTATTGAAACTGATTGGGAAAAAGGCATGTCCAAGAGTAAGTCTGGAGCCCTAGGTCGAACCAACCTAGTGCAAGAGCGCTCGAGCATCGTCGTCGAACTCGATAATAAAGGGAGCACTACAACCCTTGATATTACGCACGTTCGTCAAAAGCATCATCTCGAAGGAGTTCGATCTCTGAGATGGTTACACGCACCAGCAGTACCTGAAATACAAAACCGCATTCTTGGCCGTATTCAAAGCCGCGTGAAGAAACAAGGCTGCTCGATGACCTAATGAGATTGTTAATTTTTTATGGAATGATTGCCCTTACTGGGCTAATTTTTTTTAATCCACATAACCTAGATGCCCAAACCAAAAAGAATATGGTGAAGGACAAGGACGGACGTATTTTTGACGAAGAATTAGGTCGCTGGCTGACACAGGTTGAGATTGGAAAAGAAGTTATCTATTTCACCGAAAAAGAAGCTGTAGAGCTAATTTTAAAAGACTCAGCGACTACGAGAAAAGAAACACGCCTCCTTACTCCAGCACAAAAATCTTGTGTTGAAGAGCGTATAGGATGGAAGTTTCCAGAAACCAGCTTTGATTTTTTTATTGGGGAAACAGGGGATACGCTCGACAAATATGCTGTGATCCAGAATACCATCGGGAAGTATCGCCCAATGACCTATATAGTCGGAATTGATTCGAACATAAAGGTCTCTGGGGTTGAGATGTTGGTCTACCGAGAAAGTCGAGGCGCTGAAGTACGTAAAGCTCGATTTACTTATCAGTACATCGGAAGGAGTTCATCGGCTCCGCTCAGACTCAATCGAGACGTTATGAATATTTCAGGAGCGACAATGTCGGTTAGATCCCTCAGTGCAGGAGTCAAACGTGCTCTGGTATTGACTGAAGAATTGTACGTCAACTCTGCAATATCGTGCGAGACAGCTTCCCACTCAAAAAAGGAATCTCGAGGTTTTTTTGATAGGCTATTTGGGAACTAACTATGAGAAACTTCAATACCAGATTTCGACTTCTAGATGTTGATCGACAAATCCGCTTGGTATACACATTTTTTATTGCCATCACCGGTGCTGGGTTCATGTTCACCCTATACTGGGCGTACACCATGAATGGTTTATCTTACGATGGCGTGGTTGCACATTACCTTGGCTCTGACTCTACCTTTGGTGAACCAAAATCATTCTATGAGCTAGCTGAAACCACCCATTTTCACCTTTTTACAATGCCCGTTGTTTTCTTAATACTCGTACATGTATTTTTTCTAACCATGGCACCTGCTTGGCTCAAAGTTTTAATGACATACACAGCATTTTCTGGCGTAATACTTGATCTTATTGCCCCGTGGCTAATTAGATATATATCAGAACTATTTGCTTTTGCATTAATTTTTGCAAATCTACTAATGATAGGCGCTTTTCTCATTATGGCGACTATACCACTTTATGAAATGTGGATATTGAGCCGACGACTAACAACGGATGAGTAATAAAAATTACCTTTTATATTGACGTCAACTAGCTTAATGGGTAAAAAGCTAATTTTTGTTGAACACCACATAATCTGACAAGAACTCGATATAGGACAAACCAATGCATATAGCACAGAAGCAATTACTGAGAGTAGACGAAACGGCAGAATTGCTTAATATCAGTCGATGGACTGTCTATCGCTGGGTCGAAGAAGGTCGCCTGGCAGGCACAAAAATTGGCAAGGGCAGTTTGCGCATCTTTACACGATCCGTGAATGCGCTTATGGAAGATAATCGCATTGAACATTGGCATTCAAATCGAAAGTTAACAGGCTAAATAGTCGAATATAATTAAACCTTGCCAAGCACCACTTTTTGCAGAAAATATTATTTCTTGTCATAAATGTCACTTTTCTCTATGCATAGCACATACAACAATTATAAGATACCTCAGCAATTTACTGAGAAACAAGGTTATAAATGAACGCCCGTATACTCATTGTTGACGACAATACTGACTTTTCAAAAGGCCTCAAGGATAGGTTAATCACTCAGAAACACGATGTACTTACCCTCTCTAATGGCGAAGATGCCATAAAAACAATCACGGAAAAAGCTCCAGACCTACTTCTCCTCGATCTTCAATTACCAAAAGTCAGCGGAATGGATATCCTTAAACGCGCTAAATTAGAATGGCCAGAGCTTCCCATAATTGTTATTTCCGCACTAAACATTGTTTCTCAGGCTGTTCAGGCAATGAAAAGTGGCGCAAATGATTTCATTACTAAACCTTTAGACATCGCCCATCTCGACATCGCTATTAAAAAAGCGCTTGACTATAGAGAATGGAAATCTGAGAAAACTATTCTCCGCAATGAAATTGAAAAGAACTATAGTCCACTGTTCTGCGAAAACAATACCATGAAGAAACTGTGTGAGATGGCACAACGCGTTGCGATATCAAACGCAACAGTCCTCTTAACTGGAGAAAGTGGTACAGGCAAAGAGGTGTTTGCCAGAAAGATTCATGAATGGAGTGAACGAAATAACCGCATGTTTTACCCCATCAATTGCGTAGCTATACCAAAAGAATTGCTGGAATCAGAGCTGTTTGGGCATGAAGCCAGATCATTTCCAGGTGCAATACTAAAAAAAGGTAAATTTGAGCAGGCAAATGGAGGTACCGTCTTCTTGGATGAGATAGGAGATATGGATATCTCCCTGCAAGCAAAACTCTTACGTTTTCTTCAAGAAAGAAAATTTGAACGTGTAGGCGGCACAACTACGATTCCAACAGACATTCGCGTGATTGCTGCGACCAATCGAGATTTAGGAAAGGCTGTCAATGAAGGGGAATTTCGTGAAGATCTTTTTTTTAGGCTCAACGTGGTCCCAATACACATACCTCCACTTCGGGACCGTCCTGAAGATATTATCCCTCTTGCCACCTATTTTCTTTCACAATTATGTAAAGAGGCCAAAAAGCCAAATCTACAGTTTTCTTCGGCAGCAATCCAATCCTTAGAAAGTAACCTCTGGCCAGGAAATGTACGCACACTCAGAAATGTAATAGAAAAATCAGTGATTCTTAAAAGTAACGGATTGTTCATCGAACCGAACGACCTTTCCCTTGATTCCTTGCACACAACCATGCCAAAAAGTAATGCCGCCTTGAATTTTGATGAGAGCTCATTCCATGATGCTGTTGAGCACTACAAGAAACAGATTATCCTAAACGCCTTAACACGCTCAGGGGGGAAAAGGACAAAAGCTGCAGAATTGCTGGGACTTCAGCGAACTCATTTCTCTCGCTTAATTAGCAAACACTTGGGACAAGACGATCATTCTTCGCAACACTAGCCTAAAGCCTCCTGAGATATAAAATACATAATGCTACGATACAAAATATCCCTAAATAGCTCGCATCACTTTCGGTACACAATGTATCGTTTCGGATACCGCCAAACAATACACGCCATCTCTCTGACGCACGTACAAAAACCTTACTAAAAGCAGCCGCCTCTGAAGTGATTAAAGACCCTTTGGACATCACGGCATCAATATTGCTATTTACAACCCTTGATACTGCTACACCCTGACAAGACCTTAACAACTTCTGATGTGGACGGATCATGAATTAATGAAACCGTCAAGGGAGAAAAAAAATATATTTTTCTTGCTTCGCGTGTCTTGACACACTCTCACAAACCCCCCATGATTACGAGATATGCGTTGTCCGATGCTGAGTTATAGTTTCACTCGGTCGAGTTATATCATTTCACGTATTTATAGGAGGATTCAATAATGGCTAAGTCCATGAGTAAAGCTGCCATCGTCGATCATCTCTCAAAAAAAACTGGGCAAACAAAGAAGGCGATGTCAGAGTTCCTCGAAGAGCTCTCCGCTCTTGCATATAAAGAGGCAAAGAACGGTTTTACCGTTCCAAACATTGGCAAGCTAGTCCTAGCAAACCGGAAAGCACGAACTGGAAGGAATCCTCAAACCGGTGAAACTATAAAAATTCCTGCAAAGCGAGTGTTAAAGTTTAGAATTTCTAAAATTTGCAAAGATAACATCTTAGGAAAATAACCCTCTTCAATTCATTCTCTACAGTGAAGCTGTTTTTTTTCAAGTCAGTGCCATAATTAAAGGGTAGTAGCCTAAAGCCAATAGGCGGAAGGCTGCTACCCAAAATATAGTTCTGGGCTACACGTCACCTGCGCCATAGCTTACAAAACTGTACATTATTTTTTTTCGTCGTCCCACTCCCATTCTGTTGATTGCTCTAATTCACCATAGTCAAACTCATCCTCCACATCGTTATCATAATATCGACGTGACCGTGTTTTGCGTATATGAACTATAAATACAATAATCGCAAGAACTGCCATACCCATCCAAATTGAAAAGTTACTAGTAAAAAATGGCACCCATCGAATCCATAATGATTGTCGATCGAGAAATGCCATTGCTGCTTCATGAGGCGAAAGTTTAACAATCTCATAAAAAGCAGTTTCAAAGTGAGCGCCTTGCCCTACTAAAGAAAGAATACGCCCTGATACAGTAGGGCCATGTTCTTGAATCAGGTCACGGACAAAACCAGCAGACAGGCTATACCCTCGACGCGCCTCTAGGGCATTACCATTAAATAGGTTATTCAATCGTTCTAAAGAAAAATGATCTGGGTTCCCTACAGCCCAGATAAGTCTTGCCTGATCCTCAAAACCCCAAGTGCGTGCTGCAATAGTTGCAATACCCTCATCAAACCATCTTGGGATAACGCCTCCTCTTGTGGCCCGATAATTCAAAATGTGAGAAACCTCATGCACCACAAGGTCTTCAATACCGTGAGCGGGATAAGAGTGAACTCGCTCCGGCAACAAAACAACAACACTATGCTTTCCAAGAGCATACCCAGACACCCACATTGGAAGCTGAGAACGCACTCCAAAGTTCTCAGAAACAAGATGAATTTGAATAGGCGGACCTGGATGAGCAAGCCCAGCTAATTCAAGCGCGTGGCCATAGTACGGCCCTTCCATCGACTTAATGCGTTTAACGAATGGCATAAAGCGTTCTGGGGCCTGAAAAATCAGATGTGGTGGTTCAACTGCGAAAGATCCACTCGATTGAAATAAAATGCAAAGAACAAGCAGTAATTGGGAAAATTGACGCTTCTTGGGGGGGGGTGATAAGGTGTCCCTCATGTTTCATCTTCACCATAAGTCCCCTAAAGAAGCGTTGACAGTACGGCAACTGACAAAGTTGCTATGAATAAAACTCAACCCATCACGTAGCAATGAACTCCTTGCTCCTACGATACACAACAATAGCATGCCTCCTATGGATACCAAGCATTACGCATGCAGAGTCATTAATAAAGGTAATTGAACCCGGCGTCTCACCACAATTGATTAAATTTTCCCAAGAGGAGGTAGAAAAATCAAAAGTACGCCTTAACACCCTGCTCACACAATCCAACCTTACACTTCTATTTGAAGCAGAAAAAATCATTCAGCTAGCTACCCTCCTTGAACCCTCATTACTCATTGCACACTATGAATTACCTATCGATTTTCCCAATTACTCGCCCCCAACAAAGACCATTATCCGCTTAAAGCCTCATAGAGCTGTAGAGTACGTGTTTCAGGAATTACAGGATGTCCTATGCGAACAGAACCATGAAAACCCATTTACCTCATCACCAAATGATGTCATCACAAATTGGATCCCCATTGCAGCAACTGCAGTTCCCTCAGCACTAACAACCTCATCATCAATGCGATTGGCAAAAGATATCAGCACCATAATTGTTGGTTTGTTTTTAAAGGCAGATTCCGAAGCCTGTCAGCTTGATTCACCATATGATGGGGTCTTCTGAATGCACCATCTATTTAATAAAGCTTTTTACACCAACCTTATTCTTGTTTGCTTATGTCTGATCATAGTGAACCCAGCAATTGCAAAAAATTCGAGCAACAGTAGCCAACTCCCACGAAGCCCATCACACTCAACAGTAGTAACTATACTCCTCTACCCAGTCAATCGCGTCCTTGATGTTTTCGATATTTTCCGTGCCAACATCGGTTTTGGTCCAGGCTACGGCATCAATGTACGTGCAACAAAAGCCCTCCAGCTCGGATTAGAGAACTATGACACTGTACGCATAGGACTAGGCAAAGAATCAGGGATTTGGAACCCTCGCTACGGAATATTATATACAGAAGCTGAACCATTTACCGCTGGTGCGAGTTTAGCTTATATGGGTGGCCGTCAACGGGGACTGTGGGAATTTGGAACAACAATACACCTCGTGCATGTGGGGACCGAAGCTGCAATTGACCTCTCAGAAATTGCTGATCTTCTATTAGGGTTTATAATGATTGACTTTAAAGAAGACGACTATTAGAGATCGTGAGCTTATATATGAAAATATGGGCACTTATCATTCTACTTTTTTTCCTTGGAAGTTGTACTGACGATCGCGATTGGGTTACGTTACAAAAAGAGGCAGCAAAATTTGCAGAAGAGGGTAATTTTGAAGAAGCAGCCACCCTCGCGCAAAAGTCTCTTGCTCAGGCAAAGAGCGCTCTTGGGCCGTCCCATGAGGACATTGCCCACGTACATAACACCCTAGCCATGATAGCTTACGGGAAGAAGGACTATACACAAGCCGAAGCGCATCACCTTCTTGCTCTATCCATACAGGAACAAATGCTTGATGAAAATGATCTAGAAATTGGACGAACACTCACGTACCTTGGAGATTTTTTTCTTATTCAACGGTCTCTCAAAAAAGCATTAGACATGCACGAGCGTGCCCATAAAGTACTTGTTGCCAATATGGGGGAGAAACACCCTGACGTGGGGCGAAGTCTTAACAATCTTGCTAGAATTTATTCTGCACAGAATCGATTAAGAGAAGCGGCCGATTATCATACACAATCACTGGCAATTCTTGAGCCAGCCCTTGGCTCTGATCATCCAGAGGTAGAAATGGTTGTCGATAACCTTACAGCCCTCTACTCTGATATTGTACCTCAAAACAGATCACCTGAAATCACAGAAAAAAACCTTCAAAACAAGTAAACTTTTTACTCAACCTTTAGGATATGGTGCTTATTACGCTATCAATAAGGTACAGGAAATATTTTTCACCTCTCTCACTTCTAAAAATTGAGCATACCCATCTTAAAAAAATTGTACTGAAATGAGGAATGAGGAGCGAAGACAATGAAATTTACTCATCACATTTTTGTTTGTATCAATCAACGCCCAAAAAGCGACCCCCGAGGATGCTGTGCAGATAACGGATCAGAACAACTTCAGGTTTTTTTCAAAAAAGAAGTAGAGAGGCTTGGACTAAAGGCTACGGTAAGAGCAAATAAAGCTGGATGTCTTGATCATTGTTCTTTTGGACCAGCGGTAGTTATATACCCTGAGGGGATCTGGTATTGGGTGGGTTCAGAGGAAGACGTGACAGAGATTATGGAAAGGTATGTCGTAAATGGAGAAATCGTTGACCGCCTAAGGATTCCTGATCAGGGATAAACCTTTGTACTTAAATGCCCTGCCTTTGAAATATGGCACAGCACACTCTACACCTGAGAGCTTAGTATAATTAATACCACGCAAGGCCTCCAGTTTTTATTATTATGAATGTAGCGTTTTCCCATATTACGTTTATAGTGCGTCTCTGTGGAGATTAAGAAACTTAACAATTCTTTTGGAAAAATCTACGGGTTTTTCTTGCGCTAAAAAATGGCCAGCATCAGAGTATCTTTCAATTTCTGCCTGCGGAAGCATGAGCTGAAACAGCCCAATATTTTCTATAGAAATTGCAGGATCTTGTTCTCCCCATGCAAGAAGCACTGGTCCATCAAATGATTGCAGACTCTCCTGATAAATGTGCTTCCGATCAAATTGAAAACCTCTCATAACTTTTTGAAGGATCTTACGGGATTGTATTGTCTTAACATTCATCCATATTTGATCTTCAAATTCCCCTTTACTCTTCTCTATGTCTGCAAAAAGAGCACGAGTTTGCAGCGTTACCATTGCCCTATTAGTCGCGTATATTCCCATCCATCCAGTTGGTGACCATGAGAGTAATTTCAGTAAAAATGGCATATTAAATGCCTCATCACTATACCAAGTATTAGCAATCACAAGCCCTCTAACCTTCTCAGGAGAAGTAGCAAGCAACTCAAAACTAATAGGCCCTGCAATATCAGTTACAACAAATGTAGCATGATCCACATTTACAGCATCAAGAAAAGCATTCATCCACCGCCCATATGCAGACCAAGAGTAATCCCCATCACGTGGACGATCAGAGTAGCCAAACCCATATAAGTCCGGACTTATTACCCGATAGTTTTGTGATAACACCCCAACAAAGTGCCTCCACTCCCATGAAGATAAAGGCAATCCGTGTAACAGTACGACAACTGGACCTTCCCCACGATCGACATAAAATGTTTCCTTTCCATCAACAGTTACAAAGTTTCCCTTGTGATATCGAGGGTCATCTTTACCCCAAGGAACATTATGCCCGACACATCCAGTGGATATGCCAAAACTAAGAAGAAGTAGAAATGCAAATATGAAAACACGCATTACACACCCTTATTTTTTCTTTAAAAATTTTTCAGTTGTAATTTCTTCCCAAGTCCTCACTACGGCCACTCCATCAGGAATGTCTTCTTCATCATCTTCAGATACGATGGCAATAGCACGCAATTCATGATCCAAGTATTCCTGCAGAGCATTAATGTTTTTACTGATACCTACCTCAATATTTGTCCAACCTTCTTCTTTCCAATTTTGTATTTTCTCCATAAGATCATGAGTATCAGGTCTGAGCCAAAATACTGGTCCATCCGGAAACTCATGGTCATTAATCCACCTGTGAATATCAGATACTCCACCTGCCTGCCCAGCTACAAGATACACCAATGAAGCTCGTTTCGATATAGCAACTAGTGCCTCAACTGCCTCTTCTTGTGGTTGTGAAAAACCTATTTTTCTCGAAAAAAACATAGAAAGATCTAATAGGCCATTTTTTTGACGATTCTCGTCTACCATAGTGGACTGCAAGTCAACTAGGACAATAGATTGTTTTAGATTTATGTTAGAAATAATCGAAGTACTTGGACGAGCTTTCACGCGTTTCCCATGAGCAAGCTTTACTGTAAGCTCTAACAAACCATTTTTTCTTGAAACGAACTCCTTCCTAGCCCATCCATCTCCCCCAGTCATCGCTCGCCCGACAGAGGTCCCATCGACAAGGAATTCCACGGGTTCACCGCCTAACCCAATTTGCATAAACATCCGAGTTTTGACCAATCTCGTGGAGAGCAAAACTGGCTTCCCCAATTGGGACAAAACATCAGGAGAAATAAGCACTGCCTCATCTCGAGAAACGGGAAACCCAATCGGCGACCCAGAGAAGCCATACAAACCGATAAGTCCTAAAAACAATCCTACGACCAACATTCGTTTATCTTGAACTTTCCCCAAGAGGCTGCTACAGTTTTGCGCGTTTCTAAAAGAAAGTCTGGAGGGCATTCCCCATAACCTGCTACATAGGCCGGCGTAGCTCAGTGGTAGAGCAACGGTTTCGTAAACCGTAGGTCGGTGGTTCAATCCCACTCGCCGGCTCCAACCCTTTAAGAAAACATTTTCAACAAATAACATTGCTATTTTTCCTAATAGCAATTGTACCAAACAACGGTCACACATGATGAGAAAAAATAGCTAAAAAACCGGCCAGGACCTAGGAGAATAGCTATAAGACTCCAATATTACTGAAGAACCAACATGTACTATGACGACAAACAAGATTGTCGTACAGACATCCTTCCATACATACGTTCCTATTACAGGCCATATTAATGTTGAGGCATGATTAAGAAAAATGACAAAAATATGTCACAATCATCACAAAATTTTGCCTACACAAGGGTGGTATCAAAGGCTCTCTTCTGGCATACTTAGAGCCAGTGTTATTGTTCATTTCCTTTCGGGAGCCTAGACTCTCTTTACGGCTGAAACTACGTTTTTGTCTAAGAGAAAAACAGCATAAAACAGCCTATCCACTCTCTGCAGAATGCAATATTACAGCTATAGACTGCACCTACGTTAAAACCCAATGGACGTACTGAGTATGTCTCCAAGACGCCGCCTGCGGACCTTCTTGGATAAATCTGCCCAATTCATAATCCGTATGGGAGGAATAGGAATTATACTGAGCATTCTTGGTATTTTTGTATTCCTGCTGGCGCAAGCAATACCTTTATTTTTCTCTCCAACTGGGACCCTAACACAACAGATCAACGTTACTACGGAAAAAAGTTCCATGCCCCAAAAAACACTTGCTGGGATCAACCCTGATCAGTCTTTAGCTTATGTACTGACACAAAAAAGTCTAAATTTTTATAAAGTTCCATCAGGAAAAAGCTACCCTATTACAACTCCCAAAATCCTACAAGAATTGAACATAACGGCACTTGCGGCTATGACCGAAAACAGCGAGAAACTCGCTCTCGGAACCGATGATGGCCGCATTATACCTATGAGAATTTCATTTCGTGCAAACTACGATGCAGACGGCGTGAAAAAAATCGTTCCGAGAGTGTCCTACGAAACACCTATTGCTATAGATCCAACAAAGGAAAAAATTGTGAGGCTGGCCTATCAAAACACTGATGACAGCATGTCTGCGATTATACTTACCAGCACAAACCAGCTGTGGTATAGAAATTTTGAGGCACTTGACCCTGGATATGAACCAACAGGCCCCTCCACAAACATTACTCCTCACATTCAAGGAAAAGTCACATCTTTAACCATTGATAAAAGAGGAGAGGCGTTTATCATTGGAACATCCAATGGGAAAATTTATCATTGGAAGACACAATACACCTCTCCTCCAGAATTGACAGGCGTATATAGTGCCGCCCCAAAAGAGACCTCGATTACAGCGCTTGAATACCTGATTGGAGACCGATCTACCGTTGTTGGTACAGCTAAAGGGGCTGTAACGATATGGGCTGAATTACCAATATCAGAAGATCCCACAAAAACTCAACTACGCCCTACCCACCATTTTGTCAAACATTTATACCCCATTACACAAATCTCGGCTTCAAAGCGAAATAAAACTTTTATTACCGCTGATATTGGAAGCAATATTCGAGTTCATCATTCCACATCAGAACAGACACTATTGCATCTTCCCGGCAATGCTTCTCCAGTCACAGCATTGATGTACTCACCAAAATCGAACGGCGCAGTGGCATTTACAGAAAATGGCACACTCCTCAAGTATTCGATTAATAGCCCTCATCCTGAAATCACACTACAGACCTTATTTGGAAAAGTTTGGTATGAAGGATACGAGAAACCAGATTATGTGTGGCAGTCATCTGGAGGTTCCGATGATGTAGAACCAAAGTTTAGTCTGACTCCAATTACCATTGGCACTCTAAAGGGCACTTTCTATGCTCTTTTACTTGCCATTCCTCTGGCTGTACTCAGTGCAATTTATACTTCCATGTTTATGCATCCAACCCTACGAGCTACCATTAAACCTACCGTTGAGATAATGGCAGCTTTACCCACAGTTGTACTCGGATTTCTTGCTGGGTTATGGCTTGCTCCACTAATTGAAAAAATATTTCCGGCCTTAGTCGGTATGTTGATAGTCATCCCGAGTAGCGTTCTAATCGTAAGCTTAGGCTGGCAGCTAATCCCGGAAAGGACACATAAAAAGATCACCCAAGGAAGAGAAGCATTAATACTGATGCCTATTATTGGGCTTGTTGCGACACTATGTTATTTCCAAACACCATTTTTTGAACAATGGTTATTCGGTGAAAATTACAAAGGATGGCTTCAGGCATCTTTCGGCACTTCTTATGATCAGCGCAATGCTATTATTGTCGGTTTCGCAATGGGATTTGCAATTATTCCAATTATCTACAGTATCTCAGAAGAAGCACTTTCAAATGTCCCCAAGAGATTGATAGCTGCGTCATTGAGCCTAGGAGCAACTCCCTGGCAAACCTTAACACGGCTTGTTTTAGTATCCGCAACACCAGGAATTTTTTCTGCAGTCATGATTGGATTTGGAAGAGCAGTTGGTGAAACCATGATAGTCCTGATGGCCACGGGAAATACACCTATTATGGACATGAACCCATTTAATGGCTTTCGCACACTCGCAGCAAATATTGCGGTAGAAATTCCAGAGGCTCCTCAACACGGAACCTTGTACCGAACACTGTTCCTGGCAGCGCTGTTACTCTTTCTGATGACCTTTATGGTGAACACCGTAGCTGAAATTGTCAGACAACGTTTACGTAAGCAGTATAGTCAATTCCAATAATGGCGATGAAACACTGGTTCAAGAAAGTTACCGCATCTGGAGATCTATTTGTTTGGGCTAGCGGCGCAGGCCTGGCAGTTTCACTACTGATGATCACTGGGCTTGTACTATTGATAGCTATCAATGGATTAGGGTTTTTCTGGACAAAGGGAATTATTGAATTAACACTTGATGACCAGACTAAGGTGATTGGTGAATTCATTGAATCAGAAAAAATCCCAAATTCTGTAACAAAAGATTTGCCATATGGGCAAAAAAGAATTCGAGTAAAGGTGGGAAATCGTGATTTATACGGGGCGGACTTTCAATGGATTGATAATAAAAATATTATCAAACAAGACCTTCCCCCTGACCTTGTAGCTCTCGAGAGGCGAGAGTGGGGAAATATGTACGGAAGAATCCATGAAATTCATCACGAACAGATACCTATTACCACGGACTCAAATAAATCTTGGGAATTGCTCCTCCCACTCATCCAGAATGCAAACGATATACATGAAAAAATTAAACATATTGAAAATCATGAAATTGCCAAACTAAGCAACGCAAGTAACAAAGCTCAACTAAAAATTAGAAAATATGAACTCGGTCTTCCATCGGGATCAACACTTCAAGACTCTGACCCTAAACGCTATAAAAATTTACAGACCATCATTGACAACGCGGAAGAAAACTACCAAATATACATCGTAAAACTAGAAGCTTTATACAAAGAGCTTGATAACCACACGGTCCTTATCACCGATAGCAACGGCCAAGAGACAACTCTGCCTATTGGAACAATTATTCGTGCAGTCAAGCCAAATTCCATGAGTTTTCTTGAAAAAACATGGTTATACCTAGTAAAACTTATTGAAGTTTTGACGGAAGAGCCTCGAGAGGCCAACACAGAAGGCGGTTTATTCCCGGCGATTATAGGAACAGTGATGATGGTTCTGATCATGAGCATTGTTGTAGTTCCATTTGGCGTCATTACTGCCTTATACCTTGGGGAATATGCCAAACAAGGAATCGTCGTAAAAATTGTCAGAATTGCCATCAATAACCTTGCCGGTGTTCCTTCAATTGTACTTGGAATTTTTGGACTCGGGTTTTTTGTTTATACCGTTGGTGGAACCATTGATACATTTTTCTTTGAAGAAACACTACCAAATCCAACCTATGGGACAGGAGGTTTACTGTGGGCTTCCCTCACACTCGCTCTACTCACTGTACCTGTAGCAATCGTTTCAACTGAGGAAGGCTTAGCTGCAATTCCACGAGATTACCGTGAAGCCTCAGCAGGACTTGGTGCAACAAAGTTTGAAACCATATGGCGTGTCGTAATCCCAGTTGCTATGCCAGGAATTTTAACTGGATTCATTCTTGCGATTGCTAGGGCAACAGGAGAAGTTGCCCCTCTGATGCTTACAGGAGTTGTAAAGCTAGCCCCAGATCTTCCCTTAGATGGGTCATTTCCATTTGTTCATCTCGACCGAAAGTTTATGCATCTTGGTTTTCACATCTACGACGTTGGGTTCCAATCCCCAAATGTTGAAGCCGCAATGCCGATGATCTATGTAACCACATTAGTTTTGCTAATTATTGTAATATCACTTAACCTTCTTGCCATTGCACTTCGACAACGTCTTCGCAAGAAGTATGCTGGCTCTTCAGTTTAAGGGTATATCACGATGCCTTCTGATCATAATCAGCCTAACAAAAACATCCCCATTAATAGGTCACAAACTATCAAACCATCCCACAATCCTGATCTAACTAAAATTAGTCCAGTTGAGGCTATAACACCAAAAGTTACGATTCAAAACTTAAACTTTTTCTATGGCTCCACTCAAGCACTATCAACTATAAACCTAGAAATTCCAACACAACAAATTACTGCACTGATTGGTCCTTCCGGCTGTGGAAAATCAACCCTACTTCGCTGTTTAAATCGTTTAAATGACCTAATTGAAGGCGTCCACCACAAAGGAAAGATCCTTCTTGATGGCGACAACATCCACGACCCTGATATAGACATTACAAATTTAAGAAAGCGTGTTGGAATGGTCTTTCAACGTTCAAACCCATTTCCAAAGTCAATCTATGAAAACGTGTGCTACGGGCCCCGTCTTCAAGGCATTCGAAAACGAGAAGATCTTAATACGATAGTTCAGAAAAGTTTGACAGAGGCTGGATTGTGGAGCGAAGTAAAAGACCGACTCACAACAAGCGCCTTAGGATTATCTGGAGGGCAACAACAACGTCTCTGTATTGCAAGAGCACTGGCAGTCGAACCAGATGTCCTGTTAATGGATGAACCCTGCTCGGCTCTTGACCCAATTGCAACAGGGAAAATTGAGGAGTTGTTATTCACACTCAAGAACACACTTACAATTATTATAGTGACTCACAACATGCAACAAGCAGCAAGGATTTCGGATTATACTGGGTTTCTTTTGATGGGAGAACTGGTTGAATTTGGAGAGACAAAAAAAATATTTACCGTACCAAACGACAGCCGAACAGAAGACTACATCACAGGACGATTTGGTTAAACCTACGCATCTCTCTCTATCTCTATCTCTCCAGTAAGCGAGACAAATCGAACAGCCTCACGACGAGAAGTCTTGAAAACCCCTCCGGTTTTTTCTCCCAGCATGAGACTTTGGGACTGCCTGATATCCCCAATAGGCATAATCAACCGCCCTCCCTCTCTCAATTGCTTAATTAGAGGGATCGGAATATATTGTGCGCCTGCAGTCACAATAATTTTGTCGAACGGAGAGAATTCACCCCAACCCCTATAGCCATCGCCATGCTTAATCCTAACCATGCCATAACCAAGACTCTCTAACAATAAACGAGCATACCTTGCTAGAGGCTCAATCATCTCAATTGAATACACCCGATCAGTCAATTGTGCCAAAACAGCCGTTTGATACCCAGAGCCAGTTCCTATCTCCAGCACTTTTTCGCCACATTTCACATCCAGATACTGTGTCATAAGAGCAACAACGTATGGCTGTGAAATAGTTTGATGATGCGAAATAGGTAAGGCACAATCTAAATAGGCTTGATCCCGATGCTCTTCCGAAACAAAGTAGTGTCTATCCACACAAGACATAGCACGAAGCACGCATTCGTCCGAGATATTACGAGACACAAGGTCTCGCTCAACCATTCTGGCACGAGAACTCTCCAATGAACGCCTACGGAAAAACAGGATTTAAGCAAAGCAAGAATTTCATGGGCTCTAAGCATCAACAGCCTGAATTCAACCCAACTAGCCGTCTGTTATGGAAAAAATGGCTCCCCGGGCAGGGCTCGAACCTGCGACAAGTCGGTTAACAGCCGACTGCTCTACCAGCTGAGCTACCGGGGAACAATATAGGCACCTGGATATGCGTGGGAGAGTATACTTGAAACGGTACCGGGGGTCTACGATGATCTAAAAAGAGGAATTTGAAGAAAAAGAAGAACTAGATAAAACTAATCCATCATCGGAGTTTCATCAAAACCCGCATAATGCTTTGCCCACGAAAGGAAGATAGCACCACTATCTTTCATGGCCGCCTTCATCTTCATGGCACGATCCAAGTTGTCTCCTCCGGCCTCAGAGGTTTGCAACCCTTGAACATACTGATCAAAGGCCTCATTAAGACGCTCCATTGCCAACTCTACCTCGGCGACAGCTACTCTCACATCTTCAGTCATAAGACACTACTCACGGTCAAAAAATCCGTCCAATATCTATCTACTGGTAGGCCTGCCCAAGGTCCGCAGACTCTCCAGCTGTCTCCAATAGCTTTCCATCACCTCCAACAGCAAGCATCTCAATGGCGTTATGCTTTGCAGCATCACACACCACCACACACAATTCACAACCCTTACATCGATGGAGAATTACCTCAGCAACCATCTTTTCAGAATTAAGCAGGATACAATCCGGCTCTGGACAATACATAATGCATAGGCGACAACCTTTTTTCGCTATACACTTATCATCTGTTACAACAGCCACATTATACATAGGGCAACGTCTCTCCCCTTAATTCATCAGCAATGGTCGATCAGGCAGCTGCGACCATCAGCTCATATTTGTTCTCGGTAGCCCACTCACCAGCTTCTTTATATGCATGCGTCACCGTTGCGAGATTTTTAGCCAAAAGCTGTTCTTTCTTGGCAAATTTTTTCTTAATAGCCTCATCAAGAGTTGCAGTACCACCAGATGCTACATATTTTTTTCCAAACCTGTCTTGAAGTGCTAAATCAAGGGACTCCAAAGACACACAACCGGTGATCCCAGACACCGCGCCTATCAATGCCATATTTGTAGACAACTCTGTCCCAGCAATATCAATAGCATACTTAGTTGCGGGAATATAAAAGGTGGAGGCATTTAGGTCTTTCAACCGCTGTTCATCTTCCTCAGTCAACAATGCAATATCGGAGTTGATAATCAGTAGCCCATTCTCTTTCAGGCCAGAATAAAATGGGGCAGTATAACTCTTCTGCATAGTAATCACTTGAGGATGAAATACGATAATGACATCAGGATAAACCAACTCCCCTCTGTCATAAATCCGGTCAATACCAACCCGGGTATAAGCCTCAGCAGGCGCCATACGTTTTTCTGCCCCGAAGAATGGGTTTGAAATCGACCACTTATCTTCTTTCGAAGCTGCCATTGCCAACACATGCGCCGAAGTAACAACCCCTTGACCACCTAGCCCAGACATCCGCACATTCAAACGCCGCTTAACCATACCTTCTCTCCCCTTAAACTTCAGCAGCCTTACGCAGTCGATGACTGAGTTAACGCAGCCTTCGCGGCAGCTTTCCGCTCTTTTTCCTTTGCAGTCATCTCAGTAATCAGTTCCTTTGCTTCGGGAGACATATACTCTTTATAGGCAAACCGAAGACCAGGCTTTTCAGAGTCGCGCATCTCCTGCAACCCCTCCATACTCTGCTTGCCAATCTCAAGAATACATGGCGTATACATCTGCAGATAAGTAGGTCCTATTTCCCTAGCTACGTGTACGGCATTTCTGACAACACGCTCGACAAGATTTGGCTTACTCACCGTACAATTGACTACATAGTGACATCCAGACTCTTGAGCAATCTCAGGCAAACGAACCTTTTCAAATTGCTTACCAATTGGAGCCATTTTGGCCACAAAACCTTTTTGCATCAAGCCACTTTCCTGTCCTCCAGTGTTGGCATAAAGTTCGTTGTCAAAACAAATGGTTGTAAACTTCTCCTGCCTAAACCACGACTGAAGGGTGTAATCTAAACCAATATCAACCGTCGCACCATCGCCCGCTAAAACGACCACATCCTTCACCTGATCAGGAAAACGAGATGCGAGAGACCTTTTAAGTCCGCTTGCGATTGCATTCTGATTTCCAAACAAAGAATGGATATTATGAACGGCAACATGAGGAAATACCAAACTTGTACAACCCGTTGAGCCCACCATCACCGTATCTTCCGGGTTGGGCAATGCGGCTAAAATATAGCGAAAAGCCATAGACTCTGGACATCCAGCACACAATGAGTGTTCCTCAATCAACTCCTTGTTAACGCCCACATCCTTCCAGCCTCGACCTTCTTTTCCCCAGGTTGCATCATCAACAAGATCACGATACTCAGGGGGCATAATATCTCTAAACTCTGGAGATATCTGGATTCGTTCTCTAGACATGAGCAAATTCCTCCTTGTCAGCCTTAAGCGTCCTCAGAATACGTTCCATAATAATTTCTGGAGGCATAGTCATTCCTCCGCCCACATGAGGGCCAGCAACAACACGATGATTGTCCTCAACAACAGCCTTAATCTCTCTCGCCATCCATCCAGCAACATTAAACTCTGGAACAAAAATTCTCTTGGCATTACGGGTCGCTACTTTAATCTCTTCTGCCGGAAACGGCCTTAAGGTTTTAATCTTCACCAATCCGACATCAAAACCCTCTTCCTTCATAAGCGTAATAGCTTCTCTGCTTTGCGAAACTGCAGTCCCCGAAGAGACAAGCAAAATCTCAGCATCACCATTCTCAACATCCACTAATCCACCGAGAAGTGCCTCACTATGTTTCCGTGATCGTTCAATGGCCGCTCGCACCTCTTGCTGCCATGAAGCATGAGTCGCGTAACTAATGTAATTACTCTTCATCACAAATGGGTCCCTCATCATCCGAACAGGAGGGCACTCCATGTCCATACACGGCACTGGTGACCGATATGGGTCATAGCGTGGAAGACACATATCATCTGGAGTCATTAAAACAACATCCTTGGTATGGGTAACAAAAAAGCCATCACACGCAACTGCAATAGGCAAATGCACATCAGGCTGCTCGGCCACGATAAACCCTTTCATGATAAAATCGAAAAGATCTTGAGCGGTCTCTGCGTGCCAAAGCAAACAGCCAGTCTCAAGCATATAATACAATTCAAGCGTATCCGGCTGGATGCTTAATGGGGAGTTCACTCCACGGCATGTAATACAGACCTGAATGGGCAAACGAGACCCTGCCCACATCGGAAAGTTTTCCATCGCACGAAGCGTGCCTGGACCAGCGGTGGTGGTAAAACAACGAGAACCCCCAAAGGAGCCACCAGCGCATATCGACATAACATCAAACTCACTAGCTCCACGCGAATAAATGTCCACATACCCCTCAGCAAATAGTTCTCCAATCAATGCTGCCGCTTCACTCTGAGGCGTAATAGGATAAGCAACTGACATATCACAGCTCGAACGTTTAATAGCCTCTTTAATAATCTCACTTCCAGTCAAGAAGTGAGAGGTACGCGGAGCCTCAAAGAACAGATGATTGGTATCTGTAATTACCTGCCCTTTTTTATTCTTGGTCCCAATAAGAGGTTCGCTCGCCATATCCTCCTCCTTCACGTGTGATCAGTAGCCCCTACTGAGCTACTTCACTTTCACTTTCCCTTTTAGTTTTTCTATCCAGCTAGCAAAGTTCATTATCTTCTCAGGTGACGCGTCCCTAAATGACAGGTTAGCATCCTCATGTCCAGCTTGCGCGCACATTGCAACCGTAAAACAGTCCGTTCCTCCACGGATAATCTTCAGCGACAAATTAGCCTGGTGACAATGCACCCCAACAAACATGCATGCGTCTATCTTATTATGCCAGATGGTGAGGTTTGGATGATTCGGGTTAATTTCAACCTCCGGGTTAATCTTAGGATATTTGGGACGATAATCGGCCATTGGGATAATCATCGGCTGCGCCCCATTCGAAACAGAGCTGCGAATGGTGTCATAGAGATGCTGAATAGCTGTAGCTTTTTTTGCGGCTTTTTCGTTCCATTTCCATAGGACTAGAGGGCCAGGGAAAATCGTAGGGACTTTGGCAGAAAGAAAAACCTCTGCAGCACGTTCCATCGCCTCCTCCTCCGGAACAATCCTACCCTCGATATGCCCTTCTCCAGGATCAGGAAGCCTAATCCCCATAGAAGCGGCAGAAGGTGGGAGAAATTCCTCTGGACCAGGTAAAACTCGATACCGTCCGCGGTCAAACCGGTTCATACTTTGAAGTGTACCTCCCTCATCTTGATAATCGCAACAAAGAAAAAGACCCACACAAAATTTCAAGTAGAACAGGGCCTTTTGGTCCCACCAGCCATGCGTGACAAAATGCAAAAAACACGCATGAAAACTCCAAGCGCAGGACTGCCAGCACTATATGAACCGGGAAGCCCATCTGTCAATGGTTCCAATGCCTATGGATGCAGGTTATTTGGGACGCCCTATCAAACATATAAGGGCCCCCAAGACTTGTTTTCTGCCCATGAATATCGTAAACTCAAGGGCGTAAAAGGGCACATGCCCTTTTTTTTTGTAGCAATACGGGTCCCCTCAAAGCGTTTGAGGGGGGAGGGTGGGCCCGTCAGTGTACCTCCCTAAAGCGGCGTCTTTTTATCATAAGACGTTAATATTAAATGTGATTTACCAGCTATAGGACGCATCGTGAGCCGAGAACTCATCACAGTCATAGAACAAATAGGTAGAGAAAAAGGGATTAATAGCGGGCAAATCATATCTGCCGTCGAATCTGCACTAGTAAGTGCCGCAAAAAAACGATATGGTTTGGCGGAAAACATCCAAGTCACCATTGACCCTACGACCGGAGCAATTGAAGTAATTTCCCTGAAGACAATTGTGGACAGAGTGGTCAACCCAAGATCAGAAATTCTCCTTGAAGAAGCACAGAAAGTTGATAGTGAAGCTGAAATGGGAGATGAGATAGGATCCTTAATTGAGGTTGAAGATTTTGGGCGCATCGCCGCACAAACAGCAAAACAGATTATCTTTCAGAAAGTTCGTGAAGCGGAATGGGAGGTAATCCAGCGTGATTACTCAGCTCGCCAGGGAGGCCTTGTCAATGGAATCATCCTTGGGCAGGACCGAAGAAATTACGTGATTGACTTGGGAAAAACCGAGGCCATACTACCTCTCTCTGAACAAATACCTAGGGAAACATACAGGAGAGGAGACCGCATTAAGGCCTATCTCTACCAAGTCAAACGAACCCCGAAAGATGTTCAAGTTATCCTATCTAGAGCCCACACTAACTTCGTGGCTAAACTGTTTGAACTTGAGGTCCCAGAAGTTTCAGAGAAGATTGTTGAAATCAAGGGTTTAGTACGAGAACCTGGCGATAGAACAAAAATCGCCGTGATATCACATGATCGAGCTGTTGACCCCGTCGGCGCATGCGTTGGGGTTAAAGGGTCCCGCGTTCAAGCTATAGTCAGAGAACTCCGCGGCGAAAAGATTGACATCATCACTTGGACTTCAGATCCCAGAATATTTATTGCTGAAGCTCTCAATCCAACGGCAATAGAAAAAGTCGGGATAGATGAAGAGAAAAAATCTGCACTGGTTGTCGTTTCTGATCAACAATTATCCCTTGCAATTGGGAAAAATGGCCAAAATGTCCGCTTAGCAGCTAAGCTCACAGGATGGAAAATCGATATTATCGGGTTAAGTGAATACGAAAAAGAAAAGATTGAGAGGGAACAAGTACCGGGAGGAGGAAACCTTTTGGGAGCTACCACCTCCAGCACCGATCCAACTGAAGAGACAGACTCCCCAATAGTGTCAGATGAGGAACAAGCCTCCTCTACCAATATCGATGGTGCCACAGAAACCATGACAACAACAAAACACGATCAGCCACAGGACATCGACGTTGAAGGAAGCGGTCAAGAAGCAAGATGAAATTTTGGCATAAGCATAACTGACCTGGAATCACCCAATGCGTGTATTTGAACTTGCAAAAAACCTTAGCATAACGAGCAAAGAGCTAATCCTAAAATTGAACAAGCTTGGTAAAACCGGGCTTACCCACATGAGCTCTGTGGATGAAGCTACTGAGCAACTTCTCCTCAAACAGGCTCCCACAAACCCCACTCCCATAAAGAAATCATCGCGACAACCAAAATTGAAACCTGTGATTCAAACTCAAAAAACTGAAGAAAAAAAACGAATACTTGTGAAACGGCGAAAACATGATACTCCATCGCCCTCACAACCAGACACACAGCAAGAGCAAACCTCCAATCCACTACCTAAGGCTATAGTCTCCCACCCACCACAAACTCAACCCCATCTCGTGGAGGAGGAGAAAGCTTTTTCTTCCCCACCAGGAACGAAGCAAACCATTGAAACACCGCCAGTTGAGGACACACCACTAGAAGACTCTTTCTCAGCCGATCTTGAGCAGCCTTCTCTTACCTCTTCCACTCCACCATTAACAGCTACACCTCCAGAGGAAAAGATCCCAGGCCAAGACGATACAAAAGTAGCAACCCCTATTTCACCACCAGCTAAGAGTCGTGAGAAAAAACTCACTCCTCCCCCCATACCATCAGAAAAGATTAAAAAACCTGATACACGCGAAGACGCTACACGTTGGAAAGACCTTCGAGCACTTCCGTCACTGCGCCGTGAAGAACGAACTCGCCCCTCATCTCCCACCCATTCAACTGACGTTACGCGACCCCGAAAAAAAACGATCAAGCTCCCTGATGGACTCAGTGTAAAAAGCTATGCTGAAGCCATAGGCCAAAAACCGACTGATGTGATTCGCAAACTCATGGAATCAGGCGTAATGCTAACGCTGAATCAACCTATCGACCCTGATGCAGCAATTCTTATTGCAGATCTCTTTGGATTGAAGGTCGAAGTCACGACAGAACAGCCGAGGGAGGAGCTCCTACAAGACCCAGATGATTCCCCAGAAAGCCTTCTCCCGCGTCCACCTGTGATCACAATTATGGGACACGTAGACCATGGCAAAACCTCGTTACTCGATGCGATAAGAAAAACCAAGGTGATCGATGGCGAAGCTGGAGGAATCACTCAGCATATAGGGGCGTATACAACAAAACTTGGGAATAAGTCACTCTGTTTCCTAGATACTCCAGGGCACGAGGCATTTACAGCAATACGTGCTCGTGGAAGCAAAGTTGCAGATCTCGTTCTACTTATAGTTGCTGCTGACGACGGAGTAATGTCCCAAACACTTGAGGCCATTAATCATGCAAAAGCCGCAGAGATTCCAATTATTGTAGTCATCAATAAGATTGATCAGCCTGATGCCAACCCAGAACGAATCAAAACCGTCCTAGCAGAACAAGAACTTATTCCTGAAGACTGGGGAGGACAAACAATATACGCAGAAATATCCGCCAAGGATGGAACTGGAATTGAGAGTCTTCTAGAGCTTATTCTCTTGCAAGCTGAAATTTTAGAGTTGAGGGCAAACCCTAAGCGCTTAGCAAAAGGAGTGGTAATCGAATCACGACTTGACCGGGGACGAGGCCCCATTGCAACGGTGCTGGTCCAAACAGGGACATTGAGAATTGGTGATGCATTTCTGGTTGGCGCCCATAGTGGTCGTGTGCGCGCACTGCTTAACGAAGACAGCCGAAAAATAGACGAGGTAACACCATCGATGCCAGCCGAAGTTGTAGGCATTCCTGCAGTACCTCAATCTGGCGACGTTTTCATGGCAGTGAAAGACGAACGTGTCGCACGAGAAATAGCAAAAACCCGACAAGACAAAATACGAACAAAGGAATTAAATAGGTCACAACGGCTCACCCTAGACGACCTTTACACAAAGATACAAGATGGCGCCGTAAAGGAACTAAACCTTGTAATCAAAGCCGACGCACAGGGAACTACTGAGGCTCTAGCAGAGGCATTGGAAAAAATTGACACATCAGCTGTACGCCCCAATATCATCCACAGCGGTATTGGTGGGATCACCGAAACTGATGTACTCCTAGCATCAGCATCAAATGCAATCATCATCGGCTTCAACATACGCCCGGAACCAAAAGCCATAAAAGTTGCAGAACGTGAAAATGTTGATATTAGAGGATATAGCATCATTTATGATGCAATCAATGATGTGAAGTCCGCCATGCAAGGCTTGCTCTCACCCGTATTAAAAGAAAATGTAATGGGCCGTGCAGAAGTCAGAAAAGTCTTCACCGTACCTAAAGCTGGAACAATAGCAGGGTCATATGTTACTGAGGGACTTATTTCTCGTACCTCAGCAGGCATCCGCGTCATACGAGACAGTGTTATTGTTTATCAGGGTACTATTGGGTCGCTAAGACGGTTTAAAGATGACGTGCGTGAGGCAACAGTGGGATATGAGTGTGGCATTGGAGTACAAAATTTTAATGACCTAAAGATAGGTGACGTCCTTGAAGCATTTCAGGTTGAGGAGGAAGCGGCTAAACTATCCTAAAAACACCCCATAGCACCACATCGTGTGATTATAAATTCCATGGTCATTGCAGTTTACATGATTAGGCTCATTATTCCTGAGAGCCAATCTCTCAAAGATAAGCGAAGAGCTATCATGCAGTTACGAGATAAAATAACTAAAAAATTCAACGTGGCTTTTGCTGAGCTGGAGCACCACGAACTTTGGAATAAAGCAACATTAGGGATTGCAAGTCTTGCCAACGAGCAACAAATTGTCAATCAAGCATTAGACAACGCCATGAACCTCATCTACGAAATGCCTCATATTGAGGTTATTGAGTGTCAGAAGGAGTTTCTCTGATCTATCAACGTGCAAACTACTCAAGGCACTAGCTTACACAAAAACTCAATGAAACCTATATCAACTTCTCAGCGTATATCTCGGATAAACGAGACGATGAAGACAGAGATTGCTGATATCCTAAGCAAAAAGGTCAAAGACCCACGCATAGGTTTTGCAACAATAACCGAGGTTACGGTCACGCCAGATTTTAGGCATGCCTGGGTTTATGTGACCATCCTTGAAGACCAAGCAACAACAAAAGAAACCCTGAAAGGACTTGGAAAAGCGTCTGGGTTTATCCGTTCTGAGCTTGGTCGTCGACTACGGTTGCGTCGAATACCAGATATTACCTTCCAATGCGACGACCATACATCGAAAACTCAGCAGGTACTCAACATTCTTGACACTTTAAGCTCGCCTCAAAACCCTACGCCTTCACCGTCCATGTCCACTGATGGGAACAGTGAGAATGCCCCCGTATCAAAAAGAGTAAAACTTATACCCGTCAATGGTAATTGAAAAATGAATGGGATTCTAAACATTAACAAACCTCGTGCTTGGACGTCCCATGATGTTGTTGCCAAACTTCGAGGACTGCTCAAAATCAAGCGCATAGGGCATACTGGAACACTCGATCCAGAGGCTACAGGGGTCCTATTAGTTTGCATAGGAAAAGCTACACGTGTTGCTGAGTACCTGGTTGCACGCGACAAGCATTACCAGACAACACTTCGTCTTGGAATAACCACAGATACCCAAGATGCAACTGGAAAAATTCTAGCTCAGTCTTCAGTGCAGAACTTTACAGACTTAGAACTTAAGGCAACAATAAAAAAATTTACTGGAGATATAGCGCAAATACCCCCGATGTATTCGGCTGTAAAAATTAACGGCACTGCATTGCATAAACTCGCAAGAAATGGGCACACAATACCCCGTCCTGCACGCTCAGTTCACGTTGACCATATTGGCATTAAGAAAATCTGTGGCACTGATGTGCTGCTAGACATAACATGCTCTAAAGGAACCTATATTCGTACTCTCTGTAATGATATCGGTGACATGCTCGGGTGTGGAGGCCACATGCTAACACTAACGCGTCAACGAGTAGGTCAGTTTCTGCTCAATAACAGCCTCAGCATAGAAGATGTTGAACAACTTCACCATGAACGCAAGCTAGAAGCCGCACTACATCGTACTGATGACGCTCTTCATGATTTTCCTGCCATAGATGTGGTTGAACCAACAGTTACACGCGTAAGGCACGGAGCCGGAATTAGAGCAGAAGAAGTCACAGCAGTACGTGGTTCAGGAAATTCTGGAATGCTCGTCAGAGTCCGTGAACTCCGTAGAGGGCTGCTGGCTCTGGGTCGCCTATCGTATCCCATTGGAGAACTTGGACAGCCTGGGGATACTCGAATGGCTGTCTCAATAGAGAAAGTACTTATCTAAGTTACATTATGAATCATTGAGATTGATTACTTTTCAACTCAATTAATAGCACCCGTGGAGGGATTATGTCGGTTAATAATTTGGAAAAAAAGCAGATTATCCAGGACTATCGCCATCACGCCACTGATACTGGATCCTCAGAGGTTCAAATTGCAATTTTGACGAATAAAATTCAGTACTTGACTGAACATTTTCGTCGACACCCAAAAGACCATCATTCACGCCGTGGTCTTCTATTTATGGTTAGCAGGCGGAGAAAATTATTAGATTACCTTCGACGAGGAAAAGAAGACAAATATAGAAATCTAATTCAAAAACTAGGCATTAGAAAGTAGCATAAGGAAAAACGCGGCAGGGGAAAGGGGAAAAATCACATGAGTAAACGCCAAAGGGTTGAACTAGAAGTAGCTGGACGTCCACTAATACTTGAGTCAGGTTGGATTGCAAAACAAGCACATGGGTCTGTGTGGGCTCAATATGGGGACACAGTAGTATTGGCCGTTGCGACAGCTGCAAAGTCTCAAAAACCAGGGCTTGATTTTTTTCCTTTGACAGTTGAGTACCAGGAAAAGTCATATGCATCTGGAAAATTTCCAGGTGGTTTTTTTAAGCGTGAGGGGAGGCCATCCGAAAAAGCAACATTAACCAGTAGACTGATTGACCGTCCGCTGAGGCCTTTATTTCCAAAAGCATTCAAATGCGAAACCCAAATTGTGGCTACAGTACTCTCCGTTGATGAAAGCGGAACTTCAGATGTGATTGCAATGACTGCTGCATCAGCTGCGGTCGCAATATCTGATATCCCAAGCGATGGCCCAATCGCTGGAATAAGAATTGGGCGAGTAAATGATTCCTTCGTCATCAACCCAGATATTGAAACGCTTGAGGAAAGCACGCTGAATCTGATTGTTGCAGGAACCGAGGATGCAGTAATGATGGTCGAGGCAGGAAGCAATGGCTTGCCAGAAGAAATAATGATAGACGCGATCGCACTCGCACACGAAGAAATTAAAAAGATAGTCCAAGCAATTCTTGAACTTCAAAAGTTAGTCGGGCTCCCAAAACGATCTGTTCCTGAAACGACAGTTGACTCTGCCCTTGAGCAAAGTGTTGAACAGACCTCACTAGCTTCAATGCGTAAAGCTCTTACAATCTCTAATAAAGCTGAGAGAGAGGCAGCATTGGACACCCTCACTCAAGAAACCATTGAAAAACTTGGCGACGAAGACTCAGAACGTGGGGGACAAATTAAAAGCATCCTGCACGACATGGAGTCCAAAGAGGTCAGGCTTAAGGTACTTGATCAAGGCATACGCATTGACGGAAGAGGTTTAAGTGATATTCGCCCCATTACCTGTGAAACAGGCGTTCTTCCTCGAACACATGGTTCAGCAATTTTTACGCGAGGCGAAACCCAAGCCCTCGCAACCATCACCCTAGGAACAAAGCTGGATCAACAAAAGATAGACTCTTTGGAGGGAGAAACGTATAGAACATTCCTCTTGCACTACAATTTTCCACCGTATAGCGTAGGAGAGGTTAAACCACTCCGTTCACCAGGACGACGAGAAATAGGCCATGGTGCATTAGCAGAAAGAGCAATCATTCCCGTGCTCCCATCACAAGAAGAGTTTCCATATACAATTCGTCTTGTCTCTGAAATTTTAGAATCAAATGGCTCATCGTCTATGGCCACGGTCTGTGGCGGGTCAATGGCCCTAATGAATGCAGGTGTTCCGCTGAAAAATCATGTCGCAGGAATTGCAATGGGCCTTATCAAGGAGGATCGTCGGGTAGCTATTCTGTCAGATATTGTTGGCGCAGAAGATCATCTTGGAGACATGGACTTCAAGGTATGTGGAACCGCCACTGCAATCACGGCACTCCAAATGGATATTAAGGTTGGAGGTGTCTCGACTGAAGAAATGAAACAAGCCCTAGAACAGGCAAAACAAGGCCGCCTTAGTATACTTGAAAAGATGAAAGAAAGAATCAGCCAGCCCAACGAAAACCTCTCTTCATATGCACCTCGGATATATACTCTCACAATAAAACCAGAAAAAATCAGTAGCGTCATTGGACCCGGGGGAAAAGTTATTCGCAACATAGTGGCGGAAACAAACGTCAAAATTGATGTGGACAACTCTGGACTAATTACTATTGCCTCAGTTGACGAAGCATCAGCTGAAAAAGCTCTTGCGATGGTTAACGCACTCACCGAAGAGGTTGAAATTGGAAAATTATACCTAGGCAAGGTTAAAAAAATTATGGAATTTGGTGCATTTGTTGAGATCCTCCCTAACATAGATGGTCTCGTTCACATTTCACAACTAGCACCTCACCGTGTCCAAACGGTTACAGATGAAGTTGCCGAAGGTGATCAGTTCATGGTGAAAGTTTTAGATATTGACAAACAAGGGAAAATACGGCTTAGCCGAAAAGAAGCAATGGACCCAGAAACAGTCGAGGAATAAGTTGTCGATGCAGTCTCATCATGACGCACAACGCTGGCCTACAAAAAAAATCCAAATATTGCTCTGTAACCCTAGACAATGGGATCCGTGTTGTCACGGAACACATTCCTTTTTTGCAATCAGTATCGCTGGGAATATGGGTTAATACGGGCTCCAGAGATGAATTACCGAATGAAGCGGGAGTTTCACATGTCCTTGAGCACATGTTTTTCAAAGGCACATCACGAAGATCGGCAGATACAATATCACGCGAGATTGACCAAATGGGGGGAGAGCTAAATGCCTTTACCTCTCGAGAAACAACTACATTTTACCTCCACGTACTCGATGACGACTTAACAAAAGCGCTCTCAATACTTACCGACGTTTTTCAGAATTCCAAGTTTTCTCCCCACGAATTGAAAAAAGAAAAACAGGTTATTCTCGAAGAATTACGCATGGTGGAGGATGATGCAGAGGACTATATTCATGATATACACACGGCAAATGTACTTAGAAACCATCCACTTGGGCGCCCTATCATTGGAACTAAAAACACAATCGAAAAATTTCGTCGATCTGATTTACTGAATTACCGGATACGCCATTATCACCCAGGAAAAATTGTCATCGCTGTTGCTGGGCAGTTTAATCATGCAAAGCTTATTAAAACGCTTTCTAGAACGTTTGGTCGACTTCAAAAAAACGACTCTTCTCCAAAAAGTAGATATCACCCTACTATTACACCTGGAGTGCTTGTTCGGAAAAAAAACCTCACACAGGCACACATCTGCCTTGGTATGAAAGGCCTTCCAAGAGGGCATAAGGACCGATATGCACTAAGTCTTGTAAACACGATGTTAGGTGGAAGTGTAAGCTCTAGGCTATTTTTAGAAATTAGGGAAAAAAGAGGCCTTGTTTACTCAATTTACTCTAGTCTTTCTCACTTTGAAGATATTGGACTCTTTACAATCTACGCTGCAACGCAAGCCGATGAAGCTCCTCGCGTTATAAGTTTAATAGGCAAAGAACTTAAAAAAATGCAAACACGTCCTCCTAATACTGAAGAACTAAAGCGTGCAAAGTCTCAACTGAAGGGTAGTATTGCGCTAAACCTTGAAAGCACAAGTAGCCGAATGACAAAATTAGCACGAGATGAAATGTATGTTGGAAATCACGTTCCATTAGCAGCCATTATGTCTTCCATTGACCACGTTAAAAACCATGATATCGAGCGTGTGATAAATGAAATTTCTGATACTGACTCTCAAACCCTTACAGTCCTTGGGCCTCTTTCCAAAAAATCTTTGCAAAGGGCTATTTAGACACGCGTCAAAAATACCTCACCTACTTGAGAATCTGCAGTCAATTAAGCGGGCGTATTTTCTATTGACAACTTTTCTATAGACGGCTATTCTTCGCGAAAGTGCTAACAAAGTCATTAACGTAATACGGGCGAAGGGGGAGTAATACAATGGCAACTACGTCAAAACCGATGACAAAATCTGCAATTGTTGAACATCTAGCCACCAAATCCGGTATGACGAAAAAAGCAACAACTGAATTGCTAGATGAGATTGCCGCGCTTGCTTATAAAGAGGCCAAGAATGCATTTACTCTTCCAGGCATTGGAAAGCTCGTTCTCGTACAACGCAAGGCACGAAAAGGCCGCAACCCTCAAACGGGAGAAACAATAAAAATACCTGCCAAAAAGGTGGTCAAATTTAGAGTCGCGAAAGCGTGTAAAGATAAAGTCGTCGGCTCTAAAAAGAAATAACTTTTTCACGGTATTAAAAAATAGTTATTGAGGCTCCTAAGTTACCCTGGAGCTGTTCAACTATCCTCCACCATCCGGATGGTTATGTCTGGACAATCTTTTCTAACCATCCGTGGCGCCAGGGAGCACAATCTTCGCAATATTGATGTGGAGATCCCTCGTAATCGCCTTGTTGTAATCACAGGCCCAAGTGGATCTGGAAAGTCCTCGCTTGCATTTGACACAATCTATGCTGAAGGCCAGCGTCGATACGTCGAGTCACTCTCCGCCTATGCGAGGCAATTTTTACAACAGATGGACAAACCAGATGTTGACGGTATTGAAGGACTGTCTCCAGCAATTTCAATAGAACAGAAGGCAGCATCTCGTAACCCTCGATCAACCGTTGGAACAGTAACGGAAATTTATGACTACCTTCGCCTACTCTTCGCTCGTATAGGACATCCATTTTGTTTCCAATGTGGCAACGAAATCACTGCACAAACAGTACAACAAATGGTAGACACAGTACTTGCCACCCCTGGAGAAAAAAAATGCATGGTCCTTGCCCCTATTGTTAGACAACGAAAAGGTGAATACAGAAAAGAATTACTTGAAATGCGTCGGCAAGGATTTGTACGTGCGAGAATTGATGGAAAATTGCATGACCTTAGCAACAATATTGAACTTGATAAAAAACGCATGCACACCATTGAAATTGTCGTTGATAGGCTACTTCTTCCATCTGAAAGAAACGACAGTTTGCGTCATCGCCTAGCAGATTCTATGGAAATTGCAAAAAACCTAACAAAAGGGCTTGTAGGGATTTACATCGATGAAAAAAATAATTTACTATTTAGTGAGACACTCGCATGCATCACATGCAAGGTGAGTTACCCAGAAATAAGCCCTCGTTTCTTTTCATTTAATAGCCCATATGGAGCGTGTCCATCGTGCGATGGGCTTGGACTAAGACCTTCTGGAACACTACGCGCAGAGTTACCTGATGATCTAGGCACATCAGCAGGTCGCCGTTACGATGAGTTTCTTCAGTGCCAGACCTGTGATGGAAAACGATTGAAACCCGAAAGTCTTTCAGTACGCATCGGAGGTCTTAATATTGCTGATGTCTGTAGACTTTCAGTCAGAGATGCAAAAAAAAATCTTACAAATCTCGCTCTCAATGACCGTGAAACCGTCATCGCCAAAAGCATATTCAAAGAAATTCTTGAACGCCTTGGTTTTCTTGTAAATGTGGGACTTGATTACCTCACTCTTGATCGAACAGCGGCCACTCTTTCCGGCGGAGAAAGTCAAAGAATTAGGCTTGCAACACAAATAGGATCCAGGTTAGTTGGTGTACTCTATATTCTTGATGAACCAAGCATTGGGTTACATCCGAGAGATAATAAACGCCTCCTAACTACGCTCAAAGAACTACAAGAGCTTGGGAACACCGTTGTAGTCGTTGAACATGACACCGATACAATTCGCAGTGCGGACTATATACTTGATATGGGCCCAGGTGCTGGAATCCACGGAGGGAAAATTGTCGCTAGCGGCTCACCCTCAGAAATTATGGAAACCTCATCGTCAATTACAGGGAGATATCTCTCAGGAAAATCTACCGTCACTCTCCCCTCCCGTCAGCGAGGTTCAAAAAGATTTCTAAAGGTAGAAGGCGCCCACACCCATAACCTTAAAAGCGTTACAGCCTCCATACCTCTTGGGACACTGACCTGTGTAACAGGAGTCTCCGGGTCGGGAAAAAGCTCTCTAATCTTTGATGTCCTGTACAAATCTCTTGTTAAAACTTTATACAAGAAAGATGGAAAGAGAAGAATTAGAAAATCAGCAAACAAAGCTGATCGCCTTACCGGTTGTCATACTATTGCCGGTATAGAGTATATTGATAAAGTCATTAATATTACACAGGATCCAATTGGAAGAACACCACGCTCAAACCCTGCTACATATACAGGTCTATTTACATACATCAGGGATTTTTTCGCTCAACTCCCAGATTCTCGAATACGCGGCTACCGCCCAGGGCGATATAGCTTTAACGTTAAAGGGGGTCGCTGTGAGGCTTGCCATGGTGATGGAATGATAAAAATCGAGATGCATTTTCTCCCTGACATTTTTGTAAAATGTGAAATATGCGATGGCGCGCGTTATAACCGTGAAACGCTTGACGTGAGACACCAGGGAATGAATATAGCTGAAGTATTAAACTTGACGGTTGAAGAAGGCATTGAGTCTTTTCAAAGACTGCCTCTCATAAGAAAAAAACTTGAGACACTTCGAGATGTGGGGTTAGGGTATATGCGTATAGGTCAGCCAGCAACCACATTATCGGGAGGGGAAGCACAACGGGTAAAACTTGCACGGGAACTGTCAAAAAGATCAACAGGGCGAACACTTTATATTCTTGATGAACCAACAACAGGACTCCACTTCGTTGACATTCAAAAGCTCCTTGATGTTCTTGACAGACTTGTTTCTGAGGGAAACAGCGTAATAGTCATAGAACACAATCTCGACATTATCAGACATGCAGACCACATTATTGACCTTGGACCGGAAGGAGGAGACCGGGGAGGGGAAATTATTGCTACAGGAAATCCACAGCAAATGATGAAAGCTAAGCACTCACATACCGGCCAAGCTTTAATGGAAAACTGTTAACAATGAAGCCAGGGAAAAACTACAAAAAAATTAAATCTTCTCTGATACATCTCTAGATTTTTCTCCAAGAGCCAATGTATTTGATACTGACGTTTCAGCAGGCCTATAGGTTGGAACAAGCCTTTTGAGACCATCAATTACGCCACGAGTATCGCCACTGGCAGCACGCTTCTCCAGCTCTTCCACAGTCTTAGATAGAAAAGAAGGTTCAGGGACATAACTGGAACGAATTTTAAAAACACGTTCAACTGAAGAAGACTCAAGGGTCTCATTGCTATCAATTAGTTCTTCCTGTAGTTTTTCACCAGGCCTTCGTCCGACAAAAGTTATTGCCATCTCCTCTTCAGGAACGAAACCAGATAAGCGGATCATATTACGTGCCAAATCGACAACTTTGATTGACTCCCCCATTTCTAGGACAAAAAGTTCCCCCCCTTTTGCTAAAGCTGCCGCATACAAGACTAGCTGTACCGCCTCTGGAATCAACATGAAATACCTTCTCATCTCTGGATGGGTAACTGTTACTGGCCCACCAGCCTTAATTTGTTCCAAAAACCTAGGGATCACACTTCCAGCACTACCAAGAACATTTCCAAACCGTACTCCACTGTAGGCATTGCCATTCTCTAGATGCATGCCTTGCATCAATAACTCTGAAACCCGTTTTGTAGCTCCCATTATACTAGATGGACTTACAGCTTTATCTGTTGAGATTAGAATGAACCGTTCCACATGGTGGCGTTTCGCTGCCTCTGCCATCATTCTTGTTCCACTAATGTTATTTTTTACAGCTTCGCAAGGGTTTAATTCCATAAGTGGAACATGCTTATGCGCAGCGGCATGAAAAATAACTTCTGGTCTATGCTCTAAAAAAACCTCGTGGATACGCTGCGCATCCGTAACATCTCCTATAACTGCATGTAAGGGCCAAGCTTTATTTTCAGATGCTAACTCGCTTGCAACGGTATACAAGCCGTATTCATACCTTTCATACAAAACAAGTGCAGATGGGTGGAATGAAATAATCTGCCGGCACAATTCAGCACCGATAGACCCACCAGCACCTGTAACTAAAATTCGCTTTCCCTGTATAAGATCCTTAATAGGTTTAGAATCAAGACCTATCGGAGCACGTTCCAACAAATCATTAATGGAAAGGCTCCTGACTTGACTCATATTGACATCATCTTTACGCATATCCCTAACATTAGGTAGTGTTTGAATTGGGACTTTAAATGGCGCTAAAACCTCAAGAATCTCCCGAATTGGTACTGGCTTCACAGAAGGAATAGCAATTAGAATAGCATCAGGATCAGTATTTCTTATCACCTTAGCAAGCGCACCACGCGTCCCTAATACCTTGACTCCATGAATATGACCTCCAACTTTTGATGGGTCATCGTCCAAGAAACCAATAGGGTCAAATTCATAAAATGGATTATTTTGCATGTCCCTAACAATTCGTTCACCAGCACCACCAGCACCATATATTAATATACGTTTTCCAGGCTTTACCCTTCCTGCATCACGATAGAGACGTCTTGCCATTCTACTTCCACCGAGCAAGATGATCAGCACAAGTGCGTCAATAAGGATAACAGGTTTTGGATATGTATCCTCGTTCAAACCCCAGTAAACGACCATATAAAAAACTGAAGTACTAATAAAAACTGCTCCAATAATATTTCGAAGATCATATATGCCAGCGTACCGCCACAATCCTTCATAAAGCCTAAAAGGAATAAAAGTAAGCCCACGAATAACTACCAACCATGGTAATAAATCAACATAGCTTCCTAGTAACGCGAGAGGAACTACCGGGCCATATAACAACCAAAATGCAATAAAGTTGGCTAGAACGATTAAGCCCACATGCAAAAGCACAATAATAGGCCGACGAAAATCTAAAAGAAATTGCATCATACCTATTCCTAAGTTAAGGCTACTCCCTTCGCGTTATGAAAATAATCAGAGCATCGCATCAAAAAACTAAAAATGATTCAAGTCATCAACCTGAATAGAGACAAATGTCTTACAATCCCCCTCATAGACATACCACAGGTATTATATTGTTCAGAATCTAAGATAACACAGTTATTTCTAAAAAATACTACTATAGATACAAAAATATTAAAACACCTGATTATACTCAAAGCAAAAAAAATCCCGACGGTCAATAAAACCATCGGGAATACAGGGAATTTTCTAAAAATATTACTAAACTTAATATCTAAGACATAACAATGTTCGAAATATTAGCCTTAAGTCAAAAAGAAATGACGAATGTTTCATATATTCCTTAGCCAATCTAATTTTTTCTGGCAAAATCTTATGCATGTATTCTTCTTCTGGATCTACAGAAAGCTCAAGAACACGCTCCTCATCCCGATATTTGAGTGATGCAAGATCGGTCATCCCAGGCTGTACTGTAAGGACCTCTTCATAATCACTGCGAAACCTTTCAACATATAATCTGATTTCAGGACGAGGACCGACTAAACTCATGTCTCCCTTGAACACGTTCAGTAGTTGAGGCAGTTCATCAATTTTTGTTTTACGCAGCCATTTCCCAATATGAGTGATTCGATGTTTTTGACTTCTCAATCCCTGAGTTTCCTGTGACGAAGTATCAGCAATCATTGTACGAAACTTGTATATAATGAAGGGCTGAAAACGCTGACCGATACGTTCTTGCCTAAAAATCACTGGACCGAGGGAATCTATTTTTATAAGGCATGCCACGGCAATCAAAAGAGGAAACAGCAAAGCAAGCCCAGTCAAAGCCATGCTCACATCAAAAAGTCTCTTAATCATTTTTTACAACGTTGAATAATACTACGCACTACCTCAATCACATAATGAATATCATCATCTTTCATTTTAGAATAAATAGGCAATGAAATAATTCGCTCATAGGTTCTTGTGGCATTGGGGAAGTTTTCTGAGGAATACCCAAAGGTGTCTCGGTAGAAAGGATGTAAGTGTAGAGGAATGAAATGAACAGATGTTCCAATATTTTTTTCTTTCAATAAGTCAATAAATTCGTTTCTAGTTATAGTCAGCCTTTCAAGCTCTAGCTGAATAACATACAGGTGCCACGCATGATTGATATCACTTGAACAAACTGGAGTTTTAATTTCAGGTAAATCAGAAAAACTCCTAGTATACAAGCCTGCGATTCTCTCACGTACCTTTAAAAACAAGGATGTTTTTTTCAACTGCTGAATGCCAATAGCTGCGGCCATATCCGACAGATTATACTTATAGCCGAGAGTGGCAATTTCATAGTACCAAGAGCCCTGAGAAGCATATCGATTCCAAGCACCCTTATTGATTCCATGTTGACTCATAGCCAGAATTTGATTGGCCCATTTATCATCATTTGTCGTAACCATTCCACCCTCTCCAGTGGTCAACGTTTTCGTAGCATAAAATGAAAAACAAGAAATATCACTAATATTCCCTATCATTACACCCATATGCCGTGCTGGAAATGCGTGCGCAGCATCCTCAATGACCTTAATTGAAGCAGCGCTGCTTATTGCTGAGAGTTTGTCCATTTCACACGGATGCCCCCCCATATGAACTGGAATGATAGCTTTTGTTTTTGAAGTAATGGCTTTTTGAACCCCATCAAGATCAATATTCATAGTCTTTTTGTTACAATCGACAAATATTGGTTTTGCCTTCAAGTGACATACAACCTCAGCGGTAGCCCCGAACGTCATTGTAGGCACAATAATCTCGTCACCTTCAGTAACTCCAATCGCTGCTAAGGCCAAATGCAATGCTGCAGTACCGGAATTGACGGCAATGGCATGGCGTACACCAATGAATTCTGAAAATTCTTTCTCAAACTGATGTACTTTTGGCCCAGTAGTTAACCAACCAGATTTTAATGTTTCAATAACTGCATTTATTTCTTCATCTCCAATATCAGGAATATGAAACGGAAGAAACTTATCTCGAGAGCCTATATTTGAAGAGATATTTTCTAAATGAGAGTCTGGTGAAACCATCAAATTTTCAGCGGAAAGATCACTGCCCATGTTTTACAATATGGCATCATTTTAAATATTACTCGTTAGTTTAACCCTTGGCCTGAAAGAAAGTCTGCTACACGATTCACATATTTTTCTCCCACACCAATATGACATGGGAGATTGACAATCCTTTCACAAACACTCTCAGCTATAGGGCACATTCCACGTTCATAACCAACACTTCCCCAAGTATTGCAGTTTGGATGCACTGGAGAAAGAAACCAGTCCCCCAACTCAATTCCAGCTCTGCGTGCATGTTGTAATACTACTTGCTTATCATGTCTTTTTAAGACTACAGGATACCTTAAAAAAACAGGATCATGGTATTTTGAAAGCACTGCAACATCTATTTCAAAATTTTCTAAATATTTTTCGTACATTGAAACAACCCATTTTCTATGCTCAATATGTCGATCAAAATCTTGAAGCTTTCGTAAAAGGATAGATTTTTGCCATCGAGACATTGACTTAGCATATTTCAAAGGCATGTGTCCTTCTAGTTCATCAATACTTGACGAACTAATAATTATCCCACGCAGTGAAAGTGCTCTATAAAGTTCCTGTAAAAACCAAAATAAAGCAGGCCTGAAAAGTATGGAATGCATAAAATATTGTACACGTAGCTCAAAAACCTCTGCCCAAGATGGAAAATCAAACTCAGGGTAGATTCTCTCCATATTACCGATAAACTCTGGGTTATTTACAACTGCCCAACCACCCAATCCAGTAGTTACGGGTTTTGACCATTGGGAAGAAAAAAATGAAAAATCCCCAGAAGCCCCAACTTCCTTCCCTTTGTACTTCGAACCCAATGCCTGACAAGAATCTTCAATAGTAACGCAACCCAAAGGACTTGCTATATTCTTTACACTATCAACATCAGCTGGAATACCAAATGTATGCTGAACAACAATTGCACGTGCTCCTGAAAGAGATTTTTGATCAATCTTTGATATATCAATATTAAATGTTTTAGGGTCGATATCAACGTAAACGGGCGTCGCACCAACATACCGAACCGCATTAGGCACAACAATGCAGGTAAAACCTGGAAGCACGACTTTGTCACCAGGCCCAATATTTAAAGATTTTAAAATTGCATACAGCGCAACCCGTCCTTTAAAAAATAAGAATTTAGTATTCAATGAAAAAAAACCTCCTATACCATACAAAACAGAACTGAATACGACAATCATACATAGACAGCCACCCTACCCTAACAGCCTATGGCACACTCTTCTATACATAGCCATGCCGCTGCAATGTGCTCTGAATGAGAGGTTGCACACGAGATAAATCCCTATTATCAAGTTCACTTTTCCACTTTCCAATATACTGAGGTTTAACATCCATCAAGCACTGCTGAAACCACTCTGTTGAAGGAGCATCAATCCCTAAAAACGTCGCCAAGCGATCAACTTCCAAGCTTGGTTGTTTGACAAAATCTTCATACCTCAACTGATATACACTTGATGGGTCAACTTTACACAAACCCTGCTCTGCTTTCTCAACACAACGAACCCATTGCATCGCACAAATTTCTGACAATGATTTAGAATGCAATATATCCTTCATCCCCTCAAAACATGGGCCCCAATAGGCGAGCTTTCCATCACGAGACCATGCTCTATGAAGATGATTCAAAAAATATTTAACCCCATAATACGGAAGGTCCGATATTGGAACATACCAGGCTTTTCTCAATACATATGGAAGATCAAAACTTGCAGTCCACCTCTTCATTGCTGAAGCAATAACATCTCTCCCATCTCGAACAATAAAAATAAACTTACCATTTGGAAAAACTTGTCTCACAAAATCAACACGAAGAGAGTTAGCACAGGTTTTTTCTACCACATATGTTAAACGATGCTTTCGTGCCAAATTTGAAAATGACTCTCGAATATATTTCTTCACCTCAAATAATGCCTGCTCAGGAAGAAATTCATCAGAAGGATAGCGTACGTTCCCATGCCTCCAAATATAATTGATTTCATCACACGGCCAAGTTCCAAACCCTGGCAGTTGGACTAAAACATCTCTCAACATATTTGTACCTGACCGCCCTGCCCCGATGATAATAACTGGCTGATGATATAAATTACTGTAGCGTGGACTGTTCATCACTCTAATGCCATATCAATCTGAATACCAATCTCCCGGTAAACTGCAATCTGTTGCTCTGCAATGATTTGAATGTCAAACATTTTTTCAATTCTTTTTCGTGCAGACCTTCCCGCCCTAGACCTTAACACTGGATCCTCTATCACTCTTGAAATTGCTTGGGCTAATGCCCCACTATCTCTTGGAGGAACTAACCATCCCGTTTCACCATCAACTACTGCCTCCCTACATCCCGGCGCACTAGTTGTAACTGCAGGAACCCCACATGCTGCCGCTTCTAGAAGTATACGAGGCAAACCTTCACGATAGGAAGGAAGTACGACAAGATAGGAAGAAGAAAGGATTGAATAAATATCCGTGATATACCCTAGATATTGAATTATCTCCTGGTCAACAACATCTTGAATCCACTTTTCTGATACGGCATCAGGGTGAATAAGGTCTCGTTCACCAACTAACTGAAATAAAACATTTGGAAAGATTTTCTTAAGTAGTTTTGCGGACTCTACAAACTCTAATACTCCCTTTTGCCACAACAGTCGAGCAACCATAAGAATACGAGGGGTAGATTTATAATCAAAAATTTGTGTCGGTTTAAAACGTTGAATATCAACTCCAGAGCCTATTATCAATTTTGTTTTTTCTATAGAAACCCACTTCTTTGTAAGAGAAAAATTAAGATCATCGTGGTTCTGAAATACAGTCATATCACTACGACTGAGACACAACCTATACCCCAATGAAGCAAGATACTTGACTATACCTCCATGGATAAATGCATGTCCCAAGCCTGTCACAGTATTTACAATCTTTGCTTTACAATTTTTTTTTGCGGCTATAGTTCCCATAATAATGGGCTTTGCCTGAAAATGATGTACCAAATGAGGAGAGAATTTCTTGTAGACGCGAAGTAATTTTTCAAAAGCCTTCCAGTCGTTCTCCAAAGAGAGTCCTCCTCGGTAGAACGGCACAGGCTCAATAGTAATACCAACATCGTTCAATTTTTCTAAGTATATATCCGGAGCTGCTGCAGCAACCACTGTCCAACCGTGAGATAAAAAATATTTCATCAAAATCAAGCGAGAACTAAACAGACCATACCCACGGTTAGCTACGAAAATAACACATGGTTTTTTCATTGCCTCAGTTCGCTTCCAACCACGCTTGAAACATAAGAATATCCCACAACTGATGCTGCAAATTTTGACTTTTTGATAGATGTGAGTTCCATTTTTCACGAACTATTTTGGGATCGAAAAACCCTTCCCGCTCTAATCGAGATTCTTCAATAAGCGATTCCGCCCACTCTCGAAGAGGGCCCCTCAACCAATGATCAAGTGGAACACCAAAACCTACTTTTGGCCTCTCAATCAGTGACATAGGCACATATCTATGAAGAACCTGCCTCAACAACCATTTCCCTGTGCCATTTCTAATTCTCATAGATTTTCCTGAAAGCTTCCATGAAAATTCAACCACACGATGGTCAAGAATAGGCACTCTCGCTTCTAAACTAACACCCATACTTGCCCTATCCAACTTTGTCAAAATATCGTTTGGAAGGTAAGACACCAAATCGCGATACATCATCATCTCCGACATATCTTTAAATTCAAAACTTGAACCTTGATCGACAGTTTTTTTCTGCTGCTCCAGTGACTTTAATGCTAATACTTCAGAGTTTCCCCAATGCGATACTAGTTGCTCATAGACCTGCTGAGACGTTGGAGACTCTAAAACACTTGCAATTTTGTACAATTTATCTCCAGGTGCCCTCGGAAGATCAATATTAGGAAACAATGATTGTGCGCTATAAGCTATCTTATTCCAGGTAACAGGTGAAATAAGATTAATTGCAGCAGAGCCTGCTTTTCTTAATGAAAAAGGAACGGACCCAAATCTCTTCCAGATACGCGGCCCCCAGATATGACGATTATAGCCACCAAACAATTCATCTCCTCCATCCCCAGATAGTGCTACTGTAACCTTTGTTCTCGCTAACTTTGATACAAGGTAAGTAGGGATCTGAGATGAATCTGAAAATGGTTCGTCGTATAATAAAGGTAACTTCGGGATAACAGAGAGGGTATCTTGCGGCGTAACATATAGCTCATGATGATCAGTACCCAAGTGTCGAGCCACATCCTTAGCATATTTTGCCTCGTTATATGCTTGTTCTTGGAAACCAATAGTAAACGTCTTTACAGGGTTGGTAGCCTGTGCCTGCATAAGTGCAACAACTGTGGAAGAATCAACACCTCCAGAAAGAAATGCTCCTAGAGGAACATCAGCAATCATTCTCTGTGCTATAGCATCTTTGAGAAGGTCCTCTAAAGTATCAATAGCATCTTCATCATTACCTTCAAATGGAGACTCTATACCTTGCCTTACAATACTTTCAGGTGACCAATAAGGCACGACAACACCGGATTCTTTCTTTTCTAGTTCCAAATGGCTAACAGTTAATACGGAACCGGGCAATAACTTAAAAATGTTTTCATAAATAGATAACGGAGCTGGAACAGACCCGTAGCGCAACATAAGAGCCACTGCCTCATTATTAATTTTCTTCTCAAACTGTGGATGAGCCCTCAAAGCCTGCAATGAAGACCCGAATAAAAAGTTTTTCCCTGCCCAACCATAATACAGAGGCTTAATACCAATGCGATCTCGTACCAGATGAAGTTTCTTTTGTTCACGATCCCACAACCCAAAAGCAAACATTCCAACCAGGCGAGATAATGTTTCGAAAAGTCCGGTCTGCTCTATTGTATTTAGAAGTACGTCTGTATCTGAAGAACCTGAAAAGGAGTAGCCATTTGCTTCCTGCTCAAGACGGATTTTCTGATAATTATAAATTTCTCCATTGTAAACAATTACATAGCGTCCAGTAGACGAAAGCATCGGCTGCCTACCCTGTGGAGAGAGGTCAATAACACTGAGTCGACGATGTCCTAAGGTGACGTGATCCATACTGTCTATCCAAGTACCACTATCATCAGGCCCACGATTAAAAAGTTTCTCTGACATCACCTTCATAATTTCCAAAGATCTATCGGCACTATATCGTTTGGCTAAATCAAAAAACCCAACAATCCCACACATGACAATCTATCCCTTACTTTGAAAAAACCATTTTAGGGGTTTGGAAGAGAGTTCCGATACCACTTTTGAACTCGAGCAAGAGGTGGAAACACAACAAGATGTAAAGCACTAATAGCACGAAACATTTGTGGAGCTCCAAGAAGAAGAATGATCCAATAACCTACAAGATGATGCCTAATTGCAGTACCATAGTTTGTCGTCCCAAGAGCCCAAATGATTGAAAGTACAACATATAAAACAAGCAACATTTTCATAACCTGTTTCTTTGCACCATGCTCTTGAGTTATTGCCCACCATGAAAACATGAAAAGAAGCACTCTAAGTAAAACCTCAAAAAATGCGTATAAATCAACTATATTCATAATCTTCCATGGAAAAGGCTCTAGTACATAATGGAGAATAATCATGGCAAAAGAAAGCAAAAAACCAGAAACTGAAGATAGCTCAAGAGGTGCATCATATGTTGCGCGACTAGTAGCAGTGCCTTCTCTAAATCCTGATGAATATTCTAAGACTTCCCCTTGCATTAGGCTTGATGCTAACTCAACATTAAAATTTTTGGTAGTTAGAGCGAGAGCTACTGCAAGCGCTCCAAAACAACCTAACAGCGCAAAAATAGCACGTGGCCGAGTTACAAAGGCTCTCGACATACTACGATGCCCAATTGGCCAAAGAAGCACACAAGGAAGCAGAAACACAGAAAAAGCAAGCATCCCATGATGAAGGCTACCAAAAGCAGCTACAGCAGCTATTGCCAGAAAAATATATTTCCACTTTCTATAAAACTGGTAACGCAACCCAAAATAAACCGTAGACATGAAGAATAAAATTTCCCACGACTCTCTAAGTGTAACTGACGTGTGAATTAAGGCCGTAGGAAGTAGCCCAAATAAAAGCAAGACACTCACACGGTACCGACTAATTTCCAATATATCCATAAGCTTTACTAACAATAGAAACGAAAATCCAAATGCCATTACTGAAAGCTCTGCGCCCAAAAACCGAGAGCTCCCAAAAACGAAATAAGAAATAGCAAGAAAGTTGTGATATAAATCAGGCCCAATAGAAAAATAAAAATCCTGATTTTGAGCTATCCCATCTGCTATGTAATGAAACCGCTCTCCATCTTTTCCAGCACCTCTCACCGTGGAGACAAAAGAATTTAATACTGCAATAACATGGTGAAAACCCATTACTGCAATAAAGGCAAGACTCATGCGCGTTCCTCGCACAAACTTCATGCCCAAAATAATTGGGAGAAAACTATAGAGGAGAAGAATCCACGCAAAACCATGAATCATAGTATGCTCAACAATCTACCTTAAACTTTCCAATCCCATCATTGAAATTTACTTTTCTTCTCTCATGCAACACAACAAAACCCTAAGCTATCACATTAAATAATCTAACACCCCACTCCTTTTAATTATACCTTCCCAAGCAATACACGATGAATCAAAGCAACTATTATCCTTGAGAGTTTTCAGCGATTTACCATCAGGAATATCATGGCCTTTTACAACCTCTACGTTGATATTATATTTAGTACAGGTCAAAATATTTGAAGCAACATCATTCACAATGATTTTTTTTCCTAATGCTGCATATTCCAATAATTTCGTGGGCGTTTGAAAGAAGTAAGGGTATTTATTTGGCAAATAACATAAAGCAAATTCGCTGTCAGATATAATTTTGTATGTATCCCTCAGAGTACGTTTCCCAAGAAATAATATATTCTCATTAGCCTTAAAGGCTTCCTTAATACTCGGGTCATAACGCCCCACTAGCACCAATGTCCTGTAACTGTAAGTTTTTGAAAAACTCTCTAACAACCTATCAATTTGTCTCTTGTAAAAAACATCTCCAACATAGCAAAAGTCATATAAAAATTTATCTTTGGCACCTTGTACTTGAGGACGTAGGTGTTCGTGAATACCCATGTCAATAAATACGAAAGGCACCTTATCATTAAAATTATATTCTCGAGCCCCTCTCTCATTTAAGAAAACCCTCAAATCTGGCCTCTGATTTAATGTTTTTTTGATTTGATTCTTTATGCGTGGGAAATACCCAGTTGAAAGAGATCTATAATCATGGATGATGAAATCAGCCCTATACTTATTCGGATACAAACCCATGAAAAACCATAAAACAGATGACTTATAGTCCCCAGGAGGAAAAGTCCCCTTTTCCACAACATTCAGTGTATACGCCTGCCCAAAAAATCGCTTATAGGCTTCAAGTTCAGGCAAATATGATCGTCCTGTATGAATTAAGTATAAACTTTTCATCCCTGCAAGTTTTACCTGATAAAGTTTTTATCCAAATAACTTTAACTCTTCCATGTCAAAATATTTCTATTGTAATTCCGATAAATGCTTGCCTAAATCTTGCCTTCTTCTCCGCCACAATTCCATTCGAAGTGCACCAAAAAATTTTCCTGTAAAAATCCACCTACAAATAAAAAAGGCAGCACTATATGCATTCTTAGTAAAAAAAAGTGAAAACACTGCTCTAAAAAGAATTTTTCCCCTGACTAAAAATGGCAGTTCTTTTCGAAGAATTGCCAGCCGAACTAGAGTCTTAACATAAAAAAAAGAGTTCTGATTCACTCGATATTTGAAAACCGAAGAAATTCTATAGAACAACTTGAGCGATGTCTCAATGGGATAGCTGGACACACTTGCAGAGTGTCGTAACAAGCAAAACAAACCTTTAGTTTCTTCATCACTAGCATAAATATTCAGTTGACTCGCGACATTCTTCCTAATAAGACGTGTTGTCTCATTAACTAATTTTGACTGAGCATCCCCTCGAGACAACTGCCCAGGGTGAACCCTAAGACAAGTCAAAACATTATCAAAATTTGTAATGTGGTGTCCCTTGCCTATCAAAGCAGTCCACAAAGCATAATCTTGGGTTATAACAAAACTTTCATCATAGCCTCCAAGTTCAAGTATTACTGAACTTCTCATCAAAACTGCTGAATGTGCAACGGGGCTTGCATGCAAGGCTACCCAAGTAATATCTTCATAGTTCACAGGAAAATACAGTGTGTGCCATTGTGCTCCACGAGAATCAATTAAACAAACATGGCTTCCAACAACAGAATATTTAGTCTGCTTTTCAAGGAAATTAAATTGAGTTTCTAAGCGATGTGCTCGAGCCACATCATCAGCATCAATTCTCGCGATATACCGCCCACGGCTTACCCTCAATCCAATATTTAATGCCTTAGTTTGTCCTTGGTTTGAAATATTTTTTACAAGACGTATGCGAGAGTCAACAAATGACTCTATAATTTTTACAGAACTATCAGTACTAGCATTGTCAACAATAATAAATTCAAAATCATTAAACGTTTGATTTAAGATGCTCTTTATTGCATCAGATAAAAAGGATTCCCCATTGTACACAGTCATGAGGACGCTTATAGCTGGCATCATACAAACGTTTTATCTTTCAATGTTCTGATATAACGCTCAATTGCCTCTTGCCAGGGCGTTAAAACACCAATATTTGAAAATTGAAGATTTGCATTTTCAAGCATTTCGGAGTTAGGCGTTGAAGCAGGACGAGGGAATGAAGAGGAGTCAACTTTGTCAACATGGGTGCCCAGCCCAAAGGTATGAAGTATGAAGGATGTATATTCATATCTCGAACAACCTCCTACATTTGAAATGTGGTAAGTTCCATAGAGATTAGTTTCAAGAAGCTGGAGAATTTTTTCAGACAAGTCACTCGTTAGTGTAGGGCTACCATACTTATCTCCAGCGCTGTTAATCACATTTTTGCTTTGTGCTTCTTTAATACGCTGTACAACAAAATTTCTTCGGTGATCTGGTGTTCCTCCAAATAACCATCCGCACCTAATAATAAATACTCGCCGACACCAGTTTTTTGCCTCCAGCTCACCAAAGTACTTTGATTTGGAGTATTTTGTTTTTAAGACTACTGAGTCGTACTCAGAATGAAATACTAGGTCATCTCCAAATAAGCCACATGAGCTGACATAAACAAATGTGGCACCAATGCGCTCACAGGCCTGCGCAAGGAGCATTGCTCCCCACGTATGAGTCCGATAGCCATGATTTGGGTCAATTTCACATGTATCAACATCTACGCCAGCTGCATCAAGAACACAGCAAGGAGTAAAGTCTTGTATAGTTTTCTGCACAGACTGCGGGCTTGTGATGTCAAGATCTTGGTGAGAAAGCGATAAAACATCATGCCCCTGTGCAAGAGCAGTCTTTTCAAAGTCTGAGGCTAACATTCCCCTACCACCTACAATAAGAACTTTTTTTTTCATTGATGTTTTAAATCCCAAGTGTATGGAATTGAAGGATCAAAGGGATCTCGGCGAACAATTTCATCTTCCCGGTAAGGTATCGTCGAACAATTTGCGACTATTCCCGGAGTTACTCCAACCCCCTTAAAGCCATTCCAAATGCCAAAAGGAATTTGTACTAAAACATAATTTGAATCCCCTATGAATAACTCATTTACCTCCCCGTGAGTGGAAGAGTTAGCTCTGTCATCGTAAAGAACCAATTTAATTTTTCCAGAAATAACGGCATAATTTAGTGTCATTTCCTTGTGAAGATGCCATCCCTTGACTACCCCAGGGTACACAACGGAAAAATAAATCTCTCCAAATTTTTGGAAATGAGGGGCGTCCGAACGAAGCATATGCATGACACTTCCACGTTCATCTGGAAACTGCTTAAGTGAATGAACTAGTACTCCTTCAATCATCACACCCTCTCTTCAAGAAAATTCTTATACCATTCAATGGTTTCTGCTAAACCTGATTCAAGCGTATATGTAGGTTTCCATTTTAAAATATCTTTAGATTTTTTAGCGGAAAGATATTGTGAATGTATCTCTCCTTTTGAATCATTACGTATATCTAGTTTAATATCTTCACATCCCATTGCTTTCTGAATTATTGATAGTATTTCCTGAACTGTGAGTGGTGTTTCATTGCTAAAATTAAAAGCCTGCCCACAGACATCGTTATTTGTGAGCTTTTCCCCAAGAGTCAAATAGGCTAATACTGCATCTTTTGCGTATATGAAATCCCTTACATAGGTTCCATCACTGCGAATGATAGGTGAATCTCCAAGAAAGAACGATCTGATACTTCCTGGAACGATTCGACTCCAGTTTAGATCACCTCCACCATAAACATTCCCACATCGTGCGATGGTGACAGGCAAACCATATGTATGATGATATGCTTGTGCGAGCCTATCAGCACAACTTTTTGAAATTTCATAAGGGTGATTACCTGTCAAAGGAGTAGCCTCAGTATAAGGAAGATTCTCCTGTGCTCCATATGCCTTGTCACTTGAAGCAATTATTACTCGCTTTACCTTTTCTCCGTGTACTCGACATGCATCAAGTAAATTATAAGTACCACGAATATTTGCCTCAAATGTCTGCAGAGGTGAACGATGAGCAACACCTACAATTGTCTGGGCTCCAAGATGAAATACTGTATCAATCTCATGCTCATTAATGGCACGTTCAACTGTATGATAATCCTCTAATGCTCCATTTACGACAGATAGACGATGCAGATCCCCACTCCTAAGAAGCTCTGAATGAGGATCTGCATCTCGAATCAACGCTACTACATCAGCTTTGGCACTCAACAACTGCTTGACCAGCCATGAACCAACCATTCCAGTTGCTCCGGTAACAAATACCTTATGGCCCTTCCAAAAAGTCGCGCTCATTGTCCAATGTCCTTCCCTACTCCCAGTTTTTCCACGCGGGAGTACCTTTTTCCCAAAGTGCCTCTAAAAGCCTAACATCACGGAGAGTATCCATACATTGCCAAAAACCTTCATGTCGATATGCCATCAATTGTCCTTCCTTTGCCAGGCGTTCGAGAGGCTCCCTCTCTAAGATGGTTTCATCTCTCTCAATATATTCAATAATTTTAGATTCAAAAATGAAAAAACCTCCATTGATCCATCCTTCTCCAATCTGAGGTTTTTCTTCAAATCTCACAACATGATCCCCATTTAAACTGATGCCGCCAAACCGAGCTGGAGGTCGTACTGCTGTCATAGTTGCCAACTTCCCATGGCTTTTGTGAAACTCAAGAAGCTTCGCCAAGTTAACATTTGAAAGACCATCCCCATATGTCATCATGAATGCATCATTACCAATATACTGTGCCGCACGTTTGACACGACCTCCAGTTTGAGTATGCAACCCTGTATCTAACAGATGAATCAGCCAATCTTCATCGGGAGTACCAGACTCCATCACATCCCCAGTTTTTAAGCGGATAGACATACTCCCAAACCGGTATCTATAATGCATGAAGTATTCTTTAATTAATTCTCCCTTATAGCCAAGAGCAACAACAAAGTTATTAAAGCCCTGCGACTCATAGTTTTTCATGATATGCCACAAGATTGGCTTTCTCCCTATCTCGATCATTGGCTTTGGCTTAACTTCAGTTTCTTCCTGAAGTCTAGTACCAAAACCTCCACAGAGAAGCACAACTTTCATCACTGACTCCTTATAATTCTTCGGACTTCTTGGCATCCCGAAGAAACATTTGGACTGTTTCTTTTGAATACGGGTGGACGAGCATACCACGTATCAAATTTGGAACAGTCGTTACAATGTGTGCACCTGCTTCTAACCATTCAATAACATTAAGAACCTCTCTCGTCGACCCAACAATAATTTTTGCAGGAAGATCAAAATCATCTAGAACCTGTCGAAGTCTCCGAATTTCTCCACAAGCGTTATAACCCATATTGTTGACTCTCCCACCAAAAAGTGACACATATGTTGCTCCCGCCATTGCGGCTAATAAGCATTGCTGAGCACTCATCATGGCTGTGACATTGACACGAACATCATGAACAGTCTCTAGTTCATGAATAACTTCCATGTTCTCAAGTTCTCCCTCTGGTCCATGAATGGTAATTTTGACCACAATGTTATCTGCCCACTCAGCATACGCCCTAGCCTGTTCAAGCATTTTTTTCCTATCATTTGTAGTCACTTCAACAGAAAGAGGATAAGGGGCAATAAGCGTAGCAATTGCTTTTGATCTCTCTTCAATTGCCTGCATGCCTCCAGCAACTCCGTCTTTAAGCATAATGGTTGGATTGGTGGTTACCCCTCGCACGATACCCATCCGATGGAATGGCTTAATTTCATCAAGGTTACTTGAGTCTAGAAAAATTGGCATTTTCCCATACCTCCAATTATTGGAGTGTCTCCCATTTCATAGGACCCTTTTGCACATCAGGGTGTGACACTAATAGATGCCAGAGAAGTGCTTGAAACCCTTCAGTATGAACCGTCACAGATTTTGGATTTACAGTGGGAACTATCACACACGCATCTGCAACCTTTGCAGTGTACCCCCCATCACGCCCAACAATCCCCATGACCTTTGCCCTTACTTTCTGAGCATAATCGATTGCACACACAATGTTTTGACTTACATTCCTCTCTCGGTCACCTCCTCCAACGGAAAAAATAAGGATAAGATCATTGCCACAAAGACGGCTAATTTTAAGCCACTCTGCATATGTAGTATCCCACCCTTCATCATTTACTCGAGCAGTCAACTCCGATACATTATCACTTGGCGCATAACACTCAATGCCAGCAATCTTCCTGAAATCACATACAGCATGAGAAGCATGCCCAGCACCTCCACCAACACCCAAAATAAATAACCGTCCTCCTTGTGCACGCATCTCAACAATCATCCGTGCAAGCTTTTCAATGGCATTAGGGTCGAGTTTCTCAACAATCTGAGCAGTTTCCGCCAAATACTGAGCTGCATATACCATGCTTCCTCCTCATCCTCTATGCTGCACAGGCGGTGTGTTTTTAAAACCAATTGCCGCCTTCAACATACTGTCAATTGCTAGTCCTTGAACAGGCGGAGCATACCTATCACAGTACGCTCGAGCAGATTCCCAACCCTGATCACCATTTTTATCTTTATCAATCTGAGATTTCAAAAATATACTTTCCCAATCATCTATGGAATGAATAGTTTCTCTCCATGTCTTTAATTCGTACAATGGATCAATTGACATTTCACCAAATTTTTCAATATAAAATGGCTTCAATCCTGCAATTACTGCATATAGGACTGATGACGACCCCCGATACATTACGTAACCTGACCTCTCTAAATCATCTTCAAGTAGTTGTTTGTTACTCACTTCAACATTATGCAATTCATCATCAAATCCCCGAATATTCCCTTTAATGCTTAGAAAGTCTAAATTAGGGTGAGTACGAAAAATAAATTTAACTTTCTCTAATCGTTTTGCACAAGTGATCGCAAATTCAAAGAGAAAAATTGCTTCTGTTGGCATACCCTCAGGCAGCACAAGAAACGTTGAGATAAAACTTGGTTTACCATCTAATACTTTACGTGGCATACGTCGATGAGATCCAAAGGAAAATACTGGAGAGTTTTTAGTGGCATCTTTCCTTTGTAATATATTTTGTGTTATCTCGCCGAGAGCAAGAATAATATCTGGATCATATTGATTGGTTTGCCCAAATGTCCGGATAGCAGAGTGCGCATGTTTCCGTAATACTGTATGTTGATACCCCACACGACAGGCAGACACCTTAGAATCTCGAACTGCTCTCCAAAGGCATCGTTCCCAAGAGTATCCTTCATACAAGGAAATTACGATAGATGGTCGAACCTGCTGACACAAATCAACCATCTGGTCATGCAAACGAAGATTAGCAATTGTGCCATTTGACACAACACGTTGTTTTGCCTCCCGGCACACGTTTTTCTCTATGATAGAGAATGCCTCATTCTCTAAAACATTAAGTTGATATCGTGCCCCAACAACACGCTTAAGGTAACCAAGCTCCCTAAAAAGAGTATTTGTATCTGGAAGCATTATCCTTGCGCTAGCCCCAATGCGTCGCGCACGATCAAGGAGAGAATAAGTAGGAAGTCCTGTCTGATTCTTCAACACAAGCAGTGAATTTAGGCCTCTCCCAGCTAGAAGTGACTGAAGGCTCCCAAAATAGAAATCATCTTGATGCTCAAGATGAGCGGTATTGACTAGCCATGACACTATAATAATATCTATCTGATTGGTGTGCCCGAAATCCAACTTGCATGAAGATTTACTTTTTTTATATGGAGATCCCCATAATATATTTTTTGCAGTCTTCCCTATTTTATACGTTGCGCTGAAGAGTTTTTCTAAACTCATGCCCTTATCATAGGCATCATTCCCCTGGCAATCAGAAACATGCATACTTTTTAAAAGACCCATGTAGTTGGCCAGATAATGTGGATGGCCACAATGCACATGAAGCCAGGGGATGGCTACCCACTCAAGAGGAACATTTGATCGGGTTAGAATTCTGTCGCATGCAGCGGTAACATAGCTAAACTGCTCTTCTGTCATATCCAGAGCCTTTAAAAAAGTCAACCGTGTGCTTTAAGGTAGTCAACAGCATTTTTGACTGCCTTAAGTTCCATTTTTTCACGAGTTTCTACAGTTAATGTTGCTTGGTGTGGAGATAGCATCACACGATCACTATCACAGAGAACGCCACTATAAGGTTCGGTAGAAAACACATCCATACCAACACCGCTCAGTTGTCCGGATAAAAGCGCACTAGCGAGGGCTACATCATTTACCATATCTCCCCTAGCCATATTAATTAACCACGCTCCAGGACGAATTTTCTGGATATTTTCTTCATCCAATAAACACACATTGTCCCCGGATGGAGATGCGTGAATGGAAATAATTTCAGCGCGCTGAAGGAGCTCATTCATATCGACCAGCTCCACCTCATTCTCACGTGCCCAATTAATATCAGGGAAAGGATCTACCACAATAGCACGTGCACGGAATGCCCTAACAAGCTCAATTACACGCTTCCCAATACGCCCCATTCCGATGATTCCAATTGTCTTGCCCGCAAGAAGGTTTCCTCGCACACGTTTCCACTTTCTATCCCTCATTAAAGCATTCACACGGGGAAGCTGACGAAGCAACGCAAGCATCATGGCCAATGTCATTTCGGCTACCGCAATGATAGGCTCCTCAGGAGTATTTAAAATTTCAATATTTCTCTGTTCTGCAACTTTCAAATCAATATTATCAATCCCAACCCCGCAGCGACTTATGCAAGATATATTAGGCATTTGTGAAATGGTTTCTGCATCATATTTCTCTAGACCCGCAACAAACGCCCTCGCCTTCCCTCCTAATTCAATTACTTCCCCAGAAGTCATACGCCGTGCAAGAGAGTTTACATTGAAAGTAAAACCACTTTGTTCCAAAACCATCATTGGTTCATCAGAGTCTTCGCAAAAAGTAGATAATGTTACAAAAATATCGACGTCAGTCATCTCGCCCCTTTACCAATTCTCGTACAATGCTTGAAATTATAAATAAATTTTTATGTAGCTTCACCTCAATGCCATCAAATAGCACTCCACTGTCTCGCCCAATAAACCTTACTCCAACTTCTTTTGCGGAATAAAAATCTGACGGAGAATCCCCAATAAATACAACCTCTGACGGATCTGCATTTTCACGTTTCAAAATCTCACATATTGCATCGGGTTTTCTCCATGGCGGATTTCCAAAAATTCCCTGAACCATAGGAGCTATCCCTCTTGCAGCAACAATTTCTAATAATTCAGATTGCGGAGTCACAGATGAGATATATAGGGGAATTTTTGTTGAAAACTCGTTAAGAAATTCCCTAGCTCCAGGCACATCCGGAGCACTAATTACGAGAGGTTTTACAAAGTCTGAGAACTGCTTTGACATAGTTGAGGTCATAGCCAAATCATTTTTTCTCCCCATGAAATTTGAAACATAATATTTAAACTTCTCTTCACGTGGCATGGAGTAGTGCTCTCTATGATAGTTCCGCATGTCCTCTTGATAGAGCGGATATAGCGCAAATAAGTCTTCAAAGGCATGCTCCTTGACTTCGTTAGACTCGGCGAGCACACCATCAAAGTCCAAAACGATGGCACGAAGTACGGTCAATTGACTGTTATTTTTTTGAGGAAGTTACGCGTTTTAGCGTGAAGATCACGGCAAGAGTTTCCAAGAAATAAAATATCAGTACCTAAGGCGATGAATTTATAGCCCACTTCTACACATTGCTTAAATTCTTCGGCTGCAGTATCTGAGTGTACTAAATGAATTCCAGGAACCAGCCCATGATCCTTAGTCGCTTCCAATACACGCTGTTTGGCCGCCTGCACTTTAGGGTGAGACAATTGCCCTACTAGCCCCATAGATAAAGATAAATCATATGGACCAATAAATGTGCCAGTAATACCAGGCACGGAAAGAATACTGTCAATATTATTCACAGCATCAATATGTTCAATCTGCACCATAAGTAAACTGTCTCGATTCGCACGCTCAACATAGTGCTGCAGATCTTCTCCATATCTTTGCGCCCGTGCAAGACCGACACCACGAGAACCTAATGGAGGATACTTGACACTACTAACGGCTAATTCAGCATCTTCCTTGGTATTGACATTGGGAACTAAAACACCAGCTGCCCCTGAATCCAATACTGCTTTAGCTTGGATAGGATCATTCCAAGCAAGCCGCACCAACGGGACAGTCCCTTCTCCTTCAAGCGCAATGATAAGACGCAATACTTCTGACACATCAATAGCAGTATGCTCCGTCTCAATCACGACCCAATCAAACCCAGCTCCTGCTAAAATTTCAGCAATTGAAACATGAGCCATAGACATCCAAGATCCAATACTAACTTTTCCTTCTTGGAAAATTTTGTGTATTTTTTCTGCTAACATATTGTCACCATTCAAAAATTTAGCTTTTCTTCCTCAAAACAAATCGTGCAAATGAGCTCAAACGATACCGCTGAAGGTATTCTTGAAGATCACTTTTAGCCTCTTCGTTCCTACTTTCAAGTACATAACGAATAAATTTTGGCCAGTTCTCTTCCGAGCTTGAACGTATTGCTCGTTCAACAACCTCAACATCAAACATACCCGGGGTGCTAAATTCAATTGCCTCAAAGCCATGTCGTTCATACAACGTAGTTAAGCCTTCAACTGAAAGAAGATTAAGCCGGTCAGGGGGATATGTATTTTCAGAGCGATCCCATAATACTTGTATATCAAACCCAGTACTTAACACCGTACTACCCAGAAGGAGCCCTCCTGGAGACAAAACCTGACTTGCAGTTGAAAGTACTGTATTAACATCATAACAACGATCTAATATGTCAAATGCCAAAAACAGCTCGACAGGTCCATGTGAAGGTACATCTACAATATTCTCAGGGCAAATACGGACATTCTGAAAGTTCGTTTTTTCATATTCAATATCTGCAATTGGATTAGTAACTATCATTTCAAAAAGATGTTTTTCTTGGGACGAAAGCTCCTGAATGAGCAAGTCATTATGATAACCAATAACAATACCTTTAGCAGCCGATGGATAATAACGATCCACTACTCCCAACAACCATTGAGCACGAGGCTTAAAGACTTTTTCTCGTCTCATATTTTTTGTTTCTAAAAGAATACTCTCTCTCCAAAATCTTGCAGCACGTGAGTTTCTATAGAAATCAACAAGGAGCGTTTCCTGTGGTCGAGGCGTTACATACACAGACCTACAATGAACGCACTCACGATATGTCAGACCAAGCTTTTCAAATGCGATAACACTCTTACTCTCTTGGCATCCTGGACAAACACACTCTACCAATTGGTCAGAATCTAAAAGCCATGACTCAATCTCTCTTCCACTCAAGGCAAGATATTTCCCCAACATTTCATGAGGTTTGATTTCAAACTCCATACAGTTTTGCTCAAAAACAACAGTTTTCATGACCGTTCCTCTGCAGTCATCGACGCAACCGATAGCTCAACATTTGCTCCTGCTTCCCGATATACGGCATCAATCAGCTCCATTACCTTCAAGGCATCACTCGATGAACTTTCAACCACAGGGCAATCATTCTCTATACAGTGCAATAACTCTAGAACTTGTACATCCCACGACAAATCTTTATCAAAATAAATAATTTCTTCTCGAGGGTTACCCACGGCAGCTTCATCAGCAGTGGCAGGCTTACGCCCAATAATCAATGTCTCTCTCCCATAGCTTCCGGTCTTTGACAGAAGCCCATGGGCGATTAAATATCCTCTCTCTAGCCCAAGTTCTATATGAAAAGTATGTTTCCATAATGTCGCCGAAGAGTGGAGTTGAGCAATCTGTCCCTGCTTATTGCGTAACAGTACAAACGCATTATCCTCAACAGGAATATCCCAGCATGCCGTTGTTAATAATCCTTGAACATGCTCAAAATCACCACAAAAAAACCTAAACAGATCAAGCATATGAATTCCTTGATCTAAAAGAATCCCACCACCAGAAATAGCAGGATCATTACGCCATGAACTTTCAAAACTACTCCCAAATCCACCAGATTTCCCATATACTCCACGTAACCACATAATACGCCCCATTCGCCCAGCATCAACCAAAGCCTTTGCCTCAAGAATGGCTGGATGATGGCGATGATTGAACCCAAACATCAATTTCACATTTTGAGCTCCCTGTTCTGCAGCAATAATTTTCCTAATATCCTGAAGATTTCTTCCAGGGGGTTTTTCACAAAAGACATGATGCCCTCGCTCCATAGCGTATACACAAACTTCTGGAGAAAACCTATTAGGGGTACAAACAAAAACTATATCAGGGCATACCTTGTCAATTACCTCACGATAATCATCGTAAATGGGGCAATCATGATTTGTATCATTAGAATTTAAATTTGGATCACAAATTGCTTCAAGGGTAAGCCCATCAATCGTGTCTATAACACGCTTTCGAATTTCCCCCATATATCCGTATCCAATAATGACCGCTTTCATGCACTGCCTCCGGTAATAGCCTTGTGTAGGGCTATTTGTACAGGATCTGTTTTCAAGCTACATTCAATACCTTCAATATCCTCTTTATGGTCTACGCCAATCGTTTCTTCATCTCCTAAAACACCCAAGATTGAGTATCGATGTTCCAATATACGCAGCATATCGACTTCCTCTGCTTTCTCAAGAGGTGTTTCCCTTAACTGTGCATAGACAGGAAGAAAAGTGGATTTAAATGCCCTAATTCCAGTCTCGCGATATATAGGCAAAGAACCTGGCCGTCGAACATAGGGGATTCTTGCCCGAGACAAAAAGAAGACAAAATCTCTCTGATCACATGCTGCCTTCACAATATTCGGGTTATCATAATCGCTTTCATGCTTAATATTTGAGAGAAACGCTGCACATTGAACATCATCTCTTTCAACTAAAGGGTTTGCCACACGTTCAACAGTGTGCGGCAAAAGCAGAGGCTCATCCCCCTGAACAACTACAACAACATCTCCAGTAAGAGATTGCATTGCCTCAGCAACACGTTCAGTTGAACGCTCATGTTTATCCGAGGTCATAACTGCTTCACCTCCTGCGGAAATAACGGTATCAGCAATAACTTTATCACACGTCGCAACAACAACCTCATCAATACCATTAGCCAACAAAGCTCTCCGGCGAACATGTTCAACCATCGCCAAACCATGGATCATTGTGAGTGGCTTACCTGGAAAGCGCGATGAGGCCATTCTGGCTGGCACTATAGCTATAACTTTTTTCCCCTTCACGGATGCCTCAACTAATAAATTTTCATTGGAAGATAAACTTTACTCATCAATTAAATAGAGGGGGGGAGGTATCTGCCTTTGCCACTACATAGAAAACCCATATTGGTCATATGGTCTCTAATAAGAAAGTAGGTAGTTTATTGAGGTAACACACCACAATCGACATTAATACATTGCCCAGTAATCGCCGACGATTCCTTAGATGCTAAAAAGATACAAGCTTTCGCAACTTCATTACCAGAAGGCAAGCGAGATAAGGCCGAATTTCCTTCGGTGAACGTTTCTAAATACTGAGTAACATCTGTACCTAGTGGAGGGGCATGAATATCTTGAAGCGCATTAAGCAGTCCAGGGGTCTGCACATAAACAGGGCACACAGCATTTACCCTAATTCCACGTGGCCCAAGTTCTTTTGCTAAAGCTTGAGTCAGTCCGTTAACTCCAAACTTTGAGGCACAATAGACAGAATTGTTTGCACTCCCACGCTTTCCAGCTAAGCTTGATATGTTGATAATTGATCCACCTGGACTTTGAAGATGCTCTGCTGCTGCTTGGCAGCCAAAAAATGTGCCTTTTAGATTAGTATCAATCATTTGATCCCAGAAATGCTCATCAATTCCCACTACAGGCTTCCATGCTGAATAACCCGCACAATTAATAAACACGTCAATACGCCCTGTCCATTCTAATGCTGCTTCAACTAGCATTTTGTGATCATTAGGCCTACACACATCGATGCACTGAAAACGGGCTGTTTTGCCGAGATCTTTTACAAAACCATTATCATGCCTAGCACCAATAAGAACTGATGCCCCTGACTTACAAAAGGCACTTGATATTTCGGCTCCTATGCCTTTTGTGCCTCCAGTCACAATAATAGTTTGAGGAAGGGTCATATAGTCATCGCGGAAAAACCACCGTCAACTTTAATTTCTGCTCCAGTCACAAAACTTGAAGACTCTGCACACAACCATAGCACGGTACCAACTAATTCGTGAGGCTCCCCAAATCTCTTCATGGGAGTATGGTTGAGAATAGCCTCAACACGGTCTGCAGATAAAAAATGTTTTTTGCTCCATTCCGTTGGAAAAAACCCTGGTCGTAACGCGTTGACTCTCACTCCAGAGATTGCCCATTCACGCGCTAAGTTTTCCGTGAGGTTTTTCACTCCAGCTTTAGCAACTGAATATGTAAATGCTTTTGAAAGTGGTGGGCCAGCTGATGCAGAAGAAATGTTAATAATGGAACCCTTCCCTTGAGAGACCATATAACCACCAAATACTTGGCAACCTAGCATTGTACCTGTAAGCTGCACACTGATAATACTATTCCATTCATCAACAGTAATATCGAGGAAGGGAGTGGGCGCATTAAAACCAGCGCCATTTACAAGAAAATCAACATCATTGTATCGCTCAAGTACTTTCTCTAAGGCTCCCTCAAATGATTCTTTACTGGTAACATCAGTCGGTAATACAAGCGCATCACCTCCGTCAGCCTTAATTTTCTTAAATACTTTTTCAAGTCGATCCGAATCCTTATCCAATAGAGCAACTTTTGCCCCAGCCTTTATAAATCCAGACGCAATCTCTCCAACAAGGTATCCAGCAGCACCTGTGAGAGCTGCTACTTTTCCTTTCACATTGAAAAGTGTAGTTATATAACTCGACACGTATCTATACCTCTACCATCCCATAGCCAATCTGCATAAATAGCCAAAAGCCAAAAATGTGAGTAGATCGATTAAACATTATCATATTCATGGTGTTTGAATAATATTTTTTGAAAACGAAAGTTTTTCGCGACTAGCAATCACTCTTGCTGGGTTTCCTGCAACAATTGAGTTTTCTGGGATCTCTGAAGAGACAACTGCGCCTGCAGCGACAATGCTGCCTTCACCAATTTTTGCCCCAGAGAGAATAATACACCTTGCACCAATATGTACGTTATCTTCAATGATAATACTTGCACTCTCCCCCTTAGATGTCTTGACTTCCTTACTAAAATGGCCTTGATCCTGTATTCTTTTATCAAGATCAAAATAAGAGTGATTTGCCGACCGAATAAATGCCCCATCAGCAATAGAAACGTGATTGCCAATACGAATACCAAGACAAGCACCAGGCACAATATGCACAAACGGTCCTGTTAACAAGCCATCCCCTACAATCAGGCCATCTAAGTTTTCAAGACAAGTACCAAAACCGATAGTTGGATATTCCCCTAGCCTTCCCTTAAGAAAGAACCCATAATATGCTCTTCGCAATCGGAACCCGATACTCCCAGGAAAATATATCACTGTATACTTAAACCACTCAGAGCATTCGTGCGTGATAACACGTCTCAACGTACGCTGCTGTGGTTGATTAATCACTAACCCCCAACTCTACAAGCGTCATCACGATTAACTCAACATTTAAAAGATCAACAACTTGCTGATCTGTAAATTGTACAGAAAACTCTTCTTCAAGCCCCAAAATAAGATTCATGTGCTGCATCGAATCCCATTGCTCAATATTGTCTGGTGATGAAGCTTCATTAATACTGCTCGCTGGCACTTGGAGCGTCATACTCACAACTTTAATCACACGGTCTTTAATAGTCATAACAGTAGCTGAGAACCAGGCACGTTTTCAAACATAGTCAACATCTGAAATTACTGAATCAAAAAAATCAGGGACATTGCTACTATACACTCCAAGATCTGCAGAGAAGAGATTAGAAGAAAGCCCTCTCCCCTCTTGTATCTCTAGACTGAGAGGTTCAGATATAAACCCATGACGAGGATAAAACTCTTTAACTTGCTCATTTTTTTTAGTCTGCACATAAACACCCACAACTCTTGAGACTCCCCGCGCAGCGGCCAAACGCATAAGGTGGGCAAGAACCATGTCCTCAACACCCCGTCCCAATACACGGCACGACAATAAGAAAGTGTCGATCCTAGCCTCATTAGGATGTCCGCTACGATCGAGAATTCCTACTCCTATAATTCCTGAATCACCAAAACGGTCATTCAAGCGAACGCCTAAGATATCATGCTCTTTGGACGTCATAAAACTATGAATTTCAGTTTCAGTGTAGCGCTTGGTAGTCAAATTAAACTGATTGGTTTTTTGTGTTAACTGTGTAATGCGAGGTAATGTAGCCTCAGTAATAAACCGTATTTCTAAGTTCATATTTAAAGATCTATAATACTCTGTTAAATCTGTAGTTTGGCCACGTAATTTTTTTCGTTTGATTTCTGCACGATACATTGCTCCACGCTGTTTGTCTTCCTCAGTAACACTTAGACGGTCGAACCATCCTCCGGAAGACAAAATTTTTCTATATTTCACCGCTTGTTCAGGCATCAGCTGTATCGCCATTACCTCTGGCACCTCACATTCAATTAAATTAATTTCAAAGGCTGAGTCATCGAGATATACGAGACTGTCAAGTCCAATATTCAACTCATCAGCAATTCGCTTAATATTGCTAGCCTTGTCTTCCCAATTAATCTGAGCCGAAGAAATATGCTCCCGCTTCAACACCATGTCGGGATGGGTATCAAAAACTTCCCAGACATCTGCTTCATTGTTTTTACTGCAAAGTGCTATCAAAACTCCCCTATTATGTAGATTGACTATTTCTCGTTGGAACTCCCAAAACGATGAACCAGGATGTGATTGAGAAAGCTGGATATTTTGAATCCCATCTTCGCCAAGAATCCCACCCCACAGCGTATTATCACAGTCAAGCACAAGACATTTTTTTGTTTTTCCTATAAACCCACGAATAAATACAAAATCTTCCCTCGCAATTTCCATAAGGGCTCTGCGGTGATACGGTGCTTTCCCAATATGCCAAAACCTAGCATCAAAAAAATTCTCATGACCCACACGAGCGGCACACGCATCCATATCTACATAATATGCACTCTTTACTTCGCTCAAAGCTTCTCGTAACAATTCATTCAGTTGATTTATAGTTTTTCGTTGCCCACATTCAACAATCCAATCAGCAATTCCAAACGATGGATGTGCTGGCGCAACTACGCCATGCCACAGAACGACTGATTCAGTTTTTTTCCTAATCCCAGCTAAAACACTCCTGAAATATTCAAAATTTCGCTCAAGCTCACCCTTGATGTCATCTTTTCCTAAAGAAGAAAAACTCATAGAAAATGCAGGTGAAAGAGTTTCAAGATGGGTAAAAACTAAAATACAATCAGCTGATTGTAGTAACTCTTCGTCCTCTCCAACAGTCTCTTGGAAGATATTGTCAAATTGACCAAAAGACACCGCCGCATTGAGGCCTAAGTGAGCTGCTTCATATCTCAATAGCGGCTCAATCGACTCAACAGTAATATTTCTCAAAACGGCTATGTTAAATTTTTGTAACCAGGAAAGATCCCGCCCTGCAAGCTCTGCCTGGATTTCTGCATAGGTCAAATTGTACACAATTATCTACTCATACCCATATGTCAGCACATCACAATCCCACCACAAACTCTAATTGTCTCCCCAGTAACAAATTTTGACTGATGGCTTAACAAATATGCCACTGCCCCAGCAGTATCTTCTGGTTCAGCTAATCGGCGAAGTGGGGCCTGCATTTTGTTCAACATCCGTGTCTTCTCAGGAACATCTGCAATAAAATCGGTATCAGTCATCCCTGGAGCAACAGAATTTACTCTAATATTTTTTGGCCCATACTCTGCAGCAAGTGATTTCGTAAACGCATTTAACGCCGCTTTCGAAACCACATATGGCATTAAAAACGAAGGAGGAATGCCATCAGAAAAAATAGATCCTATGTTAACAATTGAGCCGCTCCCCTGTTTCAAAAACCATGGCATTGCTGCCTGGCATAAATGAAAAGCCCCTTTGATCTGTACATCAATTTGCTCTTGAAAATTACTCCAGCTTAAATCATCGAAAGCTTTACTTTGAGGGTAAGCTGAAGCATTGTTGACAATACCTCTAAGTGACCCAAATTTAGATATGGCAGCTTCAACAAGACCAATCATATCCTGAGAGGAACAAACATCCCCCGCAACAGCAATTGCCTGATGGCCGTCCTGTGCGAGAGAATTAACCAATGCACGTGCCTTCTCCTCACTTTTCAGGTAATTAACAACAACAGGAATTCCAGTAGACGCCAATAAACGTGCCGTTGCTGCACCAATTCCACGACTTGCCCCTGTAATAATTACCGCTCCTGAATTCATGATGGCTTCACCTTTTTTTTTTTGCTCCAATATTTTTACTTTTGCCTGTCCTTCAATTACTCGTTGAGAGTTTTTTAGTTGTACGTGAATGTCCAATGATACAACACGTAAAGCGCGTGATTTTCTTATAACCTCTGCATGCACTGTGATCTCATCACCAATACGCACAGGTGCAATAAACCTAATGTTCAACTCATACCATAGAGCCCCAGTCCCTGGGAGCTTGGTTCCAATGATGTTGGAAATAAATGATGCTGTCAGCATCCCATGGACAACTCGCTTTTTAAACGATGTCGTCGAAGCATACTCCTCACTCATATGAAGGGGGTTAGTGTCCCCAGTAATATCTGCATATCGGTCAACATCATTCTCAGAAATGATATGAGTAATGTCGGCCTTATCCCCTACATTAATAACTTCAAACTTATCTTCCAAGGATCAAGTTCTCCCCACAGCTACGCACTCCGAGTAAGCATCGCGTGTACAAAAATGATATAGCAGGCATGTCTTTAGAAATATTTCAAAAAATATTATTTTAAAAAATACTTACGCCGCATATATGTCACCCCTCGCAACCACAGCGGAGCAACATAATCAGTATCTTCCTTCTGAGAAACAACAATCTCAGGACTATTCACCAAAACACTTGAATGCTCTATATACAGAGCAGTTTCTGCGGTACCTGTCTCAGGGTAGTAACAATCTTTCGGTACAAAACGATTATATAACCCACCAAGCTGAACATATCGTTTTGCAACAAATATTTTTTTTACCGAAATAGTTTTTTGAATGAACCCAATAACTTCATCAATATTTAGTATGATGTAGGGGACCCAATGATTATAGTGCCACTGACAAGATATCTCTGGGTCTATAATACTCGAACCATTGTCTCGAGTACGAATACGAAGAATGGTGACCTCCTTCGCAATCGACAACAAGGTTGAGAGGTACTCAAAGGGATCTGGTTGATGATGGACGACATCACGCGCCCATACGACCGTGGGGCTAATACCGGATGACACAACATCTGAGAGATCAGGCCGACATAAGTCAAAGCTGGCAGTCGGATACTTTGCTCTTGCTCGATGAATTGCAGGTTCAGATATATCAAGTCCCCTGTAGTGGAATTCAGAATGATACGTGTTTATATAACGACTGAACTCTCCAGTTGCACAGGCAATTTCAAGTAAATCTCTCCCCTGAATTGTGTGCTTATTTTTCAAAAAAGACCTAACCTCATTAAAACTTTCACACACCCCACGCAACCTATTATTGCTAAATTCTGCCCATGCATCAAAGTATTGTGCATGAGATGTTTCTTGCCACGCTGCCCTCAAATCCTCTTTAGCCATATCTCCTCACCATAATAGGAATAAAATAGAAACGCTGTGTTATTTTTATCACATCATACCAGTCGAGAAACTTCTGAAATTTTATCTTGTCCCCAGATCATACAATAGCGTTCTGCCGCATTAGCCATCGCCATCTCACGGGAAAGCCCATCCTTCAAATCATCAAGGATCCATTTGAGATAAGTACCCATCCTTTCGGCAGCACGTCCATCACGAAAAGGATCAATTGTATTGATTATCGATGCCCAACTACCAAAACCTGGTATCCCACCAGGGCTCGCCCAATGATCCAAACAGGCATTCCACAAAGTATCCCAATCTCGAAACACCACACGGCCTACCCCCAATTCATAGAGAGGACTGACGGACCATCCTTCCCGGTCAACCAATAAAGTAGGCACTCCTGCCAACGCTGATTCAACTCCAGCAGTACCTGCACATAAATGAGCATGCACAGCAATATCAGCGGACAATGCTGCAATCGCAGGCGAATAGGACGTAGCGGTCCCACTCTCCTCATAGATATAACATCGACCCGTCGCAATTGCTCTATCCAAAATATGAGTAACATCACCAAGTCGACGACGGAGAGTTCCAGGAACTTTTGGTTTGATAACCAAAGCAAGCCATGGCTCCTGAAGAACTTTCTCGAGCAAAACAATATAGTTGCCTTTGGTAAATTCGTGGTCTGTATGCCACCGTGGATCGTCACCTGAGTTTTCATCAAACAACGCAATTATTTTCTTAGCACCATTACCTTGCAACATCATTCGCACACGATTGGCTTCAGGTTTCACAAGAGAAAACCTGTGGTCCCCAATAAAACCAGTGACAACATGATAAGGGATATTCGAATACGATCGACGTTCAACATCAGCATCCAACTTTGAATATGAAAAACACACATCAATTGACACAGCTGTGAGCGGGCATGGGTGAGGATTATATGCACGAGGATACATGGCCATAATCCCTCCACATTCTCTCAAAGCATCAGTGATAGGACAGTGCTGCGCATTAAATCGTTGCCACGTACAAAAAATTTTTACCTGCTCAGTAGAAAACAGTGTTTTCCAGTAAGACTTCATCTCGTGATAGGCATTAATTTTACTAGTGAGCCACAGTGATTCTAGAGAAGAAAGAAGGCCATTACGAGAAGGCAGTCTTTTATTCTGAATATCTGACCAAAAAATATACGAAGGGGTCTTTGAAGTGATAAGCCCTTGAGGTGACAATGCAAGTCTAGAAATTCCAGCAGCATCCATTCCCTGTTCATCCTGAATGGAACGCCGAGAGTTCAAAAGTACAAGCATGTCTTCAGCTAAAATTTCTGATTGTTGCCAAAAGAAAAGGTCAGAAGCCTTTTCAGGGCTTTCTAGGTGCAATTGGCCATATTGCTGGAGAGCTAATTTAATTTTCTGATTTAACCCTTGATCATCATCAAGCTGTTTTGTTCCTGCAGGCTTTAATTCGAAGCCTGAGCAACTTCTAGGATTTTTAGTCAACCACCATCGCAGTAAAATAAAAAGAACAGCTAGATAATGCCGTATAGAACGAAAAAGAGGGACTCCTTCCCATCCGACCAGATGCCTTAAGAAATTGATTGGTCTCCAAGGCTTTCGAAATCCGACAACCTGAACACCATGAAGTTTTGCATATGCAGCGATCGCAGAAAATCCGCTCTCACATGCAATAAATAGTGTTGGTGTTTCAGCACAGTGTATTTTCTTTGCTTTCCATAAAGAAACCTGCACGAGTAGCACATGTCGCCTCACAGCTGCAACAAACTCCTTTTCAAGAAAAGTTCTAATGGGTGAGTAAAAGTCATATTGTGCTAGCGAAGCCCTGAAAATATCTCTCATTGCTTCTTGTGTTTCAAATAAGTCAAAAAACCTCAATCGTTCTTCAATCATATTTCCAGCATCATCCTGCACATCTACACGCCTAAATTTTAACCTCAATACCTTACAGCCAAGCATCCGTGAAATCACACCTGCCAGCCATAGTGAACATTGATTTGCGTCAAAAACAAAACATTGTTCTACCCTTGCAGCGCCACTCAAACGCCTCACGACCAAATGTGGCCATACATTGAAGAACCACACACGCAACGAAAGGTGCTCAATAAAAACAACTGCCATGTTTACCTGATGTTAAACGTGAGAATTAAGTTAAAAGAGATTTGACACTGTCGTGAACAGCATCAATACAGGCAGCAACTTCGTGCTGTTTAAGACTAACACTTGAGGGAAGACTAATTCCTCGTTCATATAATGCCACAGAACATTGAACTTTATAAGAAAGGCAATTACGGTATGGCCTAAGGTTGTGAATCGTATGCCATAACGGTCTTGCAGAAATTCCACTCCGATTCAACCTCTCAATAATAGCCTTACGATCTTCGATCCTAAAAGATTCTCCGAGAAGAATTGTATATAACCAGTAGCTTGGTTCTGTATGCGGAGGGGAAGGCATGACATACACCTGCGGTAGCTCTCGAAATGCCTCACTATATTGTGAAGCAATAGTGCGTTTTTTTGAGACAAACTCATCAAGCTGCTCTAGTTGAGCTACACCAATACAGGCCTGGATATTAGTTAATCTGTAGTTATACCCAACACAATTATGTATAGATTCGACTAGGTTATCCTTTGCCTGCGTTGATAAGTAGCGTGCATGTTTAGCTTTCTCTTCATCATTGGTGACGAGCATCCCCCCCCCACCAGTAGTCATAATTTTATTCCCATTAAAACTAAACACGCCTATATCCCCAAAGGTACCTACATGCCGTCCACGGTAGCGTACCCCCATACCCTCAGCTGCATCTTCTAAAACATGCAAATGATAACGTTTTGCAATATTCATGATCACATCAATTTCACAAGCAAGTCCAAGAATATGAACGGGAAGAATTGCACGAACACGTCTCCCAGATAAACGGTTAAAACATTCATCTCCTCTAATTTCACAATTATGCTCTAAAAACTCATCTAGTTTATTGTGGTCTATCTGCCACGTATCAGGATGTACATCCATAAGTACTGGATGTGCCTGACAATATCGTATTGCGTTTACAGGGGAGATAAATGTGAGATTGGAAACAAGAACCTCGTCGTCAGGCTTCACCCCTATAACTTGTAAAGCTATATGGAGTGCGGCCGTTCCATTTACCATAGCCACAGCATGCGCTACGTCAACATATTGAGCTAATTCTGATTCAAACCGATCAACAAAAGGTCCAACAGATGATACCCAGCCAGAATCAAGACCTTCCTTGACATATTTCCATTCATTACCACTGAGCTCTGGAGCACTCAAGGGAATTTTTGTGTGAGGCATTGACTTCTCAGGCATTCATACAACGTACGAAGATGGGCGATATTTATCTATATACTTACGCATCCATTCAATTGTATTAATCAGCCCTTGCTCTAGAGAAACAACAGGTTTCCACTTCAGTTTTGATTGTGCTAGAGCGTTGTCAGCAAGCAACCGATCAACCTCACTTCTTTGTGGACGGACACGTTGCTCATCGACTTCAATAACCGCTTCTTTTCCCACAAGGCGTGAAATCATCTTAGCAAGATCCCCAACACTCACCTCAACTCCAGATCCAAGGTTTACTGTCCAGCCAACTCCACTCTTGCTCAAAGCCGCACGCACAAAACCATCAACAGTATTTGCCACATAATTCAAATCCCGCGTGGGATGAACATTCCCCAGCCGAATTTTTTCACTGGTCAATGCCTGAGCAATGATAGTTGGAATTACTGCCCTAGAAGACTGACGGGGACCAAATGTATTGAAGGGACGTACTGTAATTGTTGGTAGTCCAAATGAGAGATGAAATGATTCTACAATCTTATCGGCAGCAATTTTGCTTGCTGCATATGGGGATTGTGCCTGCAACGGATGCATTTCATCAATCGGCACACGCTGAGCCGTACCATACACTTCGCTTGTGGATGTATGAATCATTTTCTGAATATTAAAGTCTCGACAAGCCTGAACAATATTAAAGGTACCCTCAACATTTGCCTGTATAAATGAGCCAGGTGAACTATAGGAATATGGAATCGCAATTAATGCTGCCAAATGATACACAATATCAACATTTTTCACTGCAGTGGCTACATTGTCACGATCACGTAAGTCTCCCGCAATTACTTCAACGTCATCTTTACATGGAGACTGATCGAGCCAACCCCATGACCCATCACTTCTGTAGTGAACAAAAGCACGTGTCTTTACGCCAAGCTCAACAAGCTGCTCAACCAAATGACTTCCAATAAACCCTCCTCCCCCAGTCACTAGGACAGATTTACCAATAAGCTCTTTTATATCTCCAGTCACAACCATTGCATCCCTTGGCTATAATTAACCCCTACAAAGTACCCTTTCCCTCAATATATTCTTTAGCCCTCGCATAATCAGCGTGCTGTCCAATATCAACCCAGTACTCTTGAATAGGGAAAGTTGCTACACGCTTTTTGTTCGTAATTAAACATTGAATTAGATCGGTCATGTCAAAATGACGCCCTTTGGGGATATATTGATGAACCACAGGCTCCAACAAATAAATTCCCGCATTAATAAAATGTGTTTGTTTGGGTTTTTCAGTCAATGCAAATGCCCAAATATCTTCACATTCAATAACGCCATAGGGGACTTCAACATCATACGCACGAACTGCAACTGTAAAGTCAGCTTTGTGCTCTTGATGAAAAAATGACATCGCACGAAAATCAACGTGAGTGAGAATATCACCGTTCATCACAAGCAACGTTTCCTCGGGAGTCTTCATAAGACCAATTGCCCCAGCAGTTCCAAGTGGGCTGTCTTCCTCGACATATGATATTTCAACACCAAAGTCTCCTCCATTTCCGAAGTGAGACATAATTTTTTCCCTCTTATAATGGGTACTTACATTGACTTGCTTAATTCCAGAGTCTCGTAAACGTTCAATGATCAGCTCCATCAAGGGGCGCTCACCAACAGGAAGCATGGGTTTTGGAATTTCATCACAGAGTGGCTGAAGACGTGTTCCAAATCCACCTGCCATAATCACTGCCTGTGTTTTTACAGTAGGGTCAGGCAAAAACTCACTTCGAGTAGCAAGCCCAACCACACGTATTTTCACATCGACAATAGGTAAGTGACTAACACATGACTCCTGCAACATCGCGAGCAAACCGGCATGAGAAATTCCAACCTGTGCAACAACGGGATCTGAGGTTCCTGCAAGTGATTTTCTATCCAATAACTGCTGGACAGATCCATCAAAATCTACAGATGCAAGCATAGCTCTCCGTAAATCACCATCGGTGACGGTACCTACAAGTACATCATCCTCAACAACAACCAAAGCGATGCCGACACGTGTCACATTCATCTGCTCCATCACCTCTCGAACGGAGAAGGTAGGAGGCACACAAAGCTCAGAAATGCTCTGAATTCCTTTAGGAAGCATCACTCTCTCCAAGCATGAAGCGTCAAGAATAACATTTTGCTGAACGAGAAATCGCGAGTTTTGCCTCCGCATCAGTCATCGCAAGGTTAGGCCTCCATCTAATTGACTTTTCTTGCGTCGGCAAAACTATGGTTTTATGATGTCTCATTGAACGTACGTACTCATCACGAACTCCAGTATCCTTGAAATCAAAAGCGATAAGGAGTCCAACCTGACGGACATTTTCAACAGATGCTATCTCTCGAAGAGCAGTCCCTAACTGCTTACCACGAGATATCACATTCTCTAAAATATTAAATTTCTGAAACGCCTGAAGAATCCAACGACACCTAATCATATCAAGAAGATCACCATCCCATGTGACTTCCAGCCGAAGAGCATTTTTAAATATTTCTCCAAATTGTTCCCTTACCATAATCCCTGATACCTGTGACTTTTTTCCAAAAACAACAATATCAGGGACGATACCACATTGTTCAAAGTACCACATGGTCCCAGTGCCCCCAAATCCAGTTTGAACCTCATCAAAAATCAGAGGAACATTAAACTGACTGCATAAATCGCGTATTCCTTTAAGAAACCGAAGATCAAAAAGAAGATCGCCTGCAGTACATTGAATAGGTTCAAGAAGAACAGCACATATCGACTGCTCATCTCTTCGAAAACGGAATTCAACTTCCTCCAAAGTTCTATCCGTTAAAGAGTCATCAACAAATAGTTGTCCATCACGACACGACATTACAGGATTAGGCAGTGGTTCTCCAAAAAGACCACCCGGCATACCTTCTAATCGTCGACTCGAACTTCCAGAGCGATCAGTTAAAAACCCTCCATAACTATTGATCCCATGGAAACTTCCCTTAAAGGTAATTATTTGTGGATCTGAAGCCCTCTTATAATCAATAGCAGTCTTAATAGAGGCTTCAATAGCTAATGCCCCAGTGCATGAAAAATGAAAAAATGAAAAGTCCCGCATGGAAGGATGTGTAGTAAATTCGTGTAAAAATTTTTCCGCCTCTGGCGTATCCAGTTCACAATTTGGAACTTTGACATTGGCAGACAGAAGAATAGCTTCACGAAACTCTTGGTTTTTAAAAATAAGATGGTTGTAACCTAGTGGCAAAGAGGAATAAAGACCAAAAAGGTCAAGTAGTTCTTCTTGTTGATTGATATCAAATAAAAAAGATCCATGGCTCTTAGAGATATCCAATTTGAGGTTAAACATGCTGGTTCTATGCATAACTATGCTCACTCATCTAGCAGAAAAATTTGAACACATTACTATCTATACAGTCTCTTCTTCAGCAGGATACACGTGAGCCACGCCATCAAAACTGACCGCCATGCGAACGGCTCTCGATGCTCCTTTAGCTGTTACTTTATGCAATCGGTTGCGCTCAATAAACACTACATCACCTTGACTAACACGATGTATTTTTTCTTCTACTTCGTATTCCCATTCTCCTTCAAGAATAAACCACCATTCATCCCAATCATAATGGTAGTGCAATCTGTTCCCATCTCCAGGCATTTGACTAATTAAAGTTACGCAATTGCTCTTCGAATTGATAATTCGCTTACTCCACGACCTAGCATTACTCCCATCAGACAACAACTTTGGAATGTTCGTGATCTCGTGATTTACATCCTCTAAATCAATTTTTACAACTCCATCTTTTTTTAGGATATCTCCAACAGTTGTCTCAGAGTGCTCTCCAGGAGAGTCACCACAATCCCAATAGCGGGCAGGCAGCACTCGCTGCCTTCGCCTCTCTAAAACAAGTTCTGCTTGAGAAAAATCGCTACCTTCATCAATATCCAGCGTTGCATCACCACTTAAAACACAGTACCCCGTTTTCCCTTCTCCCCCATAGACCGCACAACCATATTCCTTCATATTTTTGAGAAATATTTCCGTTCTCCACGCTAAGATACCATTACAAAATACATATAGCGGTTCAAGGTCTTGCGAAGGAGGCATCTGTTGTTTGGGATTAAAGTTCAATGGCGTATTTTTTAGTAACCCTTCAATACGAAGTTCTTTGACTGACAAAACAGTATCGTAGCCATCTTGTTCAAATAACGCCTTTGCCTTTTGAATATCCTCCACTCCAATAAAAGGAGACGTAGGGTTAATTTGAACTAAAACATCGCACATTACATTATCCATGAATTCCTGAGCAAAACCATCGTTTGTTGCGTGATCAGTTGAAAATTCTACTGGGCGCTGATAAAACTTTGCGCCATATCGCTCTGCTATTTCCTTAAAAACTTCTGATTCAGAATTCACATATACTTCATCAAAAGCCCTTGATGCACAGGCAACTTCAATTGCATACGCAATTAATGGCTTCTCACCCAAAAGCCTCAAGTTTTTCTTTTTAACACGCTTACTTCCCAAACGAGCTGGGATCATTGCAACGTATCTTGCCATACTAATTTCCTCTTTAAATAATCACTTAAAAAATACAGCTAATTAAGGCGTGCAGAGCGGCTAAATATAGAAATCATGGTAAAGCCACTTGAAAAATTATTGAATTGGTCTATTTCTACTGTTGTTTAGCTACGGAGATCACAGTTTCTGAGCCCCAACTATCCACCGAGAATTTCTTTTTGTAAAATCAGGGCCATACACATGTTCACTTTTTTCAATATAGATTATCTTGAAATGCTCATCAAATAACTCATGCACTTCCTTCAATGAAAAAAAATGCTGAATCAGCCCCTTTTCAAAACCTTCTGGGATCATAAATGTATTGAATGAAATTTTTTCGCCAATCTCAAACTCAAAGTCCTCTGTGCCTCTGAGATCACAGTAGAATAGTCCTGAAGGAGTCAACACCCTGTTTACCTCGTTTACCGCAGAGCAAGCATCACTCATATGAACATGGTCCAAAACCCCATGTGAAACAACAAGATCAAACGAAGCATCTTTATAAGGAAGGTGAGTGATATCTCCAACGCGACAATCAGCATCTAAGCCTTCTCTTGCACACCACTCTTTTGAAAGCTTGATAGCATCATCAGAAATATCAATGCCTGAAACTTCAAATCCTTGATTTGCAAAAAAAATTACATGCCGCCCATTTCCCGAACCAAGATCAAGAACACTTTTTACATTTTTTTTCACATCATAGGTATCATAGGTGAGACGCTTTTGAATAAATTTTGAACAAAAACGTAAGATATCATAGCTAGGATACCAGTTTGTCATATGTTTTTCGCTGTACACTTGGTTCCAGCGTTTTGCCAGATCCACTTCACTTCCAGGCATTAGAGCCTCCTCTGTTGGGAATAGACTGATCCTGCAACATATATCCTACATAACACCCTGAAAGGAAGCATAAATATAACGCCTTACCATAATAATATTTCCTCATAATACCTTACTAGATAACATCAGCTGGAACACCACAAACAGTGCTCCAATCAGCAACATCTTTTACAACCACTGCTCCAGCTCCAACAATAGCTCCCTCTCCAATTGAAACACTTTGCCTTACAGAAGCACCAACTCCGACATGAGCCATTGACCCAACATGCACCGCACTTGCCAGCTGAGCACCAATAGATATGTGCGCATGATCACCAACTTGACAATCATGTTCAACAATCGCTCCAGTATTGACAATCACATTTTCTCCAATGATTGCCCTTGGCCCAACAACTGATGTTGCAAGAAGAACAGTCCCAGCATCAATTGTGGCCCATTCAGATCGAACTGCTGCTGGATGCTGCACCATCATAGGTTTCAATCCATGCCTAACTCCTTGCTCAAATAAATCTTTCCGCAACTGATTGTCCCCTACTCCTCCAACTCCAACAATAAAACTCAAAACACCCGCCTCAAGCAACTCTGGCAATAAGGTATCGTCTCCAAGGATTTCAACATTTAAAAATTTTGTTCCCCAATGATCGCGATTTTTATCTAGCACAACACACGAAAGACTTCCGACGCTAGCATGAATAGCATCGAGAATAACAGCTGCATGCCCACCACCTCCTAAAATCACACAGTCAGCAGTTATATTCTTCAAAAAGTTCTCCAAAAGTACATGCAAGAAAACAACGTGCTAGAGAAAAAAGTACCTAGCAACCACAAATTCAAAAACCAACAATAATAATTACCAGGATGTCCACCCACCATCTACTACAAGGTTGTGACCTGTCACGTAACTAGCGGCATTCGATGATAAGTACACAACTGCACCTCCAACCTCTGAAGGCAACCCCTTACGGCCCATCGGCACTCGAAACGAATAACGCTGAACAAAGCCATCATCTTCCCCTGGATGCGAAATGCCTCCTGGAGAAACACAGTTCACTCTAATTCCAGCCTTTCCCCAGTACGCTGCAAGAAAGCGCGTTAGAGCGATAACTCCTCCTTTGGCAACGGCATATCCCGCATGCGAGTAGATTTTTTTTGCCTCATCCTTATCTATACCAGCATACAATGTTGCAAGATTTGCCTCTTCATATATTCTCTGATCATTACCAACTATCCCATAGATGGAGGAAAGAAAAACCATACTACCTTCACCTGCAGCCTCCATATACTTCCCGACATGCTTTGAAATGAGAAAAAGCCCATCCAACTCCATACGCATAAGAGATTGCCAACCTTCAAGTGAACACTCTGTAAACGGTTTATAAAAATCGTGCGGCTTTGCGGTAACACTGTAAACAAGAATATCAATCTTCTTTGCCTCTTCGATAATCCCATCAACAAGATTGACCACCGACGTCGAATCAGCAACATCAACTGTGCGTTGCAAAACCTTCTTTTCAAGGACAAGGGAGTCATCTCGAGAAGCCGCCAAAGATGATTCGCGCAAATCTGCCGCATATACTGTGGCACCGTGCTGAATTAATTCGTTACACAAACGACATCCGAGAAACCCATTACCCCCGACTACCAAAGCAGTTTTTTCTGTAAGATCAAATGCAGTTTTACTCATACTCTTCACATTTTAATTCAGATTATCAACTCAACTAGTCAATTGAACAAAGCGTCCTAACTTGTGAGATTCAAAAGCGGCTTCGACAACTTCCATATCACGTTTTGCCCTACATACATCAAACTCATGACGCATTCTTCCTTCTCTCACATACTCTAAAAACTTTTTCATCTCTCCAACATATGAATCATTAATATCGTACAAAGGATCTTCCCAAACCAACCTGGGAGCTTTAGAGTCTCCAGAGCTTGCAAACACCTGATTTGCGCTTAAATCATAGTTCACCCGTCCACGCTCACATGAAAGCACGCCAACTCGATGAGATGGCTTCTGGATAAAATCCAAATGAACCTGGCTAACTGCGCCTGAAACATGCTTGATCATCAAATCAGCAACAGTTTCAACATCGACTTCCAAAAGATCTGTGTGGGGAAGAAAGCATCCAACAGACTGAGAAGGTCCAATAAGTGACTCTGCTAAATGAAGTTCATGATTGAGAGTCAACATTGCACCACCACCCAATGATTTACGGGCATAGTACGCATCTTTATACTCTTCGTATGGATGCCAATCAGGTAACCATTGTCCGACCTGACATTGAAATATCATGGGAGTTCCAAAACTTCCGGATGTAATCAAGTCACGAATCGTGCATATTGCAGGGTGAAATTCAAGGTTATATCCTACAAACGATACAATGCCTCTATCATAAACCTCATCAATAAATTCAGATACTCCATCGAGTGATGCGGCTAAAGGCTTTTCAATAAACACTCCCTTAACATATTGAAGCAATGTTCTTGCAGTTTCAATGTGGAGACTTGTTGGATTACTAATAATGGCTATATCAGGAGATACCTTTTTGAGAGAGTCAATATCTCCTACTTCGATCACATTATATTCTTCTGGGAGTGCCTTGGTATAACCATGAAAAGTTCTCAATGCTGTAATTTCAGTAATGCCCAGCGAAGACAAATTTTTGATATGCCTCTTTCCTATCGAACCACACCCAACAATGACTGCAGAATTCACTTCACACCTAGGCTTCAAACCAATTACAGATTGCCTAGTCCATCGTTTTTTATATGGCAATGAACAGTGGTCATTAAGAGCAACTATCTCTGGATTATTTTTCAAAAGTTCTAAAATTTCATCCAAACTAAAAACTCTCTCAACATTGTATAAGTGAGAAAATACGGCCTCAAAAAACTTCAAATCTTCAGGGTAGTCTAATGTCATGCGAAGATGAGATCTACGGTGATGGGGATTATCAATTGGAAGATCATAGACAGAAAATAAGTTAGTATCTGTAAAATATGGGGTCCACACTTCAGAGTCTTTTGAACTTTTAATATCAAGGATTGTCTTTATAGCTGATGGGTAGACACCATAGGCATACGCTCCATGAGGCAATTCCAACGCACGAACTAAGTCTGCCTTGATCGTTTGATTAACTTCTACAATGCGATCAATATAAACAGGATCAACAAAAGGACAATCGCCTGTAATATTTAAAATATAATCTGCCTCAAACTTTAAAGAAGCATCATATAGTCTTTTAACTACATCTTCTTCATCTCCCCTAAAATAAGACACATTTTCTACAGAGGCTAAATCACATAAGGGATCGTCTTCGCTGTTGGTCGAAGTGCAAACAACAATTTCGTCAATAAGCCTTGCTTCTTTAATTCTGTCTATCATATGGGCAAGCAATGGTTTTCCACAAACTTCTAGCAACAACTTCTTTGGTAGGCGAGTTGATTTCAGTCGTGCAGTAATAAGGAAACAGGTTTTCATTCAAGATCTTCATAAAGAATGAGATGAAATGCAGCAATTGGATTTTTTAACTTTTTCCCAATCAACCAATGAGCTTTATCAGGAGGAACCCCTAAAGTCTCAGCCCTCATAAAAATAAAATCTTTCTCGGTGAGTATCGTGCCCGTATCTAATGCCCGAGCTGCGACGAGGCTCTTCTTTGATGATCGACGATATTCAATCTCATTTTTAGAAAATTCCTTCGGAGTTGAGACTCCAAGCGCACATTCAATTTCACGCACCATACCTACAAAACTGGAAAATTCTTGAGGGTTTAGGGCTGCCTCATGATCTACTCCCTTCAATGATCTATCATGTGTAATGTGTTTTTCTAGGACATCAATACCCATACCCACCGCGACAGCTGGAAGCCAAAATGAAGCCTCAGTCTCGGCATCACTATGATCCTGATAGCCAACAGGCAATCCAAAAAGCCGCTTGAGATTCATCATATATCTCAAATGGACATCATCGGTTTTCGTAGGGAAATCTTGATATCCATACATAAGCCAAATTGGTGATTCAGAGCTGCTGCCAATCCATTCAACTGCAGTCTGAATTTCATTAAGAGTCGACGCCCCAACACTTAGATCAATAGGCTTACCTGTACGTGCAATATGTTTTATAAGGTAAGGGTTTGAAAGATCAGCAGAGTGAATTTTATATGCATCAATCCCAAGAGACTCACAGAAATCAACACTCCCACGCTCATAAACGCATGCGATAATTTCCATCTCAGGAAATTTTTTTCTGGCATAGTGAAAAAGGTTAGTCCAAGAATCACGAGACAACTCAATACTTGAAAGCATTTCATACGCTGGATGATGAGGAACGACCATATCCGAAAGAGACCAAACCTGAAATTGAATTGCATTCGCCTCAGCAGACCCGGCGGCATCAATTATTGATTGGCCTAAAACAACATCGCCTTCGTGGGAACAAGCCATTTCTGCGATAATATATACAGAGCTTGATGTCAATAATGAGTTCTTTTTTTGTCGCATCTTAAACCCTTACTAGTCAATCAAATGCACTGAAGTCGTATTCAATATTACAAGGGGAAATTGACTTTTCCCACTCATATCATAAAGACAGTACATGGTTGAGGTTATAAGGTTAAATCAGTGAAAAATTATACTTTAAATGCCCAATCTTTATTCACGAGTACGGGAGCAAGCTCAGTTTTTGCAAGCACGCTTGCAATCTTCTGACCAGCCTTCCCATCACCAAATGGACACGAGCACGCATTAAGCCGCTGAAGAAACTTTGAATCATGCAATGCCATATTGACAGACTCTTTTATGGCTTCTTTATCGTGAGAGACAAATAAAACATTATCGGCATGTTCCCGCTTTTTCTGCCTATTGCCTACGTTCACTGCGGGAAGCTTTAAAAATGGCGCTTCAAGAAGCCCCAAACTTGAATTCCCTATCAATACATCTGCTATTTGTAAAAGATTAACAAACTCAAGCCTTGGAAGACTTTGGTAGACCTTGACATTAGGCAAATGCCTTGCACGTTCATCAATAACCTTAATAATATCACGACTTCCAGCATCAGAATTTGGATAGCTTAGCAAGGTCGGATACCCTAGTTCTTTAATAGCTTCTATCGTAGTTTGCATTTGAACGCCAGAACTCTCAATTTCACTGCTAATATTATGCTGTATAACCAATAAAACCGGAGCCTTTGTAACATCAAAATGCAAGCGATCACTCAACTCTTTTCGCGACAACTTAGGGAGTACACCAAAGCGGTCTAAAGCAGGATTACCCACAAGATGCACACGCCAAGATTCTTCTCCCATAGAGCAAATTCTGTCCGCACTGTTTTTGCTGAATGCAAAGTGCAAGTGCGATAGCTTCGTAACAGCATGACGAACAGAATCATCTACATTTCCAACTACCACATCCCCACCACCAATGTGTGCAACAGCAATATTCATGTATGCTCCTGCCAAAGCGCCTACTATTGCTTCTTCTCTGTCACCACATACTAAAAGATAATCAGGATTTAACCGGTCTAGTGCACTGACTACACCCATTAATTCAACAGTTGCAGATTTTATTCGTCCACTTGAAGTATCAGAATCAAGCAAACTTTCAATTCGCTCTGCAATAGAAAACCCATCTTCTTCAATTTGCCTTACCGTCATTCCATAACGTGAAGCCAAGTGTGCGCCTGCAACTATAAGGCGAAGCTCCAAATCAGGATGCTCATGAATGGCTTTTAAAGGCGAGAAAAAAATATCATACTCTGAGCGAATACCCGTCAAAGCAACAACTAACTTACGCTTCCTCATATCAAGCTGTTCCTTTATTTTCAATCAACCAATGGATTGCTTGAGAGATACTCGAGAATACTTGATCAACAGAATGCGCGTTCAACTTAAGATTTTTATACTGCCCCGTCTGTAAACGTATTGTTTGCATACCAATTTCCTTAGGCACTTGGAAATCCGTTGACGGATTGTCTCCTAAATACGCAATTTTTCCAAAAGGCACTTTAAGGCCAGCTACAAGACTTTGAAACCCCCGAGGATGGGGTTTATAAAAATCAACCCCGAAACTTCCGGTATACACTTTTACATCAAAAAATTGTTCCAAACCTAAAACATTCAGCTTACGTTGCTGGACTTGAAGCTGTCCATCCGTAAGTAAACCAAGACGAACCCCTTTATTTTTTAACTCTTGCAACCCCTGAACAACGCCGGGGTAAGGTGTCAGTGTCGGCTCATGTGCACGATAAACATTCAGTAAGTCGGATTCAAGTTCCAAAGAATAAATATTATAATCTGACAAGGCTTTCGAAAAAATAGTATTAGATTGACTAGTAAGCTTTGTCCAATCAGACAAAATACGCTTAAAAAACTTCTTACCTGAAATACCCTTTCTCCTCTCAACTTCCAAAGCAATGTCCCAATAGGCACCTTCAATATACTGCTGGTGCTCATATAACGTATCATCTAGGTCAAAACCTGCAGCAAGAATCATAAAAGTAAATCGCGTTCATGGATTATGCAGTCAGATAGGTATCTCATTGTGAGTAAACCATAATTGACCTTAACAGGATTAATAGAAACTCCCTTCCCCATCTCCACAACTGCCTCAAACCAGTTTTCAGTTGCGGCCATTGAAAGAGACAATCCACCTGCAATACGAGGGTTTATCTCAGTAAAAAATATATCAGAGTCAACTTTAAAACATTGAATATCAATGGGACCAATAAAAGGGGTTAAGCTTAAAATTTTCCGAACATACATTTCAATCTCTGAATCATTTACGACTTGACCTTTCACAGAAAGCCCAGATTCAACAGCAAGTCGCTTTCGTGGCACAACATAAACAACATTTCCATCAAAATCGCACAAGGCATCAACCGAAAACTCTTCACCATTGATAAATTGCTGCGAGATATATCCTTCCATATTAATTTTTTTGGTGGGGCTAATACGTTCAATCCCAGTTCCCCCTCGCCCTATTCGAGGCTTCACAAGATCATATTCATGCCTAAGCGAGGTAGGCGGGGTTGGAATTTTATTGTCAGAAAAAAATTGATACGTCTCCCACTTATCCTGACATATTGCAATAGATTCAGGTGGAGATATTAAGACCTTAATTCCCTCCCTTTGGAGAGAAACGCGCTGCTTTGCCCACTCCAGCAACCCTTCATTAATTGAGGGAAGAACCAATTCAATCTTTTCATTTCTGCAAATTTTAAGTATTTTTTCGAAACATCCCACCTCATCATATCGTGGAACCACATATCCTTGATTGACCATATAGAGTCCACACGAAAACGCATCAATATCTAATCCAACAATTTTACTTGAAACGGTTCTCAAGTAAGGCAAAAGAGTTCCCCAAACCTTACTCCCTGCGGCCTCTATTAGAATATTCATTCGAACATTTCTCTTGCTATCAACTGATTAGCCATAATCTTGACCTTAGCTCTCCGCCCAATAACCCAATCACAATATATTGGAGATAGCCCAGTACCAGGTCGCATGCACAGAATCATCGGCTCTTCAATGACAGTGCCAGGTGCAATATCACAAGAGGCCACCAAGCTTCTTCTAGCAACCTCACGAGATTTTTTTTCGCTTTTTGCTGGAATTTTTTCGCCATTGCCTAATGCGCCTGAAATCAACCTCACCCCACGGGTTAACGCTGCAAGCTCCTGAGGTAATATGGAGATAGCATGGTCCGGCCCTGGCAGCGCCCTATCTAACGTGAAGTGCTTTTCAATAATACACGCTCCACATGCTACCGCAGCAAACGAAATTTCAATGCCTAAAGTATGGTCTGAATAACCCACGGGAAGACGAAAGGACTTTGCCATCGTTGCCATTGCTTGTAAGTTTATATCCTCAGGATTCGCAGGGTAATTCGAAACACAGTGCAACACACTTACTTGATCATTACCTGTTTCAAAAATTAAACGTATAGCTTCACTGACCTCTTCAAGATAAGACATTCCAGTAGAGAGAATAATAGGCTTCCCCTTCTTAGCAATATATTTTAAGAGAGGCCAATTAGTAATATCCCCAGAGCTGATCTTGAAAACAGGTATACCCAACTGATCAAGAAGATCCACAGACTCTTGGTCAAATGGCGTTGACAAGAAAAGAATGCCTTTTTCATCACTATAGTCACGCAAAACACGGTGCGAATCCATTGAAAATTCAAGGCGACGCAACATTGTCAACTGTGACTCATCTGGGTCTGTTGTTTTCAATTGATATTCTGCTTTTGATACTCCAGAACCAACAAGTTTCTCCGCATTAAAGGTCTGGAACTTCACTGCATCTGCACCGGCTTCTGCCGCTGCATCAATTAGCTGTCTTGCCATATCAAGACTACCATTATGATTTACGCCCGCTTCAGCAATAATAAAACATGGAAAACCTGAACCGACAGCACGTCCGGAAAATTGAATAGAGTTAACTTCCTTAAGGTAATTTTCATCCATTTTCAACATCAGACTGCAGAGAGGTTTCTCGTAGCAAGCAACCACAAAAAACCCACGAATACTTCAATCGGTCAGAATACATGTGATATGACTAGTGGAGTAAAAAGGTGCCCGCGACAACTCGTTCTCACAAGCGCTCACAGAACAGCACCCTGGGAACAAAAGCTAACGCTTCCCTACATCACGGAAGGTAAAATTCTCAATAAATCAGTTAAAAAGGGTATACCGAGTAAACTCGTCTTTTTGTTCGTAATCTGTAACTAATGCAGTACCCTCAGAGCTTTTTACATGAATCGTCCGGAATAGACTTTCCACATTACTGACGCGAGTTACAATTTTACTTAACGCATTAACATCAGTACCATATCGCTTAAAATAATCTCGCCTGGCCACAAACTGATCTGGAGAATATTCAAAAGTATAAGTAAGAGAGTTCGTCAAAGCAAAGCTTTCCAAGGAACTTCCTTCTGGACTTTTAACCCACTTCTTTATATCAAAGCCTGACTCCATAGAACGAGGCTCTTCATCCCCCTCACAATTTAAAATTCCAGCTAGTTTATTTTTGACATATGTCACAAGCAATCCAAGTTCTCGCTCCAATTGCTTCGTCGCATCAAGTTGAGGTCTAATTTCTTGAACAAGTTGCCTGATGATGGAGCTAAGAAACTCAACCCACTCATCACTATGAAATGCTAAACTCATCGCCTTATATTTATAAATTAGATTCCCACCAACTTCGCCTCGAACAAGCCTCGCATAGTTTTCATCACGCTCAAACCATGCCATTAATTCCTCATCAGAATCCCATAATTCTCGACGAGTCTCATCCATAAACGCATCAACAATCTCACGCACTTGAGCCGGAGAATTTTTAATTTCATCATACGCGCGAGTAATAATCTCAAACCTTGTAAGCCCACAACCAATGCCATATCGTATCAACTCATCAAATGGTCTATTATTGTGCATAACCTCAACAAATAAACATAACCCTCGAATCCAAACATAATCATCAAATGTCATTGTATTTGTTGCAATACATACTTCTTCGGTATCAAAAACCTTCTCACCTTCATATTCCCCAAAATCGAGAGGAACAATCCTATACTTTCCCTCTATCGCAAACTTAGTACGATACTCAGGCTCCTTAAATTCTGTCCCATGAAGAAGCATCAAAGTATAAGAGCCTATATTACTCGCTCCTGACTCCATTACCTGCTTCACACCTCGAACATACGATTCACGGGTTTCCCCAGGAAGACCAGAAATAAGTTCTGCTTTTGTAGCACGGCCAACTTCATTTAAATGTTGAGTGACCTTGGTATAATCCTCAATTCGAATATTATCTCGTTTAATATTCGACAATACCTTTTGATCCATTGACTGAACAGACATATTAACCGAAAACACTGTTCCCATAATTTTCGTAATATCTATCACTCGTGCCTTGTTATTTTTCCCAGTGGTAGCCATGATCTGTCGTGGCCAACCAAATGTTTCCTGACTCCTCAGCAATGCCTCACAAATCTCTCGGTCACGTTGATACATTCCAAAGTTTGTATCAGCAAGATGAAGATTGACAATACCAAGATCCGCAACACGAGGGGCAATATAGTTAATCTCTTCTGCAACACGTTCAAAAGAAAACATTTTCGTTTTGTTAAAATATTCCGCCCCAGTGTGACAGAAAGTACATAAAAATGGACAACCTCGATTAGTCTCAATAAAGGGTGTCAATCGACCATCAAAAAAATGGTCTAGTGTTCCAGTAAGATAAGGTGATGGAATATCATCGAGATTATCAAAACGTGGAAGCAACTCCCCTCGGCGAAGAACTGGGCTACTCTTATGGCGTGTCGAAGGCTCGATGAATACACATCCGGGGATCAAACTCTCAAAAATCGTTTCCCTCGAATCCTTACAAGCTAATATTTTAGAAATCAACCCTGCAAACGCCATTTCACTTTCCAATTCTACATACACATCTGTCGAAGGACGCGAGCGTAAAAATTCAAGCTGCTGCTGTTCGGTGTGAGGAAAGTTTGTTCCACCTTGCACCGTAACCACTTTAGGGTTGCATTCCTTTGCGAATCGTGCAATACGTTCTGAAAGCCTGCTATTCCACGAGTAATTACTCAGAGCAATTACATCTGGAGGATTGGCCTTAATTGCCTCAATAACTGCTTGAGGGTATTTAAACAGAGCCGTATCAATGGCATCACCGTGAGTTTTCTTCGCATATGCACCGATAAACCCAACATTGATAGGGATAGTATCGGACACTAAAACAACGGTATCATGAGTAAGGTCGCAGATATACACCTTTAGCGGAACATCCTTTAGTATATTGAGCGCACTCATAACAACATTGTCACCCACTCCACACCCATACCAGTAATACTAGTCCAACTGCTAGCCATATGACAATATAGTAAAGACATTACACCGTCTCACGACCAAAACTGAGCTCTATCACAATCATTGTGGAAGATATTCCGCCTCATAACGCTCACATAACCTTTTAAGTACCGCCAATGCCTCAGGACTCGCTTCTGATTCTGCAAATGCCATCCTCTTATCTAATTCTTGCTGCTCAGTAGCACCTGGATCTGGCGGTTCCCAACCATACTGTTTGTAGATACTAAAACCGACTCCTTCGGCATACATTGTCCTAGGAACCTTTTGCTGTTTCATTGTCCGTTTTGTACTGGATGTGGTTGTGGTACCAATAAAGTTTTCCAGATTTTGAATAAAAGGCTTTGGATCTATAACAAATTTCTCAAACGGAATCATCATAACCAAACTCCGGTCTTCCTCGGAAAGCTGACTAAGCCGCCTCACTCCAAGGCTCCATCGATTTTCTATTCCGTAGATACTTCGATCCATAATGTTTGACCTGAGAAAAAGGTCTTCCCAGCCATGTGCAAAAGAGGGGACCGAATGATTTCCATACCGAACCCAAAGGCCAAACATTCTTGGGTCAACACCTGCACGAGGCATCCAAATACACCACTGTTTAAGCATGTACAATGGATGCCGAACCACTTCAACCATACGAAGCCTATTTCCCAATGCCGCAAATATGGGTTCACTGACCCCCAATGCCGCATGCGTTGCAAGATGGAAAATAGGGTTTTCGCGTTGAATTCTAGGAATTACCGCTGCATCACCAGGCCCAAAGGCTCGAATAAGATACTGTAATGCCTTCGAATGACTCCAAACGGATGATAAATCAGAAAATCTAAAGTTAGTATCTCTCGCCATCATGCCGTTGTGCAAATCAAGATCCGTTTGTATCCGAAGCAATGCAGCTGCCGTGTTTTCATCAATCAAATTTAGATGATGAAGGGCACACACATGCTCGAAGTGATAATTAAATTTCATTAACTGGACTCTTGCCAGCGTTCCAATGATTGCCGTCAACATTGTTTTTCCACATCCAGGAAGCCCATCAACAATCACAACGGTTCCAGCAATATTAGGAGGAACGACTAATCCACTTTCATGAGATTTTTGAATATTCACGGTAAAAAGGTAGGAAGTAATATGAGCAAATCAAATACCAATTGAAAAAAGATGAATTACTAAACTACATGTCTTTAAAGTATTTCTCTCAAAGTCATAAAAGCCTCGGCAGAAGAACAACCCGAAGTAGTACCTCGAACTGTTGCTAGCGCACGAATAGCCTCTACAGAGCGAGGAAATGGCAACACTCCCATTTCACCCTTATAAAGATGCATCACTTCAATTTTTTTCTCAAGGTATGGTCCAATATCAATAAAGAGATTTGGGCGAAACCCTGGAACATTGGGAGAAATTCCAAACTCAGTTTCTGATAATACCTCATAAGCCCTGACTTGCTTGACTGATGAAAACCTAAATGATTTTGTGCATGCAATGCTTGCATCGGCAACGACAACATGATCACTATGAACATCACCTCCGTAAGGCACATACAGAGTTTCCGGCTTAACTTCTACAAAAACATCACTTAGCTTTTCAATTATATCTGCACGCGGCACTACATCTAATCTTGTAGTCAAGAACCCCAACTGAGTCACTGTTGAAAATCGATAGAAATCCGCAACACGTTGAATTTCTTCGGCACGATCGGTAATTGCCTGGGATGTATATCCAAGCTCCTCAGCCACACACGTAACAATAACCCAATGTACGGAATCCCCCTCAGCAACATGCCTCAATATTGTGCCACCACATCCAAGCGTTTCATCATCGGGATGAGGAGAAATTACCACTACTGTCCTCATAAGACTACCCCCATTGACCGCTAGAAATTACTAAGACCAAAACTGCATATCCTTCCAAAAATGATTTTTTTAACCATGTACGTGTCACAATCGCAACGATCAAGATGCACTATATTCAGCAGCGCCAATAATTAAATCACATACTGCTAGTAGCCAAATCTGATGGGTCATTTCAACAATATTGTATGCCTTACTATCAACCCAAAAGTTTAACGTTCCGTATTTTTGAAGAGGGTTGTCAGGAGAAAAACCGGTGAAAGTTACAACAGGCAACCCTTGGACTTGTGCATACTCAGCTGCCCGCAACATATTTTCTGATTGCCCACTAGAGCTAATCAAAATTGCAACATCCCCATCATCAGAGTACAACTCAAATGCTTTTTCTAACCATCTCTCATATCCATAATCATTGGCAAGGCACGTAACAAGACTAGGCTCATTAAAATTCACACACCGAGTTTTCGCATTTTTACTAAAATCTACAGCACAATGACTAGCAATTGCCGCACTACCACCATTACCAGCAATAATCGTCTTATGATTTGCTTCGCGTGCTTGAATCATAAGGTTTCTTAATGCAATAAGATTCTCTGAAATATCAGGTCCAAAAATTGCGGTACGGTAGCGAGAAAAATAATCTTGAAGAAATTTGTGATCGTTCATTTAGCTTCTATCAGTCCTGTGCATAAATCTTGTCAATTACACGCATCAATTTTAGTGCATCTTGAGAATTTCCAGTTTGTATAGGCGTCTTATCTCTAATTGATTGAAAGAAATGTTGAACTTCATACTTCCATGAATTATTTACCTCAAAACGTATGTGTTCTTCATCACTCCATGCAGCGGCAGGAGCGGTTGTTCTATTTTTTGCTATTGTTACCGCTTCTTCACCATATGTCCCAGAAGAAGTCAACAGCCCATTAATAACAATATATCCTTTTTCCAAAAACATTTCTAAAGAGAACAAATGTCTCCATTGTGTCATGGTAGAATGCAATGAAGCGACAACCCCTTCATCATTACGAAGAATTGCAAAAACATTATCTTCGACATCTAATTTCCAATAGACATTTGATACATATGCATTCACATCATGAAAGTCTCCTGCCATCATGAGAAAAAGATCTACCATATGGATCCCCTGATCCATTAATATTCCTCCCCCAGCAAACTCCTTTTTTGATCTCCAATTCTGATAAAAACTTTCATCGACACTTTTTCCGTAGCGTCCACGCATCCATAACAAGCGCCCATGAGATTGAGAATCAATTAAATCTTTTGCAAATTTTATACTATCGTGATGGCGATGATTAAACCCATACATAAGCGTAATACCAGAGGATATCCTCTCAGCATCAATAACCTGCTCCACATCTTTTGAAGAAAACGCTGGAGGCTTTTCACAAAACACATGCTTATTTGCTGCTAATGCTTGTAAGGTTAATGAATGATTTAGATAGTTTGGTGTGCAAATAAATACTGCATCAACATCTGGGGAGCGAATTACTGCTTCAGGGTCAGAATATAACTTAACTCTAGGCAGTTTAATTTCTTGGCTAGGCTCTGCAATAGCAACAACCCTTGCTTCACTATCATCAAGAATTGTGTCATAACGTATACGTCCCATTTTTCCAAAACCTATAATGCCAACCTTAATCACTCTATCGGTTCCCTTTGATATAGGAATTTAAGTGCGGACGCGTGGTAAATTCCAAAACTCCCTACAAATATTATGCAATTGGCCATCGTTTGGATACCTATCACGAAACACTTCCCCTGGAGCATGCAAAAGAATTAACGAAAGATCTGATCCTATGTTTTTCTTATCTCTAGCTAGTGCAGAAAAAAACTGTTTTTCTGGAATTTTGATTTGATCAAATCCCTTATAATTAGCTGCTAGCACTAAATGCAATTCTTCGTATACAGACTGCGCAGCAAGCCCAAATTTCCACGAGACATAATTAGCCATATCCATTCCAATAGTTACAGCAATCCCATGAGGGATTTTATAATTTGTTGCACTTTCAATAGCATGTCCAAAACTATGTCCATAATTCATAATCAGGCGCTCTGCTTTATCAAATTCATCTACCTCAATTTTTTGTTGTTTGATTTTGAGTGAATTGAGAATGTAATTTTCAAGAGTTACCCTATCTGTTAGAAGCTTAGAGTAATTCGCTGTAATGGATCTTGCATCATCCCATCCAGAAATAATGTGAACCTTGATCATCTCTCCAATACCCGATCGAATATCACTCTCATCCAATGTGTCCAAAACATCAATAGATATCCAAATGTCTTGAGGGGGAGTAAAAGTACCTATCTGATTTTTGTATTTCCCAATATTAATTGATGATTTAGACCCAATACAGCTATCAGCTTGAGCTAACAAGGTTGTTGGAAAAAATCTCCACGCAATCCCTCGAAATAACGTTGCCGCAATAAATGCAGTAATGTCTTGTATGATGCCACCCCCCACAGCAATCAGAACGTGGTCTCGCTTAATCCCGTTTTCCAAGAGCTTTGTTACATAGCTGGGAACCATTTCTAAAGATTTATTTTTTTCATTGGCCTCAATACGAATCACCGATCGCGCATTAAGTGCTATAGCTAGCTGCGCCGCATACAACTCAGCAACCTTCGCATCAATAATAAGGTGTTCATGATCGTGCAATCCGGATTCAAGCCCATAAAATAAATTTCCAAAATGAACTTGATATGAACCAACGTGGGATTGAATTAGTAAATTAGGCACTAGTATAACCACCGTCAACAACAATATTTTGTCCGGTCATATATGAATTATCTTTACTCACTAAAAACTTTACAAAATTTGCAATTTCCTTGGGTTCTGCAAGACGCCCTATGGGAACGCCTTTCACTATCATCTCAATTCCATCCTGTCCCAAAATACGCCGAGTTAGGTCTGTATCAACAAATCCAGGTGCTACGCAATTAACCAAGACATTGTCGGGTGCAACCTCAAGCGCAAGCGCTCGACTCATTCCAAATAACGCAAATTTTGTCGTTGAATACGCAGCACGCTCAGCCTTGCTCACAACACTGAATACTGACGTGATGTTTACAATTCTTCCAAATTTTTGTCGTCGCATACCAGCAATTACAGCTCGACACAAAGTAAACGGTGCAGTGACATTAACTTGCTGAAGACGAGCAAAATCTGATGGATCATATTTTTCAAAGGGACCCACTTTGTTAATCCCTGCATTATTAACAAGAACTGAAAGATCCAATGCTTTAACCTTATCAGCAAAGCTTGAAAGCGAAGAGGGATCAGAAAAGTCACATGGCAAATACGTGCTTCCAGAAGGCCCTTGTCCATTTGGCGAAATACCGCTCACAAAAACTTCATAGCCACCATCAACAAGTGCAATGGCAATAGCTTCTCCAATGCCTCGCGTGCCTCCAGTAACTAATGCGCGATAATCTTTCATAGCATTACCTGATCAACCCAATGCGTGAATTTTCCTTACATCAAGTAACCATCCATTACCACGCCATCGATCTTCGTCAAAAATCTCGTTCAATATAAGATCACGATAACTTGTTACTTGATCTTCGTGCACCCAGAACCGGCTAGAGTTTTCAGTCTTAAACATTTCCACAGCAACATCATTGATGGAACGTGAATCGAGAAGAGAATTAAGGATAGGATCATCACGAAAATCTCCTCGATTGATTGCAACACTGTTACCTACCATAGTGACTCCTTTTTCACTCGTAGCAGGGATTGCAACATAACCCTCTGAAATATCTGATAAAGTCCGTATAAAACAAACCTCTAATCGCTGCATATATTCAACTGGAAGCGCAGAGACAAACATATGGTTAAATGGCGTGTCATAGGTATACAAACGTTTTACATCTAAACGATCAAGCGTTTTCATAAGTGACAGAACAGCCATACGAGCTGGCCAAACATCAGTCACTAACATGCGAATATTCCATATTAAAGCTGCGAGTACAAATGCCCCAGTGAGGCCTATAAATAAGATAGAAGATGAATCAAAAACTGAAACACTCCAACCGATTAAGACTAATAACCCCAGAACAGAAGGATAATAGCTTCGAGCTTCTTGTGGTGCGTGAGTAACCTCTCCCCAAATTATTGGGGAGAGTGAGACGCATAATAAGGAGAAATAACCAATAAAGTGGCTGTAAGATGGCTCTTTAAGAAACTCTATAATTAATAGCACTATGGAACAAAGAAATCCTCCCCACAAAAATGGAGCCATTCTTAAAAAAAACCTAGGGTGCCAGCGCCACCCAACACCATTTTTTTTGTGGTCAAAAGGCATCCTCGCATTCAAAAACCTATCTCCATAAGGCAGAAAATGGTTAATCACCGTAGCATCCGTCCACCACTCAATATACCCTGCAAGACTACGCACAACATTTGGAAGGAGCAGCAAAAGGGCGGCTAAAATAAACCCTAAAATAATTGAAGCCTGCATTTCATAAAATACTTTCTCTCTTGAGAGAAAAATGCAGACCACAAGATATGCCACATAACTTCTACATACACTGGTGGCCACATTACAAACTTTGTGTCGATGCCGAAGATACTTCTCGATCGATGCCTCCTTGCGTCTTGCCAAAAGATTTCCAACTACGAACCTGGGAATATATCCATAGTACACAGCTGCAATAATGCGGTTATACATAAGACACGCAAACAACCCTACCACGCCTACTCCAACCGCGATAACGCATCCAGCTAAAAGCAAAGGATTGCCAAGAATCTCAATATGTAATCTTGAAAGATTTTCAAATGTAATATTTAAGGGGACAATTGAGTTCTGCAAAGAATAAATCGTCGCCGCTAGAAACAATGGAATGAGCTTTCGACATGATGATGAAGAAAACATCATCAAACCAAAGAAAAAACCTGCCGCACAATACAATAAAACCTCATATAAATCAGAATACGCAGTAGCCAACTGGAGACACAACACAGCAAGCAATACAAAGAACACAGAAACACCTTGATACCCACCCCTCAAAATAATCTGAAATGGCCATACCGAAAACGAGAACAAGCCGGTTACAATGAGAGCTGCACTCATTCCCCAGTAATGACTCGACACAAAATATATCAAAACAATTGACCCAGCATGATATGCGGCAGACACACTACTCAGTGGCCAAAATGTATTCCGGTCATTCAACAGCCGTTGCAATAAAACAAGACTCAACACACCAACATCCTTCATTCGTGCTTTCATAGGAATTGCCTTATGCATATCTGATGGCCACTTCCACTCTCCTGCTTTAGCTGCGCCGCGAATTTGCTTCACACCGTCAGAGTTATGTCCATCAACAGGCAACTCCCTTAAATAATAAAGACACACTACAAAAACACCAAAAGCAAACAAACAAATAATGAAAAATGGAAACATCCTTAAGCTCAGTAGATAGAATCAAACAGCATACATGGAGCTTCAAGCTTTGGCCCCATAGAAAATAGAAGTGAGTGGAACATCACGTTATGTGTTAAAAATCCAGAATTTACTTGGAAGGCAAAGAGATACTACAAACATTTTTAATGTGGTCATCATTATATAGCCATTTTAATCAAACACTACTGGCTTACCTCAAGCGGCACATCTTCCTTCTTTGAATCTTCGTTTTCATAGAGCCTCGAGTACACACCTCGCTTAACTAGCAACTCTTCATGGCTGCCCTGCTCAACAATCTTACCCTCATGAAGTACGGCAATTTGATCCGCATCACGAATTGTTTCCAAACGATGTGCAATCACAATAACAATCATATTTTGGCTAGCTTCACGAATCGCATTGTAGACGAACTTCTCCGTTACATTATCAAGCGCACTAGTAGCCTCATCTAAAATGAGTATTTCAGGATTTGCTATAATGGCCCTTGCAATCGCAACACGCTGACGTTGCCCACCAGACAAGCGAAGGCCCCGATCTCCCAAAATAGTATCGTAACCTTGATCGAGACTCGAAACAAAATCATCAAGTTTTGCAGAACGTAACGCCCATCGAAGAGTGTCATCAGAAACGTTTTCTCTCCAGAGAACAATATTGTCGCGTAAGGTTTCATTAAAGATAAAAACATCCTGAGAAAGATAACCGATCTTGCTCCTCCACAGCTTAAGGTTCAACGATCCAATATTAGCTTGATCAGCGAGAATGACTCCTTGTTTCTGATCATAAAGCCTAATCATTAGGTCAGCAATTGTGCTCTTACCTGCACCCGTCAAACCAACGATTGCAGTCACCGTCCCTTTACGTAATTTAAGAGTAACATCCCTCAACACCCACTGATCCGGTCGAGAATCGTAAAAAAAAGACACTTGATCAAAGACAATTTCACCTACCATACCAACGGGCTTCCCATCACTAGGCTCTTGAGGAATAAGTTGATCAATCTCCTCTAAAACTTCAACAGCGCGACACCACTTTTTTAAAGCAACTGATGCGGCCGTGACACTCGAAATACTCGCACTAGCCCTTCGCAATGCGAATAATAAGGCAATCAGCGTGGCAAAGGTTAATCCCCCAGCAAAAGGAGAGAACGCAATTAGGCTGAGACCAACGACAACAAGAACAATAACAAATTCATTAACAAGCGCAGGTCCACGTTGAAAGATTGCCATCCTTAACCTTGGCTGAATTTCCTGTTGCAAGAGTCTTTGATGCTGTCGAACTAGCTCATCCTCTAAAACATTTGATTTAACGACTTTGATCCCATCAATTGCATCAAGCTCAACTTTCGATTCTTGCCTATGCAATTCATATAGCTCACGACCTCGTCGAAATGCTCGAGGTGAAAGAATTTTATTCCACCACGAAAATCCCGCCACCCCAAGAACCCCTATGAAAACGGTTGTCCAACTTGATAGATATAACATTAGAGCAAACAGCGCGGCACAGTTAACCATGCCTGTCACAAAAACTCCCAACTGCACAAAACTGGTATGAACGGCCTCAACGGGTTGAGTCATATCCGTCATTAATGCACCACGGCTTTTTTTGGAAAAAAAATCATAATGAGATGTCAGCATTCGTTGAAAAAGCCTAGATTTGGTTTCACGATAAATATCAGTAGCCATAAATGTAACCGTATAATGTTGGACAAATACCACTACAGCACGCAACAAAAAAAGCACCGCGGCCAACACAATAAGAGAAAAAACGACAGCCACCTGAGTCGATGGAAGGCCCGCACTCTTGAGAATAGCTATCACCTCAATAGCCACCTTATTGTCATGTAAGTTATCCTGACTGGACGCTGTATCTAAAATAGGCACAGCCATTCCAATGGTCATAGCTTCAAATAAAGCCCCTCCTAACATCAGAAACAACAACACTACAGCTTTTCCAGAATGAGGAAGAATCAGGACACGCCAATACAAAGCTCCTATACCAAGCGTATCGAATACTTTATCAACTGATTGTTTAGAGAAAAACATTTTCCGTGTTTATATGTTCTGGATGTTGCCAGATGAGATCAAAAATTTTCATCTTTGAATCGTGAGGAATAAAGGAAGGCCTCGACTACACAATCACACTATTGAGCATCTATAAATATACTGAGAATGGCACGATATAAGCGTCTTCTAAGTCTCCAGTAAACCCTTTTAATGTTCAACATTATCCAAAAAGGATAACGTAGAAACCAAAGCCACCAAACAGTTGACACCCAACCTCGATTGGCCCCAAATTTATTCACATGAGGGACATGGTAACCTGTCATCAAAGATTTTAACTCAACGTTATCTATCTGTAACTGAAAGTATTGGAGACTCATGTCTTCACAAGGCGTCAGATATTTTTTTACGAAATGCATCGATATAAGATTTCGCATTACACCTGATCTGTTAGCAGTACCGGAATGCCATAAATTACCATGATATACAAAAATATCTCCTTGGCTTGTACCAACACATTGTTCATGTTTATACGATTCCGTGGCATGCAACCCTAGAGGCCTATTTGTCAGGCGATGTGAACCAGGAATAATTACAGTAGGGCCATTTTCTAATTTAAAATCAATACAAGGTATGAGGATACCGACATTCAAAACAGATACCTCCTCACCTTCCTGTACCCACTGATAAGGGTGGTCTCGATGCCACCAATACTGAAAGCTTTCTGATGAATATGAAGAAATAATTTTGTATTCAGAAAGACAAAATTCTCCAAGAATTTTTCTTGGAATATCCAACAATGATTGATTTAGCAATAGATCAATAAAACAATTGTGTTTCGAAAGAATATTCCCTGAAACCACTATACCATTTCTATCACTTCGGTTTCCCAGACCAATATAGTTTCCTTTTCTATCCAGTGAGATAATTGCATTACTTACCTGATCCAATTTTTTTATATATGATTTATCAAAATAATTTCTTTCAATATGAAAACCATCCCGTGATAAATTATCACGATATCCAACACTAAGCTCTCCCATAATTAACCTTCCGGGCGACTGTCAACTACCTCAGACTCTTCGCTAGCACCTACCACTACCCTATAGATTGGCATAAAGTCTTTGTGGTACGGCGACGAAGACCGCAGTAGCGCTGCCAGTAATGCTTGGTTACGTTCACCAGGAAAAAAAGATTTTACCTGTCTCCAAATACTATCTAAAACAGGCCACTGACGCCGCACTTCCCTCAAACGGACCCGAAGGGCTGTCTCCTCTAAAGAGTAGTTCACGGTCCACTTATGAGACAATCCTTTTTCAAGCCAAGACCAAAAGGCTTGTTTGACAACCTTTCTAGAGGTATCTGCAGTTAGATTTTCAGTCATAGCTAACTCTTGAGCTAGGTAGCTCTGAAATTTTTCTGCTTGATAGGCCCATTGAGGATTGCAAACCCAATCAAACAAATCAGGATTGAGCTTCCGTGAAGTCATGTCCATATGTGCCTGACGCACCATATACAAACCACGAATTTTTTTGCGCTTTCCATGGATTATAGGACCAAGGCAGGGTAAAAGTTCTCCAAATCCATTATCAAGATCAAGATTGGTCACGGCCTTATAACTCACCCGCATTGCCTCTGTTCGATGAACAGGATAGGTCGTGGGATAATAATGGGAAAAACCATGCAGCAATCTGGAAGATGCACTTGTGTGCTCAATAGAACTTTGGCGATATGGCCAACTACCTGTTATGGATCCATATGGCTGATCTGAAGACACGGCCATTAGCAATGCCGTACCAGTAGCAACCGTATAGTCATGATGAGATTCAAGAAAATCAATGCCACGCTCTATTCCAGCAGGAATTACAAAATCATCATCCGCAGCAATCGCAACATAAGGGGTCAGCACACGATCAAGAAGGCCCACGGTACAGGGAAATGCTGAGATTTCAGGATAACTATAGAGATTTACGCGCAACCTATTAGAGAAAGACTCAACGATTTTTTTTCCTTCAACATGACATTCCGCGTCACTAGAATCACCAATAAGAATGGGATATGAAAACTTTTGATTTGCATAGTATGTGAGTAGTCGTTCAAGAAATGCCCAACGATTACGGGTAGGAATCACGAGGGTTAGCATAGAACGTTAAGAGATTGAAGTACGAAGATACGTGATTTTACAATTAAGGTTATCTATCGATGTGAGGAAAATTTATAAATATCATTAATTTCCATGAATCCTGTTTCGTTTTCCTTAAGAGACAGTAATTGCGTGCGTCCAATTTCTTTCAGTTTCTTAAAAGTAAATTGGGCATCAAGGGGCAAAGAACCTGAAGTATCAACATTGCCAAATTGTATTTTTGTTTTGAGATCAACCATCATATCAACAGACACTCTACCTTTTGCATTGACACTCAACTCAGAAGAGTGAATTGAGGTACACTCTAAAAAGTAGAGATAGCCAGATTTTGGAGTAATACTAACAGGGATATATTGATCTGCAATTTTTTCTCCTTCAGAAAAATTTTTTTTCCTATCAGCCCAATGCTCCTGAAAGCCTGACGGAGGAGTATACAACTTCAAGTAGTTGTTTTCTAAATCCCCAAAAAGAGGAATATGCAGCCCAACAATGTTTCTTGAATGACCTACCCAACTCTCCATATGGCGTTTTTCTGTTGCATATGGACGCTGCAATCGATCTTCTGAAACAGTCCCAGCCTTGTATCTAAGACACGGTAAATTAAAATTTTCAACGAGATCCTCAACGCACAAACTTTCTAATATATCGGTCACACTTCTTACAAAAAAATTATAATCGAATGTTAAGTATGCTTTTGGCATTAACTTCCCGTTTGGAGTCATGTTTTTTATCATAGGTAAAGATTGCTCAAATTTCTCCATAATATCTTTTTCAGCACAATCCTTATTTGCTATAGGCAAACAGGTCTTAAGGAATTCGAGTGAGGATGCCCTGAGAGTTTCATACAAACCATCAGGAATTTTATAGGCCGCCAGTAATCGTCCTAAATGCTCACATGGGAACCGAGCGCACAACTCATTAAATCGTTTTTCTCGTTGTTCTAGGCTCATAAATAATGTCACACCTTACATGAACTTGGACAACTCACATTCACTATTCTTTAGTAAAATCTTTCCTGATCTGATCCAAAATCACACCTGAGACGAATTTGTAACCTTTTGCATTGTAGTGATTGACACTCCGGAGAGGAAAAAACTCTTTCAAATCATTATGCTTTGCATGTTCTTCCATAGGAGTATATACGTCAATCACAGCAATATTAAAGCTTTCCACAAAGGGAATGATGATATCTGGGGAATATTCTTTGGGTGCAGCCTTCGCAATAAATTCAAGCCAACCTCCAGGTAAAAACACAAAATACATCTTCCCGCCCCAAGATGAGACAAGATCATTTGCTTTAGTCACCACAGTTCCGAAAAGTTCCATATCAATGTCACTGTACTGAGAACCCTTCCACAATGATCCTATACGAGACCTAAGCTTTCGCAGCAAAACTGAATACTTTAGGGTTTTAGATTTCCACTCATTAAGCGTTAGAGGGCGCTGGAAACCATTCTCCCTCAAAGACTGATAGTGATCGTTCGTACTTCTGAGTACTCGATCAACCTCATGTTGTCGGGAAATTAAACCTTGGTGAAAATCAGAGTCTAAATAGTTTGGTATCATCCTCCCATTATTTTTTTCACTAAGCAAATCAAGAAGATCCCCAGCACCGTTATACATAAACAAGACAATTTTTGGTTTTAGTGGTTCAGCATACTCTTTAAGAATAGACAATTCTGTCAAAGGTCCCCCACCTGCATTTCCAAGGTTTAACGTACGGGGGTATGCGTTTCTAATATGATCTATAATACCTTCACCGGATTGCACACAATCACCGACAGTGTATGAATCTCCAACCGCAGCAATATCAATAGGCTGTCGATCGTAAAGACCTTTCGGGTTATGAAAACCGTGTTCATCACTTTTGAACACTAAGAACCCATCTCCCTCATTACACTCTACAATCTGAGCATTTGAAATATTACTCAGAGGATGAAGATTAGCGGGAATATATTCATCAAGCTCAGGAATTTGATGCCCTCCTAATAAAGCAGCAGCAAAGCTTGTATATGCATCCTGTCCTTCCTCTCTAAGTTGGGCAACTACTGCACTTCGTGTGCGACTATCAAATGCAATTCCCTGTTTTTCTGCTGCATACCAATTACCTAGCACACGATCTCCTGGAGTTGTGAAAAATAAAATAAGTATTAGTTCTATCGAATAAACAACAACCACTGTCGATACAATAATCAATGATAAGTTAATTTTATGCTCACTCCGCAGAAAAAATATTGCTGCAACAAACATAACTAGGCAGACAAACGGAAAGACATAGTAAAAAGCCCACTTAAGCAATGCAGATTCTAGATATAGCCACTTGTCTCGGTGATCAACAATGGAATAAATCAACATACCTCCAGACAGGATGCTGGCACACACCAAAACCCCGTCAGAAAATTTTTGAGATGTTAATCTCATATTTTTTACCCATCTTGAAGTACAGAAAAGTTTAAAAAAGGCTTATGAGGGGATCATAACTCTGCTCACATCAACATTGTGGCGCAGGCAAAACGGATAGGCTATGCGAGAGGAATTTCCATACGCTTTGCGGTATTACCAGAGACAAAAGGAACTCCCTTAGGGATATAACACATAGAGAACATCGGCCGAGATCGATCCGATAAATTATTGTGTGATCCGTGTATGACATCTCCATGTAACAATAGCCCTGCCCCTTGCTTCATAACTAAATCGACCCTACGATATCGCTTTAAAATATCATCTGGAATTGTATTGCCAGGATTTTTCCCTGCTTCATAACTCAATGTTGGAGCAAAAGGAAAGGTCCCTTCACGATGCGAGCCAGGATAAACATACATACATCCATTTTCAAGGTCTTGATCCACAAGAGGTATGTTTATTGTAAAGTACTCCCCATTCTCACTTTGTGGGTAGGCATTGTCTTGATGTGGGTTCCATCCAAAAGAATGAGCACTTCCCGCTTCCTTAAACATAATCTGAGTCATTAAACCAACAATTTCACGCCCACCCTTTAACGCAGTCACGATAGACACTACCTTAGGTGCTTTCATAAGGTTTCGAATTTCCTCTACTTCCCTATCAACATTAATCAATCCCTTGAAATCTTTATCAGCACGTGCTCTATGAATACCATCTATAGCATCGCACTCCTGCGATGAAAATAAACCCTCGATGACGAGATAGCCATTGTTTTCCCAAAACTGAACCTGTTCATCAGTTAAATGGTATGGGTCCATCGTCAATCCCGGCAATAACTTCATATCAGTACCTCACAAAATTGAATATCGCCACGTTCAACAATTACTCAGAGCAGTAGAATCTCAACGGTAGCTATCTTTTCAGCATAGCAGTAACGGTATCGATAATACGTGATACCGTTGGTGTTCCATTTTCAAGATGCTTTGCCGCCCCAGGAGAACGGTCCTCTTGACCCAATGCCTTTACTTGACATCCAGTAGCATTCATTAATTCATATGCTACTGACTGTGACGCACCGGCAATTTCATAGGCAGAATCTACAACAAGACCCTTCCCACTGACTTGCAGTGGCTCCAACACCCTTGGAGTTAAATCAAACGGTTTAAGCCAAAGAATATGTATAAGATTACAGAGAATCCCTTTACTTTCAAGAACTTTTACTGCATCAACTGCATTAAAACGAGCTGCTGAAATTGCATAGATTGTAAGATGAGGATCCTCATGCACTTGATCTGGCATTTCCAAAGTACTGGTATAACTGCGCCTATGCTCACTAACAAGCAAAGGATCATCATGGGACATATAGCGGTCCCAAATTTTCACATATTCATTTGGTGTCATGGGTGCACATACAGGTAATCCTGGCATATGCATAAAAAGACTATGAAAACAATTTGTGTGTAAAGGCCCAGCACTATCTCCTTCACAAGCAATTGCACGAATAAAAACAGGTGCAGGGTAACCAAATATCTCCTTTGCCTTTGCAGCATGATTTACAATAGGACTCGCGTTCAACCATAAAAAGCTTTGGAAACGGAGAATAAAAACTGGCCGTCGCCCCATAATGGCGGCACCAACGGCAATACCTGCTCCAGACACATCAGTCATCGGAAGCTCTACAATACCCTCCGTCTGCGCAGGTACAGTGTTTTGAACCCACCCGACCGCAGTTAAGCATTGCCCAAGAAGAATCCCGTTATTTTGAGCAATATGCTCTCGGCTTATATCTCGGATCGTTTCTGCAACCGTTCTTGCCATAACTCTCCTACAAATTTCTTTACTTCCTCCTCAATAGCCAACGCATGTTCAGAAAGACCCAACTTTTCCAATTTTGCCTTTGTTAATTGAAAGCGATCCCATTCAGCGTTATTGTCACACCCCGTCCCATTATGCCAAAACTCACGACACGTTCGAACATTAATCATTGCGGGGAGCTGTCCTAGCAACTTCCTAGTCCAATGCTCAATCAGCCATGGATCATCTGTAATATCAACACCACTAAGCCCAAAACCTTTTGCAACATCTACAACATTCCAATTTCTCCTATCAACCGTTGGAGTCAAAACAGATAAATCATTATCCTCGCACACAAAAAGAATTTGAAGATTTTTACTCGCAGCAAAGCCAAGCGTGGCCAAAACATAATCTTCTTCCGCAGCACCATCTCCTAAAAAACAGACGACCTGCTCACCTGGCAAAGTAAGGGAAATTCCCGCAGCTACTGGCACTTGATCCCCAATTAAACCATTGTGCGCAACAATTTTTCTTTCAAAGTCATGGACGGGGGGCGAACCTCCCATGCCACCACAACATCCTGTTGGCATACCTAATAGTTCATCTACAAGTCGCTCAGGCCTTCCACCAAAAGCGAGATAAACAGGGTGACCACGATGTTGTCCCAATACATAACGCCCTTCCATTACAACCGATACGGAAGCAGCAACGGCTTCCTGTCCCACCGAAAGATAGATAAGGCATTCAACGTCTTTATCTATCTGAGCCTGTCTGACTCGTAAATCAAAATACCTAATTAAACTCATGCGGCGAAATATTTCTAATGACCGTTCCTGAGGACACGCCTCTGCAAGCCCCTCAATAACTCCAAAGTCAGGAGAGCGAAGCTCCTGAATATGTTTATATGATTGCGTAAGATTACTATGACTACTCATACGATTAATCCAATCTAAACATTAATAACGTCATCAAAGATGACCATCAACCAACAATACGACTCACAAGATTAACAATGTCAGCATCAACAATCATTTTTTTCTTCGCTGACACATCTTTGAACGCTCGATAAACCCTATCAAAATCTTTTGCTCCAATGTCAAGACCAAGTTCTTCTATCTTGGTCTGTAATGCATGCTTACCAGACAACTTTCCAAGCATAAGATCAAACTTCTTTGCCCCAACCGTTTCCGGATCAATAATTTGATAGGTTTCACTATTACACAACATCCCATGCTGGTGAATCCCTGATTCATGCTTAAACGCATGATCCCCAACAATAGCCTTATTGGGAGCAACCCGCATTTTTGAGAGTGCTTCAACCAACTTACTAGCTTCAAGAAGCCCATGCGTCTCAATATCTGCCTCAACTCCAAATTGAGTGGGCCGAGTTTTGAGTGCCATAATAACTTCCTCAAACGAAGCATTACCTGCACGCTCTCCGATACCATTAATTGTGCACTCAGCTTGCCCTGCGCCTGCAGCTAACCCCGCCAACGTATTAGCTGTGGCCAAACCAAGATCATCATGACAGTGAGTAGAGACCACCACATCATTTTTTTCTGCCACAGCTTTAACAACATGTTTTACAATCATTCCGTATTCTGCTGGAGTTGAGTACCCAACTGTATCAGGAATTTCTAAAGTTTTTGCTCCTGACTCAATTGCTGCTAAAAAGACATCGCACAAAAAACCTAAATCACTCCTCGTTGCATCTTCTGCGGCAAATTCCACGTCATTCACCAACGATCGTGCAAACGTTACAGTCTCCCTCGTAAGTTCAAGGACCTGTGCACGAGTGAGATTAAGCTTATGTTCTAAATGTAAGTCCGAAGTTGCCAGAACAACCTGAATCCTCGGTTTTTTTGCCGGCTTTAATGCCTCATACGCAGCCTCAATGTCACGCCTATGAGCCCGCGCCATAGAACAGACTACGAGAGTATCCTGCGTACCCAGTTCAGCAGCAATGCGATTTACCCCTTGAAAATCAGACTCAGAAGCAACCGCAAACCCAGCCTCAATAATTGGAATATTCATTGCTACGAGATGGCGGGCAATATCAAGTTTTTCTTCTGGGAAAAAATTTACGCCAGGTGACTGTTCACCATCACGAAGCGTAATATCATTAAATTTTACTTTTCGCATGCTTCCCATCATGACTCCCATAATCTCGTATATACAACTCTATAAGGCTTAGAGCTCATTTAAAAAGCACACAGCCATAAACATGCTCAACAATAAACCTACTACGCGGAACCCGATAATGATATTTTGAAAACATTGTCACTATACCATTTCAATGTTTTCAAAATACCATCATCAAGGGAAGTCACAGGGGCCCAAGCGTAGCGAGATTTGACCTTATTAATATTTAGATTTAGCTTAAATCCAATCGTCGGTTTTGTCAGATCAAACTCTACAGTGAGATCTCGGCCAGAAACCCTAATGATTTTTTGAACCAATTCACGAATTGACACTGACTGGCCAAAACCAACATTAAGAAGATCAAAAGGCATGGTTTGTTTTTCTAAAGTCAGCCTGATACATTCCATCAGGTCTTCAACATAGAGAAAATCTCGCTCATCAGTACCATCACCCCAAACTACAATTTTACCATCTTCTGCAGTCAATACCTTCGTCATCGTCGCTCCAAATACATGTGATCGCTCTAAATCAAATTTATCATATGGTCCATAGATATTTGAATGGCGAAGCACCGTATACTTTGTTGCCCCTAACTGAGAATAAAACTCACACATTTTTTCGTGATAGACTTTAGTCCATCCACCAGCAAAATACTTGCCATGAATTTCCCCTATAAAATCTTCTTCTTTCACAGGTTCAGGTTGTTCAGAATACATAACTGTACAACTTAAAAAAACAACACGACTAACTGCAAATTCATGACAAGCACGAAATAACAGCGCATTCATAATTGCATTATCAGTCACATGAAGATATGGGGCATTTACAATGTCTTTAGCTCCTGAGGTTGTTGCCGCCGCTTGCAAAACAACATCCATTCCTTGTACTACACGATGAACATCATCCTTATTCGTTAAATCAGCTTGAAGGTATTTAACAGAGGAAACTTTTCGATCTAATTCATCAGGATCCTGTCTACATGTGGCATAAACCTCGTATGAAGAGTCTGAACCAAAATAGCTACAAATATTTCTCCCGATAAAACCCGCTCCCCCACAAACCAAAATTCTTTTTCGTTCTACAACTCCCACTTTTAAAGCTGCTTTTTATACCACTCGATAGTCCTTGTAAGCCCTTCTCGAAGGTTAACTTGAGCCTCCCAGCCCAACAAACTTTGAGCTTTTGTTGGATCTGAAACTCGATATGGAATTGTGGACGGCTTGTCAGGATCATATTGAACAGGTACATCAAGCTGAAGAATATCAAGAATCATGGCTACTAAATCTTTTATCGCATACCCCTCTTTTGCACTGATGTTGACCGGCGTACACGTTGCATTCTTTTCCAAATTAATCATCAGTCCATCAACCAAATCGTCAACATATGTAAAAGAACGAACCTGCTGCCCATCCCCCCATACTTCGAATGGATTCATCCCTTGAACCGCCTTAACAATTAAGGCAGGCACAACATGACATTGATCAATATTAAAGTTGTCATGTGGGCCATAATACGCATTTGGACGCACAATGCCATACTTCGTCTTACTGGTTATCTGACTGTACCGGCAAAACGTCTCCAGATATCTCGTCGTCCATCCAATCCCATAGTTTGTTGGAATCCATGGATCGCCCTGAAACCCTTCTTCTTCACTATTTGGTTTCCCCGTATCTGGATAAATATAGCAACTACTAATAAAACTACATCGCTCTACCTGCATTTCCGCAGCCAGCGCAATAAGCTTAGAATGTATGTATAGATAGTCCAATATCAAACTTGAAGGATTAGCTTGAAGCTCCTTTGCACCACGCACACGAGCTGCCGCAAGAAACACAACATTCATGTCAGAAAATACTTTACGCGCCTGGATATCATCCATAAGGTCACACGATACTATCTCTAAGTTATCGTGCTTCAGGGAAATTGCTCGCGTCGTATATTGAGTTGCCCTAACATAAGCACCTTGATCAAGAAGCTTACGAACAAGGCTTTGCCCAACTAAACCAGCACCACCAGCTACAAGCACATTTTTCCCACGATAAAACATCAGAATCTATCAAAGCTCCTGTGCGGTAGTCTTATAAAAAACATCCCCACGAATAAACTTTCTCTTACTCTTTCCTTGACTACCATAATGTTTTGTGAGGTTTTCGTAACGACTCAATGGAACAATACGAAAATCAAGACTTATACGTGTTTTGCCTTCTTTATTCTCCTCAGGACCATGAAGACATCGTGTATCAAATGCGATGAATTCCCCAACTTTCATATCAATTGGTGCCATACTACGAACCACAATTTCCTGAAATGCCTTATCGGAAAATAATCTCCGATGGAAAAACTCTCGCCCTTCCGTATGGTAGATATCAGAGTCCCAACCCGTATCTTCAAAAACACGACTAAGTACATCAATCCCACTGGAAAGATCAGACACATGCAGTGCACTTGAAGCCTCACACGCCGTCAGTGGCAACCAAAAGTTAATTTCTTCAAGTGAATGTCCAAGCATGGTATCGGAATGCTGTCCCAAGAATACCCCATCCTCGTTCCTATAGGCTTCACCAAATGAAACCGGAAAGTGAAATCTAAAATTTGGAATTTCTTGAAATATAAAATTAAATTGGAAATATGTCTTCGCGATATAGCGAATAAGATTAAAATACAACTCGCGGAAAAAGCTGCTAGTTTCATAAAAATGATCAACAACATTGTTCATATGGTGCGCATTGACCATCTGATCTTCAAAAGACACATATTCATGCAACTCCTCAAGAGGTACTTCACAAGCTACAATATTTTTTTTCACGAGCAATCGAGTTACTTCCTGTACAAAAGGAAATTCTTGAAGAGGATATGTAAGTCGCTGCAACCCTCCGTCAACAAGACTTGGCTTTTCTAAGGTGGCTCTATCCATTTAAATTTTTCGAATGCCCTTACGAGTATTTTTGTGAAAGCTGTTTGCAAAGAGGACTAATTGCCGCAATCCTTGCTTAACGTCAACCGTATCACCACAAATAGAAGCTCGAATAAATCCTTTACACCCAAAACTCGTCCCTGGAGTCACAGCCGTGGAATATTTATTCAACAATGTTGTAGAAAAATCTCTATCATCAATTTTTAATTTTCGTATATCAATCAACAAATAAAACCCAGATTCTGGCTTCACACACACTAAATTAGAAGATCGGCTTAAAATCTTCATGCACTCATCACGAAGTTTCCTATAGTATCGTTTCCTGTTATCGGTAAACTCATCAATGATAGGAATGCCCTCAGCAATACCTTCTTGCACAAATACAGGCAAGCACGAATACAATGTAGAAGACGAAAGCCCTATTTTTTCTACAACTCGAGAATCTGCAACCGCATAACCTATTCGATACCCTGGAACACAAAAAATCTTTGAAAATGAAGACAGAACGATACATCGTTCATATTGCGAACCCAATAAACTAAAATATGGTTTTTGAAAACTTAATTTGCTATAGGTTTCATCACTCAACACCCAACAATCTTTTTTGATAGCCTGATCAAGTAAATACCTCAAAACACTTTCATCATAAACTGCACCCGTTGGATTATTTCCTGAGTTAACAATGAGAAGCTTAGGGTTAACGGACAAAGCCCTATCAATACTATTTCTGGTGAGGTTAAATCCACTACTCATTACAAGTGGCACATAATGCAATTTTGCTCCAATATACTTTGTCGCAGCAATATAGGTTGGAAAGCCTGGTGTAAAAACTGAGACCGTATCAGTACCTTCACAGAGAAGGTCAAGAATTTGATAGATAAGCATATTTGCAGGGCTAATAACGATATGATCCATTAAAATTTCACGCCCAGCAGTCTTGGCGCAATAAGCTGCTAACTTTTCCCTTAGAGAAGACACGCCTCGTGAGGGGGAATACCCAACTTCTGAATTTAATAGTGAAATAATGGTTCGATTAATTACACGCCCAGGGGGATATGGCTTAGGTTCACCAAGCTCAAGATGATAAACATGCCTGCCTTCTCGTTCAATAATTTGCGCTCGGTCAAGAAGATGGAACATTTCTTGGCCCACCAAAGCTCTCCCTCGACGAGAAAAATTCATTTCACGATGTACTTTTTGTTTTTTCATTTTGAATATCTACTCATACAACGCGTTCTATCAACACGACAGTCCTTTAACCCATGATTCATCAATATTCATCATTATGGAAGACTACTTGGGCTCCATCAGTTTCAAAGTGAAATGGCACCCATACACGAATTTTTTTCAGTGCCTCCTTTATTTTCTGATGGCGATCTGGCGGCGCAAGAAACATAATGAATCCACCTCCTCCTGCCCCCAAAAGCTTTCCTCCATATGCTCCTGCTGTACGCCCAACTTCATATAACTCATCAATTTCTGGACTTGTAATACCTTTAGCAAGAGACCTTTTAAGGATCCAAGTCTGGTCAAGCAATGCTCCAATATGCTGAAGATCAGATTGCTTTTTAAAAAGCTCAAGAGCTTCTCGTGTAATCGACAGCAAATCACTCACACACGATTCACCCTTTTCCATATTTTTAATTTGCTCTTTTGCAATTTCAGAAGCAAAACGAGTTAATCCTGTGAACCCAAGCAATACATGACTCCGAAGATACTCAAGAAACTCTGGAGGCAAAATAAGCGGCATACTCCGATAGCCTTTACTACCAACACTTGGCCCCATTTCAATCATACGAAACCCACCGTTAGCGGCCAAAATTTGATCCTGAATGCCTACACTTTCCTGAAGAAGCGTTTGTTCAACATAGATTGCCTCATCTGCCAGTTTTTCTTTAGTTGGCATTTCATAGCGTAAACCATGAAGTGCAAGCAACAAGCCTACGGTAAAGCTTGAACTAGAGCCAATACCAGACCGCGCAGGGATATCAGCATCATGATGAATTTCTAACCCATCAGCAGCCTGTAAATATTCAAGGCACCCACGAACAGATGGATGTTCGATATCTTTGTGCTCACTCACAGATTCCATTTTTGAGTAAACTACTCTCGTTTTGTAATCAAAAAACGGTGGAAGCCTTCGACAGGAAATATAACAATATTGAGCAAAAGTCGAAGCAATAACCAGCCCCTCATTTTTCAAATACCATGCCGGATAATCAGTTCCTCCTCCAAAAAACGACAACCGAAATGGAGTACGAGTGATAATCATTTGCTAAAAAATTTTAAGGTTTTGAGAAAAATGTTCACCTTTTCCTGCCTCGAAGGGGAAGGAGTCCCCAAAAAAAAAGACACATGCCTTGATGCGTATCATTTTATATTATCTAAAAATCAATATTTAGCTTTTCAGAGCTGCTTCTTGAGCTGCCTTTTTCCGCCAAAAATCAACAAGGTGATGTACACTCTCTTCAATCGAATATTTGGGCTTCCAGCCTGTTGCGTTTAAGAACTTATCAACTTTTGGTATTTGAAGCGTAACATCGGCAGGCCGAAGAAGCCTAGGGTCTTGTCTCGTCAAAATAGGCACCCGGCTTTCTTGCTTCAAAAGATCAAGAAACTCTCCAACACTCATTGAGGTTGCACCTCCAATGTTATACGCCTCTCCTGGCTGACAATGTAAGATAGCCTCCCAATATGCTTCCATCGCATCCCTGACATCAATCAGCGTTCGAATTGAATCAAGATTGCCATGCAACAGTTCATCTTGGAGACCATGCTCAATCCTAGCTACTTGCCTAGCAAAAGAGGTTGCAAATAAATCCGTCCTTCGAGGATTAAAATATGCAAACATGCGTGTACGAATAATTTTCAATCCATAACTTCTAAAATACGTCCACCCCAGAAGATCTTGGGAAACTTTTGAAACTGCATAGGGACTTGAAGGGCGAAGTGGTGCCTCTTCTGTAATGGGAACATCTTTCGGATCAACCTGCCCATACACTTCTGATGTGCTGCAGAGCTGGATGATTGGATTGATCTGAGCAAGTCGAATTGCTTCAAACAGATTAGCTGTACTCATAATATTATTATTTAAAACCGATAATGGTGTCGTAAACGAAGCACGGACATTCGCATGAGAAGCAAGGTGGAAAACTGCATCAGGCTTAACAGCGGTAATGACTGAAAACAAAGAGCTAAAATCATTCATGTCACATTCATGTGTAACTACATTCTGTGCAATCTCAGCTAAGTTATTTGAAGCAGTCGTACTATGCCACCGTGAAAGACCATGAACCTCAGTGGATGCCTGGTTGCCAACGATGTACTCCGCCAAATAGCTCCCCCCCGATCCACTAATGCCGGTGATAAGAACCCTCTTGATGTCTTTCCGAGCTACTATTGTCATTCCCTAACCTATATTGGTTATATGTGAAGTACGAACTTTTATTCGGTACGTGATACGAAAACTATTTAAGGCTTAAGGACTGCCTTCTCTCCAGCATAAAACGTATGAGTCCCATATACACTCTCAATTTTTTTCCTTTGCCCCTCAGAAAGGGGACCCAAACGAGATGCGCCAACATTTTCCTCGACATGTGTATCACACAACATGCCGGGAATTGTAGTTGAAAGAGAAGGGTAAGATAGGCAATACCTTAACGCAAATTGAGATTCAGTCTGATGGTCTTCATCTCGTATTGCCGAAAATATTTGCTGCGCCTTTAGCCAGAGATTTTTTTGCTCAGAGGACCATAGACTGCGATGGTCGTGTGCACCAAATTTTGTCCTCTCAGAGTACATTCCGGTTAAAAATCCAAAACAAAGTGGGGTACGAGCAATTAAACCAATCTCATTCGTACAACACAGATCCATTAGCCCATTTACTACCATGCGCTGATCAACAATATTGAAATTGACTTGCACCACCTTTGCTTTAAATCTCTCTACAGCAGACAATCCATCATTAGGGCTTCGTACTGAAATACCCCAAGATCGAATCTTCCCTTCTTTTTCAAGCGAATAAAGCGTTCGAACAACCTCAGAGTCATTCTGCAGAAATTCCAATGGAGGATCGTGCAATTGATATAAATCAATATAATCAGATTGAAGTCTTTTCAGGCTACCCTCAACTGACCTTCGAATATGTTCAGGAGAAAAATCTTGGTGGCCATTTTGATCCAAGAGACCACCCTTTGAGGCAATAATTACTTGATCACGAATCGATTTAAAAACATCCCCTATTAAAAACTCACTATGCCCATGCCCATACAGGTCTGCGGTATCATAAAATGTGACTCCGCGATCAAAAGCATGCTGTAAAGCCTTACGACTTTCCTTGTCATCTGTGGGGCCATAGGAAATTGAGTCTTCTTTTGCACCGCCAATACCCCAAGCCCCAAAACCAATTTCAGATACCGAAAGACCGGTACGCCCAAGCTGCCTATAATTCATCACAAAATGCTCAAGAAAATATTAAAAGAGAAGAAAAGAGATTAGACGGGTGAAGTGAAATAATTAAAAGTGCCCTGACAACTGCACCTCTACAGCATTATTTCCATAGAGATAGGCACCTTTTTTGTTTCCATACCAAATCACTTCACGACACCAGTCATCCCAAGATGTCCAAGTCTGGGTTGTTCGATCAATATGGTAGGTTGTGGGCCGACTCTCAAGAGGGATGGGAGAACTTCGTATCACCGATTGGTAATACTCCCACATGTTATTTGACAACTCAAGAGAAAGGTTATCCGTTCTAAAGGGAAATTTCATTAAGCTTCTATTGAGCTCCACGGCTTCATGAAGCAAGCCGTCTGGAAGACTCAGAAAATGATCTTTTAAGTACTGCTCCAAGGCAACCTCTGCCTCGTCATAGAATTTTTGTAAATTGCTTTCTACACATAACTGAATTAAAACATATTCATCTGCTGGCCAATAAATATTGAGCCAATCTTCAGAAAGACAAAATTCTGGCCCACCAACTTGAATATCACGTGCTTTATCCATGAAAAACTTTTGGACGGAAGACAAAACGGGAAACTTATCAGCAGGTATCCCCATAAACATTTCTATTAACTCTCGACAACTCACGGAACAAATATCTTGAATTGCAACAAAAGGAATTTGCAATGTCTTATTAAAATAGAAAAGTGATGCCATCCATGAAAACACTCTGGTACGAACCCAGTCATCTTTTGGCATAGAGTCAGTTCCAACTACCATTAGCTGGGTTTCAAATAATCCGTCCTCATTTTCTTCAAGCGATCCATGAATATTGATTAGTTTGTTTTCAACAATAATCATTCCATATTTTTTCTGATATTCTGGGTCCCCCATCTCTGCATTCGGTAAAATGGAAAGATTATTGAACTGAATACGATTGTGTTGCCCTGTCTGAATAATTGTCGAGACCGCGTCTGTAAATGTTTCATAGGTTTCCCCCGGAAGACCGAGAATCAAATCTGTAAATGTTTCAACATTATCCCGAGTAAACCGCCGCTGTAACTCCTGATAAGTTTCAGTAGAGATATTCCCTCGCTTTATACTCTTCAAGGTATTTTGGTCCATTGACTGAAGTGCAATGTCAACGCCCTTGTTTAAACCACTATCAGCTAAAATTTTTTGCGTAAGATAGGCCCGCTCTGTAGCATTTTTTGTAGCCTGGACTGATAATGCCCTTGGGTATCCGTATTGTTCTTTTGTCTTTGCAGCATATTTTGCTAAATCAACATCTCGCTTTAAAATCCCAAAGTTAGCATCACAACAAAATATGAATTCTATTTTGTGCTCGGCAAACCACTCAAGTTCTTTATACAGACGATCAATATCAAAGGAGTAGACCTTACTCGCTACGGCAGATCCCCAGTCACAAAATGTACATGCAAATGGACAACCCCGGTTTGTTTCCCACAAACCTATCCAAGTTTCATCGGGATTAGCAGCCATTAAGGGTTCAAAAACCCCCTCAAGGTATGGAGATGGAAACTGCTCCAACTCTTTTACTCTACCGGCCTTGGGGTGAGTTACCACGGACCCTGACTTGTCCAAAAAGCTCACCGAAGGAACATCTGCCCAATCCTTGGAGTCCCAACGTTCCAAAAGAGAGAGCGCAACCTGTTCTCCCTCACCATTGCAGACTATGTCAATAAATGGGTTTTTCTTCAAAAAATCAGGATCCTTCTCAGGTACATGAGGACCACCAAAAACGATGACCACACTTGACTGACGTTGCTTCAAACGCCTAGCAATCTCAAGGGAAATTCTTGCATTCCAAACATATGTGCTAAAAAAAACGATGTCTGCTTCAAGAAGACTTTGCACCGCATCGTCTACCGAAATTCTTGTATAAAGTGGTAGAAGAAACTCATATCTCTCAGGATGATTAATGTGTTTCTGAACATATGCCTGTAGCATCCCAACCGATAATGGCAAATAGTTTTGGTTTGAGAAGCTATTGTTTATCTGAACCAACCCAACTTTTGTCTGGTCCAACTTAACCCTTCCGCCCATTACAAATTGACCCTCCACTATAGTTGACGCCTAAAAACATCGTTCATGCGAGAACTAAAACACACGCGTTATGCCTACATGAGTACCAATGTTACAAGATTTACATTTTCTGTCATGAACTCGCTCATCGCGTGCCTATTCCTACGTGCGGTTTCCCTCGGTGGGGTTGGCGATAGTTCATTGGGAAACTTCTCGATTGAATACCAGTCATAATCCAAGATTTTATTTGTACTTTTATTGAAAAAACGCATTAACGGTTTCTGCCGCATATTGAATGTCATCGTCTGTCAAGTACTGATGTACCCCAAAGTGAAGGCCGGTACGTCCGATCCTCTCTGAAACAGGAAAGTCCCCCTCCACATACCCTAAAAAATCAAAAGCCTTATGCTGTGTAGGCAAAGATCCAAATAGTGTTTTACACTGAAAGCCTTTATTATCCAAATATTGCTCAAGCGCATCCACAGATCGAGTAGAATCCTTCAACACTATAGGTATTGCATGAGGACATATCACCTCATCTAGTCCATCACGATACAATAAGACATGCTCCTCAATTGGCTTCATCAATTCCCACAAACGCGTCAGATGTTTTCTCCGGACAGAAAATGTTTGGTCAAACATTTCCAAGCCCTCACGCCCAATAGCCGCCTCTAAGTCATTCATTTTGGAATTAAAACCAATACGGTCAAAATAAAAATGCAATTGTCCTCCACGACGCCCATGACTTCTAATAGATTTACAAACGTTTGCTAGATCGGAGTCATTTGTAGAAATCATTCCCCCTTCACCGCTGCAAATAATATGCGCTGCATAAAAACTAAAAAGCCCCATATCACCAAATGATCCTACAACTTTGCCTTTTAAGGTTGCCCCATGCGCTTCGCAGGCATCCTCAATTACAATCAGCTTATGCTTTCTTGCAATCTCGAGAATTTCATTCATTTTACATGGCTTACCCATGGTATGAACAACCTGTATGGCTTTTGTCTTCGGCGTAATAGCAGATTCAATGAGGGCTGGATTAATATTTAATGTGTCCAGTTCAACGTCAACAAATTTTGGAACAAAGCCGGCTGCAAGTATACAGTTTGCAGTTGCAACAAAAGCTAGGGCCGGAGTAATGACCTCATCTCCACGTTTCGCACCACGTTCATACAACGCAGTCATGGCAACAATACCCGCATCCGTTCCAGAGCTTACTGCAACAGCCTCGGCATAACCAAATCGCTTTGCAAAATTCTTTTCGAAGTTTTTAACGTTATTCCCTTCGGAAACCCAATTATTATCTAGAGCTTCACGAAGGTATGCTCGAGCAGCTTCACCAACCTCAATATGCCCAAATGTGATCCGATATTGTTTCACGTCCGCTCCTCGCAATCTTGTATTGTTTCTAAAACACCCTCTTACATTTACCCAGCAAAACAGTCCTAGCTGTCAAAACGAAAATAAAGCCTACTCGCTCTACAAATATCTTTCACACTTGAATTTTAATTATCATCAAGATACAACTTTGCGAGCAACAACGCCGCCGCCGCACCTACAAGGTCAATTTTTCGCAACCTGATAAGATCTAATACATCCGATATACTGAACCATTCCACTTGTGTAGCTTCAAAATCAAGGTGATCAGGCTCTGAAACCTTGCTTACATTCATGGCAAGAAACAAATGATCTATTCCACCGCCCCTATTGCCATCCCGAACATAGCTTCCAAGATCAATCCACTCCGTACTACTGTACCCAGTTTCTTCCATAAGCTCCCGCTGAGCACAATCCAAAGGAACCTCATTTTTTGCGCAAAACCCCCCAGGTAAAGTCAATACCATTCTCCCCACCCCGTGTTTATATTGCCGAAGAAGCATAACGTCCCCCTCGGGAGAAACAGGGACAATTCCAGAAGCATTAGGCATAGAAACTCTATGAAAATCTGAAATTATTTTTCCACTAGGTAATTGAACTTTCTCTCGCCAAACCTTAATCCACGGATCAACGACAAGAAGATCATTGCTATCAACTACCTCCCATGGCGTAAAATTTAATTCAACTTTTCGATTCTTCATCATTTACTATGTACACATAAAATATATAACAACAGCCAATGAGATCACACTACACATAAGATCAATTTAGCTAAACAACTCTCTCTCAACTAACCCACACACAATGTGTTCAATCGCAAGATGACATTCTTGAATATAATCAGTCCTGTTACTCGGAACCGATATTGCAATGTCAACTTTCTCCCTCAATACTCCCTGATTGCCAGTCAATGCGATAGTACGCATTTGAGCCACACATGCAGCTTCAACAGCACGTATAACATTATCAGAGTTTCCACTCGTACTAATGCCAACAAGAACATCTCCAGCACACCCTAAAGCTTCAACCTGACGCTCAAATACACTATCGAAGCTTGCATCATTTGAGTGTGCCGTCAAAAAGGATGTATCCGTCGTTAACGCGATAGCCGGCAGCGCTCGCCTCTCAAAGTCTTTGGTTAATCTACTCACAAACTCAGCTGCCATATGTTGACAGTCCGCCGCACTACCTCCATTTCCACAGAGAAGCACTTTATGATCATTACGAAATGAATTTGCGACAAGCTCTGCGGCCAAAATAATAGAGTCCATGCATACCTCGACCATATGCCGCCTCACCTCTCCACCATCAATTAGGTGCCGTTGTACAAGATCATTTTGCCAATTAGATTGTTTTTCCAATGCGCCTTACCCTTTCATCAAAATGAGAAAGATACTCACGCATACACGTGCTGGGAAAAAAAATTCTCGGCTAAATCATATGACTCAGGAGTGCCTACATCCAAAAATCTGCCTTGACCGCGACACCCATAGAGGCCCTTGCCAATCCAAAAGGGAAACACCTCGCGTTCAAGTGACTTAGCCTTACTCGAGACAACATCACCTAACATCTTCGCTGAAAAGAGGTAGATACCAGAGCTAATCCAGTGACTGCCATCCCGTTGTCCTACGGCTTCATTATCTTCTTTTTCATCGAATTGAACTATCCGATCCTCTTGGTCCAAAACAACACGGCCATAGCGGCTAGGATTAGAAACAGTAGTCAGAAGAATCGTAGCCTCCGCATCTCGTTCCTTATGAGCGGAAAATAGACAGTTCATATCAGTCTGATAGTATGAGTCTCCGTTCATAATCAACACGGTTTCAGATTTCACCAACGGAGCTGCGAGACGGAGAGCCCCCGCAGTTCCCAACGGATGAGATTCCTGCGAATAATGCAGGCACAGCCCCTTATACCTTTTCCCAAGTGTAGCCTGTACCTGTTCCCCAAGATACCCAGTACATAAAATGACATCAGTGAGATCATTTTGATGCAAGATATCGAGAAGATAACAGAGAAAAGGCTTCCCTCTAACGGGTGCCAATACCTTTGGCCTGTCAGAAACAACCGACCGAAGACGAGTCCCTAATCCCCCCACAAGAAGGACAGCAACAACTCCCTGATTAGACATTCCCAAATTCCCCACGTCCCAACATTGAAAAACCCTTGAGTAGCTCTCGTATTCCGCCATCAAGAGATCGCTTCGCACAAAAACCAGCTTCTGCAAGCTTTTGGTTTGAAACAATATAATTACGTTTATCTCGATCACTCCCGATAGGAGCAAAGTGAATATAAAATGAGGGAACTTGTTCTTTAATTTTCAACGCAAGTTCCTCTTTTGAAAGATTTGCCGTATCAAGCCCAACGTTATAGGGATGTCCAATCATTTTCGTAGCATTTTCAATGCAGTGCACAACACAGTCAGCCACATCACGAATATGGATAAAATTTCTCTTAAAGTCCTTTTCAAAAATTACCAAATAACTAAAGGCAAAAGCCGCGTAGGTAAAATTGTTGACCAAGAGGTCCATTCGCATGCGTGGCGACATACCAAACACAGTAGCTAAACGCAATGTAATAACGTTTGGAGAGCCCAACAGTTCTAATTCAGCTTGGACTTTAGTCTTCCCGTAGAGAGATATAGGCTCAAGTGGAGTTTCCTCGGTGCAAAAATTATCTCCAGACTTTGTTCCATAACCACTATTAGTGGTCGGAAACACAATAAGCTGCTCTGAGCTCCTAATACGATTGAGAGATTGGATCGCATCAAAATTAACCGTTGTGGCCAACCCAGAATCACGATCACATGCAGGTGCCCCAACAATAGCCGCAAGAGGAATAATAACATCTGCAGTCTTGATATGTTTTTTTAGAAGTGCTTCATCTCGCGCATCACCTAATACAAAATCAAAATTTTCATTGGCACAATAATGAAACAGACTATGCTGCCGATAGAGAAGGTTGTCGATAACAGTAACATGATACCCTGCCTCAAGAAGCCTACCAGACATTACTGAACCTAAATACCCGGCGCCCCCTGTAATCAATATATTCATATCTTTCCCTGCCTAGAGCTCAAAATATTATGAGACGCAACATTGCGACACCAACGTAGACTATCATCTGTCTTCTCACTTACCCAACGCGCAAACGCAAGTGCTGACGTCATGCCTGGAGATACAACGTTGAGAATATGCACTGACCGCTGAGTTGTCTCTACAACTAAATCTTCCACAAGCTGCCCATCAGAATCAATAAGCTGAGGTCGAATCCCAACACGTCGGCCCAAAGAAAGATCACCTACATGAAGACCATTTACAAGCTTACTGGCTTCACTTAGAAAATGGCGCTTACTGCAGGAATGTCGCAGTTCGTTCCAAGCGATTTTAATTAGTGAACGATTCTTTTTAAATGCATTCCAGAACCCTGCATGCCCTGCCATTTCCGCAAGATCCTTAAGGCAAAAGCTGCTTCTCTGATAAGCCTCTCTTCCAAATGCTGGGACAGCATTTGGACCTATCAATACAGACCCCATGACAGTCCTCGTAAGATGTACTCCCAAAAATGGAACCACAGGGTTTGGAACAGGATAGACCATCGATTCAATAACTGGGGGCCCAGGTCTCGTTACCTCAAAATATTCTCCCCGAAACGGCGCCACTACGAAGTTTTTTCCCACGCCCATCCTATGGGCGAGTCTATCTGCATATAACCCTGCACAATTCAACAGAAACCCTGCAGTAAAACGGTCTTTTTGTGTATGAATCTCAACCAAGTCCTTGTTCTCCACAAGGTCCACTGCTTCCTGCCCAAGCAATAACGTAACACCGAAAGCTTTAGCATCTGAAGCAAGAGCCTGAGTTAACGCTTGAGAATCAACAATTGCACCAGATGGGGAATACAATCCAGCAACTCCCTTCACATTTGGTTCATGTTTTTGTACCTCTGCAATTGATAATATCTCTATTCCTTCGACTCCATTCTCCTCACCGCGCTTCTTGAGCCCATAAAGTATTGGAACTTGAGTCTCATCAGAAGCAATTACGTAGGTACCTACCTGCTCAAAACTAATTTTCTTTTGGGCACAAAATTTACGGATCGCTTTATTCCCATCCACACAAAGCTTTGCCTTCAAAGTCCCCGGCTCTGGATTAAAGCCAGAATGGACAACCCCGCTATTTCTACCGCTGGTGTGAAACCCTGTGGAATTTTCTTTCTCCATTAGGGCAACACGGGAAAAACGTTGTCCTAGCTCTCTCGCCACAGCACATCCCACTATTCCTCCACCAATGACTACGACATCAAAATGTTGTGTTGTCACTACGCTATAATCCTGGATGGAAAAACATGTCCATGAGGACAAGGCGCGCTACCGCCGCTCCGGGTGAAAAATCCACCCCGACACACCTCATATACAAATCCCACGCCCAGCATAAACAACCCAGCCAGAGCGAACGCGTTGACTAAGATATTTGCTCACGAGATGGCTGCTGTGACGGCATAGCAGCAATCTCTTCACGCAATTGTTCGATTTCAGCAACGATAGCTTCATTCTCCTGTAACTTTCGCTGTAGAAACCTGACAGTTGCTTTTGCTTTTTCCTCAATGCCACGAGGAGTCAAAACATACATATACAATCTCTTGTTCTTCGAGTGGTGAAAATTGCCTGCCTTAATCCAGCCTTTTTGCATGAGCGCTTGCAGACAGTAATTAACCTTGCCCAAACTAATTCCAAGCTCCTTAGCAAGCGCCCTCTGCGAGAGATGAGGGTCCGCCTCTAAGTGTCTAATGATGCGAAAACGCAATTCCTCAGTGAGCATGTACCATATGCCCCCATCGTTCAACTATTGAACGCATTAGATTGATTCCATAATCCCCTACCTTAATACCTTGGTTCAAACCATTCCTCCTAGTGTTCAACTATTGAACACACAATATAGAGTGTTTCATATGATTTCGCAACAGAAAACAGCAAAGACGGACAGACCAATGCACAAACAGACCCCGAATGCTCACAAACACATCAGGAAAATCCATATTTTCTAAATTTCTGGATAAATCTCCGTAATAGGGATGAATGAGGAAGGGAAAATATCTTTAAAAACTAGTTACTGATCAAAACTAGGAGTCATCACAACTTTTCTATATCAGCAGTCTCAACAACTACACGCCACGAAGAATTCATCATACTCAATAACAAGACAACACGATCAGCATCTTTCATTTCCGCAAAGAGAGCCTCGATTCCCTCAAATTGTCCAGAGGATATACGAACGCGATCTCCCTTAGCGAAAACCATCGCGCTCCCAAGCACAATACTCCCCTCAGCGTTTTCTTTCTCTTTCAACGCAGTGATTACACTTTCTGGAACAGGAATTGGCGTAACCCCGTGACAGACAATTCCAATTACTCCAACAGTTGACCTAATAGGATGGTGAGCTCTACCCTCACTCTTGGTTTGCACAAAAAGGTATCTCGGAAACAACGGGCGATCAACCTGTTTTACATTGCGTGCGTGACGAATTATTTTTCGGTAAACGGGTAGATAGGACGTGAAACCTTGACGCTCTAAGTGATCGCGTGCAACCCATTCTTTCTGTACATGGGTATATACGGCATACCAATGTGCGGTCATTAGAACACCACTATCTCCTTAAAATGCACAAGCATTAGAAAAATCTCACTCCAAACAATAACGAGAATTCACTGAATAAAACCTTATTTTCCCAAATATAGGGGAATTTTCAGGCATGATACCTCACGTTTGATCTTTGTCAATATTCCAACGCTTGCTGGCTCTAAAGTCTTTAGCTAGAATGACTTGGGTTTTTCCCAATCTAGCAATTTCAGTACTTTTTGCAGCGATAAACAGAGTGCGGAGGGCAAGTTCGCTCCCTTTATGAGGCAACATGAAACCACTCTGGCCGTGTGTTATTTTGTGAACTCTCATCGAAAGCATGCATAGTGGCCTCTGAGTTCGTCCATCTCCATCTACACACCGAATACAGCCTTCTTGATGGTGCTGCAAAAATTGATCAATTAACACGGCAAGCGAAGCGCAGTGGTATGCCAGCAATGGCAATCACTGACCATGGCAATCTTTTTGGGGCCATTGGATTCTATGAATCTGCTACACAGGCTGGGATCAAACCTATAATAGGGTGCGAAGTCTATATGGCACCTGGAAGCCGGTTTGACCGTAATAAGCAACTTGCACATAACGAATACCATCATCTCATCCTGCTCGCCGAAAATGTTACCGGCTACCAAAACCTTATCAAACTCGTTGCTGCAGCACACATGGATGGTTTTTACTACAAACCGAGAATTGATAAAAGTATTCTTGGAGAGTACCACAAAGGGCTTATTGGCTTATCTGGATGCTTGAGCGGGGAAGTTCCCCATCTGATTGGACAGAAAAAACCGGACGCCGCAGCACGTGTAGCTGGGGAATATCAAGATTTATTTGGAAAAAACAATTATTACCTAGAACTTCAAGCCAATGGACTCCCTGAACAAGCCATAGCTAATGAAGGCCTACTGAAAATCCATAGAGACCTGGGAATTCCTATTGTTGGAACTAATGATTGCCACTACCTAAACAAAGAAGACGCTAAAGCTCATGATGTCCTCCTGTGTTTACAAACTGGCAAGACAGTAAACGATCCTAACAGAATGAGGTTTCACACCCAGGAGTTGTACTTGAAAACACCGGAGGAAATGGTTAAAGCATTTAGTGAGTTTCCAAAAGCAGCACACAATACCTACGAAGTTAGCGAAAAATGCAATTTGAAATTAGATTTTTCACACACGCATCTTCCACAATACACTCCACCACCAGGACACACACGAGAACAATACTTAACTCAACTTTCGCGAGAAGGGTTAAAAAACCGATTTCACGAGTTTTCTTTGCATCATATGCAAAGTAGATACTCTGAACGCCTCACTGAAGAATTAGCCATCATTACATCTATGGGATACGCCGGCTATTTCCTAATCGTTTGGGACATCATAAACTTCGCTCGCTCCAAAAATATTCCTGTTGGTCCAGGTCGAGGATCTGCAGCCGGAAGTCTTGTCGCATATGCACTCCGAATCACTGACATAGACCCACTGACTTATAACCTTTTGTTTGAGAGGTTTCTTAATCCTGAACGCGTCACGCTACCGGACATAGACATGGATTTTTGTATGGACCGCAGAGAGGAAGTGATCAACTACGTCATTGAGCGCTATGGAAAAGATCACGTTGCACAAATTATCACCTTTGGAACTCTCGGCGCGAAAGCCGTTGTACGTGATGTTGGTCGAGTGATGGAAATGCCCTATGCTGAAGTTGACAGAGTTGCAAAGCTTATTCCTAATCAACTCAACATTACCTTAAACGATGCCCTACAAAATGAACCACAGTTGGCTGAGTTGACAAAAACTGACCCCCAGATAGATGAGCTGATGACAACTGCAAAAACCCTTGAAGGGATTGCTAGACACGCATCAACCCACGCTGCAGGCATTGTCATCTCAGATGAGCCGCTCACAAACTACGTCCCTCTCTTCCGTGGAGCCAATGGAGAAACTGTCACTCAGTTTCCCATGAATGATATTGAAAAAATTGGACTCATCAAATTTGATTTTCTTGGTCTTAAAACACTCACCGTTATTAACCGTACAGTCCAAATGATTAACAGTTTTGAAAATGAGCTCCCTGATTTTGAACATAGCAATCAAACCAGCAAACAATTTTTAATAGAAAAAATCCCTCTTGACGATCCCTCCACTTATAAACTGCTTTCCTCAGGAAAGACCACAGGCATCTTCCAATTGGAAAGCACGGGAATGAGGGATTTACTTACAAAGATCCATCCAGAGTCCTTCGAAGATTTGATTGCCATCTTAGCGCTTTTTCGGCCCGGCCCTATTGGCAGTGGAATGGTTGACGATTTCATAAAACGAAAAAGAGGCACAACACAAATTACGTATGAAAGCCCAATACTAAAAACTATTCTCCAAGACACTTACGGCGTAATTGTATATCAAGAACAAGTTATGACTATTGCCAATCAGGTAGCAGGTTTTTCGCTTGGGCAAGCTGATCTACTTCGCCGTGCGATGGGGAAAAAGAAACCTGCAGAAATGGAAAATCAAAAAACTGAGTTCATCAAAGGTGCCACAGATAAAGGCATGGAAAAGACCAAAGCAGAGAAAATGTTTGATCTCATTGCCTATTTTGCAGGCTATGGTTTCAATAAATCACACTCCGCTGCCTATGCAATGATTAGTTATCAAACTGCATACCTAAAAGCACACTATCAAAATGAGTTTATGGCAGCATTGCTTTCAACAGAAAGCGGAAACTCAGACAAAGTTGTTAAATATCTTAACGAATGCCGAGAACTCTCAATTCGAATACTGCCACCCGACATCAATGAAAGTCATAGGGATTTTACTGTCACTCCAGATGGAATTAGGTTTGGACTTGCGGCAATTAAAAACGTTGGGGAAAGCGCAATTGAGGCTATTTTAGAAGCAAAAACACAACATGGCTATTTTTCAAATCTTACAGACCTGACACGAAAGGTTGATTTGGGAAAGCTAAACAAGCGCGTACTTGAAGGACTAGTACGAGCAGGTGCATTTGATTTGACCGGTGCTAAACGATCTCAACTCATCGCCGTACTTGATCGTGCAATGGATGAAGGAATGCGAGCACAACGAGAACAAAAAGAGGGTCAAACAAACTTATTTACAGCCGCTGTCTCAGATGACCAACCACCCACTCTATCACTCCCAGACATACCTGAATGGGATAAACGAGAGCGCTTAAGATGGGAAAAGGAGTTAGTTGGTTTCTATATAACCTCTCACCCACTAACAGCCTATACATCAATGCTACGCCATATTACGACTGCAACCTCTGAAACCCTCCAAGACCTTCCCGACGGACATAAAGTAAAACTTGCTGGAATTGTCGCGACCTGTCGTAACACAACTACAAAAAAAGGCGAACGGATGGCCACCTTCCAATTGGAAGACCTAAATGGACGAACAGAAATTATTGCATTTCCTCAGGTTTTTAGAATTGCAGAAAAACTACTCTCAGAAGACATGCTTATAGTGGTGACAGGCATACTTGATCGCGCGGAAAAAGGCACAAAGATCAAAGCCTCATCCATCGAACCTTTGCCAGAAGAACAACCTCCTATCACACACATAAGCATTGCCTTGAATTCTAAACACCTCACTGTTGAGTTTATTGAAAAAGTAAAAAATATCCTGAAAAAAAATTCTGGGCCATGCCCAGTTACTTTTCAGCTACATCTTCCACACAAAGGAGTAGCAACCATTGCCTTACCACAACCATTCCACCTCAAGCCCACAGAACATTGTGTAACAGAAATTGAAACTATCGTTGGGGAAAATACTGTCCAGCTACATGAACAGCCCTATAAGGACCTTTACTGATGACGGATACGCTAGATTTTGAAAAGCCAATCAATGAGCTCAAAGCAAAAATTGATCTTTTAACAAAAGCCCGGAACCAAACCAAAACTGAGCACGAGCACTTGAGCAATCTACGCGAACAACTTTCCCAGTTACAATCTGAAATCTATACGAAGCTCACCCCCTGGCAACGAACACAAATTGCACGACACCCTCAGCGACCGACTGCATTAGATTATGCCAACTTACTGTTTGAAGATTTTACCGAACTTCATGGTGATCGAACATTCTCAGATGACACCGCAATTTTAGGCGGCCTTGCAACCTTCAAAGAACGGGCAATCGTAGTAATAGGTCATCACAAGGGGAAGACACTCAAAGAAAGAGTTAAACGGAACTTTGGCATGCCAAACCCTGAAGGATATAGAAAAGCACTACGCCTTATGAAGCTTGCAGAAAAATTCAAGAAGCCTGTGGTTACATTTCTCGATTCACCTGGGGGGTACCCGGGAATGGGGGCCGAAGAGCGCGGCCAAGCACGGGCCATTGCACACAACTTGCTGGCAATGTCGACTCTCAGAGTTCCAATGATCTCACTTGTGATTGGAGAAGGGGGAAGTGGCGGCGCATTAGCCTTAGGAGTTACTGACCGAATTCTCATGTTGGAACACGCTACCTACTCAGTGATTTCACCAGAAGGATGTGCAGCGATCCTTTGGGGAAGTGGAGAAAAAACCCCAGAGGCAGCAGAGGCCCTACGTTTAACTGCGCATGACCTATTTACTTTTGGTATTGTTGACGAAATTCTTCTAGAACCTGTTGGAGGTGCCCACACAGACCCAGCAATCATGTCAAAAAAAATCGCTAACTCCTTAACCTCACATCTTGAAAATCTTGATACTATTGCAATTGAAACATTACTAGATCAACGGTATTTGAAATTTCGCAACCTCGGTCGCTCCGATGAATAGCAATTATTTTAAAAAGACGTTTCTCCCTGAGACAATCACTGCTGCACCTAATTTCATAATTCGTCAGTTTCGATTCAATGACTGTAAAATATTGGTTGCGTGAATTCTAGCCATCAATCACCGTTTCCCCTCTACCAAACGCTACCCCTCCCTGAGCTCAGTCCATTCGAAATCTATCGGCGTCTCGTAATACCTGGAACAAACTCCTTTTTGCTTGAAAGCGGAAAGGGAGACTCAGAAATTGGGCGCTATAGCTTTATCGGCACAAATCCATACCTCACCTTCAAGTGCAAAGATTCAACAATAGAGATTATCGAACCTTCAGGAACACGAGTATTGCATGGAGATCCATTGACAGAACTCAGAAAAATATTTTCTCGCGTTGGCTATCCTAACGCTAAATCATTGCCGCCTTTTTTTGGCGGTGCAGCTGGGTATTTTTCGTACGATTTTGTACGCAGCCTTGAAAATCTTCCAAGAGCATCCGCTGATAGCCTGCAAGTACCAGATGCACATCTTATCTTTGTGGACCTAATCATCGCCATCGATCACCTAAAAAAACAACTCCATGTAATCTTTGCACCTCCCAAAGATCTTACCACCAGCAAACCACTCAGTCTCCTTTACTCAAACTGGAACCAAAAGCTAGCAGACATAAAAATCCGCTTACAGACCACGGCACCGCCACTTAAAGCACTTCCAACAACGCAACCTCGTTTTACGTCAACACACTCTAAAAATGAATACATTCGACAAGTCGAAAAATGTCAAGAATACATTACCTCAGGCGATATTTATCAGGCCAACCTTTCACAGCAATTCATCGCAGATCTAAATAACTACGATTCTCATGCCTTGTACCAAAGACTGCGTGAAATCAACCCTGCCCCATTTGCTGCCTTTATTGAGTTCGACGACATCACGATAGCAAGTGTATCCCCAGAACGATTAGTCCGACTGCAAAACCGAATTGCAGAAACACGCCCTCTTGCAGGAACACGCCAACGAGGAAAAACACATATTGCTGACCAACAGCTCAACAAAGAGCTTTTGACCAACGCTAAAGAGCGGGCAGAGCATGTTATGTTAGTTGATCTTGAACGCAATGATTTAGGAAGAGTTTGCAGCTATGGCACAGTACAAACAAGCGAGTTTATGTCTATTGAGCAATGCTCCCATGTTAAGCATATTGTCTCGACCATTCAGGGTCAGCTATCACCATCTCGAGATGCTTTTGACCTTCTCCAAGCAATGTTTCCAGGAGGAACGATTACTGGCGCTCCAAAAATTAGATGCATGGAAATTCTAGATGAACTCGAATCTACTACTCGAGGAGCATATACTGGCTCAGTCGGGTATCTAAGTCTTGCAGGAGACCTTGATCTCAATATTCTTATTCGATCGCTTATCATCAAAGACAATCGTGGATATATTCGCGTAGGTGCAGGCATCGTTGCGGACTCAATACCAGAAAGGGAATATGAAGAAACCTTGCTCAAGGCAGAAGCACTATTTGCTGCAATCAGGACCTAGTCATGTATACCTATCTAAACGGTGAATTCGTAGACCAAAAACATGCAACCATTTCAGTATTTGATAGAGGATTACTTTACGGAGATGGTGTATTCGAAACTATGCGCGCCTATAACGGCAATATACTCTGGTTATCGCAGCACCTTGATCGTCTATTTAACTCTGCACATATAATCATGCTCCCAATCAAAAAATCAAAACAGGCGTTTGCTGAAATTCTGAAACAAATGGTCGTTCGTAATACTCTTGATAATGGATTACTTCGTGTGACAGTTTCCCGAGGAGAAGGATCACCTGGTCTTGATATCAGCACATGTCAATCCCCTACCATAATTATTACAGCCAGACATGACACCCCCTACACAGCCACACAGTACAAACAAGGAGTTTCTTTGGTAACACTCGACATACAGAGAAACTCAGTTAATGCGCTTCCCCCAAGCATCAAGTCTCTTAATTTTTTGAATAATATCCTTGCAAAAATTGAGTCAACACAAAAAGGTGCCTTTGATGGGATTATGCTCAATCAACACGGACATCTAACTGAAGCGACAACAAGTAATATTTTTCTGACAAAAAATGGCACTCTTTTTACTCCTGCTACATCTTGCGGAATTTTAGAGGGGATCACTAGGAATACGGTTCTAAGTTTGGCAAAAGAAGAACAAATCATCTCCTACCAGAAAGCACTCACTATTGACTCACTATACGAAGCCGATGAATGCTTCCTCACTAATACATCAATGGAGCTCATGCCAGTATTGACGGTCGACGGCAGGATGATTGGAGATGCCTGCCCTGGACCCATGACAGAACGCCTTCATAAGGCATTTAGAAGAAGAATGGCCCGCTATCTAGCAGAAATATAAGAAACGATAAAAAAAACCCTATGCCGCATCTTTTGGAATTACTGAGGAATCTGTCGGCTCTCTCTCCACTTTCACCTTCTTAATCCGACGTTCATCCATATCAACAACGGTAAACTTATACCCATCATGCTGTATAACATCACCACCTCGAGCCATACTCTGTAACCGATCAAGCATAAATCCCCCAAGAGTCTCATACTCTGGAGACTCTTGAACAGGAAGGCCGTATTGATCTCGAAGATCGTCTGCAGTACATGCAGCATCAATTATAAGAGCGCCATCTTGAAGATGTTCGACTTCTTGATCCTCACCATCATCATATTCGTCATGAATCTCTCCGACGATTTCTTCTATAAGATCCTCTAAAGTGACCAAACCTTCAACACTGCCGTGTTCATTAACTACAATAGCCATATGAACCCGTCTGCGTTGCATCTCTTTTAAAAGCAAGCTCACCTTCATTGTCTCTGGCACGTAATATACAGGATGAAGCAAGTCTGGAATTTTAACTGTGTTCCCAGAAACCATCACTCCAAGAAGATCTCGGTAGTAGAGTATACCAACCAAGTTATTTAGCCCTTGCTCAAAAACGGGATATCTCGAAAATTTTTGTTCATCGATATAGCGTAAAACCTCTTCTATAGGCATATCTAATGAAAGTGCATAAATTTTTGGCCTCGGTACAATGATTTCCTTGACGGAAGTATCAGTAAACTCAAAAACACTTTGAATTAGGTCTTGTTCCGTTTTGTCAAAAACACCCTCCTCAAGCCCTTCCTCAACTAAATGCTTAATCTCCTCCTCGGACACCGCAACTTTCTCCTCAGGAATTACTCGACCAAAAACTGTCAATAGCAATTGACTAGAAGCTGTGAGAGGACGGATCCCTGAAGCAACAACTTTTGAGAGCAGGTGAACCGGACGAACTACCCACAATGCCATCTTTTCCGGGTTACGTAAGGCTAAGGACTTTGGAAATAATTCGCCCAAGACGAGAGACAAGTATGAAATTGTTAGAATCACAAGTCCCACAGCTAAAGGCTCAGCAAGTTGCTGAAAGAGCCCGCTTGGCAAACGTTGAATCGCTGGTTTTAACATCTCCACGGACCCAACGCCTCCGAGCGCAGCCGCAGTCGCCCCAACTACAGTTATGCCTATCTGAACGGTCGCAAGAAACCGGTCAGAGTTCTCCTGAAGCTTGAGAACCAGCTTGGCGCCACTATCCCCATTCTCGGAAAGGTCCTGCATACGACCCCGCCTCGACTTCAAAATTGCGAGCTCAGCGCAGGCAAAGAAGCCATTAAGCAGGATAAGAATGAGTATGGCTGAGAGTAATAGCCACATAGGTGTACCAAAATGCTAACAAAACCCCATGAACGTTGCAAATATGCCAAGAACATTCACCAGTCAAATGTCTTCAGAGTCCCCTGGAAAGATGTATTTGTAATCACTTTCTCTTTCTTCCTTCCTCTACTGCACCTTTTTTGCTATAGTCTCACGTTCGAAAATGGGTCATTATGCCCATACTTTAACGTAGGTACGGGATTACACATATGGCAGTGGTGCTTTTCTCATATTTTGCAGCAGTGATAGTTATCACAGGGCTAATGGTCGTAGGGCTCAGAAAGCCTATCTATAGCGCGCTTTCGCTCTTAGTACTATTTTTTCACGTTGCTGGGATTTACCTCCTATTAGACGCAGAGTTTATCTTTGCCGTGCAAGTCATTGCATATGCGGGAGCAATCTTAGTTCTCTACTTGTTTGTGGTAATGCTACTCGACGTCAAAGCCGAGGAAGGCTATCACCGGCAACTGGTCATAGGATTGCTACTTGCCTTCGCGCTTATCGGGGAAATTATTTATATCCTAAGCGGGTCGACATTTGGAGAAGGCCATATTGCTTCTATAAAAACAATTGACCCTCTACCTGGCACCACTGAGTCGATAGGGCATCTTCTCTTCACGCGCTATTTATTTCCATTCGAAGTTGCATCAATTATATTGCTCGTTGCCATGATAGGTGCCATCTTTTTGGCAAAAGAAAAAGTATTTGACAAAGAACCCTGACAATAATGGTATGCGATTGTAAGAAAACACTTGATATGTTAACCAACCGACTCTACTGCATGCCACTACTAAAGGATTACAGGGGGCACTAATGGTTCCATTATCTGCCTACATCATATTGAGTGCAGTCTTATTTACAATTGGAACCGTTGGAGTCCTCATTAGACGTAATTTGATAATTCTTTTGCTATCTATTGAGCTTATGTTTAATGCGGCAAATATCAATTTTGTTGCATTTTCACACTATTTTCAGGACGCAGCAGGACAAGTTTTTGTTGTTTTTGTACTTACTATTGCTGCGGCAGAAGTTGCAGTTGGTTTGGCAATCGTCATTGCGCTCTATCGTGGATACGCTACTGTAAATGTTGAAGAATTTAACCTGATGAAATGGTAGGTACAGCCAATGCCACACCAAACCATCTCAAACAACAAAACTATCATTACACTCACTGGCGCTTTTACTACTACCTCCTCATACATTTTATGTAAGACTACTCCCTAGACGTTAACGGCTGCATATGGATACATTTCTTTCCCTCAGACCACTCCTTGCTGTGCTTGTCTCTGCCATAGGCACAATCTTGATTATTGCTGCTCGGAAAAACCCAAACATTCGAGAATTTTGGTCATTAAGCGCTGGAGCGTTAAAGTTTTTGATAGTCATATCCATGACACCTGTAATACTGGCAGGAAACACAATTGAGCTCACCCTGATAACCCTTCTTCCGGGAGTCAGTCTAAAGTTTCATGCGGACGCACTAGGACTCTTTTTTGCTACAACTGCATCATTATTATGGATCCTTGCCACCATATACTCCATCGGATATATGCGATCACTAAATGAACATGCGCAGACTCGGTTTTATGCCTGCTTTGCACTCGCATTGTCGTCAACAATCGGTGTAGCGTTTTCAGCTAATCTTTTTACACTTTTCCTTTTCTACGAAATTCTAAGTCTTTCTACGTACCCACTGGTCATGCACAAAGAAACCACAGAAGCCTGGGAAGGCGCCAAAAAATATTTAATCTATTTGGTTGGAACATCAAAAACATTTTTGCTAGGTGCAATCGTTCTCACTTACACCATCACTGGAACGCTTGAATTTCAACGAGGTGGCATCTTTGCTAATACCGATGTTTCTTCGACAATGCTAATAATTATTTATATTTTGTTTATTGCAGGACTTGCAAAAGCTGCAATCATGCCATTTCACGGTTGGCTCCCAGCAGCTATGGTTGCCCCCACACCTGTGAGCGCTCTATTACATGCTGTTGCCGTCGTGAAAGTTGGCGTATTCTCAATTCTACGCGTAATTCTTGATGTATTTGGCCCTGACCTTATGCAGCAATTGTATCTTGGAATTGGGACCGCAATTGCCGCCTCCATAACGCTCTTGTGGGCGTCAACATATGCCTTGGCCCAAGACAACCTAAAAATTCGTCTTGCATACTCAACTGTCAGCCAACTCTCATACGTAATTCTTGGCGCTGCGCTCCTTACACCAACTGCAATGGCAGGTGGAATAATTCACATCGCCAATCATGCTTTTTCAAAAATTACACTCTTCTTCTGTGCAGGTGCAATATATGCCGCTGCACACAAAACTTTAATCAGTGAACTTGGTGGACTAGCAAAAAAAATGCCCTACACCATGGCTGCATTTACCATTGGCTCACTGAGTATGATAGGGGTACCCCTATTTGCAGGATTCGTGTCAAAATGGAACATCGCACTGGGTGCAATTGAAGCACAACAACTAATATTTGTTGGCATATTGCTCCTGAGCACAGTATTAAACGCTACCTATTTCTTCCCTATTGTATACAAAGCCTATTTCGGCACTATTCCCTCAACAGAAAAGCAAGACGGCATTAAGGAAGCTCCACCAGCAATTGTTGTTCCAATAATCATTACCGCTACTGGCACCATTGCATTCGGCATCTACCCCGACTATTTCATGAAATTAATTGCTATAACACTGGGATAGGATAGCTAAAATGAAAATCAGTTTTCAGTGGATTGAAAAGCCTGGAAGATTGAAACATATGTGGCATGTCTTTGTAGCAATCACAGTACTTCTTGTGACTATTGATTTTTTTATCCCCCATGATCACACCTATCTTATATTTGAAACAATCCCAGGGTTTAGCGCAGTCTACGGCTTTGTGGCATGCGTTGCCTTAGTCCTCATAGCAAAGATACTTAGAAAAGTGTGTAAACGAGATATGGACTATTATGATTAGCGGGATACCTCCGGTTTTTATTTTCCTTCTTGGTGCCGTTTTAATCCCTTATCTAAAGGGCCGTGCTAAAACTGGGCTATTACTTGTTGTTCCGGTAGTCGCATTTTTAAACTTGCTACTTCTCCCACATGGAACCTCATGGACATATCAGTTTCTTGGGTACAATTTAATTTTTGCCCAAGTCGATAAGATGAGCCTATGCTTTGGCTATATCTTCTGTATTGCAGCCTTTGCGGGAATGCTCTTCGGTTTGCAGGAACGTGATGATCGTCAGTATATGACGATTTTTGTTTATGTGGGCAGCTCTATAGGTGCAATTTTCGCAGGCGACTACCTTACCCTTTTCCTCTTTTGGGAATTAATGACTTTTTCGGCCGCCTTCATTATCTGGGCAGGAAACACGGAAGCTTCAGGAAAAGCGGGAATGCACTATTTGCTTGTACACGTGTTTGGTGGATTTTGTCTCTTGTCTGGAATCCTACTACAAGTTTCCACGACAGGATCAACTCAGTTTGGGTATCTTGGACTAAATGACCTAGGCTCAATACTTATTTTCCTTGCATTCATAATCAACGCTGCAATCCCACCTTTGCACGCTTGGCTCACTGATTCATACCCAGAATCAACGATCGCTGGTACTGTATTTTTGACAGCCTACACAACCAAAACCGCGGTGTACGTCCTTGCACGTGCATTTCCTGGCGAAGATGTTTTGATTTACCTCGGAGCATTTATGACTGTCTATCCTATCTTCTATGCAGTGATAGAAAATGATGCCCGGCGGGTACTAGCGTACAGCATGGTAAACCAAGTTGGATTTATGGTCACAGGTATTGGCATTGGAACTGCGCTAGCGCTGAACGGAGCCATATCTCACGCGTTCAATGACATCTTGTTTAAATCGCTACTCATGATGTCCGTGGGAGCAGTCATGTACGTAACCGGAAAAAGTCGCTGCACAGACCTAGGTGGGCTTTATAAAACAATGCCAATCACAACAGTGCTTTGCATCATTGGGGCGGCCTCTATTTCTGCCTTTCCGCTATTTAGTGGTTTCGTCAGCAAATCAATGGTAGTTTCTGCCGCCGCAGAGGGAGGGCACTCAATTGTATGGTTCATGCTTCTCTTTGCATCTGCGGGCGTATTTCATCATGCGGGCATTAAAATTCCATACTTTGTATTTTTTGCCCACGATTCTGGGATTCGTGCAAAAGAGCCCCCACTAAACATGCTTTTGGCCATGGGATTTGTTGCAACGCTATGTATATTTATTGGAGTAGTTCCAGGTCCCCTGTATAGCATCTTGCCATTCCCAGTTGAGTATCACCCATATACTGCTTCGCATGTAGTTAGTCAGTTACAGCTCCTTTTCTTCTCCGCACTCGCATTCATCTACCTCATGGCAAATGGGCATTATCCTCCAGAGAAGGTGTCCCTGAACCTCGACACAGACTGGGTTTATCGCAAAGGAGCAAAACTGTACGAGTGGATTGCTAATCAACCAGTTTCAAGCACAGAACTAACCGTATCACAAGCATATAGATCAGTACTCATACCAAAAACCACCAGACTTGCAAAACTATGCCATAGGTTTGATGCTGCCGTAATTGATGGCATAGTCAATGGCATCGCAACCATGATCATGCGCTGGGGTAAAAATATAAGGGTTATCCAAACTGGACAACTCCAGCATTATGCTATGACAATCATGCTCGGTATCTTTTTGATTATAAGCGCGTATCTATTTCTATAATTACGCCACGTACTAAGTAATGGTTTTTATCTAATGGGATATATTGAACACCTACTTACTTGGATAATTTTCCTACCTTTGGTAGGTGCCATTTTACTTGCTTTCCTTAGTGATGAGGAATGGATCCGTCGCTTTGCCCTGGGAGTGACTATTGCAAACTTTATAATATCATTGCCTCTGTGGACCCGCTTCGATACCACAACACATGCAATGCAGTTTGTTGAACGGGTCCCCTGGATAAAAACTTTTAATATCAACTACGCTGTTGGAGTAGATGGGATCAGCGTACTACTTGTCCTACTTACCACCTTCCTCTCTCCAGCGGCAATTCTCTGCTCCTGGCGGGTTATCCAAAGTCGAGTGAAGGAGTTTATGATTGTAATCCTTCTACTTGAAACCGCAATGATAGGTGTATTTTGTGCCCTCGACTTTGTGCTTTTTTATGTCTTTTGGGAGGCGATGTTAATTCCCATGTATCTAATTATCGGGGTATGGGGAGGTCCTCGACGAATTTACTCTGCAGTAAAGTTCTTCCTTTATACACTAGCTGGAAGCCTGCTGCTTTTGGTGGCAATTCTCGTTCTCTATTTCCTTGGTGGAAACACATTTGACATCCAAGCTCTAACAGACATGACATACTCATCAAATGTTCAATTCTGGGTATTTTTGGCATTTTTCTTAGCTTTTGCCATCAAAGTCCCTATGTTTCCATTTCACACATGGCTACCAGATGCCCATGTAGAAGCACCAACAGCGGGGAGCGTTATCCTTGCAAGCGTATTGTTAAAAATGGGGACCTATGGATTTTTACGTTTCTGCCTCCCAATAGTGCCTGATGCAACACTATTATTTGCGCCTATGATTATAGGACTCTCACTAATAGCAATTATTTACGGCTCATATGTCGCTCTTGCCCAGACAGACATGAAGAAGCTAATAGCCTATTCCAGTGTAGGACATATGGGATTTATTACGCTTGGAATTTTTGTCTTAAATAACCATGGAATACAAGGTGCTATTTTACAAATGATCAACCATGGTATCACCACTGGTGCATTGTTCCTTTGTGTGGGAATGATCTACGACCGAACACACAGCCGACTCATTTCAACAAATAGCGGGCTTGGGCAACAAATGCCAATCTATGTGACGCTACTTGCTATTTTTTCGTTTTCGTCTTTCGGAATTCCAGGTACTAACGGGTTTATTGGAGAACTACTTATCCTTGTTGGGGCATTTCAATACCACAAAGCTACCGCCGCAATTGCAATACTTGGAGTCCTCTTAGCCGCAACTTATATGTTATGGATGTTACAACGTATCGTGTGGGGAAAACATACACGCGAAAGTTCACTTGAACTATCAGACCTCAATATCAGAGAACTTTCAACGGTCATCCCACTTTTGATTCTGGTATTCTGGATAGGCTTCTACCCAAAACCTTTTCTAGGGTTCATGGAAGTTAGCGTTGAACACTTAATAACCCAAATATCAAACAGACCATGACAAATGCCATGACTCCTTCACTTGTAGACGTATTAGGCATTCTTCCTGAACTTGTAATCGCCGGGTTTGCGTGTCTTATCCTATTACTTGAAGCATTCATTCAAAGACCATCGAAGAGATTACTCTTACCCCTCACAACACTCCTCGGATTAATTATTGCCACATCGCTCACTATAAATTCAATGTGGTCATCAACAGCAGTCATGAGTGGAACGTTCCTAATTGATCCCTATAGCAACTTCTTCAAATTGGCACTGTATATATCATCTTTTCTAACTATCCTATTATCACTGAACTATTTACGGCAGGAAAAGATAGATATTGGTGAGTACTACGCATTCTTACTCTTTGCCCTATGCGGAATGATGATTATGGTGTCTGCAGGGGACCTGCTGGTTGTATTCCTTGGCCTTGAATTAACGGCAATATCGATATATATCCTAGCTGGATTCAAGCGGTTTGAGAAAAAATCAATGGAAGCTGCGGCCAAATATTTTGTTCTTGGATCGTTTTCATCTGCGATTCTCCTGTTTGGAATTTCATTATTATATGGCCTATCCGGAACCACAAACATCACAGAACTAGGCCAAAGTATAGTCTTGGCAAAATCAGGATTGGAACCTGCATGGATCCTTGCACTGATATTATTGGTAGTGGGGTTTGGGTTCAAAGTGTCTGCGGTTCCATTTCACATGTGGACACCAGATGTTTACGAAGGCGCCCCAACTCCCATCACAGCATTTTTATCCGTTGCATCAAAGGGCGCAAGTTTTGCTATTTTTCTCAGAGTGTTTATGGAAGCATTTGGGGGAATCCAAGATAACTGGCGCATCTTACTCATTGTACTTGCTATTGCCACCATATTTTTTGGAAACATCGTAGCCCTTCTTCAAACTAATATAAAACGAATGCTCGCCTATTCCAGCATTGCACATGCTGGCTATGCACTAATCGGAATCATTGTAGGAAGTCATATGGGTACCTTCAGCCTGATGCTCTACATGCTCATCTACGTATTTATGAATATGGGAGCATTTGGAGTGGTTATTCAACTGAGAAAAAATGGGCTCGAAAGTGATGACATCGAAGATTTCGCGGGGCTAGCAAAACGAAACCGCCTCACAGCATTTATCATGCTTGTATTTATGTTTGCATTAGCAGGAATTCCTCCAACTGCAGGTTTTATTGGTAAGTTTTATATCTTTATGGGTGCAGTTGAAGCTAACCTTGCCTGGCTAGCTGTACTTGGTGTAGTTGGATCAGCAATTTCGGCGTATTTTTATCTAAAAGTTATCATGGTCATGTATATGAAGGAACCAAATGAAAACACAACATTATCAACGGACAAACCAGCAATTATTGCATTAACAATCACAGCCATCGCAGTTATTTTTCTTGGCATTTACCCAGCACCAGTGATTGAGTTTACAAATCAAGCTGCTACAGGATTTATCCCCTAACCATTACCTCCATCACAATGCCTACGACGAGCAGCTCACAACAATAGGGGGCTTGCCTGAAGGCTGTGGCCTCTCATAGCTCTCCATCCCAGGCTGATCAATAAACGGCTGACTCAGCAAGTTTAATAAACGATCGATTTCTGAGTAGTCTTGACTATCTTCAGCCTGCTCAATTGCACGTTGTGCCAAGTAATTTCTCAATACATACTTTGGATTTGTCTTATCCATGCGAAGCTTTCGAGCTTCATCATTTCCACCTTCGGCCCTCAGCCGTTCTTGATATCGTATTGCCCAATCGCTGAAGACATCTCGGTGGATAAAATGATCTCGAATCCTTTCATTAGCATCTCCAGATCCTTGACAAAACTCGTTTAATAATCGAAATGTATTTGTATAGTCCAATTGATCAGAGTGCATCAAATTTAAAAATTCCTTACGAAGCGCATCATCGCAACTATGTTGATCAACAAGACCAAACTTAGCATTCATCAACTCACGATATCGATTGGTAAACGCTTCTTCATATACTTCGGGTGCACCCTCGACATGTACCTCATCTAACAGAGGTGACAACGCGCGAGCAATAGCTCTTATATTCCAATAGCCAATATCTGGCTGATTTTGAAATGAATATCTCCCCTGATGATCGGAATGGTTACAAATAAATGATGGATCAAATTTTTCCATAAAACCATATGGGCCATAATCTAAGGTTAATCCCAAAATTGACATATTGTCCGTATTCATTACGCCATGAGACCAACCAACTGCTTGCCATTGAGCAATCAAATGTCCTGTTCGAGTCGAAATATCTCGTAACAACTCTGCATACGGATTCTCCGATTCGCGGGCATGAGAAAAATGTCGAGAAATCACATAATCAGCTAAAATCTTAAGGTTTTCGTATTGTTGTCGATAAAAGAAAACTTCAAATGACCCAAAACGAACATGACTCTTAGCCACACGTATAAGCATTGCTCCAGATTCACTTGATTCACGATAGACAGTTTCATCCCCACCAATGATGCAGAGATTACGAGTTGTAGGAATACCCAAACCATGCATTGCCTCACCACACAAATATTCTCGTATGGTTGAACTCAACACTGCCCGTCCATCTCCATCTCTTGAAAATCGAGTTAGCCCTGCACCTTTCAAATGCAAATCCCAGCTTTCCCCATTTTTGCTTTGAACTTCTCCCAGCAAAATAGCCCGTCCATCCCCTAATCGAGGCACGTAGTGCCCAAACTGATGCCCTGCATATAACATGGCAATTGGATCACTCCCTTGAAGACACTTTGCTCCAGAAAAGTAGTCAACAAAATCTCTTCGTGTAGCCTCATTTGGATCAAGCCCTATAAGACGTGATATCTCGGGATTAAAACTGACAAGATGAGCATTGGGAAATGGCGTCGGCTTTTCCCTAACAAAAAAATCTTCTGGAAGATGAGAATAGGTATTATTAAAGATTAGCTGCTCAAGCGTTTTCATAATACTACCCGTAAAAAACCAAAACTTAAATTATCTGGCATATTATCGTGATCAGGGAACAATGCTAAGACTATTCACGCTATACGCTTTCGAATCTCTCTAGGATACTCAGGAAAGTAGTGCTCAATCATGGGAAGGTCAAAATTTCTCAGGATAGACTCCTTACTTTCTCGTTCAAGAAGAAACTCAAAAGACAACTTAATTAGATGTTCCCTCGACACATTAACACCATAGCGCTCCCCATCACTCTCCATAGACGTTACGGTATGAATTGTTGTACTTACTCCTTCAACAACAGTAACAGAAAACTCGTTATCACCAATTTTCTTCACGCTAATATCTGACATGGAATCAAATAGACTGCCTCCTATTGTCTAACATGATCACGTAGGCACTGTTTAGTCAACATTTTAACCCATATCAAGTAGAGTATGATTCGGATTGTGTTTCTGTGCGTAGCTTTTTGACCATGGAGAACGAAACAAAGCAACTGGTCTCCCCCGTGCATCTTTGACAACAGTTTCATCGCTCGGGATTTTAAAAGTTTCAATAGGGCCAACTAACCATGCGCTACATTCAAAACCCATAACTTCTAATATCACGTCGACGCGATACTCACTTTTCAATCGAAACTCTAAAACATCAAATTGCAAACGTCCGACTGCAGCAATAAAAAAATCAAGATCATCCAAAGTTTTTAATACTTGTATCGTACCCTCAAGAACGAGCTGATCGAGCCCTTTATCAAATGCCTTTCTCATACCAGTATCTAAAGGCCTCGCGCGAGCAAATACCTCGGGTTGAAATTGCGGAAGAGGCTTGTAGTTAAAACCATCAGTTAGAGAAATGGTATCTCCAATCTGAAAGACTCCAGGGTTGATTATCCCAATAATGTCCCCGGGATAGGCCACATCAAGAGTATTCCTATCTTTAGCAACCATACTATGTGGGCGTGAGAGGCGAACTTTTCCTTTGCCCTGATGATGTTTGACCACCATATCACGTTCAAATCGCCCAGAACATACTCTCAAAAATGCCGTGCTATCACGATGTCGAGGGTTCATATTTGCTTGCAACTTAAATACATAAGCACTAAAAGGTGTTTCTGCCGGATCAAGAAACACTTCCTTGCCATCTTGTGTATCCGCTAGTCGTCCTCTTGCAGAAGGCGCTAAACGGACAAAGGCATCAAAAAAAGCTTCCACACCAAAATTTGTTAATGCTGACCCAAAAAATACAGGCGTCACCTCCCCATTTTGAAATGCATTCAGGTCAAATGGATTACCTGCCACATCCAACAACTCTAGATCTCTCTGCAATTGATCCCACACATAGCCTGGAAGCTGTTCTCGAATTATCGGGTCCTTAAGAGCGACTCTGGTTAAGTTAGGTTTACCCATCCCACCAGAAGTTGTCTTGGTAAATAATAAAACGTTACGATCCTCACGGTTCACTACACCTCTAAAATCCTTTCCAGAGCCCACAGGCCAATCCATAGCAACAGCATTAACCCCTAAGACCTCTTCAACTTCTGTCATCAAATCAAGAGGTTGCCTCCCCTCTAAGTCAAGCTTATTGATAAAAGTCAAAACAGGTATTTTTCGAAGTCGACATACCTCAAATAACTTACGGGTTTGAGCCTCAACTCCCTTAGCTGCATCAATAACCATAATCGCACTATCCGCAGCTGTAAGGGTACGATATGTATCCTCGCAAAAGTCTTGATGCCCAGGAGTATCCAAAACATTAATAACAGTGTCCTTGTAGGGAAACTGCATTGCAGAGGCGGTAATTGAGATTCCACGTTCTTGCTCAAGTGCCATCCAATCAGAAGTTGCGAGCTTTCTACTTTTTCTCGCACCTACCATACCAGCTGTACGAACCATCCCAGAATACAAGAGCAGTTTTTCCGTGAGAGTTGTCTTTCCTGCATCAGGATGACTTATGATCGCAAAAGTCCTACGTTTTTTCGCAGCTTCTCTAATTTCTTGTGTAGTTTGTGGTGTCATTATTATTTCACTATGTAGCAGGTAGTATAACAAATTTCTTAAGAGCCACGATGTTACCTATTTTACTTACTAGACAAAGACAAATACTGAATTTTCAGCCGCAGTAATATATAAAATAAACTGCGCTCCGATTTGTTCAACAGTTGACAGTGAAGTTACACCGTGTAAAATGACCGATCCAAAACGCATGTTGATCCATTTTCATCTCTAACCCGCGATTTCCTAAAACCGTGTATGTACTGGAGACTGTATGAGTGCGACTATCACTTCAGAGAAAATTACTATAGACGTCCACATGACAAAAAGTGACCCATCGGTCGCTCAGGAGGAAATTCGAAAAGGCTTGCTATCTTTCCCTCGATTTCTTCCAACAAAATATCTATACGATACCAGAGGATCAGAATTATTTGAGCTCATCTGCGAACTTCCTGAATATTATCAAACAAGAACGGAGTTTGAGATTTTATCAAAACATGCAGATGAAATCGTTTTGCTTTCGAAAGCCAATGAACTCGTTGAACTTGGATCTGGCGCCGCTACAAAAACACGGATATTACTAGATGCCATGCAGCGTGCTAATCAACTTAACTTTTATGTGCCATTTGACGTAAGTGAAGGAATAGTCCGACGGGTTGCCCAAGAACTTGTAGAAGAATACTCTGGGCTTAGAGTCCATGGAGTTGTTGGGGACTTCCTTTCACATCTAGAACATATTCCCAATGGAGGAAGGCGTCTAGTTGCTTTTTTAGGAGGAACGATTGGGAATCTAGATCATCTTGAAGGCCCAGCATTTCTTTCTTCAATAAATAACGAGATGGCACCAGGAGATCACTTCCTACTAAGCGTTCAGCTACTTACCGAACCGGCCCGCCTAGAAGCAGCATATAATGACTCCGCAGGCGTGACCGCAGAATTTAACAAAAATATAATCCCCGTAATGCAGCAAATGGTGGGAGCAAACTTTGACCCTCTCAGTTTTGATCACGTTGCAAAGTTTAGCCATGAAAATTCAAGAATTGAAATTTCTCTTCGTTCAAATAGACAACAGACCGTGACACTCACTGATCTTGATCTCACCATATCGATTCAAGAAGGAGATGAAATTAGAACAGAGATTAGCGAAAAATATGATCGGAAACGTGCCGAGAACCTATTGACGAATGCAGGATTTGAACTTGTGGAATGGTTTACTGACACTGAAAATCTTCTTGGACTTGCGCTTGGGAAAAAACCTGAATAATCCTTCACAATCCCCGCAAGACCAGCAAGAGAAACTATCAGTTTCTAATACTTCATACTTGCTACTAGATTATTTGTACTCCATTACAAGGCTACTATGATGAAAAGTGACCTTGAAATAGCGCGACAATCAACCCTCAAGCCAATCGAAGAAATCAGTGATCGCCTAACCATTCCCCGCTGGGCCGTGAAGCCCATTGGACACGATAAAGCCAAAATTTCCCTCAATTGGATTGCTCAGCAATCGGATTTGCCTAATGGGAAATTAATCTTAGTTACAGGCATTACTCCTACTGCAGCTGGGGAAGGAAAAACCACAACAACCGTTGGGCTAGGAGACGCAATGAATGCTATTGGAAAAAATTCTCTCATTTGCTTACGAGAACCTTCCCTAGGTCCTTGCTTTGGATCAAAGGGAGGTGCTGCAGGTGGGGGTTATGCCCAAGTTGTGCCTATGGAAGATATCAACCTTCACTTTACTGGGGATTTTCATGCCATAGGAGCAGCCAATAATCTACTTGCTGCAATGGTTGACAATCATATCTATTGGGGTAACCAACTACAAATAGACCCTCGAAGAATTACTTGGCGACGTGGGCTCGATATGAATGATCGAGCACTACGACAGATTACCGCTTCGCTTGGTGGAATTAGTAATGGTTTTCCTCGAGAGGATGGCTTCGATATCACCGTTGCCTCTGAAGTTATGGCAATCTTTTGTCTTTCCCAAAACCTTGAGGATTTAAAACGTCGGCTTGGAAAAATTATCATAGGTTATACACGAGAACTTGTACCGGTCTATGCACGTGATCTTAATGCTGAAGGAGCCATGACCGCCTTATTACGTGATTCTATGCAACCCAACCTAGTACAAACACTAGAAAATAATCCGGCGATGATTCATGGGGGCCCCTTTGCAAATATAGCTCATGGATGCAACTCTGTCATAGCAACCAAAACGGCACTAAAACTCGCGGATTACGTAATCACTGAAGCTGGTTTTGGGGCAGATCTTGGGGCAGAAAAGTTTTTTGATATCAAATGCCGCAAGGCAGGACTGCTTCCAGATGCAGCAGTTGTAGTTGCAACTGTCAGAGCACTCAAACTCCATGGAGGTGTAGCAAAAGATGCACTCACCTTGGAAAACTGTGTTGCAGTGAAAAGTGGAATAGCTAATCTTCTTCGCCATGCCACAAATGTTAAAAAATTTGGGATTCCTATTATTGTTGCCCTTAATCGATTTACAAGCGATACGGAACTTGAAGTAGAGACGGTATATTCAGCGCTTCACGATCAGGGAATCGACGTTGTTGAGTGTACACACTGGAAAGATGGGAGCAAGGGCGCCATAAACCTGGCTAATAAAATTTCAGAGATGTGTAATGGTAAAAAACAATTTAAAACACTTTATCCATCCAATATGCCTCTCTGGAATAAGATTGAAACAATAGCTTGCGAGATATACGGTGCAGAAAAAATTACGGCAGATAAAAAACTTCGTTTGAAAATAGCGCGGTTACAAAGCAGTGATGCCAAGGAATACCCTGTATGTATTGCAAAAACTCAATATTCTTTCTCATCTGACCCAACACTGATTGGTGCTCCCAAAGGATTTTCTCTTCCAATCCGTGAAATAAGATTGTCAAATGGTGCCGAATTTGTTGTTGCTCTTTGCGGCAACATAATGACTATGCCTGGGCTACCACGGGTTCCCGCAGCAGAGTCTATTGGTATACGCGACAGTGGAGAGATTTTTGGTCTGTTCTGATACTCTGAAAAAATTTGCAACCCTGATATAAAATCGATCCCCATACCCAATTCACCCTCAGTACGTATAGGTATGGGGACTCGAATTTTTACCTATTATCTAGTTTTTGAAGAACTACTCCTTAATTTCCCCAGAGCCTGCAATAGTCACACGTGCTACAGGTCGCCCCGAGCCGCTTCCAACTGCTTCTATTTTTTTAACAATGTCCATCCCTTCAATAACTTGACCAAACACTACATGACGTCCATCCAAATGAGGAGTTGGAACAGTGGTAATAAAAAACTGAGAGCCATTCGTATTACGTCCAGCATTTGCCATCGACAAAATACCAGGTCCAATATGTTTTAATTGAAAGTTTTCATCTGAAAATCTATCCCCGTAAATCGACTTTCCTCCAGTCCCATTTTGATTCGTAAAATCACCCCCCTGAATCATAAAATTTGGGATAATTCTATGAAAGGGTGATCCTTTGTAACCAAACCCTTTTTCCCCCGTAGATAAAGCACGAAAGTTTTCGGCCGTTTTTGGTACGGTTTCACCAAAAAGCCCCATAACAATCCGGCCAGCATCCTTTCCATCAATCTGAACATCAAAAAAGACCTTGTGGGTTACTTTAGCATCTAATTGAGCACCCGCGATGGCCTCAGGAGGGGCACCTCCACCAATCGCTGCAATAAGACTAATAAGCATAATCACCTCCGGTAAAATACGGTTAAAATTATGACCTTTACTTAACATATAAGTAGCTCCTTTCTATAGAAAATGGCAAATAACCTTAGTAAAGCTTAATTTAACTCTTATAAAACCGCCATATTTTTATGCGTACCACGCTGACACCATTGTAGCTAAAACCTCTACAAACCTATTAACAATCATGGGCGGATCTTATAGTTTTTGCTATCGTGTGCCAAGATATAGATAGAAATTTCTTCCTCGAGTACTCTTAATGATAATATCAGTTCTCAAATATCATAGTAAGTTAGCCCAAAGAGCCCACAGCATATGTCTTCACTAATTCACTGCAAAAACATCTCAAAGTCTTTTGGATCCAAAGCCCTTTTCAGCGATCTCACCATCAGCCTCAATAACCACGATAGAATTGGTATTATCGGGCCTAATGGGTCTGGAAAATCTACTCTCATAAAAATTATGGCAGGTCAAGAATCTGTTGATACCGGCATAGTAACCAGGAGAAATGATATTAGAGTCGCTTATGTCACACAACAACCTACATTTGACATTGATGCCAGCGTATCCGAGATTGTTGAACATGTCGCAAAGAATGCTGGCATATCTCCGACGGAAATCACTCCTAGAGTCCGAGAAATCCTTGGGAAAATAGGTTTTCACAACAGCGAACAATCAGTTGCCCTACTTTCTGGCGGATGGAAAAAACGCTTAGCCATTGCGTGTGCTTTCGTACAGAACCCAGACGTGATGCTTTTGGATGAACCAACAAACCATCTTGACTTTGAAGGAATGCAATGGCTTTCAAAACTAATGACTCATACCACCTTTGCTTGGTTAATGGTTAGCCATGATAGATGGTTCCTAGAAAAATCAACAAATTTTGTAGCAGAACTTAATAGCCAGTACCCTAGTGGAATTTTTATATCAACGGGAAATTATTCTGATTTTCTGCTTCGACGAGACGAATATAGAGAGACACAAACCCAGCAGGCCCAAACCTTGTCAGGAAAAGTGAAACGAGAAGTTGACTGGCTACGGCGTGGCCCAAAAGCACGCACCACAAAGGCTAAGTCGAGAGTAGAATCTGCGCATGCCCTTCAGGAGACGCTAGAAAACACAACAGCACGCTTACGACAAAGTAATACAAAAATTGACTTTGTGGGGTCAGGTAGAAAAACAAAGCACCTTATAACAGCAAAGGGTCTTGGAAAAAAATTTACTCCTAATACACTATTCGCTGACATGGATATAGTGCTATCTCCCTCAATGAAGTTAGGTCTTCTTGGACACAACGGTTCCGGAAAATCAACATTGCTAAAGCTCCTCGCAAAACTACTTCAACCAGACCATGGGGCCATCACACATGCAGATAGCCTCAAGGTTGTTTACTTCGATCAAAACCGAGAGCAGCTTGACCCCACTTGCACTCTAAAAGAAGCACTGCTTGATTCAGGGGACCATGTAAGCTATAGAGGCAGAACAATGCACATAATATCATGGGCTAATCGATTCCAGTTTCGACCAGAACAACTGGACCTTAGAGTTAATTGTCTATCTGGGGGAGAGCAGGCGCGTACAGTTATCGCAAGATTGATGCTTAAACCAGCAGATGTTCTCCTCTTAGATGAACCAAGCAATGATCTTGATATTCCTACTCTAGAAATTTTAGAAGAGAGCATAAAGGATTTTCCCGGTGCCGTAGTTCTAGTAACACATGATCGCTATCTTCTCACACAAGCATGCACCACATTTATCGGGTTCGACGGGGCAGGAAACCACGCTCATTTTGCAGACTACTATCAGTGGGAAAACTGGCTCCAAGGACACCACAAAGAAAAAAATCAAAACCCTAAACTGCTACTAAAGGGCAATACTACAAAGGGAAAGTCTCAGACAAAAAAGTTATCTTATAAAGAGCAAAAAGAATACGCCAGCATGGAAGAAAAAATACTTGAAGCTGAAACGGACCTCGAAGACTCGAGAAGAAAGGCGCAAAACCCAGTAATAGCTACTAATCATACAGAACTTGAACACGCATATAATGCATTGCACGAAGCTGAAAAAAAAGTACAACAACTCTATACTCGATGGGGAGTGCTTGAGGAAAAACTTCGTGGAAAACAATAATTCTTTTTGATGAAAACTTATTATGCTTAAACTATCTAATGTATCAAAGCTCTTTACAAAAACTGTGGTTATACATCCACTCAATATCACAATTCCCTCAGAATCTACGACCGTACTGATTGGTCCAAGTGGATGCGGAAAGTCCACAATCCTCCGCCTAATGATAGGATTAATTCACCCTAATACCGGAACCGTACTATTTGAAAACACGAAACTCACGTCAGACAATATCAACCTATTACGTCAACGCATGGGATATGTCATTCAAGATGGCGGGCTATTCCCTCACCTAACAGCTAGAGAGAATATAGAACTAATGGCTCGTTATTTGAACTGGAATGATTTTAAAATTTCCTCGAGACTTTCGACTCTAATCGAACTAACCCATTTCCCAAAAAATGCACTCTCTCAATACCCTACGCAGCTTTCGGGAGGACAAAAGCAACGCGTTAGCTTAATACGTGCGCTAATGCTCGACCCTGACCTTCTTTTACTTGATGAACCACTAACGGCCCTAGACCCTATAGTGCGATTTGATCTTCAAACTGAACTCAAAGAAATTTTTGATAGCTTAAAAAAAACAGTTGTTTTAGTTACTCATGATATGGGAGAAGCTGCATTTTTTTCGAATTCTATTTTGCTGCTACGAGACGGGAAGGTAGTTCAGCAGGGATCGTTTAAAGATCTTCTCCTAAAACCAGCCGACCCATTTGTGACACGGTTTATCAACGCACAACGTAGAGCACCGAACGACTATTAAATGAGCCTCCAATGATCAAATCAATTATTACTTTAGCGTTTTTAATTGCAAGTTCCCTTTTCATCCCACTCGCTCAAGCGTCAATAGACCATCTGAGAATAGGGTCAAAATCATTTACAGAATCTGTAATCCTAGGCGAATTGGTTAGCTATACACTAGAGAATACAGGGCAACCAAGCATACACAGACAAGCTATAGGCGGAACACGCCTCCTTTGGAATGCACTAAAAAATGGAGAAATAGATATATACCCAGAATACACTGGAACCATCACTCAGGAAATTTTCTCTACTGAATTGATAAACAATCAAACAGACATTCACACTATACTTGCATCACATGGAATACGTATGACTCGCCCACTAGGCTTCAACAACACATATGCAATAGGAATGACAGAAGCTCGTGCAAATACTCTTGGGATTAAAAATATTTCTGACCTTCAAGATTACCCAAAGTTACGGTTTGGATTTAGCAATGAGTTCATGGCTCGCGGAGATGGATGGCCAAGCCTTCGAAAACGATACATATTGTCTCAACAACGTGTAAATGGCCTGGAACATGACCTTGCATATCGTGCTCTGAATGACGGGGATATTGATGCAATTGACCTATATATGACAGACGCAGATATTCAGTATTATAAGCTACGTGTTTTGGATGATGATTTAGCGCATTTCCCTGAATATCACGCAGTATTACTCTACAGAGATGACCTAAAACCAAAAGCAATAGAGGCTTTAGCCGCTTTAGAAGGCACCATTGATCATAATGCAATGCGTGCAATGAATGCAGAAGTGAAAATGGGGGGGAAATCAGAATCTCGAGTAGCAGCAGAATTCCTTAAAAATGCAACTGGTGTGAGTGTTTCTTATGCAGAAGAGTCGATCACTGGTCGCATTTTCCGTACAACCAAAGAACACATCATTCTAGTTGTAATCTCTCTATCAGCAGCGATCCTTATCGCACTTCCCCTAGGAATCATATCGGCACACTTTCCACGGCCTGGCCAAATTATTTTGTCAATTGCCGGAATCATCCAAACAATTCCTGCTCTTGCGTTATTAGTATTTATGATTCCTTTCCTTGGAATCGGTGCTCCAGCTGCTATCGCTGCACTCTTTCTTTATAGCCTGCTGCCTATTATCAGAAATACATACGCCGGGCTTCACGACATTCCGCAATCTCTTCGTGAATCTGCCGAGGCCCTAGGCCTTCCACCGCTCTTACGCCTAACAAAAATTGACCTTCCTTTAGCAAAGCGATCTATTCTTGCTGGAATCAAAACATCAGCAGTAATCAATGTTGGTTTTGCAACTCTTGGGGCATTTATAGCTGCTGGAGGATATGGGGAATCCATTTTGACCGGGATCCGCCTAGACAATATAGGGCTTATTCTTCAGGGGGCTATTCCGGCTGCAATCCTTGCGTTGGCAGTGCAAGGGGTATTCGAACTGGTGGAGAGAGCTTTAATCCCCAAAAACCTATATCAATAAATTAACTGCTATAGGCTAGGAACCGGGCGGGTATCTGAGGAATTACCAGGTTTTGCCCCATACGCTAGCAGAAACTCCACAAACTGAGTTTTACCTTCTAAACGAGCAATATCCAATGGAGTGTTTCGGTTAGCATTCAGAGCATTCACTTTAGCTCCGTAGCGAACAAGAAAGGCCCCGATATCGACAGATCCCTGAGCCGCTGCATAGTGCAAAACCGAGTTGCCCTCATGGTCGACCTGGTGCATATCCTCACTGCTAGAATCAAACGCATGACGTACCGCAGTAAAATCTCCTGTACTAATTGAAACGAAAATTGAAACTGAGGTAGAGGCATCAGCAGTTAATGAATCAAGATACTCTGAAAGACTATTTTCTTGAAACTTGCCTAAAGACTCATCCATATCGCCACGGATCACAGGCGAATCAGTATGGTTATAGTCTAAATCAACTGTAGGATTAGCCGAACCTCTCACAATCTCATCTTTACTCTCAGTACCATCCACAACTTGCATCGTATCTCTCGCCAGATCTTTTGCCCTCTGATCTCCAAACATAGAAGTTTCAATTTCACCTTCATCAGTTGAAGAGAAATCCTTCCACCCTTGATCAGGAAATATCAAGAAAATTGACAAAGCTGCTATGCCAACGACGATAACAGCAACGACCCCCCACCCAGGCTTCTCCATACAAAAAAGGTAAGGCATCACTACTCTGAGGTCAAGGGGAGAGGAAAGTTATATACACAACAAAACCCATATTTCCATAAAACTCTTACTTAGCATGGACACCATTTTGGGTCTCTGATACCATTTTGCATGCCTAATTTCATCTCTATCCAAGCATGGAGACGAGAAAAGCGGAAGTCAATAGCAACCGTAGCAACTACCGCTGGAATTACAACAGAGCAGCTAGAAAAGATTGAGGCTGGGGAAGTTGACCCTCAGGCATCAGTTGTGTCCTCACTTGCAAATGCTCTTGATATCCCTATCTCCTGGTTATTCCATCATCCTAATTCAGTGAAGCTTTTACTGACAGACTTGGACAATGAAACCCTAGACACATCTGAATCTCCAGATATTATTACCAAACGTATACTGTGTGGCGCACAGCAGGATAGAGAACTATACCTTCTACTCACTACCTTGCTTCAGGAAGGTGACCCTAAGCTACTCCGTGCTGCTGAAGCGAACCTTCGCAGTTTAGTAAAACAGGCAAGACGATCAACAATTCCCTGGCAGTCACGCCCTTCTGGCCATTTTGAGCCCCCAAGTGACTAATAAGATAAGAGCCTTCCACTTCAGGAGTTGCTTGATGCTAAGGAGATTAATGCATGGCAAATAACCGCTTGTTTTTTGGATTACTTGTGCTCATTACACTCATCTGTGGATTTTATGGTACAGGCACTGGGAAAAAGGAAAACACCTCCTATGCCAGAGCAACCTTTGCTGGAGGATGTTTTTGGTGCATGCAACCACCATTTGAAAAGTTAGATGGAGTTGTTGCAACGGCAGTTGGTTATACTGGTGGTCATACGGTAAACCCTACATATGAAATGGTCTCCAGAGGAAATACCGGTCATGCGGAGTCTGTTCAGATCGTATATGATCCTAATAAGATTAGCTATGAAAAGCTTTTAGATGTCTTCTGGCACAACATTGACCCAACAACTGCCAACAGGCAATTTTGTGACATAGGGCCAGAATATAGAACTGCAATTTTTTTCCATAATCCACAGCAGGAGAAATTAGCAAAAGCTTCAAAGCATTCTATTGAGACAACAAAGAATTTTTCTGACCCTATTGTGACTGAAATTGTTCCTGCCACCAGGTTCTACCCAGCAGAGGAAGATCATCAGGATTTTTCAGAAAAAAACCCTGTTCAGTACAAAGTCTATCGCTATATGTGCAAACGCGATGCCAGACTTGCAGAACTATGGGGAAGTCCCTCTTTAATGCATTAGTGAAAAATAATATAAAAACCTCCACTAACTGATATCGAGAAACACTATAAATATAAATCAATTACTTATATAGCCTTAGCTATAGTATTACGAATTGCACGCCGCTCATTGTCAGTAAGATACCTCTTCCTCAACCTAATATGTCTAGGGGTGATTTCGACAAGCTCGTCATCTTGAATAAATTCAAGAGCAAACTCTAATGTCATCTCGGGAGGAGGAATGAGATGGATTGCATCATCCGCACCTGAAGCACGAATATTAGTCAATTTTTTTTCTCGAATAGCATTAACTACAATATCAGAACCTTTATTATTAATACCTACAATCATTCCTTCATAGAGTGGGTCATTTGGGTGAACAAAAATACCTCCCCTATCCTGAAGCTTCCACAATGCATATGCAACAGCAGACCCCTCATTTTGTGAAATCTGAACACCTACTGAACGACGTGGAACATCTCCTCTAAATGGTTGGTATTCAAAAAACGTTTGAGACATCACAGCAGTCCCACGAGTCATCGTTAAAAGTTCATTTCTAAATCCAAGCAATGCACGAGACGCAACCAGAAACTCCATTCTGATAGTTCCAACAGAGCTAACTTTCATATCTCGCATTTCTCCGCGTCGATTCCCCAACATTTCAATAACGGCCCCTTGATAGTCTGTATCAACCTCAATGACTACCTCTTCAATTGGTTCTAAAGTTTCTCCATCACCCTCTTTAAAAATAACTTTTGGAGGTGAAACCTCTAACTCATAACCTTCACGTCTCATGGTTTCAATAAGAATTGCTAAATGCAGTTCTCCTCTCCCTGAGACTGCAAACCGCTCTCCACTACCAATCTCTTCAACCTTGATCCCCACATTCATCATTTCTTCATGAGCCAATCGTTCCCTAATGTGGCGAGATGTCAGAAATTTCCCCCCATCCTTTCCAGATAACGGACTTGTGTTATGGGAGAAATTCATCGAAATCGTAGGCTCATCAATATTAACTGTTGGTAAAGCTACAGGGTAATCTGGAGATGTAAGGGTCTCTCCAACCCTTACATCAGGGATACCCGCAAGGGAAATAATATCACCGGCCTGCGCATAATCACGCTCAGTCCTCACAAGCCCCTGATAGGCAAGAATTTTAGTAACTTTAGCTCGTACAACAGAACCATCTCGCTTAACAAGCGTTACCGGATCTGCTACACGTACCTCTCCATGAACAATCCTTCCAACCGCAATTCTTCCAATATATGGATCATAATCCAAAATAGTAACAAGCATTTGGAATGGTTGATCCAGATCGGCAACCGGCGGCAAAACTTGCTGAATGATCATATCCATTAGCGGCTTCATATCTACAGCTTCATCATTAAGGTCTAAGGTAGTTTTTCCTTCTTTTCCAGAAGCATAAACAATCGGAAAGTCCAGCTGTTCATCCGTTGCGTTAAGTTCACTAAACAAATCAAATGTTTGATTCACAATCTCGTGAGGACGAGAGTTTGGACGATCAATTTTGTTGATTACCACAATAGGCCTAAGGTTTAGCTCAAGAGATTTTTTTAATACAAATTTAGTTTGAGGCATTGGCCCTTCAAATGCATCTACTAAAAGCAAACCTCCATCGACAAGCCGAAGAATTCGCTCCACTTCACTCCCAAAATCAGCATGTCCAGGAGTGTCCACTAAGTTTATACGTACATCTCGATATTTGAGAGAAGCATTTTTAGAGAAAATTGTAATGCCTCTCTCTTTTTCAAGAGGGTTTGAATCCATAATAACGGCATCTCCCTCTTTAAAATCATGTGCACCACTTTGTCGAAGTAACGCATCTACTAATGTAGTTTTCCCATGATCAACATGGGCAATAATGGCAACATTACGAATATCTTTTCGTCTTTTCTTACCAGGCATTGCAATAACCAATCATATTTTTAGTTTTCCTTCATTGTTTTTATACTTATCACTGAATAAGCCATATTATCATGCCTAAAATAGGCCATAAATTTACATCCTCTTTAACAATTACTCCAACACAATCCACCAAAGATGTCATACGTTCTATCAGAGATAGCATAATAGAGAGAGCTCGGAAAAGACCAAAGCAAATACGAACTAACGACTATCAAGCTTCAGGACTCAAAAATGATTTAACTATTGTTATGGCATCAAACTGTCAAAGGTATTAACAAAAGTTTCTGCCTCTCGATGCCCTTGTTGAGCGGCCTTACGATACCATGTTAATGCTTTTTCAAGGTCCTGAGTAATTCCTCTTCCTTCAGCATACATCGCTCCTAGAAAAAACTGCGCCTCCATATGTCCCTGCTCTCCTGCCTTTCGAAACCACTCCGAAGCAACTTGAAAATCCTGTACTACCCCTTCCCCAATTGCATACAAACTACCAAGATTAAATTGTGCATCAATATGTCCTTGCTCCCCCGCCCTAAGAAACCACTGTGCAGCTTCTTCTGTATTTTCTGGAACACCCTGCCCAGCACCATACATATTACCTAAGTTAAACTGTGCCAGATGCAACCCTTGCTCCGCAGCCTTCCTATACCATTTCATAGCTTTTTTGAAGTCTTGCTTCATTCCTTGCCCTTCTTGAAACATCACCCCAAGAGTATTTTGTGCGCCAGCATCTCCCTGCACTGCTGCCTCACTGAACCACTTTGCCGCTTTCGCGTAATCTCTCTCCACCTGGGTACCATCACGATAAATCGCCCCAAGGTTATATTGCGCATCTACATATCCATTTTCTGCAGATTTTTGGTACCACGCTAATGCCTCAGCAGTGCTTTTCGTAATACCCAATCCCTCCGCCAACATAATTGCAAGAGAATATTGTGCTTTTGGATGACCTTGGTCTGCAGCCTTCCTATACCATTCAGCAGCTACAGCCCAGTCCGAGGAGACTCCGTCTCCACGGCGATACAATTCACCTGCCATAAACTGTGCATTAGAATCCCCCTGTTCCGCAAGTTTTAGAAGCACATCATGAGATGGAGGTTCAACGGCATTTGCGTATTCCGCAGTTACAAATAGCATGTTAAATACAACCATTATAAGAATTGTCAATATACCGTGTAATCGCATCATATTAAAAGACACCTCTTTTCGAGTAAAATTACTATTGGTTTTATTTATTTAAAATAATATAAACTTATGCAGTAACGTAGGATTACATTTTCTATCGCTCTAATCCTTTAGCCAACAACATGCTAAAATAGCGATAGAGTTTACGTTTTTCTCAATATACTAATTTTTGACTGAAAAAGCATTTAAAGGCCTTTAAAATTATCCTGTTAACTCATGTTGAAAAGCTACCAATAAGGAGAACCAGAGTATGGCAATTATTTCTCCATTTCGTGCTGTGAGACCAAAATTAAATTTGGCCTCACAGGTGGCTGCTCCTCCATACGATGTTGTGTCGCTAGAGGAAGCCCGCAACCTCAGTAAAGGAAACCCTTATAGTTTCCTCCGTGTAAGCCGTGCAGAACTTGAACTTGATCCCGATCTAGAACCATATTCAGATACTGTATACGAGCACGGAGCAAAAAACCTCAGAAACCTCATCAGTGCTGAATCTCTAATTCAAGAAGGTCAACCAATGTTTGGTGTATACAGGCAGCGGTGGGGCACATGTGAACAAACTGGCCTTGTGGCACTTGCTTCGGTACATGAATATGATCAAGGAATAATCAAAAAACACGAACTAACTAGGCCTGTGAAAGAGTCCGATCGTGTAAGAATTATTGAGACTCATGAATCTCAATCTGGACCCGTACTTCTTTTTTTCCGTCGCCCTAAAACATTCAAAAGCTGGCTTGAATTTGTTACAAACACTCCCCCTGACTTGCAATTTGTCGCTGACGATCAAGTTGAACACACTGTTTGGAGCATACGGGATAATTCAGAAATCCATAATATCATCGAAAAATTTCATGGCATTGAGGTAATGTATATTGCAGACGGGCATCACCGATCTGCGGCAGCCAGTCGAGTATATGCAACACGAAACGCTTCAAACATACTGGAATCCTCCTCCACTAATGAAGCGGGGTTTTTATCAGTAATATTTCCGCATGACGAACTTCAAATTCTTCCATACAACCGTGTAGTTCGTGATTTAAACGGCATGACTCCTTCAAAGTTTTATGAAACTTTAGAAAATTATTACGAGCTTCGACCTACATCACAGCCAGGCAACCCAAAACCCAAAGGTTTTGATATGTATCTCAATGGACAATGGTATCAAGCTACACCGCTCTCTGAAGATGCTATTTCGATGATAGATACTAGCGAAAATCCCGTTGCATCCTTAGCAGTGTCAGTCCTAACAGAGAAGGTTTTAGAACCACTACTGGGAATTACAGATCAACGTTCTGACCCACGAATTGATTTTGTGGGAGGAATCCGAGGCACCAAGGTACTTGAAAAAATGGTTGATAAAGGTGCCTGGTCAGTAGCGTTTTGGTTATACCCAACAACCATAGAAGAACTCATGGCAGTTTCTGATGCTGAATGCATCATGCCTCCAAAAAGCACGTGGTTCGAGCCAAAGTTACGCGATGGACTATTTATTCATATGCTGAAATGATAGATTACCTTGACGTAAGGCTGTCATGAGTTACTGAACTTAGATCTCACAAACTTCGTCGGTTATTTGACACAATGAAGAATCTCATGTACCTTACACCGAGATCCCATAGATAGTCTGCTGATGGGATCGCTGAGCAACAGTGCAGGCTGTATGATCGTATCGTGATCAGATTCTCTTTCGGAACAGATACCCACCTGATGCTGCTTCGTACAGTTTTCTGACCTCGTGTCAATCGATCCCATAACAGTATATTAAAGATTGCCACGTAGGACTATCCCTACTAAACCGTTTAGCGTATTCAAAAACCTCACGGAGCCTCATAGTTTTCTACCCGTGCGAACAACATATTTTTGAATATTCTACACACTAAGTAAGAAGGAAACTTTTATGCCAACATCTTCGCCAATTTCACAATTACAAAAAGAATCATCTTCTCATGAAGATCAAAGTTCCATAACATTTGAATCTCTTGGAGTATCCCCAACCCTTCTCCGTAATCTTGATCGAGCCGGGTTTCATGAACCAACTCCCATCCAGAACAAAGCAATTCCTCCGGGACTACAAGGGCGCGATGTCTTAGGATCTGCACAGACAGGCACTGGAAAGACAGCCGCATTTGTTATTCCAATGATTGAGCGTCTTGCCAATGAAAAAAAAGGGCATCCACGTGGATTAATCTTAGCCCCAACGCGTGAACTTGTTTTTCAAATTCAGCAAACAGTGGATAAGCTTGGCCGCTCTCATCACGTTTCAACTACGGCTGTCGTAGGAGGAGACGATATGCTCGCGCAAATACGAGGGCTTCGCCAGCGTCCAGAAATCATTGTGGCAACTCCTGGTCGATTACTTGACCACATGTGGCAAGGCAATATCCTATTGACGAAACTTCAAATCGTCGTCCTCGACGAAGCAGACCGAATGCTTGATATGGGCTTTGCTCCACAATTGAACCAAATCATTGATGCCCTTCCCGAAGAGAGGCAAACACTTCTTTTTTCTGCAACTCTTCCAGATAACTTAGGTGACCTGGCTCGCATGTCTTTAAAAAACCCTGTTCGAGCCACAGTAGCAAAAAGGGCAACTCCCGCTGCAGGAGTTTCACACAAACTCCACCACACTACTCAAGCAGACAAAACCAAGCTACTCATTACCCTTTTGAAACAAAACAATGAAACTGTACTAGTCTTTGCACGCACCAAACATCGCGTCAATCGTTTAGGTGAATCCCTTGAAAAGCTTGGATATCGTGTTGCCATTCTCCACGGTGACCGTAGACTTTCACAACGACGCGCAGCACTTGAGGGATTTAGACGAGGCCGTTTTAATGTATTGGTAGCAACAGATGTCGCAGCCAGAGGCATTGATATTGATAACATTGGCCATGTTATCAACTACGATCTTCCATACACTGCAGAAGACTATGTACATCGCATCGGTCGAACTGGACGAATGAAAAAGGTTGGATCGGCTACTAGTTTTGTGACAAAAGACGATACAAATAACTTGAGAGCTATAGAAAAACTTATTGGTCAATCTGTACCTCACAGCGCATCAAGTGAATCCAGGCCTCAATCACGATACACCCGATCACCAAGACCAAAAAATGGAGGTCCTTTTTTAAAACGGCAGCGGACAAGCTCTAATCACAGAACTAATAGGCGAACACAAAGACCTGAAGAAAACCGCTACAATGATTTTTCCAGCAGAGCTCCAGTTAATAAAAACTGACCATAAAAAGTCAACAAGGAAAACTCCATGCCAGGTGAAATACAAAAAAAATTTTTGACGGCATTCATCATACTCTGCTCTCTCCCAGTAATACCTTATGCCTTTGCTGACACCAATCTTAAGGTTGACGATGAGCTTGTTATTGCAATCGAATATACCCTTATACTTGCCGATGGTTCAGTTGCAGACACAAATGTGGGAGGAGAGCCTCTTGCTTATCTTCACGGACGCCATGAAATATTACCGGCTTTAGAAGTTGCACTTACAGGCATGCAGGCTGAGCAACGCAAGACAGTCAAAATAAAAGCTGCTGATGCATACGGCGTTTACAACCAGACAGCGATTATGGAAATTCCCAGAGATCAAATCCCTAAAAACGCAAAGGCGGGATCAATTCTGTCAACCATGGAAGGACAGCCTGCGCGAGTTTTAGAGCTAACAGAAAAGATTGCAAAAATTGATTTTAATCACCCTTTAGCAGGCCAAGACCTAACATTTGATGTGAAAATCATATCCGTCACGCCAAAACAACCGTCCGTACGATAATACCTCATGTATATCATTCGCTAGACATGTAGCGATAAAAAATCTTTCTACTCAACCCCAATAAAAATTTCCCCTCAATCCTCAAGGTTCAAAAATTATCCTTTTGTTGAGGCCGGCCGGCCTGGGGTATAATTACAGCAATTTTGTGGACATACATCTGGCCATTTAGGCCCCATTCCATAAACTCGTTGCTCTACACCAGGTCTAATCTGCTCCTCAATCAATTCTCTAAACATCTTTACCGCGGCTAAATGCAACCCTGCTGTCCCTGCCCGTATCATGGTCATCTTGAGATCATCACACAATTCCTTAGCTTGTGTATCAAGATCATATACAACTTCCAAATGATCAGAAATAAATCCAATTGGTGCTATAACAAGTTGAACGCATCCTCTTTCTCTTAATATTTTAATATGCTCAAGAATGTCTGGCTCCAACCATGGTTGACCAGGCGGTCCACTTCGACTTTGAAATACCATTTTCCAATCAGAAATTTTTAATTGATCTGAAATAATACTTGCCACTTCATGTAACTGCTCCTCATATGGAGAAGTTTTCGCCATCGCAACAGGAATGCTATGCGCAGTGAAAGCAACAGAAAAACCCTGTCCCGGGTTAGGGAGCTGTGTGATTGAATCTCTAATACGATCTACATTTGCTTCAATAAATCCCGGGTGATTATAATACTGCCGAATTTTTTTTATGCTCACCTCACCATCAACATAATCAGTAGCTCGCTGTATATCATTACGATATTGCTTACAACCAGAATACGAACTATAGGCAGAGGTTACTAACGCGATGGCATTTTTTATTCCATCATTCTTCATCTTCATAACCGTATCTGGAAGAAGTGGATGCCAGTTACGGTTTCCAAAATAAATTGGCAACTGAATATCATTTGCTTCAAACTCACCCTTTAAGGCATTAATAAGAGCACGGTTTTGCTGGTTAATTGGACTGATGCCTCCAAACTGCTTATAGTGCTCGAAAACCTGCAGCTTTCTCTCTTCTGGAACATTTTTTCCACGAAGGACATTTTCTAAAAATGGCATGACATCATCCATACCTTCAGGTCCTCCAAAAGAGACAAGAATTACCGCGTCAATATTCATAAACCATATGCCTCCTTATTGTTCATTGTGAAACGATAAAAGCCGGCGCTCCAATATTTGCTCATCAGTGAAACACTCAAGTTTCAACTCATTACCAGAACAGTTTTTCATCGAATTTTCAGGTATGAGTCCTACAATTTCGCTTCCAGCAATAGTGACACCAAAAGATGTTGCCTGTAATTTTATTGCCTCGAAAACGACATGAATTGGAGTATGGTCAAGGTTGGTAAAGTTCATTGAAACTTGCACCATCCCTCTACTTTCTAATCTCACTCCCATCGCTTTTAGACATTTGAATCCACCACCTGACTCACGAATATTTTGAGAAATTATTTTTGCAATACTAAGATTATCAGTTGAAAGATTAACGTTAAAGGCAACAAGAATTGGTCGAACACCAACCATAGTTACTCCGGCTGTTGGATGGGGGGCAGGAAGGCCAAAATCAGGCTCCCAGTTTGATTCGTTTTTCATGCGGCAAGTTAAACCAGGAAGGGATCCCCGGCGAATATCTTCAAGAGAACGAGATCTTTTTTTTGTTGCCCTTTCATATAAAAAAACAGGAATGTCAAGCTCATCAGCAATTCGTGCACCCACAGATTTTGCTAAAAGAATGCACTCATCTATATCAGAGGATTTAAGTGGGACGAAAGGAATGACATCTGTAGCACCTACCCGAGGATGCACTCCATGGTGCAAGCTAAGATCAATTAATTCTCTCGAAGTTTTGGCTAAAAGAAACGCTGCCATTCCAACAAGTGCTGGGGGGCCTATAAAAGTTAAAACTGATCTATTATGATCCTCATCACTTTGCCTATCTAGCAATGCAAGCCCAGAGATAGACTTTACGACATCGGCAATCAAATCAATTGTCGCTGCATTTCTTCCTTCACTGAAATTAGGAACGCACTCTACCAACATACTGCATCACAAAACATTTCAAATGTAATACGGTCCTGGCATTTAACTATAACAAGTGGCTACAAAAATCTCTCAATAAAACAGAGGGAAGGGAGTATCTAAAATTAAAAATTTTTAATAGTATACGATGGTTATTTTTCCCTACTCTTCATCACAGCATTTGCCCCAGCTTTCGCAACAATTTCATCCTCATTTCCAACTCCTCCCCCAACCCCCACTCCACCAATAATAACACCCTTGATATTTATAGGGATCCCTCCTTTAAGGTTTGTAAGTTTCCCTCGTGTGATAGATCCTAACTCATGGGCAACATGAGGAGGCAAAACACCAGTCGGCTGACGAAGCGATACCGCAGAATAGGCTTTACTAAAAGATGTATCCTGAACATGAACAAAAGTATCATTCATTTTAATAAACCCTCTAACAGCTCCATATCTATCTGCAACAGTAATGCCCACAGGAACTCCAATTTCATTGGCCTTAGCTTCAGCAGCCTGAAGGGCAATATATACATCTGCAGTAGTCAAAACAACAGACGAGGATTCAGCAAAGACATCATTCCCGCTCAGCATACCCATGTATACAATAGCAAATGCAAAAAAAATATTTGTCATTCATATACTCCCATAAGTTCATCTTCCCGAAGTACAAGGTACTCTACACGATCAAGAATTAACTTATTTCCAGCATAACGTTCATATAAAACTTCATTTCCTATAGAAACAAGCTTCACATCACTACCAATAGCTTCAACTTTTCCCCTTTTAGGGTTTTCTCTAGCGGTCTCTGGAATAAAAATTCCACCGGGACTAACCTCTTCAACCTCAAGTTGAGAAACAAAAATTCGTGACCCCAAAGGCTGAAAATTTACATTCGATGACTTTGAAGACCCTTTGCTTATTGTATTTTTTTTAGCTGCGTTCGCCACAAAAAAATTCTCCTTTCATAGGGACTTTAAAACAACATATATTACTTACGTACGTGGTGTAATAGTTTTGAATACATTCCATGTTTTAAGCATTTCAATTGCTTTTTGAAGCTGCACATCTTTATCTATTAGATCTTGCTGCCGTTCTTCCTCTGTTTTTTCATCCTCATCCTCTCCCTTTCCATCAAGGGACAAATTGTTTTCCAAAGAATTTTGTAAATGCGTAGATTCTGGTACCTGCGTTATCTCAATATCAATGTTTGGTGTAATCCCAACACCGTGAATCGACCTGTCATTGGGGGTAAAGTATTTCGCTGTCGTAAGACGTAACCCAGAACCATCGCTTAACGGGAGAATAGTCTGAACAGACCCTTTACCAAATGTTTGAGTACCAATTACTACTCCACGCCCCCAATCTTGAATTGCTCCAGCGAGAATTTCTGACCCACTAGCACTGCCAGCGTTAACCAAGACAATGATCGGAATATCGACAAGAGGATCTGAAAAGTTTGAGTGATACTCTTCACGCCGTCCCTGCCTATCTTTAATCGATACCACTAAGCTTCCGGCTGATATAAACTGCTCAGTTACACCAACAGCAGAAGAAAGTAAACCACCAGGGTTATTTCTAAGATCAATTACAAGCGATTTCATTCCTTTTTCTTCAAGTTCTTCTAGAATTTTTGTCTGCTCTTTCGCTGTCTGTTCTTGAAACTGAGCAATACGGAGATAAGCAATATCATCCTCCAACATCCGTCCTCGAACACTCTGAATTGTAATTTCATCACGTATAAGATCGACAGCAATCTCATCATCAACTCCCTTGCGAAGTATCGTGAGGGTAACCTTAGTGCCCTTTGGACCTCGCATCCGATGTACCGCATCCAAAAGAGTCATATCCTTTGTCGACTCCCCATCAACCTTAGCAATATGATCCAATGCTTGAATTCCACCCCGGTGAGCTGGCGTATCTTCGATAGGAGCTACAACAATTAGCTTTTTATCTCTAATACCAATCTGAATGCCAACACCTCCAAATTTCCCTTTTGTCTCAACCTGAATCTCTTTATAAACATCAGGTGGCATATACCCAGAGTGGGCATCAAGAGTTCCAAGCATGCCTTGAATTGCTCCATGGATAAGATCAATATGTTTTGTTTCTTCAACATAGCTTTTCTCAATCTTTGCTAAGACCTCCGTAAAGGTCTTCAAATGTTCGTATGGTTCCGTAGCTTGCACTATCGGAACCATTGTTCGACCAATTAACACACCGATAAGTAAAGCACCAACAATAGTGACGCTAACCCATCGACCTCGGTGAGAGGGGAGTTCTTGGGTATTCATTAGTTCTTTCTCCTCCATATAAGCTATTTCCTCGCAGATAACCACTGTACTGGATCTACGGCCTTCCCTCCAGCACGAATTTCAAAATACAACATACTGTCACCAGTTAACCCAGTATCACCAACCGCACCAACAGGCTGTCCTGCCTTTACGCGATCTCCAACATTTACCAAAAGCGCTGAAGCATGGGCATATAAGGAAACATCGCCGAGTCCATGGTCTATTATCAATAATAAGCCATAACCCTTCAACCAATCAGAAAAAACAATAATACCTGGAAAAGCCGCTCTAATAACGCTACCTTCCGCAGCTTCGATATCAATCCCTTTACGCTTAAGAAATGTATCAAACTTGGGATGCTTTTGGTTGCCAAAAAACCCAACAACTTTTCCTTCACTTGGCCAATACAATGTCCCTTTAGAGGCAGTTAAGCCATCGCCAGCATTCCGAAGAAGTGAAAGCTTTTCCTGTCTTTCAAGTAATTCATGTATGAGAGCCTCAATTTTTTTCGAAGATTGCTCCAGCTCAACAATAGTTCTTTCATAAGCAGTTTGCTCATCACGGGCTCTCGCAAGTACACGGTGTTTCTTTTTTTGCTCATGCTTAATAGCAGAAAGAGTCCGCTCAACTGCTTGCTGCTTGTGGAGTAAACGACTTGCCTTATTATCAAAGCTATGCCTTTCTTTTTCCAACTCCACAAGCTCCTCAACATTCTTCAAAACTCTATCATGCTCCGCGTTCAGCATAGATGAAAATATAAGGTCACGCAGATGAACTTCATCGTTCTGCTGAGATGCGAACAAGGGTACATCTGTGTCCCCCTGAGTCGATTTATAATGCCCTCTCAAACGTGTTCGCAATAAATCTTTCTTCTTTCCAACATCTCCACTCATGACATCAATTTCTTCGTCAACACGTACTGTGTCCTCATTCACTTGACCAACCTTTTCAATCAACAGCCTCAATTCTTTTCGTTTTGCATGTTTTGTTTTGTCAATAGACTCTAATTCTCCTAGTACTGATATTTCCCTCTTTTCTGCACTATTAAAATTTATTCGGTTTTGCTTTAGTTCATTCTGGATGACATTTAGGTTTTTTTGTTCATTTTTTATTTTTTCAGAAATTTTCTTGGCATCTTCAATCAAAGACTCTTCTGCGTACCCACTAATATTTTCCCCTACAAACACAAAGAAAAAAATTATGCCCAATAGTGTCCTCATGGTCATACTGAATAAGTTCGCCTTAAAGAGAAAAGAGCGCCAATGAAACCAAGGATAGCTCCACAGGCAATCATTCCTACAAGCACCGTAAATGGAACAAAAAGAATTGATTGTCCTTGGAACAACTCATCACCAATACGATAGGAAAATGCCTCAAAAACAATTTTAAGTAAGACAAGTGATAGAGCTGCCCCTAAAGCTCCAAGAATCGCTCCTTCCAATAAAAAGGGACCCTTAATAAACGATTCTGTTGCACCAAGCAATCTCAAAACATCAATGTCATCCCTTCTGTTGAAAAAAACTAACCTCATAGTATTTGCAACAATGGCAATCACGGCAAATACAAGTGTCATCCCAAAAAGCATGCTTACCAATATTAAAACTCGATTCACAGAACTAAAAACCTCAATCCATTCTTTCCCGTATCTAACGTCCTCAACGCCATCAATCTTGACAATTTTTACCCCCATAGCTGTCACACCTGCAATTGTTCTGTACAACTCTGAAAGTTCAACAACAAAAGACTGAGGAAGCACCTGATCACCAAGCTCTCTCAATACTTCTTCTTGACTAGGGTATTCCAGGAGATAAGCTTTCATGGCATCCTCACGGGAGACAAAGTGCACATTACTCACTTCGGAATGTGCCCTTAATTTACTTTCCAACACTGTTAATTCATCTCTAGAGATTTTATCGTCAAGATATACCCTTATTGTAATCTTTTCTTCAAACGACTGCACGATTTCCTGGATATTCACGTAAACTAGAAAAAATAATCCAAAACAAAGCATTGAGAAGGCACTTGTCACAAGTGCAACCACAGACAATACACGATAATCAAAGAGATTTTCCTTCGTTTCACTGAAACAGTAGACTAAATATCTCATACACCTTTTCTATGTGTCACTCGACCATGTTGTAATACGAGGTGGCATTGAGAAAAGATTTCGGCAACCTGTTGGTTTTGGGTGGCGAGTATAATAGTTGTTCCACGCATACTCAGAGATTTGAAAAGTTCAATGACTTTCGATACCGCCTTAGAATCAAGGTTTTCCGTAGGTTCATCCGCAAGCAGAATTAGTGGATCACTGACTACAGCTCTTGCAATGCGCACCCGCTGCTGCTCACCAGTTGACAGAGATGAGACAAGATCATTTTTTTTGTATTCGAGATCCAAAAAATCAATAACCCGATCAATATTGTTCCACCCTTGTTTCGCGGCAACCTTGGCAACGGTCAAAGCCAAAGAAATATTCTCCAAAATTGTTTTACGGGGAATAAGTCGAAAACCATCGGAAATAAAACCCATACGCTGCCTTATGGCAGGAATTGATCGCCTACTTACATCAGCAAGATTTTGGTCATTAATCACGAGTTGCCCTCGGTCGATTTTTTCCTGGAAAAACAGAAGCTTTAAAAGTGTTGACTTTCCAGCACCATTAGGACCTAAAACAGAGCAAATCTCACCTTTTTCAATCGAAAAAGTAATATCTCTAAGTACTGCTTTTGCGTTGTAATTTTTATGAATGTGAGAAGCTTTGATCATAGGTCGCCCTGGAAGGATCCGCCATTATATTTGAAACTGGACGAAAACACTTTCGATGTGCATCACAAGGCCCAAACTTTTCTAAGAGCCTAAGATGCTCTGCTGTTCCATACCCCTTATGCGAACGAAAGTTATAGTGAGGAAACTTTTCATGAAGATCAAACATCATGCGATCTCTACTCACTTTTGCAATCACAGAAGCTGCAGCAATTGAGCAACTAAGGCTATCCCCCTTCACAATCGCACGTTGAGAAACCTTCACTCCCGGAAGACTTAAAGCATCTATCAGCAAGTAATCCGGGTGCAGTAAAAGCCCAAATACCGCACGCTTAATTGCATTTAGCGTCGAAGGAACTATACCAATTTCATCAATTTCTGTTGAATCAGCATACCCAATGGAAGTAGCACGAGCAGAATCAGAAATTAGGGAAAATAGCTGATCTCGCTGCACAGGAGATAAACATTTTGAGTCTCGTAATCCAGGGAAAACCTTGTGTCGGGGAAGAACTACGGCAGCAGCAACAACGGGGCCGGCAAGTGGGCCACGTCCTGCTTCATCAACTCCGGCAATGCACCGGAACCCCCTAGCATATGCTTCTGCCTCAAAAAATCCGTCGGGGTTTACGCCAGCTAAAGCTGTCACTCATTCCTTTCCTCTTCAACACCTTCAACATCAGAAGTTTTAGCTTCCCCTTGTTCAGAAGAGTTTTCTAAAACTTTACCATCACCTACAGACTTTTCATCTCGCCGAAAGTCCCGTTCCTTAACTTTTGCCTCTTTGCCCTTTTTGTCCCTGAGATAATATAGTTTTGCACGTCGAACCTTTCCATGTCTTATAACTTCTATTTTATCTATATTAGGGGAGTGAACTGGGAAAATTCTTTCTACCCCAACTCCATGAGAGATTTTACGCACAGTAAAGGTCGCAGTATTCAAACTCCCGCGACGCGCAATTAGAATTCCCTCAAAAGCCTGAATTCTCTCTCTTTCCCCTTCGACAATCTTCACATGGACGCGCACAGTATCTCCTATTTTCATCGTCGGGGTACGTTCTGATTTAAGAGACTGTCGAACGCGCTCAAGTATATTCATGGTTAAAACCTCCCTGGAAATTTAGAACTCGTTTCATTTTCATTCTTTTGTATGTCCGAAAGAATCATCTTATCACTCTCGGTTAACTCATTTTCTCTTAGTAAATCTGGGCGTCTCACATAAGTGCTTTCAAGAGATGACCGGTGTCGCCATGCCTGAATATTGCCATGGTTTCCAGAGAGAAGAACATCAGGAACACGTACCTGCCGAAATTCAGCCGGTCTCGTATACTGCGCATACTCCAAAAGTGGACTCGAGAACGATTCCTCCTTTGTAGAATCTTCATCTCCCAAAACACCAGATATCAGTCTAACAGAAGCATCAATCATCACAAGCGCAGCCAATTCTCCACCAGTCAAAACATAGTCACCAATCGACATTTCAAGCACATCATGCCCTTCATTAAGCATAATTGTTCGAACGCGATCATCAATCCCTTCATAGTGCCCGCAAATAAACACAAGTTGACGGGTTTCTTGGCTGAAATCTCTTGCACAGCACTGGTCAAATTGCTTGCCTCGAGGAGAGGTAACAACAAAACGCACTGTAGAGTCTGTTGAATGTATAGTATCAACGGCCCTGAGAATAGGCTCAGGTTTCAACAACATTCCTGCACCCCCCCCATATGGACGGTCATCGGCAGTACGATGTTGGTCATTAGTAAATGATCGAAGATCGGTCACCGTTACATCCAAAAGACCTCGCTCCTGCGCCAATGACAACATGCTAGTTCCAAGCACTTCAGTGATCATTGAAGGAAAAAGAGTAAGAACATTACATCTCATCATACGCCAACAACCCTTCAATTGGACGAATTACCATGCGCTTGTGTTCGACGTCAATGTGACGAACAATTTCTTCAGTGCCGGGAATAAGATGCTCTATTCCATGCTGTTTTACTACAAAAACATCGTTACTACCTGTAGGGAGTATATCTTCTAGCGTCCCTATAGAGCTGCCGGTCTCAGTGAGAACCTCCATCCCCACAAGATCAAAATGGTAATATTGTCCAGCAGGAAGAACCTCAAGGCAGTCTTTAGGTATCTTGATTTTAGCCTTAACCCACACCACTGCCTGCTCAATAGAATTTATTTCTTCGAGAGTTATAATGCATGTGGATTTTTGGGCTCGAACATGTCGTATGGTAAAGCAGTCTTGCTGACCACTTGGTAACTCAAAAAAGACTTTTGCAAGCTCGGCAAATCGATTTGGAGAACTCACAATAGACCTGGCCCTCAAAGAACCCAAGAGTCCATGCGGGCGACCCACCTCACCCACAGTCACAAGTTCTTTTAGCATCTCTTTCATTTGTATACCCAAAGTAGCTTCAGAATCAGAAACGTTGGAAGATATCACGTCGCCTTAGTGCCTGCCTCCTTTGTTTCTTCAAATTTTTTCATCAACCCAGAATGCTCCATGAGACGACTCACCCGTTCAGAAGGCAATGCGCCATTTTTGAGCCAATGTAAAACACGTTCTTCCTTAAATTCAAATACCGACGGGTTAGGCAAAGGGTCATAGGTCCCCAATATTTCAAGAAACCTACCATCCCTCGGCATCGCTGAATCCGCGGCAACAACGCGATAATAAGGTCGATTTTTTCTTCCTACTCTTGTTAAACGTAGCCTGACTGCCATCTTTTCTCCTTTTCGTTCAATCGCTATCCTCCTACAGTACTCTCGATAGCTTCTTCACTCCCATAAACCAATAAGTTCAACTATCCCAATTGCCTCATCATCATCTCCAACTGACCTCTTGCTTTTGATCCCGTCATTTTCTTTAACATTTTCTTCGCAGTGAGGAACTGTTTAACCAGGCGATTGATTTCTTGCACTGTCGTTCCACTCCCTGATGCAATACGAATCTTTCGGCTCCCGTTTAAAAGAGAATGATCACGCCGCTCTTTTACAGTCATAGAATTTACAATTGCAATAGTCCTATTGATGGCCTGTTTATCAGCATTGACATCTACATTATCCTTCAGAGTTTTTCGTCCTGGAAGCATATCGACAATAGACTCCAACGGCCCCATCTGGTTGAGTTGCTTTAGTTGTTCAGCAAAATCCTCAAAGGTCAGAGAGTCAGGACGAAAAGATTTCTTTGCGGCAGGCAGTGCATCCCGCATGGCAGCTTCTTTTGCTTTATCAATGAGAGATAACACATCACCCATACCCAAAATTCTTGATGCCATGCGATCTGGATAAAACGGTTCAAGTGCCTCAAGTTTTTCCCCCACCCCAATAAACTTTATTGGCTTTCCTGTCGCCTCCTTAATTGAGAGCACCGCACCACCACGGGTATCACCTTCCATTTTGGTCAATACAACACCTGTAAGACCAAGCTTTTGATCAAAATGTTGCGCCACTGAAACCGCTTCTTGACCCGTCATTGCATCTGCAACAAGCAAGGTCTCACTTGGAACTGAGACATCTCGAATGTGCACCAGCTCTTCCATCAATGGCTCATCAACCTGTAAGCGCCCCCCAGTATCGAGAATAACAACATCAAATAGCTCTTTTCTCGCTCGTACGACAGCAGCTCGGCAAATTTCAACAGGGCTACTGCCGGCTCCCTCAGCTTTCAACGATACATCTGCACGATGCACTGGAATTTCCAGCGTGGAACCTAAACTAATCAATTGTTCTACCGCGGCAGGACGCCGCGTATCCGCAGCAGTGAGCAAAACACGCTTGCCTTGAACTTGGAAGTTTCGTGCAAGCTTACCAGCAGAAGTAGTTTTCCCTGCCCCCTGAAGACCAACTAACATGATGACTGTGGGAGGATTAGGTGCAGCAACCAAAGGAGCCTGATTTTTACCCATCAGATCCGTAAGTGTTTCATGCACAATCTTCACAACCTGATGTCCGGGAGTTAAGCTCTTCATCACCTCTTGACCTACTGCACGTTCTCGAATTCTTTCTATTAAACCCTTTACAATCTTAAAGTTGACATCCGCCTCGAGCAGTGCAACACGTACCTCCTTGAGAGCACCAGTTACATCCTCCGCGCTTAAAACTCCTTTTCTGCGAAGCTTTTTAAAGGCCTTATCAAGTCTTTGTGAAATACCCTCAAACACAACCGCTCCTCTTTTTGACGCAAATACCCCAAAACTGCAAAAGAAACGAGGCAGTAAACTGTTTTATGTAGCAAAAACACTGCTAGAAAGCAATAAATTAGGGTTTTTGGGTAACCCCAAAGATATCCAGGCTAGACTTTACGGTTTTTTGCATCGGCTAGGAACTTCTCCAAACCGATCTCTGTGAGCGGGTGTTTTACCAACTGATTGAAAATAGAAAAAGGCATGGTACAAATATCACCACCAATCATTGCTGCCTCAAGAACATGTTGTGGATGTCGGACACTGGCCACCAAAACCTGAGTATCAAAGTCATAGTTGTCAAAAATAGTTACTATTTGGTCAATTAAATTCATGCCTTCGGCACTAACATCATCTAGTCGTCCAATAAAAGGGCTTACACACCAAGCACCAGCCTTTGCGGCTAACAGTGCCTGCGTAGCTGAAAAACAAAGAGTAACATTTACCTTAATACCCTCAGAAAAAAACTGTTTAGTAGCTTTTAACCCCTCAGGTATAAGAGGGCATTTCACAACAATATTGTCGTGGATTTTTGCTAAATTTCGTCCTTCTTCTAACATTTCATCTGCAGTTACACTCAGCACTTCTGCGCTAATTGGACCATCAACAATTTTGCAAATTTCTTTCAGTAACTCTTCATGTTTGACGCCAGATTTTGCAACTAGTGAAGGATTTGTAGTAACCCCATCGAGAAGACCAAGATCATTTGCTGCTTTAATTTCATCGATATTTCCCGTATCTAGAAAGAGCTTCATAATGCATCCTCCAAGAATAAGAGTAGGATTAGTTGATCCGGTAATAGGTTTTCATACTACGCGTAACAGGAACTTAATGACAACCAAAAACCCTAGCCATCCTCTAAAGTCTACCTTCACTAAGTGACACGTTACTCAAACTTCTAGCTACTTGGATTCATTTTTCTCAATTGTAACGTTGAAACCAAAATCCCAATCGCTGTACCCAATAGCGCACCAGCAACTACATCAGTAACCCAATGAGAACCTCGAATAATTCGTGCTATCCCAACTAAACACGCAAGCAAAAAAAATGCCATACGTAAACGTGGGTAGAAGTGAGAGAGCACTGCTGCAAGTGCAAACGCACAAGTAGTGTGTCCAGAAGGAAATGCATCAAACCCTCCTACAAAGGAAGGACCCCATTCTGCAGATTCACTGTTTAAAATACGTGGTCGTGGACGGCCAAGTAAGTGCTTAAAACTCTGCGCAGCAATTCCAGAAATAACAAATGACCCAAAACACCGAATAGAAACCTCTACCGCCATGTAATGTCGTTGCCAATAAGACATAACTCCAATAATCAGACAAACAGGTACAACAAGCCACCCACTGCCCAAATAGGCAACAGTGTCCCACATTCGTTCTATTATTGGATTTTGAAAATTTTTAAGAGTTAGATTAATGGGAAAATCAACTAAATGTGGAAAAAACAGTGCGCCCGACAACACGCCTATAAATAAACTGGAAAAAATCACATATTGTCGAGGGGTCATGCTGAACATACCCCATATTTTTTACCTTTACTAAGATTAGATGTCTCAAGCATGAGAGACGAATACCCTCTCATGGCCCCCCTCCTCGAACAGGAGTAAATGTCCCTAACCCATTATTCCATAAAATGGTAATTTCCTTGGATCTTGAATTTGCTACTACCAGATCTGGAAATTCATCATTATCGATATTCCCTAACGCAATAGCTATGGGCTTGTTCTTCACATCAATGAAATCAGCGGATAAAAATTTTCCTTGCCCATCATTGTGAAAAACCACGATAGTATCAGACTTTGCGTTGGCAACAACAAGATCAACGACTCCAGACTTTCTTAGATCTGCAGCAGCAATAGCCTGCGGTTTTAACCCACCAGCATGATATGTAGCTACAATATTTCTTTCCTCAGAAACATTTAATACTATAGAGACATCATTAGATTTCGCGTTTGCCGTAGCAATATCAAGTCTTCCATCATTATCAAAATCAGCGAGTACAAGATCCTGAGGCTTCTTTCCAACTTCAATAGTAATTTCATGCACAAAAGAATTGTTTCCTTCGTTTAAAAAAACCGAAACATTATTTGTCTTCGCCGAAGCAACCCACAAATCTAAGCTTCCATCACTATTGAAATCTGCAATACTTAAAGCTTGCGGACGTGTTTTCACTTCAAAACTAGGCTCTGGGTCAAAGCCTCCACTTGCGTTGCTATATAATATTGACACATCATTAGACTTTGCATTGGCAACCGCAATATCTGGCACTCCATCACCATTTAAATCATCGGTGTCTACCGCAAGAGGCTTACTTCCGACCGAGAACACACGTGCAGCCTCAAAACTTCCTCGTCCATCATTCAAAAGAAGTGAGACCTGATTAGACCTTGAATCAACCACTACCAAGTCAAGCAAGCCATCACCATTAAGGTCTACGGTAGCCACGTCTTTAGGTTTTTCTCCAACAGCCAATGTAGCTAGTAGATCGAACTCACCTTGGCCATCATTTTCAAACAATGTAACTACATTAGTTCCAGAGATAGCCACTACAAGATCCAAGGAACCATCTTCGTTAAAATCTGAAAGAGTTACGGACTGAGGCTTGCCTGAAACTGAAAAAACAATAGCCCAACCCTCAGAGGAAAGCAGCAAAGTCCCTAAAAATAAGATCAGTAGTTTTCTAATATTAGGGAATCCAGTCAGCGAGAAATACATTGAATTCACGGGGTGATTTTGCATTTCGCGATGAAACAAAAACGAGCTTTTCTCCATCCGGAGAGAACATTGGAAAACTGGAAAATCCTCCTTCAAAAGTGATTTGCTCCAAACCCGTACCATCCGTATTTACCAAAAACAAGGCAAAGTTCCTTCCCTTTGGATCGCCATAATTAGATGAGAAAATTATTTGTTTATCATTTGGATGTAAGAATGGGGCAAAGGTAGCAGCTTCCAAATTTGTTACCTGCCTCTTTGCACTCCCATCTGATTTCATGATGAATAATTCTAGCCAAGTTGGTCTAAAGATATTATCTGCGAGATCTTTCTGGTAAGCATCTCGCTCAGCATTTGTTTTTGGATGAAAGGATCGGTAAACGATGTAATTACCCGACCAAGAAAAAAAAGGCCCGCCATCATAACCATAGGCCGAGGTCATCCTATTCATATCACTACCATCACTGTTCATTGTATAGATATCAAGGTCATTCTCCCGATGGGAGGTAAAAACAATTTTTGTTCCATCAGGTGAATATGCCCCTTCCGCATTATATTTTCCATCATGAGTAATCCGTTTAATATTGCCTCCATCTAGATCGGCAGTATAAATGTTATAGCTCGGATGCAACGCCCACGCGTATCCACGGCTTCTATCTGGTTTTGGAGGGCACGCGTTACCTGCCTCATGAGTAGAAGAAAAAAGCAATCGCGCCTGATTTGGGGAAAAAAATGAACATGTGGTAGCTCCATGTCCAGTACTCACCATTTGCACAGATTGACCAGCAAGATCCATGGTATAAATTTGGTCACACTCATTACCATCACGTTTTGCTTGAAATATTATCCTTTTTCCATCATGCGAAAAGTAGGCTTCAGCATTTTGCCCACCAAATGTTAGTTGTCGAATGTTTTTTAGGTGCTTTTCTTTATTTATTGAAGATATACCATCTGAAAGAGGTAAATCTGTCTGATCTTTTGTACAAGAAAGAAGTAAGAGCAATGGAATAATCCACAGAAGCAACATAATACACCTTTAGTTATCTTTGATAATATTTTGTACCGACCTCACGTTCATTGTACTTGTACGCGAAGACCTCCTTCACCAAGAAACGCCGCGATTTCATTGCAAATATTAACAGGCCCGGAAAATACTTCTGCCTGCCCTGTACTGTCAATCGTCCATGCAAGTTCAAATGCTCGCGAGGGAGTCATGCCAGGCACGGCTTTACAAAGAAGTAGCACAACATCATCGTAAGTATGACAATCACAATTGAAAAGAATCACTCGACCCTCTAAACCCTCCCCGGAGCCCGTACTCTCTTTCTCAATAACCTCTGGTACTACTAGAGAGTCTGACGACTGAAAATCGGCCATTATAGCAAGCAAAAAATTTCCAAATTTAATATTCATTCATGTAGAAAACAATAAAAATTTTTGGAATTCTCACGCCTTAGTATTTGAAAAATAACATCTCATATTCTTCGGGTTTCTATATACTAAGGCATACACAACTGTTCTATATTAAGCATTACAACCAATCTCTCCATGGAAACTCTCTCTTTCCACTAACCATAAAATAAGGGTTGAGCAACTCAGGTTTATTATATACCAACGATTCCCCTTTAAAGTTGGTTACAGTGCCTCCAGCTTCCGTTACAATACAGTGAGCTGCCGCTGTATCCCATTCTCGAGTTGGGCCGAAACGTGGATATAGATGAGCAGCTCCTTCTGCAACAACACAAAATTTCAATGAGCTTCCTGTTGGTACAGACTCTCCGCATTGAGCATTTTTCAGAAAATTTTCTAAGTCAGCTCCTCCATGTGATCGACTCACCACCATCCTCAACGAACTGAACGACTGATCATGAGCAGCAATCTGCACTGCTCCCTCTCCATCAATTTCCTTAAAAGAGCCATTATGTCTTGCCGCATAGTAAAGCACACCAAGGGCAGGTGCAAAAACAACGCCAAGTACAGGAGCACCACTTTCTATAAGAGCGATGTTAACTGTAAACTCATCATTCCTCTTCAAAAACTCCTTAGTCCCATCTAACGGATCTACAAGCCAATAGACCTCCCAATTTTGTCTAATCTCATACGGTGCATCAGGAGATTCTTCAGAGAGTACAGGAAAACTAGGCGTTAGCGTATCCAATAATTCAGTAATAATTTTATGTGAAGCAAGGTCTGCCTTCGTAAGCGGGGAATCATCTGACTTTGCTATAGTCCCAAAGTCATCTTGAGCATATACTTCCATTATTGCCTGTCCTGCTCTTCGAGCAATAACAACAATTGAAGGCAGTAATTCGACAAGGTATTTATCATTTAGTGCCACAGCACAAGCTCCTTGACAAAACTTTTTCCGTCATTGTAACAGTACGACCAAAAGACAACCATTTTCATAACCATAGCAACCAGAAAAGCAATGCTCGGGTCACAATAGGCCCAACAGTCTAGTATAAAAACTCACCTTTCAAGGTATCCGTTGTCTCGAAACCAAGTCACCGCATCCCGAATGGCAGTCTCAACTGGACTTCGTGGATAATCAAGCTCATGGATTGCCTTTGTACAATCATAATGCTGCATGTGCTGCATAGTTTCGACAGAAAACCCGGCAACAGGGGGCAGAGATCCAAAGATATTTCGAAATGTCCATTCTCCTATCTTTGAACCATAGCGCACCAACTTTACTGGCATAGGAACAAGAGGCCCTGTCACATTACATACTTTCGCGATCAACCTGTTGAGAGACCTCTGACTAGTGTTCCAGTGTCCAAGTATATATCTCTCACCAACCCTCCCACGCTCTCCAGCACGAATCATACCTATTGCAACATCACGCACATCAATCACATTTACTAGTCCATCGACATATCCCGGCATTAATCTTTTCGCAATCATAATTATTTGGTTTCCGCTAGAAGGTTTACTATCGTGTGGCCCAAAGAAAACCGTTGGATTCAAAACGACAGCAGGAAAACCTTTCTCCGCCTCCAGCCTGATCACACGCTCCATTGCCGCCTTTGACATCAAATAGGGGTTATCTGGGTACCCTGACGAAAAAATATGCTCTTCAGCAGCCATGGCATTCAAATCCTTTGGCACACCAATAGTAGTAAAACTACTAGCATAAACCACACGCTTGATTGAACTACATTTTACCGCATCTAGAACATTGTGGACTTCCCTCAAAGCCTGCTTCACTGCTGTGCGAACAGGAATAGCCTCTACAGGGTAATAACCAGCACAGTGATATAGAATATCAATGCCATCGCAAGCTTCTTCAAGAGATTCAAGGTTATTAAGATCTCCAACAACAGAACAAACATCCAAGCCAATTAGCGTCTGAAGCTTTGAAGTAGGCCGTACAAAGATGCGCACCCTATCTCCTTTTCTTAACAACATACGAACTAGATTGTTGCCTAAGTGCCCTGTAGCTCCAAGAACCAAAGCATTCATCAATAAAACCTTTTGTGTGGATCTATTTTTTTTATGAGGGGGGGGATTTGAACTGAAATCAATGAAAGATCGTCCGTTTTATAAGGTTTGGGTTGAAGGGCACAGTACAGTATTTTACTTTTAAAGCTGGACTTCTATCACAGACAAACTTCAGCATCATCACCAACCACAAGTCGCAAGACTTCTCGGTGATTTGTTGTCCGACGAACCACTGCGCATCGTCCAAGAATACTATCTTTAATCTGCTCCACACCCTCAAGCCTGACACCTTCCATAAGCACACAATTCTCAAGATTTGTTCCAATCACTGTACATTCCGCACCAATACTTGTATGCGGACCAAGGTGAGACTTTTCAAGGACCGTCCCTCGCCCAATCACCGCAGGTCCCACAATATGACTTTGGATAACTCGCACACCATCCTCTATTACGACTGGCCCCTTAATGATACTTCCAGAATCAACTTCCCCGCGAATATCATCTTCCCGCCACTCATTAAGCACCATCCTATTTGCATCCAGAAGATCATCTTTTTTTCCTGTATCTAGCCACCAACCTTTTAAACAAAGACTTTGCACCACCTTGCCCTGTTTCAAAAGAACTTGAATCGCATCCGTGATCTCAAGCTCTCCTCTGCAAGAAGGCACAATCATATCAATGGCTGCATGAATCTTATTCGAAAAAAGATACGTTCCCACTAATGCTAAGTTAGATTGAGGGTCTTTGGGTTTCTCTACTAACCTTACAAGTTTTCCACAGCCATCAACCTCCGCTACCCCAAACATGCTTGGATTAGCCACTTCTTTTAATAAAATTGCTGCATCTGGTTTCTTTTCTTCGAAATCTTTCATGTAACTTATAAGACTCTCTCCTATAAGATTATCTCCAAGATACATAAGAAATGTGTCGATACCCAGAAAATCACGAGACACTTTAACCGCGTCTGCCAATCCTCGTGGTTGAGTTTGCGTGATAAATGTAAAATCTAAACCCCAGGGATTAGATGTAAGAGAAGAGCGAATTTCACTTCCAGTCTCAGGAGAAATTATGACTCCAACATTCCTAATACCAAGATTTGCAATCTGATCCATGACATAGAAAATAATTGGTCGGTTGGCGATTGGAATTAATTGCTTCGCTGCCGTATATGTAAGTGGGCGGAGACGTGTTCCTTTACCTCCAGCTAGTACCAAAGCCTTCATCATAGACCACTAACAGTAAAACTGCTCACGACAATATACTGAGTCACTGAATGACCTCACGACCATATGCATCTTGAAGACGAACGATATCATCTTCTCCAAGATACGACCCATACTGAACCTCAATAATTTCTAGTGTTTCATCCCAAGGATTTTCAATTCTATGATTAGTAGCCTTGGGAATATCAAGACTCTGTCCAACACGAAGATCTAAAGACTTCGTTCCACAAGTAACCTTAGCCCTTCCGGCAACAACAATCCAATGCTCTCGTCGTTTATGGTGCCTTTGAAGAGATAACTTGGCTCCCGGACCTACAGTGAGTCGTTTAACTTTATAACCATTTCCAGTATCTAACGTCGTATAAGACCCCCATGGGCGAAAAACTGTCTGATGCTCAAGATGCTCCTTAGCGTTACGCTCCCTTAAAATTTTCACAACAGCTTTTACATCTTGCGCACGAGCTTTTGGACAAACCAGCGTCGCATCTGAAGTATCTACAACGACCATATTATCCAAGCCTATTGTTGCCACAAGACGATGGTTTGCAAACAACACAGAATTTTTGCTTTCAAGATCAATAACATTCCCATGTATAACGTTACCCATTTCCGTACGATCTGCAACATCAGCTAAGGCACTCCATGATCCAATGTCAGACCATACAAAATCTACAGGAACAACTGCCGCTTTTGATGTGCTCTCCATAATAGCCTTGTCAATCGGCAAAGATGGTAGCTGATGATATTGTCTTGCAATCTGATTATCGCTCCCAGTGTTACGTTGCAAACCATAAATCCTACGCACAGCTTTCAAAAGCCTTGGTTGATAAGCCTCCAATTCATCAAGAACAGCTGCAGCCTTCCACAAAAAAATCCCACTGTTCCACAAATAACTTCCCGACCTAACCATCTTTTTTGCTCTTGCAATATCTGGTTTCTCGAGAAATTTCTGCACACGATACCCTTGAAGTGACTTCGAGACCCCAACTTGTTGATGCATATTAGGTCGAATATAACCATATCCTGTCTCCGGAGCGGTAGGCTTAATTCCCAATGTAACAAGATGACCTTCTTCAGCAAGTTTTGTCCCTAGTCTCACGGCATCATTAAATTTTCTGGTCCCTTTGATAACATGGTCCGATGGTAAAACAAGCATAACGGCATCTGGATCTTGCTCAACAAGCTGAACGGCAGCCACGGCTACTGCTGCTGCCGTATTACGCCCCTCAGGTTCAATCACAATATGGCTCCTGATATCTTGAGTCCATTCCTTTAACTGCAGCGCAACCAAATCTGCTTGAGAACGATTCGTTACAATTAAGGTTTTCGCTATTGGCACGCAACGCAAAGTACGTTCGAGCGTATGCTGAATCAGTGTTTTATTGCCAAGAATTTTAAGCAGTTGCTTAGGATATAATTCTCGGCTGAGTGGCCAAAATCGAGTACCACTTCCTCCGGCAAGAATGATTGCAAACAAGTGATCGTTTTTTTTCAACAGTCCCCCCCAAAGAGAGCGCTAAAGGTATTTTTATCAATACCAACCAATCCACAGTCTTTTAAATAAAATTGAGTCTTCGTATCTGAATCGCACATACAGGTATTCTGTCTTATTGATAGTCAGCATCCCATATATTACCTCCACGTACAACAACATAAGCATCCGGAAATAAAACGTATGCACTGCCAACACTCTGATGAGCCAGAATACAAACCGTAATATGAAACAAATGGTGTATTTCCCTTTATTTTAACCAACATAGACACAAATACTGCGTCAAAACCCAGGAATTTCAAAAGATGCATGATAACTGGAATAGTTTCTACTCTCGTAAAACCCTATGTTGCCATATGATGGTGCCAATGTTACGTTGCCATATAATTTTATAATCGGCAATATTTTTTATGGCAGCGAAAAAACCCACAAAAAAAGAGAAAGCGGCTCAACGTCTTGAACCTCTTAGCCTAGATCAATTTTTAGACGGTATTGGCCCACCAACTCCTGACTCATTTTCACTTGACCCCTGGCAAGAAGATGCCATTCAAAATATTCAACAAAAAGATGTCATCGTGAGCGTGCCAACTGGAAGTGGAAAAACATACGTAGCCATTGAGGCCGCACGGCAAGCAATGGATGCGCAAAAAACTGTTTTGTATACCTCACCTCTCAAAGCCCTTTCAAATACTAAATTTACAGAATTTTCTAAGATATTCGGCCCAAAGCGTGTTGGCATTCTCACAGGAGAACGCCGCGTCCATCCATACGCGGAAATACTGGTTATGACTACAGAAATTTTACGTAACCTTTTATACGATGCGGCAAGTGGAGAAATTGACCTTCGCCTCGATACTCTAGGTTTAGTGATTTTAGATGAAGCTCAATTCTTGGCTGATCCTGAACGTGGTGTTGTCTGGGAAGAAACAATAATTTTTTGCCCAACACAAGCCCGCCTATTATTGCTCTCTGCATCAATTGGTAACCCTAAAGAGCTTACTACATGGATATCCAGCATCAGACCAACATCCTGCCATCTAATCCACCATGAAAACAGATCAGTTCCACTACGATCTGGGTACCTTCACCCTGATGGGACTCTAGCTCCCCTATTTAAAACTCTCAACACACCATCAGCACCAGAGCACGCACAATTACATCCTAAGGCACAAAAACTCTTTCACTCTTACCAAAAACGAACGCTCGGCCCCTATCGTCATAGACGACGGTAAAACAGATACTCATACTCCCAAAGTCTCATTCATAGACATGACCTCATAGTTTTCCCCTCACATTCTAAAAACAACGAGTTTTGGGAAAAGTAGATAGTGCGCCTTACAAATTGCTCCAATCAATCGGTAGCATCAGAGATATATGGGATTAGAAATAATCCATGGTCTCCACCGCCCTTGAAGCATAAGCGATATTTCAACCCTATACACTCCTGAACCCGAAGAAGAATATTTAACCTCGTGTCCAACTGTCCTAAACTCTGGGACTCCATTTTTAAAAATCTCAATTGCTCCAGTTCGTGGGATTTGAATCACTAGGTCAGGGGCGGGTAAATCAGTCCAAGTATCACCCATCATCGCAACTTGCTTTCCAGATGAAGGATCAATCGCATAAAACTGAAATCCAGATGGGTCGCATAGTATCGGAAATGAAACATAAGACCTGCCATGTCGTAGTGCAGTCAGAATGTTCTGTGCAGATTGCTGTGAAGAGGAATTGGCTTTTGTGTAATCAACCAGAACATGTGTATTAAGAATTTTGTATACCAATCCATATGGATCAATTTGTATACCAAAGAGATTCATATTTTGGTGTGCATCATTTCCACCAATGGCAACAAGTTTGTGTCCAGACCGAGTCAATGCATCCCACTTCGAAAGGAGCCAATTTGGCCTTTCGATAACTTGCAGGAGAAGCTCTTCGTGATACTCCTGCTGCGTTACAAATAGATCAACTAAAAATTCTGGAAATGCCAAATATTGTTCCCGCATGGTGTCAGCAATATTAAATATTTCCATACCATGCGCCAATGTAAAAAAATTTTCTTCAGGAACACCTCGAGCATGTCCTAAAAACACCACCCCTCCATGATCTTTTATCTGAGCAATTAATTCTGATTTTGAATGCCCATGGGGAGAAAAAACTTCGCCAGGGAAAGGGTCAAACCCAAAGCCAAGAATACTTGCACATCGCCTAGCAATACCACGTTTTCTGGTGCAACCTAGAGGAAACTCTGCACCACGGATAACTACTATGTCTTGATATGTTCCACTTAAACCTTCAGCAAAAATTTTTTCATCGTAATGATCAGTCGTCACTAAGTAATCCAGTCTTGCTTCACGTGCACCTCTAAGAAAATCTTCAGGACGCCCATTGCTATCATGCGAAATATACGAATGAGAGTGAATTACACCACGCAAGTCCTTCAATCCAAAAACTGAAGGCACTGGCACAGCTCTCCTCTCCCTCAGCTCAAGCAATTCGTCTCTAAGAGCCTGCAAAGACCCTTTTCCAGTACAGCCTGAGGCTGTTACTAGCATTGCGAGACCTAAAGAGCGCAATCCAAACTGAAATAATTCTCGGCGATTAATATTCTGAACAATCATGTCTTCTATGGACCAATCGGTAGTACATTCGAAAAACTAGTATTATAGGTTCTGCCATCAAAGCATCTCACTACGATAACCCATACAACACTAAAGATTTAACCCCTCTTATTCATACTGAAGCTCTCCAGTAACCGATAGCCTCGAGGCTAATTTTGCTGGAACATAGCCTGCGAAAAGAGAAATTAAAAACGTGATGAGCATTGCCCCTCCCATAAGTAAAAAAGGAAACTCCAGTTGAATGCTCCACCCAAATGATTGCATGTTTACCACCTGAACCAAAACAAACGCTAGCAACATGCCTGCCACACAACCAAAAACTGTACCAATGCTTCCAAGATACCCAGATTCCCATAAAAAAATACGTAAAATCTGCCTTGACGTCCCACCTATTGACCTTAGAATTGCAAGCTCCCGTCGTCTTTCTAAAATGGATGCAAATAGCGCATTTGTAATCCCCAATAATGCAACAAGGATCGCAATCACTTCCAAAGCATACGTCACAGCAAAAGTCTTATCAAAAACCTGAAGAATTCGCTGTTTCAGGTCATAATTAGATAGAAGAGTCAGATGATGCACACGGCCAATAGCAGACATAAACTGTTCACTCACTTTGATGACATCAGCATCAGAACTGATATACATAGCCAAAGCATTGAGTGAACTATCTTTCCAATAATGCATATAAGTAGTGCGATCCATTAAAACTCTTCCTCCATCTGCAGCGTAATCGTAGAAAACATCAGCTACATAAAAATCAACTTCGCCTATCATAGTTCTTAAAGTAATATTGTCCCCACCCTTGATATTAAATGTTTTTGAAAATGACTCGGAGACTAAAACCTCTCCACGTGTAGCAATCTCCGGCAACAACCCTTCACTGTCATATTCCAAAAGTAAATAGCTACTTCGAGTGGCATGAAGAACTAAGTCACGTGCAATTATTGTAATTGGGTAGCCTTGATATGTAGATGCAGATTCACGATACCCATCTACTGCCTCAATTCCAGCAATGCCCATTACTTGACCAATAAGGTCATCAGGCATTTTTCCTCCAACGTTTCCGGCAGTTTCACGCGTTCCTGATAGCCTACGAGTTCCTTGCAGAAACCATGTAGTTGGTGCGGCAATTATGTCCGCCGCCATAGTTTCATGTATCCAATTTTCAACTGTGCCTCGAAAACTGTGGATCATTACGCCTACTCCAATTGTGATTGCCAAACCAATCATCAAGGCACCCATAGTAATAGTACTGCGAACAACAGCATGATCAAGTCGCGCAGCGGCAATAACTCCCCAAGTCATATCTGGCCATCGAGAGCCCATATATCGGACAGTTCTATGAAGCCCCGACAATACAGGAGGCATCATTACCGCACAGCCAATCAGAAAAAGAAACATTGCTAGATAACCAAAGACTGGAATTCCTCCAATTGGCCCAAGCAATGTAAGCCCCCACCCTAAACACAATAAAAAAATCCCCAGGTATCCACTTTTCCAATGGTGTAAATATTTTGGAACTATATCAATAGCACGTGGCATCAAAGCATTCACAAGATTGATTTGTGTAGCAACACGCATAGGCCAAATTGTTCCCAATATGGCAATAACCATTGCAATGCCAATCCCTTGAGGAATCACTGCTATTGGAATTTGCAACGATCCTACCTCTATTGGTGTGTACAATGCTGACACCGTTGCCGACACTGAGTACAAAACACCCTTTGCCATAAATAATCCCAAAATAGTTCCAAAAACTCCTCCTAAAGTACCAATACACAGACCCTCAATAATAAAAAGCTGCATGAGTTGGACCCGGCGCATACCTAATGAACGAAGAATCCCAATCTCTCGTCTACGTTGAATCACTGAGAAAGTAATTGTGTTGTAGATGAGAAATAACCCTACCAAAAGCGCAACACTGCTTAATACCGTTAAGTTCACCCGAAATGCCCGAGTCAAGCGATCAATCTGGGATATTCGATCACTTGATTCACGCACGCTGATCCCTGAAGGCATATTTTTCTGCAACCTCTGCCGTACATCATCTTGACTATGGTCGATACTTACACCCACGTGATCTAATTGTCCTAAGCGGTCAAACGTATATTGAGCAGAAGCAATGTCCATGATTGCGAGACCATCGATGTAATGATTCGAATCACCGTTTTCGATGGCATGCTCGATAAAACCTCTAATGGTGAGCGCGCGAGTCTCCGTATCAAATAACAACGTTATGCTTTCCCCGATATCTAAATTATGCCGTTGTGCAAATGGCATTGAGACAACAATTCCATCAACCGCAAGCACGTCTTCTATGCTGCTCTCACCCCACTCATCAGCATATGACCACCATTGAGCCTGGTCGAACACATCCACACCTAAAACCAACAAAGATTCAAGCGGCGCATCATCAGGACTCAATAGCATAGTTGAAACTTCTAAAATTGGGGTAGTCCCTAAAACCCCTAAAGTTTTTCTAATTGGTATAATCAGATTTTCATCAAACCCATTTTCACCACCTATAACTTGTAGAGTCACATTTCCACTAATAGCCCCAGCAGATATTTCAAAAGATCTCATAATTTCAATATTGGCTATACGCATTGCTACGTAGATTGCTACCCCAAGTGAAACTCCAATTATTGTCAGCAGAGTACGTAAACGATTGTATGAAAGGTCACGTATCACAAGGAGTTTTAGAAGAGTCCACATAATTCAAAAATTAGATACAAAGGCACTTAAATAGAAAATACACTGCTTGATGGCCTTAAGAAGGATTGTCATTGACCCTAATACTAAATTCACAACGTCATTTCTCTCTTAGAGCTTTCTGGTACGCTTGCTGTTTATATAGAAATTAACAAACAACCTACAATACTACTTTTGAAGAACTTCATATGCATTGTTTATCTGAGCCATTAATTCATTTGAAATTTTTAGCTTCCCTGGCTCATTTATAAATTTATCTGGATGATATTTTTTTGAGAGGCGAAGATACGCTTCACGAATCTGATCTGGCGTAGACTCTTCTCCTTCAATTTCTAACACTTCAAACGCCCAAGCACGTGTTCCATGCTTAGTACTCTTCTGCTTTTCTTGAAAAGGAGTGTCCTCAAAAGAGAAAGAAGAATCGTTTGACTCAAGGTTTGAAAACAAATATTTTGCGCGGAAAATATCTGCAATTCGACGAAGAATATTCATTGTCTCCATACATCCCTTCTAGCTACCAATTACAATTTACTTACATAGACTCCTATCGAAAAACTATAAGACTAGCATCTTTACATATTGAGCTTGGTTGCCTCAATCTTAAACAAAGCGAGGAAGCCACAATTCTCAATCTTCATTGTTGCTATCCCCACCATCCTTTGTTAGTCTGGCCCGAATTACAGGATAATTTTGATCTAATGATTAGAGCGATTAAAGGGTTCAAAGACATAGTTCCGACAGAAGCACAGGTCTGGCAAAAAATTGAATCTAACGCTCGCAATATATTCCGTAGTTACAATTATCAAGAGGTGCGCACGCCAATTTTGGAACAAACAACTTTATTTTCAAGAAGCATTGGGTCTGATACCGATATTGTCGGAAAGGAAATGTATACCTTTTCTGATCGTGATAACTCCTCATTGACACTCCGTCCAGAAGGAACAGCAAGCGTAGTTCGCACGTACATTGAGCATTCGCTTCACCAATACGCAAAAACTTTAAAACTTTTCTATATAGGGCCAATGTTTCGCCACGAACGTCCACAAGCTGGACGACTACGACAATTTCACCAAGCGGGAGTTGAAGCCTTTGGGTCCCAAGAACCTCACCTTGACGTTGAGGTGATCACACTACTTCATCGTTATTTTTCACAGCTCGGACTATCCTCATTTCAAACAGACTTGAACAGCCTAGGGGACGAGGTATGTCGCCCAGCCTATTTGTCTAATTTGAATTCTTTCCTAAAGAAAATTGATGCTGATTTATGTACAAACTGTAAAAGGCGCGCCCAAACAAACCCATTACGCGTCCTAGATTGTAAAGCAAAAACTTGCCGCACTGCACTCACAAATGCTCCGGTTATGATTGAACATCTCTGCAAAAACTGCCTTACTCATTTTGAGTCTGTAAAAGCAGGCTTGGACCAACTCAAAGTTCCGTACTCATTAAATACTCACCTCGTGAGAGGACTAGATTACTACAATCGAACTGCATTTGAGGTCAAGAGCACCAATCTCGGGGCGCAAGATGCAATTGCGGCTGGTGGAAGATATGATAGTCTTGTAAAAACTCTTGGTGGTCCCGATACTCCAGGCATTGGCTTTGCAATCGGCTTGGAACGCTTAGTCCTCCTCCTCAAAGATTCTTTAGCGGCATCATCCACAGTTAAGGTTTTTATCGCTACACTTGGAGAGAAAGCAAGAACGGCAATGCTTCCAATACTTGATGGTCTTCGTACACAAGGCCTTTCTGCAGATATCGACTACACTGATGGAAGCCTGAAGAGTCAGATGAAACAAGCTGACCGGCTAGGTGCCCGCTTGACAGTAATTCTTGGAGATAACGAGCTTGAACAACAGTATGCACTGGTCCGAGATATGGAGACTAAAGACCAGCAAATCGTCAAACTTCAAAGTTTACTTAAAACGTTAATAACACAATGTAAAAAACTATCCTAAACCCATACACCAGCTTCAGTCTTGTCCCTCATTCTGATGCGTATATGGCAAAAACTGTGATATGCTTGATTGTCTGGAAACACCATGATAGCGTTACGAAACTGTGTTGTTATTTTAGATCGTCGGATAATTCATACTTACGTGTGGAAAATATTTTTTCCCTCTTTGCTGTCCTCAACCTACACAAAAGGTCAAGAGGCCAAGAAAAGCAATCACCCCTGTTTTGGATAGTACAACTACCCTAAAAGTAAAACTTCAAGAAGGGACAGATACAGCCCGTCTCTTTGGAAGCCACGATCGTCACCTTAAGGCAATAGAGGAGGGTCTAGGCATTCGAATATCCGCACGTGGAGAGATGATTATGCTCGAGGGCCCAAGCACCGCAGTGAATGGCGCCGGAAAACTAATCACAGACTTAAGCGAACTGATTAATCAAGGTTTGCGTATCGATACTGACGATGTGAATTCTGCCATACAGCATGTTAGAGATATACCAGAAGTCTCAGTGCATTCTCTTTTCTCAAAAGGTCCGCATATCTCCACCCCTAAAAGATCTGTTCATCCAAAATCAGCTACACAGAGAATCTACCTCCAAGCAATTTCAAAGTCAGATATTGTAATTGGTATCGGCCCAGCTGGAACCGGAAAAACATATTTAGCAATGGGGGCAGCAATTTCTGCCCTCAATAAAAAAATAGTTCAACGTATTGTCCTCACTCGGCCTGCAGTCGAAGCAGGTGAACGTCTTGGGTTTTTGCCTGGGGATCTTAACGCAAAAATTGATCCTTATCTTCGACCACTTTATGACGCACTATTTGATATGCTTGAAATTGATAGAGCAACACGATTAATTGAAACCGGAAACATTGAAATTGCTCCACTCGCATTTATGAGAGGACGGACCCTGAGTGACTCTTTTGTCATTTTAGATGAGGCACAAAATACCACCTCCGAACAGATGAAAATGTTTCTCACTCGTCTTGGTTTCAATTCGAAATTAGTAGTTACTGGAGATGTAACACAAGTTGACCTTCCTCGTAATTGCAATTCTGGATTGGAAGAGATCAGGGAAATTCTTGTTGGGATTGAAGGAATAGAATTTGTACATTTTAGTGAAAAGGACGTGGTCAGACACCGTCTAGTAAAGGATATAATTAAGGCATATGATAGACGTGGAGAAAGCTCGCTCAAACGACAAGTATCACAGCATGAAACTACACACGACTCATGAGAAAAACCTCTCAGCTGCCGTCTGCAACTCCCAATATTTTTGTATCTAACCGACAGCGAACCTTTAAAGTCTCGCCTAAGTTTCTAATCTCAGTAGCTGAAGCAATTCTTTCTCGTGTTGGTCAAAAATCCGGTGAACTCAGCATTGTTCTTCTCAATGACCCTGCAATGCGAAAGCTAAACTCTCAATATCGAGGAAAAGATTGTTCGACAGACGTATTAGCCTTTCCACAAGATTTATCCCTTAATGTTCCAGAACACTTAATTGGAGATGTCATTATTTCTCTTCAAACAGCAGCCAGGCAAGCCAAGGAAAGGAAATCAGTACTGCGGAATGAGCTAGTTAGATTGCTCATCCATGGAATATTACATCTTCTTGGGTACGACCACGAAAAAAGCCTACAAGAAGCTACGCGAATGAAGAATAAAGAACGTTTAATTATAAAACATCTCAAAATCAACGGTATTACTTCCACTAAGAACTAAAAATGGGTAATTGGTTCAACCGCATAGGAGAGGAACTTAAAAAAGATCACGGTACTTTTGCGGACAAATTAAATCGTTTACTTCTTGGCAGTCCTAAAATCGATGACGACATGATCGAGGAGCTTGAGGAGATTTTAATTCAATCAGACTTGGGAATTAATACTACCCAACGTATTCTTCAAAGTATCAAAGAAAAAAATGATTTGATGCCTGGGTATGAACGAAAGGATGTAAAGTTACTTGTCCGTAATATTATCGTTGATATTCTAGAGTCCTGTGGACCTTCGACTGAGAATGTTCCTCCCCCAGAGACCTCTAGACCATATGTCTATATGATAGTGGGAGTAAATGGAGTTGGAAAAACCACGACGATAGCGAAACTTGCAAAAAAAGCTCAAGACACAGGGAAAAACGTACTCCTTGTAGCAGCTGACACCTTTCGTGCCGCCGCTATAAACCAGCTTGAGATTTGGGGTAAGAGAATTAACGTTGACGTAATTCGTCATCGTCAAGGTTCAGATCCTTCTGCAGTAGTGCATGACGGTTTAACTGCTGCAAAAAACCGTGATGCAGATGTAGTAATTATTGATACCGCGGGACGATTACAAACAAAACACAATCTTATGAGTGAACTTGAAAAAATGCATAGGGTCATGTCAAAAGTTCTACCTGGAACGCCCCATGAAGTCCTGTTGGTACTTGATTCTACTACCGGTCAAAATGCTTTATCACAGGCTCGCCTTTTCAAGGAAGTGGTTGGAGTCACCGGGATAGCATTAACTAAACTTGATGGCACTGCAAAAGGTGGAATAGTTGTCGCCATTGCTGAAGAGCTCCAAATTCCAGTCAAATGGATTGGAATTGGGGAAGGAGTTACAGACCTCACACCCTTTAGTATTGAAGAGTTTACAGATAACTTGATTGCAGTTCATTAATACCCAACTACCTTTTAGCGGCTTAAATTGAAAAAAGCTAATATAAATCAGAATGCCTGACATTACATCATATGGCCCATGGCCTGACTGGGATCACATTGACCATGTACTTCTTGACATGGATGGCACACTGTTGAACCTTGGTTTTGACAATGATTTTTTTAGCAATTTTCTTCCATCTCAATATGCTCTAGAAAATAATGTGACAGAGGATGCTGCGCGAGAAAACCTTTTCAAAAGATACAAGGATGTCGAAGGCACACTACAATGGTTTGACATCGAATACTGGGGAAATGAACTTGGCCTTGATGTTGTTGCATTGACAGAACAACAGGCACATAAAATATCAGTACACCCAGATGCAGATGAATTTCTCAAATATATCCAAACACTCGGAAAACCGGCGTTTTTGGTAACTAATGCACACCACACTACATTATCCATTAAAGTAAAGCATACAGGGATAGACCAATACTTAGAAAAAATGTTGTGTTCAAGTGAGGTAGGTTTTCCTAAGCACCATCTTAATTTTTGGAATCATGCGAGGAGGGAAATTAGGTATGACCCCTCTCATACTCTGTTCATAGATGATTCTGAAAATGTTTTGTTAGCTGCCAAAAAGCACGGTATTCGTTATCTTCTCCATCGCTCCAAACCTAGCATAACAGAGCCTTCACATCCTTCCGACCAGTTTCATTCTATAGAAAATTTTTATCCTTTGATGCACCCACGCCAATACCCATGCATTTAAAGGGCCAGCATTAAAAGAGAACAGGATGGATTGGGAAGATTTAAAACCTAAAAATTTGTTTTTCAAAAATATCTATAAACGCCTGCTTCATACAAAATTACAAGCTATGAGTCGAAGTTTACAACTTGCTGCTGCGGTTGTTGCGATTGAGCAGTTAGTGCAGGTTGTGGGAGCTCTTGAATAGGCGGAAGATCCTTAAGATTGTTTAACCCAAAGGTTTTCAGAAAGTCATTTGTTGTACCATAGATTACAGGGCGCCCTACACCTTCTCGCCGACCCAATATCCTTACCAATCTCCGCTCAAGAAGAGTACGCATGACACTACCTGTATCTACTCCACGCACTGCCTCAATTTCCGGCCTTGTAATAGGTTGCTTGTAAGCAACAATTGCTAAAACCTCTAACCCAGTACGTGAAAGTTTGGGTTTTCCGGCAACAAGGCGTTTAACCCATGGGCCACAATCTGATTGGGTTGTAAAACTAAATCCTCCGGCAACTTCAACGCATTGAATACCTCGCCCAGGCTTATCACACTCATCTTGAATAAGTTTAATAGCATCTTTAATCTCATCTAGAGATACCCCTTCAACCATCTGCGCAATTTGTTTCAGTGACATAGGTTCAGACGACACAAAGAGTAGTGATTCAATAATGGATTTCAGGTCTAGCGTCTCCATTTTGGGCATGTTATTTTCACTCATGCGTATTCTCCCCCGATGCTATTACTTCGAATCATGCGGCAACAGCAGCCTTAATTATAGCTGCATTAATAACATAAAAACATGATATTGCAGAGCACAATATTTCTTCATTACTAAAATAAACCCATCTGAGGCGTGTCATCAGGAACATTGTGAACCTTCCCTCTTTTTACATGACCTTGCACAAACGATTGTTCAATTTCTTTATTAGGCTGTGAATGCTCAGCTATATGTTCCCCGGATTGACCTTCAAGCTGAGAAAGAATTTCCTTTGAACGAAGAATTACTGGAATTGGCAATCCCGCTAATTGAGCGACTTGAATACCGTAACTTCGGTCCGCTTTACCTTCTATAATTTTTCTAAGAAATAAAATCGTGTCACCCTTTTCCTCTACCGCAATATGATAATTTTTCATCCCTGCATGATTCTTTGGAAGCTCGGTAAGTTCATGATAGTGGGTCGCAAAAAGAGTTCGTGACTGTAAATTACTGTTGGTATGGATGTATTCTGCGACGGCCCAAGCAATACTCAGTCCGTCAAATGTACTCGTCCCTCTACCCACTTCGTCCAGAAGAATAAGGCTTTTTGAAGTTGCATAACTTAAAATATTTGAGGTTTCAGTCATTTCAACCATAAAAGTACTGAGCCCTGCAGTAAGATTATCGGACGCACCAATCCGGGTAAATATTCGATCAACGGTACCAATCTTTGCAGTACTTGCAGGCACAAAACTTCCCATCTGAGCAAGAATAACAATATGAGCTACCTGTCGAAGGTAAGTAGATTTACCTGCCATATTGGGTCCTGTAATGATGAGCATCCGTTGAGTCTCCTGACTCATATGCAGATCATTAGGGATAAAACCACTTAGACCTGATTGTATATTACCAGGACCTATCGCTTGCTCAACAACTGGATGCCTCCCATCATGGATTTCAATTTCCATATTGTCAGCAACATAGGGCTTAACATACCTACGCTCGCGGGCCAAATATGCCAAAGATGTCAGAACATCGAGTAAAGCAATCGTATGCGCCATTGCTTGAATACGGGAAATTTCTCCTTCAACTTTTAGTCGAATTTCCTCAAATAAAGTATATTCTAACGCGCGTATTTTCTCATCAGCACTAAGAATTTTTCCTTCCAGCTCTTTAAGTTCTGGTGTGACAAAGCGTTCAGCATTAGCTAAGGTTTGACGTCGAATGAAATGTTCCGGGACCTTTTCAAGGTTTGCCCGACTCACTTCAATCGCATATCCAAAAACCTGACTGTATTTGATCTTCAGAGAATCAATACCAGTATTCTTACGCTCAGTATCCTCCATTTTTGCAATCCAGTTTTTCCCATCCCGGCTTATTTCTCGAAGTTCATCAAGCTCATCATGGTAACCATCACAAATAATACCACCCTCTTTAATAGTCATCGGAGCATCAGAATCAATCGCCATTTGAATACATTCATGTATATCAACCATTGAATCCCAAGCTTCAACGCGTTCCTTAATCAGCGCATCAGTACAATGCATAACGTGTTGTTTGAGAGCTGGAAGGTGACTGAGGGAGCGACATAACATAAGCAGATCTCTTCCATTTGCAACTTTTGTGGAAATACGGCTAGTAACCCGTTCGAGATCGTATACGGAATCTAGCCCATTACGCACAGTCATTTGTAATGAGAGATCATCAAAAAATGTAGCAACGGAGTCCTGTCGCTTCTGGATAGCCTGAGCCGAAATTAATGGGTGCAACATCCAACTTCGTAACATTCGGCTTCCCATAGGAGTAAGAGTTCGGTCAATCGAATAACGCAAGGTTCCTTCTGATGTCGAATGATTTAAAGAGTGAACTAATTCCAAGTTTTTTTGTGTTGCAGTATCTAAGACCATTACTGTCTCTGGAGGAGTGACTACCAGGTTGGTGATATGTGAAAGCGTGTGTAGCGGTTGTAATTCCTGAACATACCTCAATAAGGCCCCTGCGGCCTTAATGATCACCGGAGGTATTTTCTCACTTATAAAACCGTGCGAGGCACTACCCATATGGTCTAAAAGAACATTTTTAGATTTTACGTAATCAAATGTTTCTTTTGAAACATGGCTTACAACTTGGATACGAGTCAAATCAATCGCATGAAACGAAGTACTCACAATATCATCAGGAAAAATCAATTCTCGTGGATCAATTCTAGCAAGCTCATCTGCGACAACATGAGAAATATTATTTCCAAAAAGCTCTGTTGCACGAAATTCTCCGGTAGATAAATCGAGGTATGCGAGACCAACTTGACCAGCCTCTGGCATTACGGCGGCAAGGTAATTATTTTCATTCTTCTCCAGTAATTCATCTTCAACTAATGTACCTGGAGTATAGACACGAACTACTGCTCGCCGTACTGGCCGTTTATCTTTAACAAGTTTCGCCTCCTCAACTTGTTCACACAGAGCAACTTTATGTCCTCCTCTAAGCAATTTTGCAATATATGACGATGCGGCATGGTAGGGAACCCCACAAAGCGGGACTTGATCGGCCTTGCTCTTGTCACGAGAGGTTAGTGTAATTTCAAGAAACTTTGAAGCATATACTGCATCTTCATAAAACATTTCATAAAAGTCTCCAACCCTAAAAAAGAGGATTGAGTCTTGGTGTGCCGCCTTAAGGTCCCTATATTGCTGCATCAAAGGGGAAAGATCGGAGGCAGCGGTACTTTTGTGGCGAGACTTCTCAGCTTTTGAAACAGAAGGAGTTTTGCGTTGAACAGTCAAGGCACTTCGCGTAAATCGAGTTGACGTGCTGCAGTCACCTCATCAATTCTTGAAACATGTAACGCATGAGGCGCATTTTTCACCAGGGTAGCATCTGTCTTCACTTCATTTGCAATTGCAATCATTGCATCGCAAAAGGCATCAAGACTAGCTTTAGGTTCTGTTTCGGTAGGTTCAATCATTAAGGCTTCCTCAACAATCAGTGGAAAATTAACCGTTGGTGCATAAAACCCATAGTCAAGTAGACGTTTAGCAATATCCCATGCATGAACATCATAAGATTTGAAATCTTTAGCTGAAATTACACACTCATGCAAACATGGTCGATTGTATGGAATGTAATAGTCATTCTCCAGTCGCTTACGAATATAGTTGGCATTCAAAATTGCCAGTCGACTGACAGCTTGGAGTCCAGTATGTCCTAAGCGACTAATGTAAGTAAATGCTCTGACCAACATACCCACATTTCCAAAATACGTCGCCACCCGCCCTATCGAATTAGGCCTATCAGAGTCCAGAATATACTTAGTGTTCCTTAGCTCAACAGTCGGAGAAGGCAGATAAGGCTCTAAATGTGACTTTACTCCCAACGCGCCTGCACCGGGACCACCTCCACCATGTGGAGTTGAAAATGTTTTGTGCAAATTGAAATGCACTACGTCAAAACCCATGTCTCCAGGCTTGGCCATTCCAACAAGTGCGTTGAGATTAGCTCCATCGAGATACAACTGAACACCTACGGAATGTACAAGTTCAGAAATTTCTAAAATCTCTTTTTCAAATAAACCAAGCGTATTAGGGTTTGTCAGCATGAGTGCGGCACAATCAGTATCGAGATGTTGTTTTAAGTTTTCAATATCAACAAGTCCATCGGGCCCTGACTTCACGACTTCAATTTTATATCCAGCCAAAATAGCACTTGCAGGATTTGTCCCATGAGCGGAATCAGGGATGAGAACCTTTGTTCGTGGAGTGCCGCTATGCTGCTGATGATAAGCACGAACCATTAGCATTCCCGCAAACTCTGCCTGCGCCCCAGCCGTAGGCTGTAGTGATATACGATCAAGACCTGAAATCTCTTTTAGCAATCCTTCAAGATCGTAAATTAGCTGTAATGTCCCTTGACAATATTCTGGTAATTGCAGCGGATGCAGACTAGCAAAACCTGAGAGATTTGCAATTTCTTCATTGAGTTTTGGATTGTACTTCATAGTACATGACCCTAATGGGTAAAAACCCTCATCAATGCCAAACGTAGTTTTTGAAAGACGGGTAAAGTGGCGTACCACTTGAAACTCGCTAACTTCTGGGAGATATAACTTTTTACGAATCAGCTGCGGAGGAAACAGTTTTTCTATCGGTACATCAGGAACATCAATGGGAGGGAGCAGATACCCAGGGCGGCCCTCGGCACTCAATTCAAAAATAGTTGGCTCAGTCATGTACACGATTCCATTTGAAGCCACACAGCTTGTAAGCCAATAATAGACTTTCCATCCCTAATAGTTCCGTCATGAATATTTTTCATCACTTGAGACATCGTCATCTCAACTACTTCAAGAACTTCATCTTGCTCAAGATTTTGAGTTCCCACCGTTAGAGTGGTCGCCTTATATATGTGAATCACTTCATCAGTAAAGCCTGGTGTAGTTAAAAAACTTAAGAGCAAATCAAGATTTTCCGCGGTATATCCAACTTCTTCTTCTAATTCACGGCGTGCACAGTTTTCTGGATCTTCGCCAGGGTATAGTTTTCCTGCGGGAATCTCATAAATGTACCCTCCTACTGCATGGCGATACTGTCGAACTAAAACTACAGTCCCATCATCCTTGAGAGGCACAACTGCTGCGGCTCCAGGGTGGGTAATAATCTCTAGAGTTGAGGTTAGCCCATTTGGAAGCGTAATCGTCTCAACTCGAAGATCAACTACTTTCCCTTTATAAATCTGTTGTGACTGCACAGGATTTATCACGTAGCGTTATCGCTGCTTTTTATCTTCCCAAATTAAAAGAGGGGATAAAAACACACATAACTTCATACATCACACGCTACCCTATATATCATCCCTTTTTGACACATTCACTAATGACCTGCACGAGACTATCGATTTCTTTTCGTGTTCTCTTTTCAGTTACGCTAATCATCATATGATTTGTTAGTGATTCATCATAGGGCCCAAGATCAAGTCCTCCGATGATTCCAACTTTTAAAAGTTCTCGATTAACCATGGTAGGTGAGCACGGCAACTGAATGACAAACTCCTTGAAAAATAAGTGCGGGAATGCTAGTTGAACATCGGAAATACTACATAGTTGAGAATGTGCGTAAGACGCTTTCTTTGCACACTGTTCTGCAACAGAACGCAAACCATCTTTTCCCATTACGGCTAGGTAAATTGTTGTGCGCAATGCGATGAGCGCCTGATTAGTGCAAATATTTGAGGTTGCTCTATCACGCCTAATATGTTGCTCACGTGTTTGCAGTGTTAAGCAAAAAGCAGGGCGTCCTTGCGCATCAACCGTTCGTCCAACTAAACGACCTGGAATTTGGCGAACATGGTCTTTGCTGGTTGCAAAAAACCCAACATATGGCCCTCCGTAACTAAGCACATTTCCAAGGCCCTGCGCCTCACCAACGGTAATATCTGCTCCAAATTCGCTTGGTGGCACTAATAATCCAAGTGAAATAGGGTCAGCAGAAACAATTCCAAGACTGTTATGCGAATGTGCCATTTTGATAATCGCCTCGTAATCTTCAATGCATCCGTAGAAATTTGGCGACTGAAGCATAACTGCCGCAGTGTTTTTACTAATAGCTTCAGATATCCTGTCAGAATTTACCGCTCCATTATCTTGCGCAATCTCGACAACTTTGCCTACGCTTGCTAAATAAGTTTTTAATACATCCCGGTAATGTGGATGGATCGTTGCTGAGATTACAATTTCGTTGCGTTTTGTTATTCGAATAGCCGTTAAAGCAGCCTCAGCTAATGCCGAGGCCCCGTCATAGAGAGAGGCGTTAGCAACCTCATGCCCAGTCAAACCACAAATCATGCTTTGAAACTCATAGATCGTTTGGAGTAACCCCTGGCTTCGTTCTGCCTGATATGGGGTATATGCAGTGGAAAACTCAGATCGAGATGCGAGGGCAGGAACAATTGATGGAATTGAATGATCATATGCCCCAGCCCCAAGAAAACAAGCCGCGTCATCAACGCTAACATTACGATCAGCAAAGACCTTGAGACATCGTCGAAGCTCCAGCTCTGATTGTGGAGGAGGAATGTTTAATAATCCCATTATGCGCACCGCACCGGGAACATCCTGAAGAAGATCCTCAAATGAAGAAACCCCAATTGTCTTCATCATATTTTTTTCTTCAGCTGGTGTAATGGAATGAAACATGTCGCTTTTCAGTTAAAATTTTTCAATGTCTAGTAACTGTTGATCAAGTTTCACGAGCTCTTACCTGCTTTATTACAATTGATTGAAATTTTATGGAGAGTACCGCCCAATATGCTCATTATTTGTGAAATGGCGGCTTTGCCACAACCGCAGGAACCGATCGACACCTTATTGCAATGGTAATTTCCTGACCAAGGGATGCGAATGACGGTTTCACATAGCCCATACCAATACCCTGTTGTTTATGAGGAAAAAAATTTCCGCTGGTTACAACACCAATTTCCTGATCACCATATGAGATAGAACAAGCATTGCGTGGAACAGCTTTCTGAAGCATTTTGAATGCAACAAGCTGCCGAGATACTCCAGTGTTTTTCTGCTTTAACATCGCTTCTTTTCCAATAAAACTTTCTTTAGAATACTTAACTACCCATTCAGCACCAGCTTCAAGCGGCGTTGTGTTTTCAGAAATATCATTTCCATAAAGCAAAAACCCCGCTTCCAAGCGCAGTAAATCTCTTGCATTTAGCCCACAAGGTTTAATTTCCAATGCTTCTCCCATCTTCAATAACTCAGCCCATATACTTGGAAGGCTACTCCCAGGAAGATATAACTCATATCCATGCTCACCGGTATATCCGGTCCTCGCGACAATCGCATTATTTCCTAAAACCTTCGACTCAATACATCCCCGTGGTGGAAGACTAAAAAGTATATCCCCAATACACCGATGGAGAAGATCCTTTGATTTTGGGCCTTGAACAGCAACCTGACCCATTACTGTTGTTTGATCCTGAATGTCCCCATTTACAATACAATGCTCATCATCATGAGACTTAAACCAGGCCAAAACCTTATTGTGATTCGCAGCGTTTACACATGCTAAAAAACGATCATCTGCAAGGCGATACACAAAAATATCGTCAAGAATGCCCCCATTTTCATTGCAAACCATCGAATACTGAGCTCGGCCAGGGGGAAGCACTTGAATATCATTGGTAGTAACTCGCTGAAGAAGAGACACCCCACGTCCCTTAAAAACAAAGCGCCCCATGTGGGAAACATCAAATAACCCCACAGCATTTCTAACAGCTTGATATTCTTCCAAAGCCCCAGAGTACGAAAGCGGCATATCCCACCCGGCGAAATCTGTCATTTTTGCTTTCAACGCTATGTGATTTTCATGAAGAGGGGTACAATTCATGGTCGGCATGATAACCGATAGACCAAGGAAAAACGAGCCACTATAGCGTCGGATTTTTGGCAACGCCTAAAGACACTATCCTCGACTATTCAATATTCGTCAGTTTTCTTTACATACTTACAAGCTAGTATTTTCAAAAGTATTTTTTACTCACAAAAAATGACTCTCGTACATAACTCCCTTGCAAAGTCCTTTTGAAGATTTGGCTATAAATCTGTGCTATGGTTAGGTAATTGAAATGCCCGCAATGATGAGGCTGTCAGAATGAATTTTTTGATCTTGAGTACAATTTTTATTTTCACAGTTATACTATGTCCACCTTTTGGTTTTTCCCAGAACACTATACCTGCAGAGACTGTAATGGTTATTGACGGTGATACTATTATTATGATGATCGAAGGGAAAAAAGAATGGGTAGATTTACTTGCTATCGATGCTCCTGAGCCTACCCAACCGTGGGGAGTAGTTTCTCAAAACGCCCTAAAAACACTTGTAGAAGGAAAACAAATACACATCGAATTTGATCAAGAGAAACACAACCATGAAGGTCGTTTATGGGGATATTTATGGGCTGGGGAGACATTGGTTAACCATGCAATGGTCCTCAATGGTTATGCTTTGTGGGACTTTTGGCCTCCCAATGTACGCCATGACAAAAAACTATTAGATGCAGAGTTTTTAGCCCGCAAGAACTGGCAGGGGATGTGGAAATCCGCGGAACCCTCACCTAATGATTTACTACTCCAACACAAATCACCCCTTGAATAAAACTCCAATAAGGACATGAATAATGGGCAGTGTTATTGAATTTAACGATACACTAAAACTCCCACGAGAAGACCTTCCTAATAACCTATCCATAGGAATGCAATGTACCTTTGAACGTCCAGGAATTCGCATATTTCACCCTGATCCCGTACGAGTGTTTCTCGTAGAGGACGTGGATGGAAAATGGAACTTCCTCGGGAAAGTCACAATACTTGAACAAACAATAGATGCCGTCAAACAAAAAACTCACGGCATATTTTTGATTCAAACGCTTTATTCTGATGACGTACGAGCTACTCTAAATAAGCATGAAGCTCCAAACGGAGCAGGCTATCACCCAAGCCTTACATAAGTATGGAGCCCATTAACTCTCGCCAAAACATTCTCACCCATCAAAAACAGTGCAATAGTTTTCAAACCCAATATCACGCTTATCAATATTGGGATTTAACGCCAACATCACAAGATACACCTTTCCATAATTTCATAGTAATGCTCACTACAGTAACAGAAGAATGTAGAAGTGATAAAAAAAACGTGAACATATTCTACGGCACACATCCCACAATTTTTGGAGATTGCGTGCTAGGTTTAACAACGCGAGGCATTGTGTATCTATCATTCAATACCAGCATCAACTCAGCGCTATCAGTAAATGATCTTCGCCGACGTTGGCCAAATGCCACCTTTCACTCGGATAACACAAAAACAAAACACACCATACGTAAAATATTTTCATTTTCCCCTCACAAAAAAAGAGCTACTTTTAATCTGTTGATCCATGGAACAGCGTTTCAGTTAAACGTCTGGAAAGCCTTACTACAAATACCTGAAGGGCACGTAACAACATATCAACATATTGCAAATTTCATTGGTCGCCCAAAAGCCGTAAGAGCCGTTGGAACAGCTATAGGAACAAACCCTGTTTCATTTCTGCTACCCTGTCACAGAGTTATTCAAAAAACAGGTAAGATTGGGAATTACCGATGGGGAAGCACTCGAAAAAAAATGATATTAGAGTGGGAAGCCATACGTTACGATAAAGGGTTACGACGAAAAAAATAGAGAGGTCACGAATGAAAGCCCTGATTATGATTGCTCACGGCAGTCGAAGGGAAGAAGCTAATAGAGAGTTTGCTCTAACGGTACAGAAAGTACGTGCCGTCAAACCATACAAATATGATGTTGTTGAATACTGTTTTCTTGAAATGGCTACCCCATCTCTCCCTGATACCATTAAAAAAATAATCGATGATGGAATTACTGACATTTCCATACTCCCCTATTTTCTAAACTCAGGCAATCACGTACTCATAGATATTCCTGCAATGGTTAAACAGCTATTTCGTGACTACCCTACATGCAACATTGAAATACTTCCCTACTTTGGAGCATTTGAAAAAATAGAAGAGTTTATCAGTAAACACCTTCAAGCTAATACTTAGCTATTACAGAAAAATGTTGTGAAGCTAGATCACATCGCATACATACACAAGTTACTTACTAAGCCCATTCGCAGAGGAAAACTCAAAATAACGACGAACTGCGATGAATGCCCATACTGTTTCGACTACTGCAAATGGCCATGATCGAATTAACCAAGCATAGAGTGCCGCAAACAAACATGCAGCTGCAAACCCAAGAATATACTTGGGTGAACGATATTCCAGCGCATACATTACAACCATGACGGTTACTGCACTAAGTCCAAAAATTTCTACCATCAATAGCATCCCTCCAAAAGTTGAATTGTCAGATTAGTATTGACTACGAATGAAAACAACAAAGAAACATTATACCTTACGCCCATGCACTAACCGACCAAATTGTGTGTCATCCCAATCTCTAGATACAACTCACTATATTAAACCCATACGGTTCCCTGGTTCCCCAGCGGACGCGTGGGTCGTATTGAAGTTTTCACTTCTTGCTCTTCCACGAACACGCATTGTTAAAGAAACTGGATGGTATTTGCATGCAGAAGCAAGGAGCCTATTTTTTGGTTTTATTGATGACATAGAGTTTCTAATGGACGTAAAATCAGGCACAATTCACCTGAGATCCGGCGCTCGTATTGGTTATAGTGATCTCGGGGTGAACCGGAAGAGAATAGAACAGATCAGAGGGGCATTTGGCAGTTAACTCATGCTTTACAGCGTTCACATCACATTAATTAAGCTCCTTGTAATGAGACATGCTTCTCAAATCAACCTTTGAAAACTTGAGGTTCTATTAGAATATACTCTATTCACTTACATAGAACTATGGATAAAGTTTTTAACATGAAAACTGTTGTATGTTTTGGTGATTCCAATACTTGGGGATATACCCCACAAACTGGTGAGCGTTATCCGTACCAAGATCGCTGGACCGGCATTCTTCAAGAGCAACTTGTTGGACATATACGAGTGATTGAAGAAGGATTGAATGGACGAACAACCTCATTTGACGAACCTTTTAGATCTGATCGCAATGGATGTAAAGCATTGCCTTCAATTCTTGAAACCCACAACCCTCTAGATCTTCTCATCATCGCATTAGGCGCGAATGACCTTCAACCACTGTACAATGCTTCAGGATATGATTCGGCACGGGGACTGGGACAGCTTATCGAGCTTGCCAAACTAAACAAAATAAGTTTTGGTCTTCAAACACAAGAGGTTTTAATTATAGGCCCAACAAAGTTTGATCAATCATCTGAAATTGTGCAACATCTGCTACCAAACACAGAGGAAAAGTTTTTTTCCTTACTACAAGAGTACAAAGAGATAGCAAAAATGCATTCATGCCACTATATTGATTCCAATGAGGTAATTGCCGTTTCAAGCATAGACGGAGTGCATATTGACAGGGAAAGTCACAAAAAACTTGGGCTTGTGATTGCTGAAAAAATTAGAAGTTTCTTATTGTAAATCACTCCCAAGGGACTTTTAAAATGACGGGATCATATTGGGGTCAAATAATCATTGTCGGATTTGGAGGGTTTATTGGGTCTGCGGGAAGATTTGCTGTAAACACTTTTATTGAACGTACCTTCCCCCTTACCGTATTTCCATATGGCACACTTGCTGTCAATGTCATCGGGTGCCTGGCGATTGGCTTCATCGGTGGAATGTTGGAACTTCGCCAGATACTGACACCTTCAGGACGCTTGTTTTTTCTTGTTGGAGTTTTAGGTGGATTTACAACTTTTTCAGCATTTGCTTATGAAACGTTAGCCTTGCTGCAAACTTCCGACTTTGCCCGAGCTACTGCTAATGTAATTGCCCAAATGCTATTTGGACTGATGGCTGCATGGGTCGGATATTTTACAGCGCAACACCTTTAAATGCAGCTAAATACAGCCGTAATGCAGAAGGTGGCGATTGATTAAAAAACATGTCATGATCAACACTCGCCAAGCCACAAAAAGGCAGAAATTTTTAAATACAAAAATCTGAGTACATTAACTAAACATGAAAGGAGCATTGAAATGGCAAAAGCACGCGCACGCCATATTCTCGTACCGACACAAGAAGCATGCACTCACTTGAAAACAAAAATTGAGGATGGAGCTGACTTTGCTGAAGTGGCTAAGGAGTATTCTCAGTGCCCATCAAAGGAGCAAGGAGGGGATTTGGGCGAGTTTACTCCTGGACAAATGGTTAAAGAGTTTGATGATGTTGTATTTACCGCTGAAATAAACAAGGTACATGGTCCCGTTAAAACCCAATTTGGTTATCACTTAATCGAAATTACCAACCGAGCTGAATAACAGCTTTGCCCAAAGTAGTACTCACAAGTGAGTCAACCATTTTTTGATATTCTAACTGTGCACCTCCCTTAGACGCTTGGCAATTTATGGAGCAGGCAACAGACGGCACTTTGCTATCAATTGTGCCTCCACTTGTTGCGATTGTACTAGCAATCGCACTACGAAACGCAATTGTTTCACTCCTTCTTGCTGTCTATGTTGGAGTTTTTATCATTTATGACTTTCTTCCATTTTTAGCTCTTCAGCGTTTCTTTGACACCTATATTCTAAACGCAATTGGAGATGAAACACGGATTTTTATCCTGCTATTCTGCCTGCTTCTTTCTGGCATGATCACAATTGCAACGTCATCAGGTAGTCTTAGCAACCTCGCTATAATCATTGGGCGTATCGCATCAACAGCAAAACGTGCCCAGATCAGTACCTGGCTACTAGGAATGATAATCTTTATCGACGACTACGCAAACTCTCTAATTCTTGGATCGACACTGAAACGTACAACGGATCGCCTAGGAGTGAGTAGAGAAAAACTTGCATTTTTAGTTGACTCCACAGCCGCCCCAATTGCAAGTTTGGCAATAATCTCATCGTGGATAGCAGCAGAAGTCTCATTTGTTGCGAATGAGTTCACTCGTTTAGGTATTACAAAAAACCCATTTCAAGCCGTCATTGAATCCATACAATATCGCTACTATCCAATTCTTATGCTGATGTTTGTGTTAATGATCGCGTTAAGCGAACGAGACTTTGGGCCAATGCTTAGGGCAGAACGTACAGCGAGAAATAAACAAAAAAAAGTTTTCAGCTATACACAGGATGATTCACAATACCTTGGACACTGGTATGATGCCCTCATTCCTATCGTACTGACTATTTTTACAATCATATTTGGAATGTATATCGATGGCCTCACTCAATTAGAAAACCATAGTTCCGCTGAAGCCCATAATATTTGGGAAATATTTGGGGAATCACGCGCAGCTTATGTATTACTATGGTCAGCTATACTTGGGTGCTTCTCGTCAATTATATTGACTGTGCTAAGGCGGCTCCTTACGATAGGTGAAGTAATTGCGGCCCTGTTCAATGGGATGAAACTTGTACTCCCAGCACTTATTGTACTCATTCTCGCATGGACAATTAGTGATATCTGTTATGAACTTGGGACCGCACAATATTTGGCAAACACTGTAGGCATCGTTCCTCCAGTACTTATACCAACTATGGTTTTTATAGTTTCCGGCGTCGCAAGTTTTGCAACAGGGTCATCGTGGGGAACCATGGGAATAATGTTTCCCCTTGTAATTCCATTAACTTATTCAATCGGGGGAGAAGCTGCCTTAATTGAGGCTATTGCATCAGTATTAGCAGGATCAGTGTTTGGTGATCATTGTTCCCCAATTTCTGATACAACTATATTGAGCTCTATGGCAACAGACTGTGTACTCGCTGATCACGTTCGCACCCAGCTTCCTTATGCACTATTAGTTGGAATAATTAGCATTGTTATTGGAGAACTAGGAGTAGGTCTAGGTTGGTGGAATTCATGGGTTGGCCTAGCCTTAGGCTGCACAGTTTTATTTTCTATTTTGCTAAGCCTCGGCAAACGAACTTCTCACAAATAAAGCTAAAAATAGGCACATCATACTTACGGGGATAAAAACTATATGAGTGAAGTTGCAACCTTAGGGGCTGGCTGCTTCTGGTGCGTTGAAGCTGTGTTTAAAAAACTTCGGGGTATAGATAAGGTTGTTTCCGGCTATGCAGGGGGGCATTTTGAGCATCCTACCTACCAAGATGTATGCACTGGAACCACCGGACATGCTGAAGTTATCCAATTAACTTTTGAACCTGACGTTATCACCTTCGAAGATATACTTTGTGTATTCTGGAAAACACATGACCCTACAACCCTGAATCGGCAGGGTCACGACATAGGCACTGCTTACCGTTCAGCTATTTTTTACCACAACGATACTCAAAAAAACCTCGCAATAGTTTCTCGTAAAATCACTGAAACATCAGGATTGTGGGCAAACCCAATTGTAACTGAAATTACAAAATTTACTAATTTTTACCCAGCCGAAAGCTACCATCAAAACTACTACGCACTGAATTTTCAGCAACCATATTGCCTCGCAGTTATTGAGCCAAAGATGAAAAAGCTTAAAAATGAATTTGCTAATAAACTGAAACCATAAGCATGCAAATAATCCAAAGGCATACATGCCTATTGACACAACGGACTTTCTTTCGATACGATGGGGCCAGTCAACCTAGTGCGGATCACTCGATCTGCTTCAACCTTATACGCTTTCCGGAGAAACCCTCAAAACAAGATCCCCATTGGAAACCTTCAAAGACTTTTCGTCGGGGGACTTACACGACGTTTGATTTTTCAATTGACATCTTATAACGAGCAACCACGATAGTGATGCACCCCTAATTTTTGGCTTAAAGATACCTCACAATGGACACATCAACAGTAGAAAAACCAGCACGTTCTCGTCAGTCTAATAAACTAGGAGGAGTAGAAAAAGCTATGCACCTTGGTGATTTGAAGCGAAAAAGCATTATGGAGCTCAATGAGGTGGCAAAAGAGCTACACATTGATGGAGCTGGTGGCCTGAGAAAACAAGAACTCCTCTTTTCTATTCTTCAGGCACAAACTGAAAAAAATGGAGTAATTTTTGGTGGAGGCGTCCTTGAAACGCTTCAGGATGGTTTTGGGTTTCTTCGCGCTCCCGACTCAAACTACCTTCCGGGACCTGACGATATTTACATTTCTCCATCTCAAATTCGACGTTTCAATTTGCGCACAGGAGATACAATATCCGGGCAGGTTCGCCCTCCAAAGGAAAGCGAACGCTATTTTGCCCTCCTAAAAGTTGAGAAGATTAATTACGACGAACCAGATGTTGCTAGAGATAAAATTCTATTTGACAACTTGACCCCGTTATATCCTGAAGAACGAATTCAATTGGAACATGATGCTGAAGATTACAATACGCGGATGCTTGACTTGACCTCACCAATAGGTAAAGGCCAGCGTGGATTAATTGTTGCTGCCCCGAGAACTGGAAAAACAATGTTGCTACAAGCAATTGCTCGATCAATACTGAAAAATCACCCCGACGTAGTATTAATTGTTCTGCTGATAGACGAAAGGCCAGAGGAAGTAACAGATTGGCAACGGCAGGTTAATGCGGAAGTGGTTAGTTCAACTTTTGATGAGCCTGCACAACGCCACACACAGGTTGCTGAGATGGTACTAGAGAAAGCAAAGCGCCTAGTAGAACACAAGCGAGACGTTGTAATTTTGCTTGACAGTTTAACGCGGCTTGCCCGAGCATATAACACGATTGCTCCCTCTAGTGGCCGTGTCCTCTCTGGCGGACTTGATGCAAGTGCGCTACAAAGACCAAAGCGTTTTTTTGGAACAGCCCGCAACGTTGAACAAGGCGGCAGCGTGACCATAGTAGCAACTTCGCTTGTCGACACAGGAAGCAGAATGGATGACGTTATTTTTGAAGAGTTTAAAGGAACTGGAAACATGGAGGTTCATCTTGATCGTCGACTAGCTGATAAACGAATTTTCCCATCAATTGACATAAACCAGTCAGGTACTCGAAAAGAAGAGTTACTTGTAGAAAAAGACAAACTTAACAAGATGTGGATCTTAAGAAAGGTTCTGCACCCTCTTGGAACAGTGGAAAGCCTCGAGTTTCTTCTTGATAAACTACAAGGCACAAAGACCAATAAAGATTTTTTGGAATCGATGAACCGCTAATCAACACTTAGAGCCGGAGAACTATTATGAAAAAAGGAATTCATCCAGAATATAAAGAAGCAACCTTTTCGTGTCCGTGTGGTGCCGTAATTCAAACTCGATCCACAGGTGGAGACTTACGAGTTGAAGTATGTTCTCAATGTCACCCATTTTTTACTGGAACCCAAAAAATTATTGACACGGAGGGTCGCGTTGAGAAATTTCGAAAAAAATACGAACGGAAGGCTCCAGCCACATCTTCCAAATCAAAATAATTTTTTCCCTCAAATTCGGGGCCTGTGATGACAGAGGTAAAGGAGGCTTTTCTCTTAAGTCGTCTAGAAGCGGCCTCTTCTCGCTATGAAGAGCTGAACCTTCTGCTCGCAGACCCTTCAATTCTATCTAAACAAGATCAAGTTCAGAAAATTAACAAGGAGCGGCGGCAACTTGCCGAAGCCGCAGATTTGTGTGGTCAATATCACGCTATACTTACACAAATTACACAAGTTGAGGAACTAATTGGTAGTTCAGGAATAGATGAAGAAATGCGCCTTCTTGCAGAAGAGGAATTGAAAGAGCTTAATGTACGGCGCTCAATTCTTGATACCCACGCGACAGAAATACTTAAACCCAAAGACCCTAACGATGAGAAAAATATATTCGTTGAGGTAAGAGCGGGAACTGGTGGTCTTGAGGCAGCTTTATTTGCCTCAGAAATAGTCCGGATGTACTCTCGCTATAGTGAAAAACATGGCTGGAAGACTGAAATCATCGCCGCAAATCACAATGACCTCGGAGGAATTAAGGAGGCCACCGTCCTCGTTGAAGGTAGAGGTGCATATAGTCGATTCAAGTTTGAGCGTGGAGTCCATCGTGTCCAACGTGTTCCAGTTACAGAAACAAGCGGACGTCTTCATACTTCTACTGTTACCGTAGCAGTCCTTGCTGAAGCTGAGGACGTAGATGTTCAAGTGGATCAAAAAGATCTCCGAATCGACACTTTCTGCTCTTCCGGCCCAGGAGGACAAGGCGTCAACACCACATACTCAGCTGTTAGAATTACACACATACCAACTGGCCTTGTCGTTAGCTGCCAAGATGAGCGCTCTCAGCTTAAAAATAAGCAGACAGCGATGCGCGTTTTAAGATCTCGCCTTGTTGAGATTGAACGTGTTAAACAAGATGGGGATATTGCACAAAACCGTCGTGCACAGGTTGGTAGCGGCGAACGAAGCGAGAAGGTCAGAACATACAATTTTCCTCAAAACCGCATTACAGACCATCGTATTGCACTTTCCCTTCATACCCTTGATCGAGCTCTTCAGGGCGACATAGACGAACTTATTGATGCACTAGCAGCATCAAACCTCGCTGCAATGTAACCTTGTCTAGTTACTAATTTATCGCCTAGACCCCCTGTGGCGATCAGCTATCATGAAAAATCCACTTAGATACGCTAAGTATTAGAAGTTTTAAAACAAATACTTAAGGTCATTCTTCGATTCTCTCATAGCACATCCCCTTCCCATCCGGTATCATGATGTAAAGCAAAATTATTGAGGAAATCGATGGACAAATTAATTATTGAGGGCGGCTGCCGCCTCTCTGGAGAAATTGAGGCAAGTGGGGCAAAAAACTCCACACTACCCATTCTCGTTTCGTCTCTCCTAAGTCCTAACCCATGCTTTATTGATAATGTACCTCATGTAGTAGATGTAAAAACAATGTGTACACTCCTTGGTGTTTTTGGAGCAGAAATGTCATGGGAAGGGCGAAGACTATTCATCCAAACCAAAACTCTTAAAAATCCAGAAGCTCCCTATTCTCTAGTCAGCACCATGAGAGCCTCAATCCTAGCTCTTGGTCCATTGGTTGCACGTTGGGGCGAAGCCATGGTTCCACTCCCAGGAGGTTGCGCAATTGGAAGCCGTCCGGTTAATCTGCACATCGACGGTTTGCGTGCTTTGGGGGCTAGTGTTTGCATAAAACATGGAAACATCCACGTGAAGGCAAATCGCCTGCGTGGTGCCCGCATTCTAATGGAGCCATCTTCAGTCACTGGGACAGAAAATCTTATGATGGCCGCGGTACTTGCCAAGGGGACAACGGTGATTGATAACGCTGCACGGGAACCTGAGGTCACGGACCTCGCAAATTTTTTGGTTAGCCGGGGAGCCCGCATTCAAGGTTGTGGTACCAAAACTATCACTATCGAAGGAGTTGAGGGCCTAAAGGACGGAGAGCATCACCATACAATCATGGCAGACAGAATTGAGGCTGGCACATATTTAGTCGCTGGGGCCATAACCCGTGGAGACGTAACAGTTTTTTTATCATCTCCAAAACTACTTGATAGTCTCTGTGTAACTCTTCACTCAATCGGTGCAGAAATTGTGACGAAAAAAGAAAGCATCCGCATAAAAATGAGCCAACGCGCACTTGCTACTGATATAACCACAGGCCCCTGCCCAGGGTTTCCTACAGACCTCCAAGCTCAAATGGTCTCTCTCTTATCACTTGCAAATGGAAAAAGCCTTGTCACAGAAAAAGTTTTCGAGAATCGCCTCACACACGTTTTTGAACTTCTCCGCATGGGGTCTAACATTGTCACGCAAGGCAATCAGGCCAGAATTACAGGTGTAGGAAAACTTAGCGGTGCACCCGTAATGGCCTCAGATCTTCGTGGTGGAGCAGCACTCATTCTTGCAGGTCTTGCCGCCGAAGGTGAAACTGTACTTTCAAGGATATACCACGTCGATCGTGGGTACGAAAATATTGAAAAAAAACTCACTAAACTTGGGGCCAATGTACGGCGAGTCAAAGATAATGATGCGTAAAGGATTGACAGTAGCGCTATCCAAAGGAAAATTATTGTCGCCTGCTATTAATCTTTTGTCTCGCGTTGGAATTTCTGTTCCAACTCAACCCACAGACTCACGAAGCCTAATATTTGAGAGTACCTCAGGAGATATGACTTTTTTGATTATCCGTCCCACCGATGTACCTACCTACGTTGAACATGGATCAGCGGACGTAGGCATTGCAGGGAAAGATGTACTTCTAGAGCAGTCTTCTGACGTGTACGAGCCACTGGATCTGAAGTTTGGTAAATGTAAAGTTGTACTTGCTGGCCCACAGAAAACACCCTCACAAGAAAGACCTAATATCTCTTGCAGAATTGCGACAAAATATCCAAACATTACGGAACGATATTTTAGTCAAAAAGGACTGCCTGTGGAGGTAGTAAAACTATATGGATCGATTGAACTAGCCCCATTGGTGGGGCTTTCTGAACGCATTGTTGATCTAGTTTCCACTGGCAAAACCCTTGAAGCTCATAAGTTAGTTCCCATAGAAACGGTAGCCGAATCAAGCGCACGCCTGATTGTGAATAGAGCAAGCCTTGCGCTCAAACACCAGCGTGTGTTCAACTTGATCAATCTCCTCAAAGATGAGGTACAGCGAGGGTCGTTATGAAATTGATTTCTTTTTCCGATCGGAGATTTAAATCAGCACTTCAGAGGCTCTATAACCGATCACAGTTGGCTACTCCAGCAGCCGAAGCATCGGTAAAAAGAATTTTGCAAGCTGTGCAACGAACAGGTGACAAAGCCATCGCCCGCTACACGCTGCAATACGACCGCGCGAATATCAAGCCAGCCGAATTCCGCATCAGCGAAGAACAAATTAAGGGTGCTTATTACCACATACGCAAGGATGAGGGTGACACATTACGGCACATGGCTCAACGCATACGAACATTTCATGAACGCCAGGAGCCCAATACCATTATGTATCAAGATGGGGGCATAAAGCTTGGCCGAGTCAGTGTTGCCCTCGATAGCGTTGGATTGTATGTGCCTGGAGGAAAAGCAGTCTACCCATCCTCTGCCCTAATGAATGCAATTCCAGCTAAAGTTGCAGGAGTAAAACGCATTGTAATGTGCACACCATCCCAGAAAGGCGAAATAAGCCCACACCTTTTGGTCGCTGCTGATATTGCCGGAGTAGACGAGTTGTATAGCATTGGTGGCGTTCAAGCTATAGGCGCCATGGCATACGGCACTAAAACCATTCCAAAGGTAGATAAGATAGTTGGCCCAGGTAATGCTTACGTTGCAACTGCCAAACGTCTAGTATTTGGCCATGTTGGGATTGATAGCATAGCCGGCCCAAGTGAAATTTTGATTATCGCAGATGCGGATGCGAAAGCTGAATATGTCTCAGCAGACTTACTTTGTGAGGCAGAACATGATGAGGCAGCTACAGTAGTTCTCGTTACGCCATCCAAAACGCTTGCAAATGCTGTTCTTCGCCATGTTGAGAAACAACTCAAAACTTTGTCAAGACGAACGATTGCAACTAGAGCATTAAACCGCCGTGGTACAATTATCGTTGCACAGGATATGAATCATGCCATTGAGATTTCAAACCTCATTGCTCCTGAACACTTAGGTCTCCATGTTGATGCCCCTTTTGAGATGATTGAAAAAATTAGGCATACTGGAGTTGTTTTCCTTGGAGAACAAACTCCTCCAGCAATTGGAGATTACATTGCAGGCCCCAATCATGTTCTTCCAACTGGTGGCACCGCACGATTTTCTTCTGGCCTGTCAGTTCAGGACTACATGAAATGGGTGAATTTTGTCTCTTATGGAAAAGGTGATTTATTAAAAGCCAAAGATCACGTAGTCAGGGCAGCAAACATGGAAGGTCTGACTGCACACGCACGATGCGTTGAAATCCGAACGGGATAAAACTATGCCATTACGCCAAGCTCATCTAGAGCGAAAGACAGCAGAAACAAATATTACGGTGGATATTTTTCTCGATGGAGATGGAGTTAGTCAAATAGACACAACAATACCTTTTCTTGACCATATGCTAACCATTTTGGCAAAGCACTCCCTGATCAACCTAACAGTTAAAGCCTCTGGTGACACGCATATTGATGATCACCACCTCATCGAAGATATTGGCATAACATTAGGTAGTGCTTTTCACGAAGCCCTAGGTGAAAAAAAAGGTATCCGTCGGTTTGCATCTGCAGCTGTGCCCCTTGATGAATCTTTAGCGCAGATTGCACTCGACATCAGTGGCAGACCCTATCTTCTCTACCAAGTTCCTCTGCCACAAACACGAATCAAAAATCTTGATCTCAATCTATTTGAAGAATTTTTTCGTGCATTTGTTGTCAATGCTGCAATCACCTTGCATATCACTGTTCCTTATGGCCGCAACTCTCATCACATTTTGGAAGCCGCCTTCAAAGGTACTGCAAAGGCAATAGAGCATGCAATTGCCGTCAATGAGAGAATACAAGGAATTCCCTCAACAAAAGGCACGCTCTAAATGAGCCAATCAACTGTCGCGATTATAGATTATGAAATGGGAAACCTTAGAAGTGTTCAAAAGGCCTTTGAAACGATTGGATGTTCTGCAACCATTACACGAAGCCCTCAAGTAATAGATGATGCAAGTCATGTCGTTCTTCCTGGCGTAGGTGCATTCGGCGATTGCATGCGAAACCTTTCTAAGTTTGGACTAACGCCATCAGTTAGAAAAACCATTCAATCTGGAAAACCATTTCTTGGTATTTGTCTCGGACTGCAACTCCTTTTCACAAAAAGTGAAGAATTTGGGGAACATAAAGGTCTTGATATTTTAGAGGGACGCGTGGTGAGATTTTGCTCGACAGATAAGAGCATGAAGGTTCCTCATATGGGTTGGAATCAAATAAGATTTACGGGCCCAACTCCACTGTTTAAAGGAATCCCAGACGGATCTTATGTTTACTTTGTACATTCGTATTATGTTGAACCTGATGATAAGACACTCATTAGTACTACCACCAACTATGGAACCCCGTTTGCCTCTGGAATTTGGAAAGATAATCTATTTGCCTGTCAATTCCACCCTGAAAAGAGCCAAAGATGGGGCATGAAAATTCTCAAAAACTTTTTACATATCAACTAAGAGCTCTTGCAGCTACTGGAGTTTTTATTGCTCTTTCGGCATGCAGTCCAGGCTCGGTTCAGATTGTAGCTTCACCTTCATTTTATACGGAGGACATTACACCAATTGCAATTTTCAATTTTCAGTTGGATACCCCTAAGGCATCTGAAGGCCAGTTTATGCTAAGCAATAGCTCTGTTACTCCAACTGCTACTTCCACCGTGACAAAACTTTTCTACAAGGTTTTGAGCAAGAAGTTTGATTCCTCTATCGTTTCAATGGACAACTTTGAAAAGGCATCCAGCAATTTTACAATCCCTGACTTTGACACAGACCCCTCATATACAGTTGCAAGAAAAATAGGCAAGTCCCTATCGGCAAAAACTCTGCTTCTTGGTAGCATTACCCAATATCGTGATCGTGTAGGCAATGCCCTAGGGGTAAAGGAACCGGCGACCGTTGGATTTAAGGCCAAACTAGTAAGCGTGCTTGATGGAAAAACGCTCTGGGAAGCACACTTTTTTGAAACACAACGTCCTATGACATCAGATCTTCAGGGCTTTCTCCAACGACGTCGTTGGCTCACGGCAGAAGAATTAGCTACAGACGGAGTAAACCAAGTCTTAGCAAAATGGAAAGAGTGATTTGATGATAATTATTCCCGCCATTGACCTAAAAGATGGACGCTGTGTACGCTTACGCCAAGGGGACCTAAACGCTGAAACCATATACTCTGATGATCCTCTAAAAGTGGCCTTGGAATGGGAAGAGCAAGGGGCAGAGAGGCTTCATCTTGTTGATCTTAATGGAGCAGTTAATGGCAAGCCATCCCACATGAAAGAAGTACAAACTATTGTTTCTGAACTAAAGATTCCCATTGAAGTAGGCGGAGGTATCCGCGACCTTGATACACTTAGCGCTTACTTCGATATGGGGGCACAATGGGTGATTCTGGGTACTGCCGCTGTTAAAGAGCCAAAACTCGTCAAAGAGGCCTGCACTCGTTACCCAAATCGTGTCATTATCAGCCTCGATGCGAAAGATGGCTATGTCGCATCACAAGGTTGGATAGAGCAATCGACTATCACTCCTTTAATGATTTTAGATGATCTAGCAGACTGTTCACTAGCCTCAGTCGTATTCACTGACATAAGTAGGGATGGTATGAAAACTGGCCCCAATATCGAAGCCATTCAGAATATCGTAATGTCGACAGAAACTCCTATTATTGTCTCCGGTGGCATCTCTAGCATTGACGATCTTCGCGCGCTACACTCTGACGTTCCAGCAGTTGCTGGCGTTATCATTGGAAAGGCGCTCTATGATGGAAACCTTGATCTTCGAGAAGCACTTCGAGAGCTTAACCCAGACTCTCTATAATAAAGCCCTTAGATACACTACACATGATTGCAAAACGTATTATTCCTTGTCTTGATGTCAAGGACGGGCGTGTCGTAAAAGGTGTTTCTTTTCAAAACCTTCGAGATGCCGGAGACCCTGTAGAAGTAGCAGGCGCATATGACCGTGATGGAGCTGATGAACTATGCTTCCTTGATATTACAGCCTCATATGAGGGCAGATCGACAATGATCAACATAGTAAAGAAAACAGCAGAGCAAGTCTTTATGCCTCTGACCGTTGGAGGAGGAATCCAAACCCTAGATGATATTCGTTCGTTGCTACAAGCTGGAGCTGATAAAGTGAGCATCAATACTGCTGCGGTGAATAATCCTACGTTGGTGCAAGAAGCAGCTGGACGGTTTGGTACGCAGTGCATCGTTGTGGCCATCGATGCCAAGCGGAAAGTACAACTCAACCAAAATGACAAGGACATAACAGACCCATCGTGGGAAGTTTTTACACATGGTGGACGAAAACCAAGCGGCCTAGATGTTATCGAGTGGGCAAAAACAGTTGAAAAAAATGGTGCCGGTGAAATTCTTCTTACAAGCATGGATAAGGACGGTACCGGAGAAGGTTATGATGTAGAACTCACGGCCGAAGTTTCTGAAGCCGTCTCTATTCCAGTCATTGCCTCAGGAGGAGCTGGAAGCTTATCCCATTTGCTTGAAGGCTTGGCTCAAGGAAAAGCTGATGCTGTCTTAGTCGCATCAATTTTTCATTATGGTCAACATACAATCCAAGAAGCTAAAACATATCTTCGTTCACACGCCATCACTGTTCGTTTAGATGAACCATAATTAATCATGGCTATTGATTTTCAAACAATTAAATTTGATACAAATGAACTAATTCCTGCAATTCTCCAGGATTGGAGAGATGGCACTGTTTTGATGGTTGGCTACATGAACCGCGAGGCTTTGGAAAAAACACTTGAGACTGGGCGGGTACATTTTTGGAGTAGATCACGTCAAGAGCTATGGGAAAAAGGCGCCACCTCAGGTAATTATCAACAAGTACAACAGATTTTTATTGATTGTGATCAGGATACATTGCTACTGAAGGTCGAACCGAAGGGCCCCGTCTGCCATACCGGAGAACAGTCATGTTTCTTCTCACAAGCGTGGCCTACACTAGATGCAGACTCAAGCCTCTCCTCCCTCAATACAAGGGGAGGCGTTATTGACCGGCTATATGACGTAATCGTAAGTCGGCGAAAACATCCTAACGACGAATCATATGTATCTTCACTGATGCAAAAAGGCCAAGACAGAATTCTAAAAAAGATCACAGAGGAAGCAGGAGAAGTGATTCTTGGTTCAAAAAATCTAGATAAAAGTGAGATCATTGCAGAAACTACTGACCTGCTGTTTCATGTGCTTATTGTTTTAGGATATCATGAAATTTCTCCCCAAGAGATTTATCACGAACTTGCTAATCGATATGGAATTTCAGGGTACAAAAAAACAAAAGAGTGAGGGTACACATGGATAATTGCATATTCTGCCGTCTAATTTCTAACACAGACCGTGGAATTTTTTTACTAGAAAATTCCATTGGTGTTGCCTTCAACGATATAAACCCACAAGCCCCAACCCACGTGCTTGTTGTACCAAAACAGCACATCACATCAGCAAAGGATCTTGGGGAAGAAAACTCTAATTTGTTTGGAGATCTTATATGCCTTTGTCAGAAAGTTACATCACTGACAGGCATACGCGATCAAGGCTACCGGTATGTTTTAAATACTGGGGAGCATGGTGGACAAACGGTGAACCATATTCATTTTCATGTGCTTGGAGGTCGGCATATGGGATGGCCTCCTGGCTAAATTTACTTTAGACCATGGGTACTATGCTAACACACCATAATCTGAGCAAGATATAAACTATAGAGCGTGTTTTTATCTCCTAGCGGGCTGAATAAATTTTAAAACTTTCTTCTATGAACAGGAAATTATTTAATCCATACGCTCACCTGGGTTATATGACTTGCTTTGCTTTGACAGCAAAGTTTCTCACTTGGTATCATCTCGCGGTTCGACGCGTATGCTAGTACACACTAGGGATAGGAGTGTCAGTGAGTCAACAAGCCATCCCTGAAGATATTATTCGAAACATTAGGGAGCGTGCGGATATTGTTGAAATAATATCTGCACACCTTCACCTCGAAAAGGCAGGCCAGAACTTCAAAGGGCTATGTCCTTTTCACAGTGAAAAAACCCCTTCGTTTACAGTAAGTCCATCACGCCAGATGTTTCATTGTTTTGGTTGTGGAGCTGGTGGAGATATATTTTCATTTATTATGAAAATCAATGGTGAATCTTTTATCTCCACTGTAAAACAAATTGCTGATGGTCTAGGGATACTCATCCCTTCCACCCTGCCTCAAGGAAAACTAGATAAGACAGCGCAACGACGGGACTCTCTCCTAAAGCTTAACGAAGCTGCCTCCAAGTTCTTTGAGCATTGCCTCTGGGACAACTCAATTGGCAAAAAAGGCCGTGAATACTTAAATTCTCGCTCCATAGACAAAGAAACTATTAAAAAATTCCGCCTTGGTCTTTCTCTCCCATCATGGGATTCCCTTTCCAAGGCTATGAGGTCACATGGGTGGACTGATGACGATTTAGTCGATGCTGGCCTTGCCATTCGTAGAAACGCTGAAGCTAATAACAAAAAATCTGGTGTATATGACCGTTTTCGTGAACGTATTATATTTCCAATTTTTGACTTACAATACAGGGTTATTGGTTTCGGAGGACGTGTTCTCAATAATACACAACCTAAATACCTCAACTCTCCTGAAACCCTTCTCTTTCATAAGAGCCAGCAGCTCTATGCTATGGAAAAAGCAAAAACAGCTGCTACCCAAAGCGATACGCTTATGATAGTTGAGGGATACTTTGATGTTATTTCTCTCCATCAAATGGGAATATCAAACGTTGTTGCAACACTTGGAACTTCACTGACAGACTCTCATCTACCTTTGATACAGCGGTTTTCGAAAAAGCTAAAATTGGTATTTGACCCCGACTCTGCCGGTGTTAAAGCAGCCCTACGTACAGCTGCACTAGACATGCTCGACATTTTTGCTGGACGAGGTATTTCTGTTGATGTTGTTACCCTCCCAGATGAATCTGATCCAGACACTGTCGTCAGAGAAGGAGGTGCAGCAGCTTTTGAGACATTAATAAAACAAGGAGAAACGTTAGTCGATTTCGTAATTCGCCATAACCTTTCTAAAGTTAATGATCGTTCCGTTGAGAACCAAATTAAACAACTCGACTCCGTGCTAAAAATTATTTCCAAAACATCAGACAGTTACCAAAGTTTATATCTGAAGCAAATTGCAGAACATCTTGGAATTGACGAACAAGTTTTGCGCACACAATATCGTGGCACTTCTGCAGGTTCTAGAAAACAGGTAAAACCAATTAATCGCATGACCGGGTTACCTCCATCCCCTCAAACTGGAAAAGCTGAAACAATGCTTCTCCAATTAATAGTTCAAGGAAAGGTTAACCTGGATTGGCTTGATGACCTTCAAGCGCATGAGTTGAGAGACAGTGAATATCAAAAATTATTTCTATGGATACATGAAATTTCAGAAAACAAATATGCTGAAATCAACAAACATATCCTGTCATTTGGAGAAAAAAACCTCGAATACAAACCTTTGATTTCTCGCTTGGCTCTACAGCCTCTCGAATTTGAAGAACGCGATATTGAACGAGCAGTTCGTGAATGCGTAACACAAATTAGAGCAAGAAACCTTGATGACCAGTTTAGTGAACATACTCGTCAAGTTCGTATAGCAGAGCGGGAGGGCCGACCTGCTCAAGACATGCATACCCAGCTTGAAGCTTTACGGAAGGCAAAGAGTGCGTATGCCAAACAATCCGGATAGGAGGCGCGTCCATATGCCACGAAATCATAGTGATGGAGCCAAGGGTGTTGCTTCAACAAATAAAGATCGTAGTAGGGGGTTGACGAGTGATGACCTCAGCAGCACACTCCCTGCAGATATGGATCAACAAGGCCAGTTAAATCAATTCAAGGATTTCTTTGTGGATATTGATGCCTCCCAAAGCCAGAACCAGTATGCAAAATTACTAGATGAAGAGCTTCCTGCATCATCACGATCGAGTAACTTCCAAGAATCCTCTACGGAAGAAGAAAAAGAAATTGACCTTACCCCTGGCACCTTGACACGCACCGAGGATCCAGTACGGCTATATCTTAAGGAAATGGGTAGCGTCTCCCTACTAAGCCGTGCAGGAGAAATTAGCATTGCAAAGCGAATTGAACAGGGGCAGAAAGACATGTCCGTCATTGTTTTTGGTATGTCAAGTACTCTACAAACTCTTATTGCCCTTGGTGATGCTTTAAAAGATGGATCATTAACTGTGAGAGAAATTGTTCCCGTTATCGATGATGATTTTGATGAAGATTTAGAACCAGATGACAGCAAACTTACTGAATACACTATACAAAAAATATTAGCAGTCAAGAAGCTTTATACCCGGCTTAAAACACAGGTCAGGGCAAATCAAAAAACACCTGCAAAAACCGCAGCAAAAAAAGAACAAGTCAAAAATCGAATGGCCGCGATTGCTGAACAAATTGCTCAAGTAGTAGACGAAATGAATCTCAAAAATCACATTCGTGAAGATTTAATTACTAAAGTGGAGAACATGGCTGCAGAAATTGAAATAGCAGACCGTGAGATCGCCAAGTGTCAAAACCGCCTTGGAATCACAGGCGAAGATGGGATACGTTCCTTGAAACAACTCATCAGAGGACCCAAGAGCCGCGCCACAGTCCAAAAGAAAACTCGTGTATCCCAAGATACTCTTACAAAAATTTCAACAGCCTACAAACAGGCATTGGAAAGGAAAAAAGCTACAGAGGATATTGCACTAATATCCGCTGATGAATTAAAAGATGCCGGGAGAAAACTTCGACTCGCGAATGGGCGTGTTAAACAAGGAAAAAGCGAACTCGTTGAAGCCAACCTCCGCTTAGTTGTCAGCATTGCTAAAAAATATACTAACCGTGGGCTACAGTTTTTGGATTTGATTCAAGAAGGAAACATTGGACTCATGAAAGCTGTGGATAAGTTTGAATACCAGAGAGGCTATAAATTCAGCACTTATGCAACTTGGTGGATTCGTCAAGCCATTACTAGAGCGATTGCAGATCAAGCAAGAACTATACGCATACCAGTTCATATGATTGAAACCATTAATAAAATGATACGCATGTCTCGCCAACTGGTGCAACACCTTGGGCGAGAGCCTCTTCCAGAGGAAATTGGAGAAAAAATGGACCTTCCCATTGAGAAGGTAAGAAAAATATTGAAAATTGCAAAGGAGCCCATATCACTTGAAACTCCAATTGGCGAAGAAGAAGATAGTCATCTTGGAGACTTCATTGAAGATAAAAAAGCTATTTCCCCTCTAGACGCTGCAGTCCGCTATGATCTCCAAAGACAAATCAGTACTTCTCTGAGTGCGCTAACACCTCGAGAAGAAAAAGTTCTTCGTAAACGTTTTGGGATTGGAGAGAGTACCGACCACACTCTTGAAGAAGTTGGCCAAGGCTTTGAAGTGACTAGGGAGCGTATTCGACAAATTGAGGCAAAAGCACTGCGAAAACTCCGCCATCCAAGTCGAAGTAAGCGCCTCAAAAATTTCGTTTAATTATGGGCCCATAGCTCAGTTGGTTAGAGCGGCTGACTCATAATCAGTTGGTCCCAGGTTCAAGTCCTGGTGGGCCCACCACATTTTTTCCAACTACGAGAAAATTTAAATTCAATTAAGCCTTATGCGCGAATGGTATTAGTGCCACTCGTTAGATTTCATCTTTTGAGTTTGGTTTTCCAAAACCATGTTTTAAAAAGGCATCTTTCAATAATTGATTATCAGGATCAAGCTCTAGTGCACGTTTCCAAGCCTTACGAGCTGCCTCTCTATCTCCCAAAGTTAAATATACTTCCCCAAGGTGCTGAACAATCACTGGATCATTAGGAACAAGCTCCACAGCGCGTTCAAGCTGAGCAACAGCTTCATCTGTCCTTCCCATTTTGTAATTAGCCCATGCAAGACTATCAACGTAATAACCATTGTCTGGCTGAAGAGAAACGGCCCTCTTAATAAGTCCTATGGCCTCCTCAAGCCTTATTTCACGTTCAACATAGTAGTACCCAAGATAATTCAAGGCTTCAGAGTGAGTAGGATCTAAGTCAATAGTTTTTTCCATGTGAGCAATCAATGCCTCTGACTGATTAAGCTTTTCATGAATAATTCCAAGATGATAGTGAAAATCAGGAATCTTTTCGTCTAGAGCAACACCTTGCTCTAAAACAGTAATAGCATCATGATACTTTTCTAGGTAACTCAAGCTTAACGCCAGAATCAGATATGAGTCTATTCGCTGAGGTTGAAGCTGCAAAGATTTTCTAAGAAGGGGGACTGACTTAGAAAAATCTTTCATTCTATAGTACAAGTATCCAAGATTCAGGATAGTGTCAGGATATTGGTTGTCAATTTCAAGAACTTTCACATACTCTTTGATAGCATCATCATATGCCCCAACTTGTTCAAATATAAGTCCTAAATAGTTACGAACCATTACATCATTCGGCCTCTGATTGATGATAGTTTTCATACGAACCGAGGCCTCTTGGAATTTTTTCTGCTCAACATAAATGAGGCCAACTCGCAACGTCGCCTCAAGATTATTTGGGTCTTCGCGTAATACATCCTCAAGAAGCAACAACGCTGGCTCATAGTCTTGCTGGGAAAGATAAAGTCTAATCAATTCAGACCTTACTAATGGTGGCGGGTTAAGTAACCCGTCAAATAGAGTTCTATGTACTTCAATGGCCTTTGAAATTAGCCTCTGCTCTTCATAAACCTTTGCAAGAGAAATATATGCAGGCACAAAGTCTGGTTTCCCAGAGATCGCACGTTCAAAATTCTTTATCGCATCCTCCGAATTACCTCTATTAATCGAAACATTGCCAAGATGGTAGTAAGCAAGAGGCAAATCTGGACGAATTGAAATACTCCGTTGAAACGCATGTTCGGCTTCGTCTATTTTATGAATACTGAAAAGTAAAATCCCTTTCTTTAGAAACACGTCCTCATTATTGACATCTTCTTGAATTACGCCATCGTAAAGTTCAATAGCACGCTCACGCCATCCAAGTTTTACCAAAATATCCGCAAGAAAAACTTTTGTCTTTAGGTCGACATCAGTACTATTTAAGGCAAAATCAATATGCTCCAATGCTTTGTCTTTATTTGATTTTCCAGCGTAAATCGAGGCCAATCTTGCATGCAAATAAGGAGACGAAGGGTCTGCTTTGACAGCCAATTCATATTTTTCTTGAGCATCATCCCTATTCTTTGATAGCTCACTACGAACACCTAGCATAAACTTGTAATATGCTTCCTGTTTTTCTAATTCAACTGCAGTAGAATTTACTGGAAGTACGCCTGGCACTGATTGGACTGTCATAGTAGAAGGATTTGAAGAGATAACACATGCACTTAAAAACATAAAAGTAAATTGAAGCAATAAAACAGACACTCGGACAGCTATTTTTTTTCTCATCAATATTACCTTTTTAAGAAACTTACCAAACCAACCCTTTTGTTCAACTCTGAGATCAAATGCAGGTATTTTTACAAAGTCACGGATGAGATTATAGAAGGTCAGGGTCAAAATTTACAATAAGCATTCCTCTTGCTTAATGTGAGAGTTGAAAGACTTTAGCAAAAACATTATTTACAACACATTAAAAATTGTAAAGACATGTTAATATTACGCCTGATCTCTCCGAGAAAGACTTGCAAACTTTGCATACCGGTCAAGAAAACTAAGTTCTACCTCTCCTGTTGGCCCATTTCTATGTTTTCCAATAATTAGTTCAGCTATTCCCAGTTTTTCATCTCGGTAACCCTCATATTGATCTTCACGGTAAATGAAAATTACGACATCAGCATCTTGCTCGATAGCACCAGATTCACGAAGATCGGCTAGAAGCGGCCGGGGTGGCTTTCGATTTTCAACTGCCCTACTTAGCTGCGATAGTGCAATGACAGGAACATTAAGTTCTTTTGCTAATGCTTTTAGGGAGCGAGAAATATCTGAGATTTCCTGTTGACGGCTTTCGGAATCTGACCTCCCTTTCATTAGCTGGAGATAATCGACAATAACCAAATCTAATCCAGACTCACTTTTTAAACGACGTGCTTTTGCACGCATTTCAAGAGCTGAAAGTGCTCCGCTATCATCAATAAATATTTTTGCAGCACTAAGCTTTTCTGCAGCATCTAAAATCTTGTGAAATTCTTCTCTCTCTAGTTGTCCTGTACGGATGTGATGAGAATCAACACTTCCCTCAGAACTCAACATTCGCAATACAAGTTGTTCCTTGGACATTTCTAAGCTAAATACGGCGACCACTGCTTCCTTGTGAATTGCCGCGTGAAGTGCTGCACCTAATGCAAGGCTGGTTTTACCCATGCTTGGACGTCCAGCAATAACAATAAGGTCTGATGGCTGAAACCCAGCGGTCATTCGGTCTAAATCGTGAAACCCTGATGGAATTCCCGTGATTTCAGATTTTTTACTAAAAAGCTCATCAATAAGGTGAATACCGGAAGTAACGACGTCTTTAAGTTGAACAAAAGATCCTCTTTGAGTAGCTTGAGAAATACTGAAAATTTTCTGTTCTGCTTGATCAAGCAATTCATCAGCATTTCTAGTCCCATCCAAGCCTTGCGTAACAATTTCAGTTGAAGCTTGAATTAAGTCCCGTAATACACCTTTTTCATGAACAATTTTAGAGTGATATTGGATGTTAGCAGCCGTGGGAATCGCTTGAACCAGAGACGCAAGGTACCCCACACCACCTATGTCTTCTAGTACATTTTGCTTCTTAAGGTGTTCGGATAAGGTAATAAGGTCTATGGCTTCGTTACGTTCAGAAAGCTCTAGCATCCCTTTAAAAATTTGTCGATGTGCCTCTCGGTAGAAATCATCCTGAGACAATATCTCGACAGACTTATTCAGAGACTGATTGTCAAGAAGAATAGCTCCGAGAACCGACTGCTCAGCCTCTAGGCTTTGTGGCGGAAGCTTTGCAACTGACTCGTTAATCGATGCCATCGGATCAACAATACCCTAAACACTATTGTACTTATAAAATTGCCCTGGAGAGTATTTTTACACTACTCGAGAAACCGGAATAGACGCCCAAGATCAAACGCAAAACCCGTCGACGGACACTCAGAACCGAAACATCCTACAAGATGGTCATATCGGCCTCCGCCCCCCAATTCACTGCCACTTCCTTCAACAAAAACACTAAAAACAAGCCCAGTATAGTAGTTAAAGGCATGAATTTCCCCAAGGTCTATGAGAATATGCTTGTCATAGCCTTCCTTTGACAACAGGCTGTGCACATCTCTAATACGGTCCAAGGCAACAAGGGAGTCATCCCAATGACTAGCCATAGCGGCAGCCTCATCTATAACGTGCTCATGCCCAAACAAGCTTGGTACTGCGAGAATGGTTTCCATTAGGGATTTAGGAACCTTCGCTTCTGAAAGAATTTCCTGGAGCCTGGTAAGGTTCTTTTTCGCCGCAGCGTGCCTTAATTGCCATTTCACTGTTTCTGAAATAGCCGCCTTAGACAAGATCGTATTGAAAAACTCTCCCTGTCCAATAGTCACAGTAAACCTGGTAAGCCCAAGTTCATTAAGACATGCAATCGCAAGGGAAATCATCTCTGCATCGGCGCTAGCACTTTCTTCGCCAATCAGCTCAGCTCCTATCTGGAAAATTTCCCTATTTCTTCCTGCATGATCAGGGTCATATCGATAGACAGGAGCACTGTAGCAGAGACGTAATGGGCGAACATCAGAAAACATGCCCATCGCAACCATTTGAGCAATTTGGGGAGTTACGTCAGGCCGTAAAATAAGATCCCGTCCATTTCCGCGATCAAGTACCTTGTAGCCCTTCTCAACAAGATCATCTCCCAAGCCACATGAAAGTACGTCTAAGTATTCGAACGCAGGAGGAACAACCTCCTGAAACCCCCACTTCTGAAAGACTGAGAGAACAGTATCTTCCACTTGTCGTTTTTTTTTCGCAGCTGGTGGAAGCATAGCGGTCATCCCAGGGGGAGTTTTACTTTTTACAGAAGGTTCCATTTTTCTAAGTTGTTCCGCTAAAGCTTGAGCCATTTTGCGGACTGAATATTCGCATCACTTTTGATAGTGTCAAGAACGTCATCGGGCAATTGGCTATCAAGACCAAGGATTAGCAAGGCAACCCCACCTTGATCAACACGCGCACATTCCATTCTTGCGATATTGATTCCATGTTCCCCAAGAATACGTCCAACCATCCCAATCACGCCAGGTTGATCATCATTCATTACGAAAAGCAGATGTCCTCTAGGGTCAAAATCAACTTCAAATCCATTTAACTCCACCACACGAGGGTCTTTTCGCCCAAACAGTGTTCCTGCCACCGTTGAATGTTTTTTACCTGCATCAACTACAACACGAATAAGACTGGTAAAGTCCCCAGCATCAGAACTTCTAACCTCCCTCACTTCAATACTTCGTTCCTTTGCAATCACTGGTGCATTAACATTATTTACGGTGTCCTCAAGAATTGGCCCCAAAAGCCCTTTAAGTAGTGCAGGGGTGATCAATGCCACAGATTCATTCGCAACATCACCCTTATACTCTATGGTCACCCTCTCAATCCCACCTTCACATAGGTGAGACTGAAGCCCACCAAGCTTTTCTGCAAGTGCTGAGTAGGGTTGAATACGCTGCAGTAATTCACTTGGCACTGAAGGCATATTAACTGCCCCTCGAGCAACTCCTTTGGTAAGATACTCCACAACCTGTTCAGCAATACTAATTGCAACACTCTCCTGGGCTTCAGTAGTCGATGCCCCAATGTGAGGAGTGAGAATTACGTTGTCGAACCCAAGCAATGGATGGTCGGGGGCACATGGTTCTTTCTCAAAAACATCAAATGCTGCACCAGCAACCTTTCCAGCCTTCAAAGCTTCTACAAGGGCATCTTCGTCAACAAGGCCACCTCGTGCACAATTTACAATCCTCACACTGTCCTTCATCTGACCTATTGCTTTCGCCCCTATTAAATGTCTAGTTTCATCTGTCATAGTGGTGTGTAGAGAAATAACATCAGCACTACGATATAACCCCTGAAGATCAACGAGCTCAACACCCATTTCACGCGCACGATCTTCTGCCAAATATGGATCGTGAGCTATGACCTTCATTGAAGCCCCTTGTGCAAGCTTCACCAAATAGCTACCTATCTGCCCAAGACCCACAATGCCAAGCACCTTATTCTGAAGCTCCATGCCCATAAATTTAGCTTTCTCCCACTTACCATCTTTCATGGATGCTGTAGCTTGGGGAATCTTTCTGGCAAGTGATACCATCATGGCAAAAGCATGTTCCGCAGTGGTAATAGTATTGCCACCTGGAGTATTCATTACGACAATTCCACTCTTTGTTGCGGCTCCAAGATCTACGTTGTCTACACCACTTCCAGCGCGTCCAACCACTTTTAGATTCTTTGCCGCTTCTATTACTTTTGCGTTGACCTTTGTCGCCGAGCGAATAACAAGTGCATTATATTTGGCAATCTGATCTTGAAGCTCCTCATTAGAAAGTTTTGTATTAACCTCAACATCCAACCCAGAGCTTTGAAGAATCTTCACCCCATGTTCTGAAAGTGCATCACTAATTAGAACTTTCATAGCGGTTTCCTTAGCAATTCTTCAGCTTTTCCGACTCCAGCGCCTAAGGGAACCGGATGACCAAGGTCTTTTAAAACCATCTCGACAGCAGAAAGAGCCATGATCACATCAAAAGTATCAACATAACCCATATGGGAAATTCTGAAAATTTTTCCTTTCAGATGATCCTGACCACCAGCCGCGGTAACGGCATACGGTTGACGCAATCTGGAATAGATTTTCTGACCGTCAATACCATCCGGAGCCTGAATAGCGGTTAAGGCATTACTAGGAGACTCCTTTGGGAATATGGATAGCCCCGCTGCCCTAACGCCTTCCCGCATAGCAGACGCAAGACGCTCATGACGAGCAAAGACATTTTCCAAACCCTCTTCTTTAAGCATTCGGAACGCTTCTTTTAGTCCAACGATCATACTCACTGCAGGAGTGAAAGCCGTCTGTTGTTTACGTTGCCCTTCAGCTTCCTTCTTAAAGTTATAATAAAAGAAAGTATTTTTTACCTTGTCCGCAAGCTTCCATGCTTTTTCACTAACACTGACAAAAGCCAATCCAGGTGGAAGCATCAAAGCTTTCTGAGACCCTGTCACAACAACATCTACACCCCAGTTATCCGTCTGGATATCAAATACTCCTAATGCTGTAATTGCATCAACCACGAGAATCGTGTCTGAAAGGGGACGAATTAATTCTGCAATGGCTTTTGTATCATTTGCCACTCCAGTTGATGTTTCGCTAGCTTGAATGAAGACCGCCTTAGTGTCAGGATTTTTCTTCAACGCATCAGCGATCTGCTGAGGATCAACCGCATGGCCCCATTCCACTTTAATTTCATCGGCAATAACACCAAATGTTTTACAAATTTTTCCCCATCGTTCTCCAAATTTTCCCATATTGACCACGATGGCTTTATCACCGGGTGAAAGAAAGTTTGAGACTGATCCTTCCATCCCCCCGGTACCAGATGAAGCCAACACCAATACATCATTCTTCGTCTGAAAAAGCCATTTAAGGTCGGTACGAACCTCCTCAAATAATTCGATAAAATCTGGGGCCCGATGATGGATTATCGGACTCGCCATGGCCAACAAGACTTCCGGTGGTACTTGCGTTGGCCCTGGCGCAAATAAGTAACGTTTCTGCATGTTCAAACTCCCTTTTTTAGTGGATCCGCGACGCTACCATAGGCCCTAGAACCTGTCAAGAAAGGTCACAGAAGAGTGGTCAGATTTCATAATTTTACTAGTACACTTGCCTCAATACTCATATTTCCCCTCTCAAAGGCTTATAAAATTGGATATCTTGGTATTCAGTTATCTTGACCGTGCTCCATCCCTGTGTTACGGTGCATTATTATTGAAAAACGCTGACATCGTGGAGTTTTAGTGCTTTCCAACTCGATACAGTTTGGCCTCACGTTTGACGATGTCTCGTTAATTCCTGCCGCTTCGTCCATATTACCCTCTAACGCCAATACAAGCACTTTTCTTACCCGCACCTTAAAAGTCAATATTCCTATCATTAGCGCTGCTATGGATACAGTAACAGAGTCCAGGCTTGCCATTGCTATGGCCCGAGAGGGGGGTATAGGGATTATTCACCGCATGATGTCTCCTGAAGAGCAGGCCAATGCTGTAGATATGGTAAAAAAATCTGAAAGCGGCATGATAACCGACCCCATTACCATTTCGCCAACACACACCATAAGAGAAGCGCTATCTGTTATGGAAAAATACTCTATTTCTGGTGTGCCAATCACCGAGGGAAGAAAACTGCTTGGGATCCTCACCAATCGCGACCTCAGGTTTGAAACAAGAATGGACCTTCCGGTTACTAAGCTTATGACAGAGTCAGAGCTTATCACCGCCCCAGTCGGAACTACCCTTGAAATGGCTAAAGACATACTCCATAAACATCGTATCGAGAAACTGCTTGTAGTCGATGATAACTTTGAACTAAAAGGGTTGATTACCATAAAAGACATACAAAAACGGATCCAGTACCCTAACGCTTTTAAGGATGAACTCGGGCGCCTTTGCGTTGGCGCTGCAGTAGGAATAGGAGAAGATGCAGAGAGACGAACACCGGCGCTAATAAAAGCTGCTGTTGACTTGATTGTTATTGATACTGCCCATGGCCACTCAAAATCGGTGCTTGATACGGTAAGTACAATCAAAAAATCTTATCCTGATCTTCAAATAATAGCTGGTAACGTGGCTACTGCCGAAGCTACAAAGGCGTTAATTGAAGCTGGAGCCGATGCTGTCAAAGTAGGCGTGGGGCCGGGTTCAATCTGTACAACAAGAATTGTGGCAGGTGTGGGAGTACCTCAGCTTACTGCAATAGCCAATTGTGCGGAAGAAGGAAAAAAACATGGCATTCCAATTATTGCTGATGGTGGTATCAAACACTCAGGGGATATGACAAAGGCGCTTGCTGCAGGTGCCAGTTCGATCATGATTGGAGGCCTTCTGGCAGGTACAGAAGAAAGCCCAGGTGAGCTAGTACTCTTCCAGGGAAGATCCTATAAAACATACCGTGGCATGGGCTCCCTGACCGTTATGGAACGTGGGGGAAAAGACCGCTATTTTCAAAAGGATCAAGCCATATCAAAACTCGTTCCAGAAGGCATTGAAGGTCGTGTTCCATATAAGGGCTCATTATCGGGAGTTATCCATCAGTTGGTTGGTGGTTTAAGATCTGGAATGGGCTATTGCGGCTGTGCATCTATTGCTGAACTATATGAAAAATCTAACTTTATTCGAATTACCCACTCTGGACTCCGCGAAAGCCACGTCCACGATATTATCATCACAAAAGAAGCGCCCAACTACCACATGGAATGGGGCTTGTAGGATGATGTGGAGCCAAAAAAGTGGATTTAGCAGCACATCAGGATAATATCCTGATCCTCGACTTCGGATCACAATATACACAGTTGCTTGCTCGTCGCGTTAGAGAGGCTAGTGTATATTCATCTATCCTTCCCTGTAATGCCCCTATTACAAAAATCAAGAAGCTTAAGCCAAAGGGAATTATTCTCTCTGGTGGACCTGCAAGCAGCTATCACCTAGGTGCCCCAAAAGCCTCTCCAAAACTATTTGGTCTTGGTGTCCCAATTCTCGGTATCTGTTATGGGATGCAAATTATTGCCCAAACAAAAGGTGGCAAGGTAAGCAGTACAGCAAAACGAGAATACGGACCGGCAACGTTGAGATTTGATGACACTTCAGATCTCTTTTATAAAATTGGGGGAAAGAGTATGCGCACTCCAGTTTGGATGAGCCACGGCGATCGTATTGATCGACTTCCCTCTGGTTTCACATCAATTGCACACACAAACAACTCTCCAATCGCCGCGATGCGCGACAAGGCTCATCAAGTATTTGGTTTGCAGTTTCACCCTGAGGTTGTACATACCCCTAAAGGCATACAGATTATCCGTAATTTTGTATACCGTGTGTGTGGGTGCGACGGCACATGGAATACGACCTCATGGATTAACCCAATGGTAGAGTCGATACGAAAACAAGCCCCTTCCGGGAAAATTATATGTGCGTTGAGTGGTGGAGTTGACTCCACAGTAGCTGCGGCATTAACTCACCGTGCCGTACAGAACCGTCTCACATGTATTTTTGTCAACAATGGCTTACTGAGAGCACATGAGGCAAAATCTGTTCTAAAAAGTTTGCGTACTAGTCTAAAACTTAACCTCCGCTACGTTGATGCCAGTAAGCAATTTCTCTTTGCACTCAAAGGCATAGAAGACCCAGAGAAAAAAAGAAAAATCATCGGAAGAGAATTTATTCGGGCGTTCGAAGCTGAAGCAAAAAAAATAAAATCACAATCTGGCCAAGGCCCCGTCTCATACCTCGTACAAGGAACCTTATACCCCGACGTTGTTGAAAGTGGAGCCACTGCGGGACCCTCTGCTGTAATTAAAACTCATCATAATGTTGGTGGGCTTCCTACGCGGATGAACTTCAAAGTTATTGAACCACTCCGTGATCTTTTCAAAGACGAGGTCCGCCGTCTCGGAATTGAACTTGGCCTCCCAGATGATATTGTCTGGAGGCAGCCATTTCCAGGGCCAGGCTTAGCAATCCGAATCATTGGACATATCACAAAGCCATCCTTAAAGATCCTTCGTGAGGCAGACCTTATTGTTCAGGAGGAGCTTCGTCACGCCAATATAGGCCGTAAGGTGTGGCAAGCATTTGCAGTTCTTATTCCAGTGCGAACAGTTGGCATTCGAGGTGATAAACGATCATACGAACATGTCATCGCTATTCGAGCCGTGCAAAGCGATGATGGGATGACTGCAGACTGGGTAAGACTTCCACATGACATGCTCGGACGCGTTGCTCATAGGATTACCAATGAAGTGAAAGGCGTCAATCGCGTTGTCTACGACCTCAGCACAAAACCACCTGGGACCATTGAATGGGAATAAAGTAAATTGGTGATTAGAATTCAAAAAGTAATTGCTGATGCCGGTATCAGCTCACGACGGGCTGCTGAACGTCTACTACTCCAAGGACGCATTGTAGTAAACGGTCAAGTCGTCAATGAGTTAGGAACAAAAGTCGACCCCTCTCGAGATCATATCCGGGTTGATGGGAAGCTCATTCCCAGTGCACAGCCAAAGGTCTACATGATGCTTCATAAACCACAAGGCTGTGTAAGTACCCTCGATGACCCTGAAGGCCGAAAAACAATTAAAGATTTTTTTCCCGGCTCATCACTCCGGCTGTACCCTATTGGAAGACTCGACTTCAACACTGAGGGTCTTATTCTCCTCACAAATGACGGCGATTTTTCTGCACACCTGCTCCATCCTCGCTCTCACATCCCAAGGACGTATGTAGTAAAAATATCAGGCATTCTCACAGACCAAAATATTGCTCAGCTTCAGAAAGGGGTATTGCTTGACGATGGTGTAACAGCTCCGTGTCGCATAAATAAACTCAAAAAACTCTCTACAAATTCCTGGTTAGAGGTTACTCTATACGAAGGAAGAAAACGTCAAATTCGGCGAATGATGGAAACCGCGGGATGTTCAGTAATCCGGTTAAAACGGATCGGATTTGGCCCTATTCGCCTTGGAACACTTCCCCCAAGACAAAGTCGCCCCCTTGAGATAGAAGAACTATCACAACTTCGCACCGCTCTAGCTCGCTCACAAAAACGATTAAAAAATAATAGCCATTGAGATGATGACACGTACTCACTACTGCGGAGCTCTACGCAAACAACAAGCAAGCGAAACCGTGACCCTTATGGGATGGGTACACCGAAGAAGAGATCATGGAGGACTGATCTTTATTGATCTTCGAGACCACACAGGCATCACCCAAATCGTCTTTAACCCTGACATCGATGCTACAAGCCACGCTGATGCCCACGCACTCCGATCAGAGTACGTCCTTGCTGTCACTGGAAATGTTATGGTCAGACCTGAGGAGACTGAAAACACATCAATCCCTACTGGTGAAATTGAGGTGTTTGCTAACAAATTAAATATTTTGAACACCTCAAAGACTCCACCATTTCTGCTCGAAGATGATCCCGATGCCGATGAACCCATACGCATGAAATATCGGTATCTTGATCTCCGCCGCTCGCCAATGCAACAATCGCTACGCACGAGACATGAGAGCCTTCACATGATTCGTGAATATCTTCACACCCAAGGCCTCATCGAAGTCGAAACGCCTATCCTAACGAAAAGTACTCCAGAGGGTGCACGTGATTACCTCGTCCCAAGCCGAACTCATCCGGGAGAGTTTTTTGCTCTTCCTCAATCACCTCAATTATTTAAACAACTACTAATGATTGCAGGGATGGACCGTTACTATCAGGTTGCGCGTTGCTTTCGTGATGAAGATCTCCGTATGGACAGGCAACCTGAATTTACGCAAATTGACATAGAATGCGCGTTTATAGATCGGAACGATATGTTTGCCTTGATAGAGCCTATCATCGTGGAACTCGTTAAAAGGTTTCTAAACGTTACCCTCCCACAACCATTTTCTAAAATGAGCTATAGCGATGCCCTAGATAACTATGGATCAGATAAACCAGACCTTCGATATGGAATGATTCTTAAAGACGTAAGTAAAATTGTTGGAAGTTCTGATTTTAAGGTTTTTAAAGATACAATTCAAAACAAAGGCAGGGTGAAAGGATTTGCAATACCGGGAATGGCTGATGCATCACGCGGTGAAACAGATACCCTCACCGCATACGCTCAAAAGCTTGGGGCGAAAGGACTCGCATGGATAAAAGTAACAAGCTCTGGGTTTGAATCTCCTATACTAAAGTTTCTTGGAAAACCTGTTGCACAAGATTTAACAAACGCCCTAGGAGCAAACTCTGGTGATCTTTTGGTATTTGTAGCCGACACCCAAGAAGTAACGAACTCTGTATTAGGATCACTACGGAGTTACTTAGCAGAACAAAGAAATTCTATCGCACAAGACATGGTATGCCCACTGTGGATTACAGATTTTCCACTCGTTGAGAAAGGGCATGGTGAAAATCAATATACGGCCATCCATCATCCATTTACAGCACCACTTGATTCCAACCTCAATGCACTAGATACAAACCCCACACAAGTGAAGTCCAAAGCATATGACCTAGTCATTAATGGATATGAAATTGGAGGAGGAAGTATACGTATTCACAAACACGATATTCAAAAGAAAATGCTCTCTCTACTTGGAATAAGCGATGAGGAAGCCCAGAAAAAATTTGGATTCCTACTTACCGCTCTAGAGTATGGAGCTCCTCCACATGGAGGAATCGCGATAGGATTAGATCGTTTGATTATGTTACTTACAAAATCAAAATCAATACGCGATGTACTAGCATTTCCAAAGACACAGTCCGCAAGCTGCCCGCTAACTGATGCTCCATCCTCTGTTAGCAACGCCCAACTTCATGAGGTTAGCCTCAAAACTCTGAAAACCCCACCTTAATTATCTAGATAAAAATACTATTTTAAACCTAGTTAAAAAACCTGTTCACATAATTATAGATCGTGATTCCCCCTCCACCATGAAAAGTTGTAGACCTTCATATAGTGTGCGCCAATCATTGACCAATCTAACTGTTCAACGAGAGAAAATGCATTGTCTGTTAATATGCGACGTCGCTCCGGATTGCTAATCAACTCTATAATGGGATCTATCATCTCCTCGATATCATCAACTACAATTAAATGTTTTCCATCTTCAACGGGAAGACCTTCAACTGCTTTTGAAGTCGCTACTACTGGAACACGTGCTGCAAAATAATCAAGCACTTTCATCCGCGTCCCTCCCCCAGCGGTGAGTGGCACAACGGCAATATCCCCACGTTTAAGATATGAACCGATATTGTCAACAGGCCCTACAAAAGTAACTGATTGGTGAGGAGATTTTCCTGGCGGACTATCTCCTATAGCAAGACAAACCGTATGATGCCCACGATTCTGAAGTGATGGAATAATGACCCTACCCAAAGCAGTCACTGCCTGCAAATTTGGGGCATATGAATATGGCCCATGATACACCAAGACAGATGCCTCAGAAGTACCATTATCATTTATTTTTACAACAGCAGGCACTGCATCGGAAAATGATTTTAGATCAACACCATGTGGGATTACAGAAATTTTTTCTGGCTTCACACCCGCAGCCACAAGTGCCTTCTGATCAATCAAAGAAACAGCAACAACATGATCAGCTTGATTGCAAAGACGTACCTCTATAGCCCTAAGAAACTGTTTCCCTTTTGCTAGAAGACCCTCTGTTTCATCAATTCTTGAAAACTCAACGTTATGCTCAACCAGCGATGTCTTTCCTCCAAAAACCCACTTTGCAATTACCGCAGGACGAAGAAAAGCAGGAAATTCAGCTTGGTAAAGTTCAATGCGATGTTGATACGCAACAAATAGCGTTCTTACCCACATATTCAAATCATAGAGTGGATAGAAAAGGTAGCATTCATTGCGCGGTACTCCTCTATGTTGCAAAAAATATTGGATCAAGGGATTAAGTGGTAATGGAAATATACTAAGAAACTGTGGGTAATACTTTTCATACATCTCACCTTCAAAAAATGCATAGTATTTAGTACGGTCCGTAGTAATAATAAAGACTTGATCACAATGGTGTGATAGTGCCCGTGCAGACTCAATAATTCTTACTGCCGCACCATGGTGAACAGGAAAAATATCTCCGCGTGTAATAATTGCAATATTTTTCTCATTTCTTCTTGAAAAGAGTGGTTTGATCAAAACACGGTAAATTCTTTCAGGAATTCTCCATATCCATCGAAGAACACCTCGGTTAGCCAGTACTGATAACCGGTGATCGACATGCTGCTGAGCATAAACCAACTGTTGAATTTTTACTTGATTATCTACATGATTTGTCTGGTACTGCTCCTCAATACGGCTAAGCTGTTTAGTTATAGCTATAAGGTGATCAAGGTGATCTCTGTTGTGCTGTGCTAATTCTTCGATCCGATCAGTTTGTTTTTCCAACGTATCTGCTTGATCAGCAAGCTGGTTCTCAAGTTTCGTTTGGCGTGAAAAAACTGCGCTCATGATATTTTTCTGCCGGTCAATTTTTTTCGGTTTGGCACAATATTGGTAGAGAGGTACAGTTGTCACATCCCAATTATATAATTCATAAACCAGACGTCGAGCATTCTCACTACGAGTCTCAATCTGAGCTGGGTTGCTTAGAATATCTTGAATCAACTTTTCAACCTCAGCAGGATTATCTTCAGTGTTGATGACCCACCCAGCTTCATAAGCCTTAATCTCTGCTGCAATTGACAGATAGTGATTACAAATGACAGGAACTCCACAACGGAGATATTCAATAATACGATAAGAAAAACTAAGTTCACGCTCAGAGTTTCGTTCTGAAAGGTCTATGGCAACGTGCGCACCACAAAATTCCCTTTCCATTTCGTCGTATGGAAGAAGTGGCTTAACAGTTAAATACTGACTGTCAGCCAACGTGTCGGTAAATTGATATGTGCTGTCAGTGTCAGAAGCCAACGGATAAGAGCCTCCAATAACTAACAATTGTCCCTTTCCGGCCTTTTCCAAAACAGCCAAAACACGATTTAGGTAACTAGTTGCACGTTGCCATGGCCAAAACACACCCCCATATACAAAGGTTGGCAGTATTGATGTGGCTAAAACACGTGTTGGCATTTGAGGGTTTGCTGACACCGGAATAATCTCTATAGGATCATCAGATGCTCGTATGCCACTTAACAGCATCCATGAGTGATAAAAGGCTTTCTGTTTTTCAGTACTACAAAGAAAATAGTCTCCGCGAGATACTACATTTAAATATCTAAATATTTCGGAGTCATTCATTACATGTGTTGGGTTTTCAAATTCAATTTCAAGCAACCGAGGGGCAGTTAAATCTAAAACAAGAGGTATCGATACTTTCTCAGAAATAAGATCAACAAGTTCCCAGTTAATACCTACAATAACATCAGGTTGAAAACACTCAATAAGAGAATTTAGCTCGGAAGCGTCATCAAAAAATACAACTTCAAGGCCCTCAGTAGCATATTGCTCCCATCCATCACGTATTACATCAATGGGTGTAGCATAAGTTATACGACATCCATTGTTCATTAATCCTTGGAGCAGTCCCCATGCCCGAACACCGTTGCCTGAAACAGGGTGGCCGTTAATAGGGAAAAGCCCGTGGACTACGAAGAATACGTGAGTAGGCTTAAGGTTGTTCATCAGGTAGCTCCTTTTTGCAAAACAATCTGCATACCTGCACAGCTAAAATCAGACCTATCCCCGTGTCTATCTTTGAGTCGATGTTCAATTTCAGATGGAACAGGAATATCCCAGCTTTTTTCCATGTGTAAAATTTTCATGGGTGACCTTTCCATATAGTCGCAGATTTCATGATGAAATTTACGATTTATATGAGAATGATCAAAAACAGCCTTGACTAAGTGTTCAACTGTTCTCTCGTCCCAAGACAAAGATAGTTTCTGGGCTAATTCTCTTCGATCATATAAAAGATGATCAAAATCATCGAGTGGATTATGTGCAGGATCATTAAATCTAAAAATTCTATCATCAAGATGACACCAAATGTGATGCCCAACCCCACATGACCAAAGAGGCCCAAATTGGGCATACATTATTCCACCAGGTTTTAACAAACGATTCATTTCATGAATGATTATGTCAAGGTTGTGAATATGTTCAAATGTTGCAATATTCAGTAACACATCAAAGCTATTATCAAGATATGGGAGTGACAACACATCTCCATGTGCTTGTACCAATTTTCCAGAAAGTACGCGAAACCAGTCCTTCTTTCTCCATACATCAATACCTAAGGCAAATTTTACCCCTCGTTGTTCTAAAGCAAAAAGAACATTGCCTTCCTCGTCACTTCCCACCTCCAATATATTCTTTCCACAAATATCAACAAATGATGAAAGTCCATTTAAAGAAATCTCTTGATAGTCAGCAAGGGCTGTCGTCTTAGGATGTTGGGGTAATTTTTTTTCTATAGCTTTAAAAAAACGTGTCCCCAACACACGACATAAGACACCCTTAAGTGAGATACTAGAATCTTGTGGAACAACCCTGGTCGAATGAAAAGCGGAATGAGTTGCAGCAATAAGATCATCTAAATCAACTTTTCCACCGCTGTTGTGGCCAGCAATAGGGAGAAGCAACTTCAGGGCATTTAAATCATGGTCCATAGCGACCTCAAGCGAAGGATAAAGAAAGCGGACTGTACACAGAGTCGAGCATAGCAATGCCCCCAATTTGAGTCAATTAGACATTTAGGCGTATAAGGTTAATATTGCATTACATGTAACAACACTCGATAGAGGCATATTTTATTTTCCACATTATCGTCACTGGTAGTATGATACCGGAAAATACCACAGTCTACAGCCATATAGTGGACTCATTCAACAGAATCATTGCGAGTAACTATGTCATCAAAAATAATATGTAATACACGCAATATCAATGCACCACTAACTGGAGTACAACGCTATACTCAAGCCCTACTGCATCGAGCCCCAGAGAATGTGGATAAAATATCACCATCACGCCCATTGTCTGGAATAACCGGACATCTGTGGGAACAATGCATGCTACCCTTACACGCTCATCACAAAATCCTGTGGAGTCCAGCCAATACAGGACCCCTTTCCGTGAAAAACCAAGTTATCACGATCCATGATCTATCTACCATAGATCATCCAGAGTGGTTTAGTTATCAATTTGCAAATTGGTATCAATTTCTTCTCCCAAAACTTGTAAATCGAGTTGCCCATATCATTACGATCTCAAATTTCACAAAACAGCGTTTGATAGAACGATATGCCGTAGAAGAAAAACGAATTTCGGTCATATACAATGGCGTTGATAACAGCTTTACTTCTCAAGATTCTTCTGTAATTGAAAATATGCGAAAACAGCTTTCTATACCATCAAAAAATTATCTACTTGCCATTGGTTCCTTAGAGAAACGGAAAAACCTTGAGCGACAGCTATTAGCATGGAGGACCATACAAAATCATGTTCCTGAAGATTTATGGCTTGTATTACTTGGTGGAGGACTTCAGACTTCAGATATATTTCGCGAAATTAAACTACAAGGCATTCCAGAACGTGTTCACATAATGGGGCGGGTACCTGAAAAATTACTAAGCCCATTGTATGCAGGTGCTATTATTTTTCTCTATCTAAGCATGTATGAAGGATTTGGGCTGCCCGTTCTCGAAGCTATGGCAAGTGGCACACCAGTTGTAACTAGCAATTCAAGTGCACTACCTGAAGTCACCAGAGGCAGTGCAATTTCTGTAGATCCCTACTGCGAAGAAGAAATTTCATCGGCCCTGCTTACACTTATTCACGATGAATCCCTTCGGGCAAGCCTTTCGATAAAAGGGCAAAGTAATGTGAGAAACTTTTCGTGGGATAAGAGCGCAAAGCTCACATTTGAATTACTCAAATCACTGTTATAACTGACAAAGTGCGGTGACAACAAATTGTAGTCCTAATCTCTGCCCTACATATCTAATACACGCCATTTTGACCATATGATATTATCAGCTGTTAATTTTAGTCAGATGTTAAGATTATCAGATATTTAAGTACATGAATTTATGAAGCCTACCTCCCTAATTATTTCACCTGATTATCCCTACCCTCCAAGCGAAGGGGGTCTGTTACGCGTCTATCACCTTATTACAACACTCCAAACGAACTACACAGTGGATTTACTTACACTAAGTAGCCCTTCACATCAGATACCATGTGGGTATCCCTCACTGAAAAATTTTTGTCGTCAAATTGATTCTATTCCGGCCAAATTTCCAAAAAAGGACCTTCTTTCCCAGCTCCTTAGAACTGCCTACTGCATTCGACATAAATTGAGCCCTAGGGCAGATGTATATGTTAATAATAAAGTGATGCAAGAGGTTGTTAGCACTCTCGCCGAACGTTCTTATGATCTGATAATTCTTGAACATTCTTGGATTGCAAATTATCACTCTCTTCTACAACCTATGCTAAACCCATCAGGGATAATGATTCTCGATCTACATAACATAGAGTCAGATCTTAAGAAGGAGTTTTCTATATATTCTGATAACTTTTCTCGTTCATACCTCAATAAAATGTTTTCACGGTTTGCCAGCTTACAAGAGATGCAATGGCTTCCAAAGTTTGATCACCTTTTTACAACATCAGAGCATGACAGAGAGCGTATCAACAAAATTCTTTACGGTTCAGAAGTTTTTTCAAAAAGCTCCAATATTTCAGTCATTCCAAACAGTATTGATGTCGAGTTCTATACTTTAGTACGCAAAAGCACTCAATCAAAAAGAAAACTTCTATTCTGCGGAGGGCTAGATTATCCACCAAATAAAACTGCAATAAATTTTTTGGTACATCGCGTCCTCCCAAATGTCCAAAAAATACATCCCGACTGTGAACTTTTGGTCGTAGGAAAAGATGACCACCATTGGAAAAAACCAACCCGGAAAGGGGTAACTTTTACAGGTTATGTCCCTGACATACGTCCATATATAGAAGATTCATCAATTATCCTTGCACCTATTCTCAACGGCAGTGGCACGCGGTTTAAGGTTTTAGAAGCCTGGGCAGCACGACGCCCTCTTATTGCAACCACCAAGGCAGTTGAAGGATTGGAAGCAACTGCCACAAAACACTTTTTGCTAGCTAATACTCCATCTGATTTTTCTGAATGTATAAATAAAATCTTTAGTTTCCCTGAACAAACACACGACATGATTGACGCCGCACATAGTTTAGTTAATACAAAGTACAATACGCGTATAACAGGAAAGTATTTTCTTGAAACCTTGCGTAAAATTTCTCATAGAAATAAATTTAGAAAATAAGGAAGGATGATTCAAAAATTTTAAACGTCCTATCACTCTGGAATACTATTACATGAAAATTGCACTCGTTCATGACTGGCTTACCGGGATGAGAGGTGGAGAACGCGTTTTTCAAAACCTTTGCGAAATTTTTCCGAATGCAGATGTTTTTACACTTTTTCACACCCCCGGAAGTGTTTCCCCAAACATTGAAAAACTAAACATAAAAACATCATTTCTTCAAAAAATTCCGTACGCAAACAAAGCATATAGATATTTTCTTCCTCTATTTCCTTTTGCGATAGAGCAATTTGATTTGTCTGATTACGACCTCATAGTTAGCTCCAGCCATTGTGTCGCAAAGGGGGTGCAGCATAGTAATCGCACATGTCACATAGCGTATATCCATACGCCTATGAGGTACGCTTGGGAACTTTACGATACTTACTTATCTGCACAAAAAAATTGGCTGTCCAGAACTGGAATGAAACTATGTATCCCACCACTACGTCGTTGGGATATTGAGTCGAGCAAAAGTGTCAACTATTGGATTGCAAATTCTTTACACATCTCTGATCAAATTAAGAAAATATACAAAAAAGAATCACAAGTAGTTTATCCTCCAGTTGAGGTTGATAAAATAACTCCATCAAATAATCACCAAGGATTTTATCTTATGGTAACTGCATTAGTGCCTTACAAAAGACTTGATTTAGCTATCCAAACATTTACAGAACTTAAAAAGCCTCTTGTTATTATAGGATCTGGACCTGATGAGGCACTGCTAAAAAAAATGGCCGGTCCAACCATTCAATTTAAGAGTTGGCAACCAGATGAAGTCGTTTGGAAGCATTATCAAGACTGCCGTGCATTGATCTTCCCAGGACTAGAAGACTTCGGCATTGTCCCTGTAGAAGCTATGGCAGCAGGAAAAGCTGTAATTGCCTATCAAGCGGGTGGCGCTATAGAAACTGTCATATCGCTGGAAGACAAGACATCAAGCGGACAATGGCCAACTGGTGTTTTATTTCCAAATCAATCAATATCAAGTCTATCCAATGCAATTAAAGTTTTTGAAGATAACGAATCATCATTTAACCATAATGAAATTGGAAAACACGCCCAACGCTTTAGCTCCTCAGTATTCCAAGTCTGCATAAAAAAAATAATTCACCAGTGCTATGAAGACTTTAAGCGAGATCAGAAATGTTAAAGAGACACGCAAATTTTTTTAAAAGCATCTTGTTGTTTCTTGACCTTGCGACAATAACAATTGCATGGCTAGCATCTTATTTTCTTCGATTCACTATTGAATTAATCCCTGTCACAAAAGGCATCCCAGCTCTTACTGATTATTTGCTCCTTCTGATACCTATATACTTAATATGGACATTTTCATTTTTTTCTTTTGACCTTTATAGACCTCGTCGAATTTCATCTCGTCTATCAGAAGTATGGGATATGGTCAAGGCAAACACAGCATCTGTGCTTGCTCTTGCTGCATTATCATTTTTTATTAGAGACATCGAATTTTCCAGACTAGTCTTCATATACTTCTGGGGCCTAAATATTACCCTACTATGTGTTTTGCGTTGGACCTACCGGGAAGTTCTCAGGTTTCTTCGAAGAAGAAATTACAATCTGAGGTATGTCCTCGTTATTGGAGCAGGAGCCCTCGCAAAAGAGGTGATAAGTAGGTTTAAAAATCACCCAGAATTAGGAATGAACATAATAGGCTGCTTGACACGACAACCACAAAAGGTTGGCCAGTTAGTTCATGGTGTAGAAATTGTTGGAACTTATGGAATGCTCTCCAGCATACTGGAAAAAAACTCCATTGACCAAGTATATTTAGCTATACCTTCTGATACTCAAGGCGAAGTCGATAGAATTATGGAAACACTCTCCATATACCCTGTTGATATTCGAATCATTCCAGATGTTTCACAGTACATGATACTCAGAAGTGAAGCTGAAATATTTGATGGTCTCCCAATTGTAACTCTACAAGCCTCTCCTTTATATGGATGGAGCCTTATCATCAAACGTGGAATGGATATAACGCTTTGTACATTCGCTCTCGCTCTTGCGTCACCACTAATGATCGCCATCGCTCTAGCAATTCGCCTAACTTCTCCTGGTCCAATATTTTACCGTCAGACCAGAATGGGTTTAGACGGAAGGTCATTTTCCATGCTGAAATTTCGCTCTATGCGCGTAGATGCTGAACAAAAAACGGGAGCAGTCTGGGCTAAAACTGATGATAACAGGCGTACGTCAATAGGAAAAATATTGCGCCGAACTAGCCTTGATGAGCTCCCTCAATGTTTTAACGTCTTAAAGGGTGAAATGAGCTTAGTTGGGCCTCGTCCGGAACGACCGGAACTTATCGAGCAATGTAGGGCTGGTATTCCGACATATATCTTGCGTCAAAAAATGAAAGCTGGCATGACTGGCTGGGCACAAGTTCATGGTTGGCGAGGCCAAACATCTCTAGAAAAACGTGTCGAATACGACCTCTACTACATAGAACATTGGACACCTTGGCTAGACCTAAAAATTATTGCACTGACGATGATAAAAGGCTTTGTTAATAAAAACGCCTATTAATAGGTATTAGAAGGTAATTCAGTTACTACCCACAGCGTCTCAAAATCTTGATTTTTCAGGATATTACTGTTATATGCAGGAAGGTTTCCCTGCTAACATTCTCTCTTCAAAATGAGCAGCCCATGGAAAGCACTCTTCTCCTAAATGCATCTTATGAGCCACTGAGGGTTCTTCATTGGCAGAAAGCCATAACACTTCTATGGCGTGAGAAGGTAGAGGTCCTAGAGGTTCATGAACGGAAAATTCGTGGCGCATCAAGCTCTATGCCTCTCCCATCAGTCATTCGACTACATTCCATGATCCGTCTCCGTGAAAAACACAGAACCGTGAAGTTTTCTCGCGTAAATATTTTCACACGAGACGGATACTCGTGTCAGTATTGTGCAAAAGTATTCAGGCCCTCGGAATTAACCTTTGATCACATTCTTCCAATCTCCCGCGGAGGACGAAAGACGTGGGAAAACATTGTGACTGCTTGTTGGAGGTGTAACAGTCGAAAAAGCGGAAGAACTCCAAAAGAAGCAGGAATGCGTCTGCTCAAAAAACCAGTTAGACCACGCTGGGCAGAAGTGGTAGCCGTAACATCAGATATCCGAGATGCTCCAGAAAGTTGGAGAGACTATCTTGAGTGGAACACAAAAGTGCCTTTAGCTATTGGAATGGACACGGCATAGAAATTCTAGCCTGCTACTTCAGAACATCCAGAGTTATATTTACTTCGTCTTTTTGACCAACTGTGACAGGGTTTTTACCGTATTCTCCTTCAAGATCACCAGGCTGTGCACCTACCGTCCCATCAGAATCAAGCTTAACCTTTAGATTAACCTTCCCTTGAAAAGGCGTTCCAGGACGCATTACATCATCTCCAGACAACGAGTATGAAAATGGAAACTCTGGGCTTTGAATGCGCTGAACTGCAAGTGGTGGTCCAAAGGGCGCATCTGCCTGTCTGGCAATAATAAACAGAGTTGCCGATGGATTGACTTTATCGAGTAACCCAGGATCAACTACTATGGTCCCAGCAATAATACCTGGCGTAGTCTGCTTACTACACCCATGAGCAAGCCCAAAATACGACGCAAGGCCCCCCAACAAAATAATGGTGGCGGCCATTCCAAATACCTTCAGCGGCGGCATAATAACCCTCTTTTCATATCGAGCGATGGATTATACACACTAGTTTACCAACAACGCCAAGAGAGTAAGAGAAGTAACGAAGAATGTAAAGAGGATTTGAGTATTTTTTAAGATTTTCCTCTCGAAAAACCTACACTACGCCGTGTTTCTAAAAAAATTGAAACCTTAAAATACTTTGTTGGATCAGCTGCGATATCCACTTTTACATTAACTAACGGGGAATCGTTGATCGAGATTCTCGCCCTAGAAGATCCAGTATAAATTCAAGCGACCCAATTGTTAGTGAAGGGATATAGGTAATAACAAGCAAACAAAATATCAATAAAGCAATGAATGGAAGCACCGCCCAATAAAGTGTTACGACTGATTTATCAAAACGCAAACTAGCAATGAACAAGTTCATGCCCACGGGTGGCGTAAGATATCCTATTTCGAGATTGACCAGAAATATTATGCCCAGGTGATAAGGGTTAACACCAAACTGCATGGCAATTCCTGCAATCAATGGGAGTACTACAATGATTGCAGAAAAAATATCCATTACCGCTCCAACAATGAGAAGAAAAATATTCAGAACTAAAAGAAAGGCTAAGGGAGACTGAATATACTCCTTCATAATCTCAAAGGTTTTTTGTGGTATTTCTGCCTCAACAAAAAATGCGGTCAAGCTCATTGATATTGCAAGAATGAGAAATATTGCTCCTACAAGTATCGTGCTATCACGAACAATTCTAGGAACATCACGAAACAGCTTGAGATCACGATAGACCCAAACCTCAATAACCAAAACATACAAAGCAGTTACTGCTGCTGCTTCTCCAATCGTGATGATACCTCCATAGATCAGACCCAACAGTACAAAAGGGATTGGAACCTCCCATTTTGCATCCCATATAGCTGATAGTAGTTCTTTCCCTTGAAATGGAAGTCTCTGGATATTTTCTCTGTTCCCTACATACATGCAATATCCCCCAACAACTAACATAATAAAGAGGCCAGGAACCAATCCAGCGAGAAAGAATGTACCAATATCAAAGGCTCCCATAGCTGCAGCTTGAGGTGTACTCTGCACCGCCAGAGCATAGACAATGCCATAGAGAATAAGAGGAATACTCGGGGGAAATAACAATCCAATTTTTGCACTTGATGTAACCAACCCGAGACTAAATTTTTCTGGATATAGTTCCTTGATCAAAACTGGAAACAACAACCCTCCAATAGCTATAATTGCGACCCCTGATACCCCCGTGAACGTCCCAAAAAATGCACAGGTTAGCAATGCAACAACCGCCAAACCTCCCGGCAACCACCCCACAGCAACTCTAGCAACTCTCACAAGCCTATCAGCAGTCCGAGCTTCTGCCATCAAATAACCCGCAAAGGTAAAAAGTGGAATGGTAATGAGAATGTGCTGTTGTGTTAGTTTATAAAACTCAATACCGATAACGGCAAAGTCGGTTCCCTGTGTATAGAACCCTACAAGTGCAAAAGCGCCAAGAACGGCAAAAAGAGGTGCCCCGAGGAGGCCTAAAATAATAATAATGAGGCATATCAAGACAAACGTCACTGGCTAAACCAATCTACTTTTTTCCAAGTAAGGTGACAAGAGCACTCAAGTCAAACAACCATCTTAGGAAGAGATGAGTAACAATAAGCCCAAAAGTTAATGGAATTACTAACAAACTGTCTGCACTCGTCAGACCCAAAAACAAGTTTTGTGGGAATTCTCTCTCCATGATGTACGTGCCCCATGAAGCGTGAAGAATTACAAGGGAAAGTATAATTGTGGCAAAACCAACAACAAGACGAACAATTAATCTAGAACATTCTCCGAGAAATCTTTGAATGACATCAATATGAATTTGTTTATCTGCGTGAGTTGCTAATGAAGCTCCAAGCAAACCAATAGCAAAAGTCATGTGTCGAAGAATTAGATCAACCCACATAGGAGCTGAATTAGTAATATTTCGTTGTATTACCTGCCCAACAGCGATAAGAAGTAACGCCATCATGAGTGCGAATAGAAGAACTTCCTCAAACTTCGCAAGCCCACGATCTACAAGAGAGAGAGCACGTGTCAATTTTGAGAGCATGCTTTACGGTTGTGAAGACTCTAGAGCTGCAGTTCGACGTGCTTTGAGCAATGATTGTATTTCTGCAAGAAGCTCCGGAGAGTAGAGAGTTCCTTCAAGTTCTGTCCATACGGCATAAGAAGCGCGTTTCATTTCCTCAAAAAACTCTGCTTGGGTATGCGTAACTTGAATTCCATATTTTTTTAGCACTCTCAAGGACTCCTCGTTATCAAGCCGCACCTGATCAATCAACTTTCTTTCCATCTTTTTACCTTCGTCTTTTAATATAACTTGAAGATCTTTAGGGAGAGAATCAAAGCTCTTTTTTGATACCACGACAGCCGCATTAGCCATGGTAATTGGGAGGTCAGACATATATTTAACATTTGTATACCATTGTAATGCTAGGGTAGATAGCGGAGATCCATAAGCAGCATCAATCAAACCTGTCTGAAGGTGTGGAAGGACCGCGGGCAAAGATAGCGGAATACCTTTAACCCCTATCTCTTTAAACATGCTATGAGCTAAAGGATCATCAACCCAGGCCCACAGTTTTGTTGCAAGCAATTCATCTTTTGTTGTTACAGGTTGATTTGAAAATACATGTATCCAACCAACGTCCCCCCATCCAAGAAGAATATAACCTTTCTCTTCAAACTTTTTTTCAAACTCTTCATTAAGAATTTTTCGAATATAATCGAGCTCATCATAGCTCTTGAAAAGAAATGGGAGATCGAGAACTCTAACAGCTGACTGGATAATCCCCAATCCGATGCCCGTGACAGCTGCGCCTTGAAGCTGTCCAATCCGAATTTTTCGGATGACATCTGGCTCATCCCCCATAATTCCACCTGCATAAATTTTCATTTTCAGTCTTCCGTCTGACCTTTTTTCTATAGCTCGGCTGGCTTCATGGAAACGCTTCATCCACGAAGAGCCTTCAGGGGCTAGAGTTGCAATTTTTAGCTTATATTGCTTCTTTGTTTCATCTGCCTGCACAATAGGCCCAGAAAATAAAAACAAACTCAGCATAATGGTGGCGGTCAAAATTGAGCGCAATGGCATTCTGTTCCTCCTAAATGTAGTACCGCTAGAATATCTAGTTTCACTTGACACAGCATCAACAGCTCAAACTTCCATATATTTTTGGAAAAACCTAACAACTGCTAGTAGGCAATACTGCTTGTCTGCGCGATGATAGGATGGGCTAATCCCTAAAGTCAACGAAAGAAATGTGGCAAGGCTTGCCAGAGGACAGAGAAAGAAAATGTTACTATGCTGGAATATCTGCCGATGCTACTATGTCGGTGATTCTGAAACAATCTAAGGAGGATGTTGTGACCAACATGAACATCACAGTGGATCAATTAAGCATCAATACCATTCGAACGCTGGCAATAGATGCAATCCAGAAAGCCAATTCCGGGCACCCAGGACTACCAATGGGCGCAGCCCCCATGGCATATATACTGTGGCAAAAGCATCTCCGTCACAACCCGAAAGATCCTACTTGGCCAGACCGTGATCGATTTGTATTGTCCGCAGGACACGGGAGCATGCTCCTCTACTGCTTGCTTCATCTCTATGGGTATGAAATGACAATGAATGATTTACTTCATTTTAGGCAATGGCAAAGCCAGACACCGGGTCACCCTGAAAAATCACTTACGCCAGGAATTGAGGCAACGACCGGCCCTTTAGGACAAGGAACGGCAAATGCAGTTGGTATGGCAATCGCAGAACGTTATCTTGCCCATAAATTTAACAAACCTGGGCACACCATTGTTGACCACCATACCTACGCATTAGTTTCCGATGGCGACCTTATGGAGGGCATCTCAGCAGAAGCCTGTTCTCTAGCCGGGCATCTGAAACTAGGAAAACTGATTTATCTATACGATTCAAATGATATTTCCCTAGACGGGCCAACATCTTTAGCCTTCTCAACAGAAGACGTCTCAAAACGCTATGAGGCTTACGGATGGAAAGTTTTTCATGTTGATAACGGGGATACCAATCTCGAAGAAATTGATGTCGCAATTACAAACGCAAAATTAGATACAGAGTTTCCTTCTCTAATAATCATTAAAACCACAATTGGCTATGGTGCCCCTAACAAACAAGGCACATCCAGTGCCCATGGAAGTCCATTGGGAGAAGATGAAATTGCTCTTGCAAAGAAAGCGCTTGGATGGGATCACGAAAAATCATTTTTTGTTCCAGAAGAAGCGAAGTTGAATTTTCAAACTGTGCTCAAAAAAGGCAAAGTCTTGCAAGAAGAATGGGAAAAAAAATTCCACCACTTCACAACTAAACACCCTAAACTTTCAGAAGATTGGGCAATGGCTATGGCGGGAACACTCCCTTCGGGATGGGACAATGATCTTCCATCTTGGAATGTAGGTGAAAAACTAGCAACACGAAAAGCGTCTGGAAAAGCCCTTAATGCAATAGCGGGGAAAATACCTTGGATGCTTGGTGGCGACGCAGACCTCTCAACCTCAACAAATACTACACTAAAGGAAGAAGGTAATTTTAACGGGCAAACTGGAGAGGGAAGGAATATTCACTATGGCGTGCGAGAACACGCTATGGGTGCAATTGCAAATGGTATGGCATACCACGAAGGCATACGATCTTTTGTTTCAACATTCTTTTGTTTTTCTGATTATATGAGGCCATCGATTAGAATTGCCGCGCTGGACCAATTATCAGTAATCATGGTATGGACCCACGATTCCATTGGTTTAGGGGAGGATGGCCCAACACACCAGCCAGTTGAACATTTAATGTCCCTTCGTGCAATTCCAGGCCTTATGATCGTTCGCCCATGTGATGGAAATGAAACAGCAGAAGCATGGCAACTTGCAATAAGCAGAAAAAAAGGGCCAGTAGGATTAGTCTTAAGTCGCCAAGGTCTTCCAGTACTCGATCGGCCCAATGATAAAGAAAACCGTGTTGCCTTGGGAGCTTACATTATCTCAGAAGCTAAAGATAATGCTCCCGAGGCTATCATTATTGGCACTGGCTCTGAAGTTCACATTGCCATAGAAGCGCAGCAAGCCTTACTAAAGGAAGGAATTAATATACGCGTAGTATCTATGCCCTGCTGGGAAGCATTCCAGGAACAAAGTGACGAATATAAAGAGTTGATTCTCCCAAAATCCATAAAAGCGAGGATATCCATCGAGGCGGGAATTACATTTGGATGGAGCCGCTGGATTGGGGATAATGGAGTTGCTATCGGGATTGATACTTTTGGTGCTTCAGCTCCTGGTCAAACCAATATGGAAAATTTCGGTCTCACTACTGAGAAGGTAGTCCAAGCTGCTAAAAAATCACTCAGTTAGGAAACCTCACCTGCTACAGTCACCCTTGTTAGGGTCAAAACACTCTCTACAGCGGAACGCCTACTTTATGTAATGCTGCCTTGGGAGAAATAATATTTCTCTTGAGCCCCAACGCTTTTGAGTCAAGTCCCATTGCCAAACCAAGTAGTTGTGGAAAATGGAGGATAGGAAGATCAATTTCCGCATCATGTCGACTGGCTGCAGTAGGTTGCAAACCATCAAGATTTAAGTGGCATAGAGGGCAGGGAGTCACCATAACATCTGCACCAATAGTTTTAGCATCAGTGGTGTGTTTATGTACCATAGCCATAGAGTTTGGCTCGTTAATAGTAAGAATAGGAAGTCCACAACAACGATCCTTCCCAGAAAAATCAACTACCTCAGCGCCAGTAGCTTCTATAACTCGCTCAAGCGATGTTTGGCGATCAGGGTGTTCTGAAAACCCTAATGCCTCAGAAGGCCGTTGCATATAACATCCATAAAATGGAGCCGCACGAAGAGTTTTTAATGGTCGAACAACCTTATCTTTCCACGCCTGCTCCCCCAAGTCCTCAAGAAGAACCCAAAGAAAATGCTTTACGACAGTGGTCCCCTTATAATTGAGGCCTTCAGGCGCTAGAGTTTTGTTAATTTCTTCCAAGTACTCTGGATCATCCTTCAGACGCTTGTTAGCCTGAGCAAATACGCCCTGACAAGTACTACAAATAGTCATGATGGGAAGACCTTTGTGTTCAGCCATTGCTAAAGTTCTTGCATTCAAAGTATCGCCAAGACGTTGATCCTTCTCCTGCAAGCAACCAGCTCCAGTACAAGCCGCTTCTGTCATTTCTTCAAGAGTTATTCCCAATTTAGGATAGACTGCCATGACAGACTGATAAAGCTCTGGGCATGCTCCTTTCGATACACAACCTGGATAAAAGGCATATTTCATTTCATCTTCTCCGTAGTCTCAACAATTCGTCGTATGTTGTGTATCCCAGGAATCGGCTTGTGGAGTGGCCCAGGCTTTGGAAGCTTTCCGTGAAACAATGACCGTATGGCAACAGGAAGTAGGCCTATAAATTTTCTGATATTGAAGATTCCCATAGTTTTCACTGTCAACATAAACTCATCCAACATACCCTTATCTCTAACAACATCAATGAAGCCCATTGAGTGCCGAGCACCATATGTATCAGTCAACCCAGCATTCATCCCTTTGGAACGCAGTGCCATAATACGATCCATCGGAGCAACCCCTTTTGGACAAACTTCTACACAAGCCATGCATCTCGTACACTCCCACATCCCTGTGGGTTCGTTTAAAGCCTCAAGTCGCTGGTTATACCCCGCATCACGAGGGTCAGCAACAAAACGATATGCCTTGGCCAAAGCTGCAGGCCCCACAAATGTAGGATCAACCTCAAGAGCAGTACAATCTGAAACACAAACCCCACACATAATACAGCCCATCACACCATTGAGATGTGTCATCGTTTCTGGAGGGGCAAGATACTCTGCTGTGGGAGCGTCCCCCGTGGTCTGGAGCCATGGAGTCACCTGCCTAATCTTCTCCCAGAAAGGCCTCATGACGGTTACGAGATCCTTTACAACCGTCATGTTCCCCATGGGTTCAACGGTAATCGTTCCATCAACTCCACGCAGATCGTTAATTTTTGTCTTGCACGCAAGCGTTGCTTGTCCATTTACCCTAAGACCACATGAGCCGCAAATAGCACCCCGACAGGAACATCGAACTGCGAGGGACTCGTCAATAGACTCACGGATAGTAATCAGAGCGTCAAGAACACTACTCGTCTCCTCAACTTCAACCTTGAAGTCTTGGTGGTAAGCCGTAGGGTTTTCAGTCTCCGGGTCAAACCGTTTTACTCTAATTGTTTTTTCCATCAATACACCCGCGGTTTTGGTTCCCATTGGGTCATCCGGACCGCGAGAGTATCCATTTTAGGATCACCACTCAACTGCCGGTAAATCAACGTATGTTTTAGCCAATTCTCATCATCACGATCACGAAAATCCAACCGTACGTGTGCGCCACGACTCTCTTTCCTATAAAGCGCACTCACAACAATTGCTTCAGCGCAATCAAGCATAAACCCAAGCTCCATGGCATTAATCAAAGTTGTATTAAAAATACGCCCTTTGCTGCGAATTGGAACCTCCTTAAACCTATCGCGCAGAGAACGAATCTTGGCCAATGCAGTCTCCATTCCATTTTGATCACGAAACACGGCAAGATGCTCGTTCATAGTAGTTCCCATTTCAAGACGAATCGCCGCAACAGAGTCTTTATTATCTTGTCGATTTAACAGAGACTTGATCATATCTTCATCTCTTGCCGCTACCGAGGAAGAAAAATCTTTTGATGGCGTTTCCTTCGCAAAAGCTGACGCGGCCTGACCTGACCGCTTTCCGTAAACCACTGTATCCAGTAGAGAATTTGCGCCCAAACGATTCCCTCCATGCACACTCACACAGGCGGCTTCACCCGCAGCAAACAGTCCTCTAATACCGCCCCAGCCACCACTCACATCCCAACAACGCCCATCATTATCTGTCTTGATGCCGCCCATTTGGTAATGCATTCCCGGCCTAATTGGCAACGGTTCCTTGGTCATATCAATATTATTAAATGTAAGAGCCTCTTCCCATACTTGGCTGAGACTCTCTTTGATAAATTTTTCTCCAAGATGCCTACAATCAAGATGGACACACCCGTTAATACCCCGCCCCTCATTAATCTCTGTCTGCTCCGACCTAGACACCACGTCCCGAGACGCTAACTCAAGCATATTGGGAGCATATTTTTCCATGAACCGCTCGCCCTTTGAATTATACAGGTGCCCTCCTTCACCACGAACAGCTTCGCTAATCAATAATCCATTCGGTTTGAGAGTAGTAGGATGGTACTGAACCATTTCCATATCCATCAGCGGTGCACCAGCTTGATATGCAATTCCCATCCCATCCCCAGTACAGATAAGTGCATTGGTTGATGGTTCGTATACACGTCCAAGACCACCAGCGGCAATAATTACAGATTTTGCCTGAATAAACTGTACATTCCCAGTTTCCATTTCCATAGCCACTACCCCATAACATTGGCCATCTTCAACCACAAGGGAGGTCACAAACCACTCGTTATACGTGGGAACATTTGCCTTAAGAATTTGCTCAAATAATACATGAAGAATTGCCTGTCCAGTAAAGTCAGATACAAAAAACGTTCTCGCCTTCTTCTGGCCACCAAAACGTCGCGTTCCAAGACGCCCATCGTCATTACGACTAAAAATTACCCCCATGTTTTCAAGAGCGATAATTTCCGGTCCGGCATCTTGTGAGAGGATACTAATGGAATCTTGGTCCCCAAGGTAATCACTACCTTTGACAGTTTCAAAAGCATGTTCTTCCCACGCATCTCCCCTATCAGTGAGGGCAGCATTAATTCCTCCCTGCGCAGCATTCGAATGACTCCTGACTGGGTAGACCTTGGTAATCAGGGCAACATCAGCCCCTTGAGAATGTGCCTCATACGCAGCACGCATACCTGCTAAACCGGCTCCAACAATTAGAACGTCATGCTGCATAACTTTCCCCACTCTCCTTTTATGAGTTCGAAGTAAAAGTGAATCTAAAAGAGGCTCTTGGCAACCCGGGCACTATATAAAACGAAACGAGAAAATGTCAACGAATGATCTTCCCCACGCGCGTTTTTCAGCCATATCACAGGGTCAGAGTTCCCCCAATTATTCAAAAAGAAAAGACTTTACACACCACCCTTTTTCTTGGGATGGAAACTTCACACTGAGCATCGTTCCAGATCGTTCCTCATTCTGTGTATCATGTGAATCCAATGACATCCTCCCGATTAACGTACCTTTTAAGGTTTTAGAATTTAACTCTAGACGTTCCCCATGCCTTGTGGCGTTAGGTATCATAGCCTCCAGCATAGAATCTACAACACAATCAACTCCGGAAAATATCCCACAAAACTCAACACGTTTTCCTGAGACAACATCTACCTTTACAGAGGGATGCTTAGGCCGATCGTCGATTATGGCATATTTCTCCACAAAATCTGTTTTGAGAACAAACTCAAGAAAAACACTCGTTTTTTCACCATGTGCCTCAGTACGTTTGTTTTCATGTAATATTGCATGGTTATGGTCCTTAGTAAGAATTTGCAAGGTTCCATCTGCACGACACATAATATGATCAACCATGAGATCGGCTTTCGTAGGCTCACAAAACTTACCCACTGCAGAGAAAATTTCTCCAGGCAAGAGTTTTCGCTCCGGCCAAGTATATCGTAAGATGGGTGACTCTCCAGTGAATCCATGGAGACCAAACAATATTTCATTTGTTCGATTATTTTGAAACCAAGCTAAGCGACGATATTCAGTGCGATTCGTCCTCAAATACACACGAATTGGTTTTGGCCTAGGCATAAGCCGTACACTTGTCTGGAGTACTAATCATGGACTACTATTGCGATATGAACTGAGTATTGAGGGGAATGCATTCGGTCACAATTACGTCTTTTTGTCCCGTAAGGATTTAAGGGTGATTATAAACATGGGTACGTGCTTTTATAAAGTGAGTATTAGACACATATGAGAGTAGCATATCTTCAGTTTTCTCCTGCACTTTGTAACTTGAAGGAAACAATGTCTCGTCTGGAAACATTGCTTCCTTCATGCGACAAATCCGACCTTGTAGTGCTCCCTGAGCTGTGCAACTCCGGATACAATTTCCCGTCAAAAGAAGCAGCCTTTGATAACTCAGAAACTGTTGAAAACAGTATATTCCTTTCCTTTCTCCAATCACAGTGTCAAAAATATGATTTTGACGTTGTGACAGGATTTAACGAGCGTTGTAAAGGTAAGACCTACAACTCCGCAGTGCTGATAGGGAAGGAAGGATACATAGGTCGCTATAGAAAACTACACCTTTTCATGAATGAAAAGGATTATTTTTATCCTGGAGATGAGGGACTCCCCATCTTCAAAAGAAAAGAAGCTACGCTCGGCCTCCTCGTTTGTTATGACTGGTTTTTCGCAGAGGTGTGGAAAATACTTGCATTGAAAGGCGCTGATATCATCTGCCATCCGTCAAACTTGATTCTTCCAAAACTCGCCCAACAGGGCATTCCATTCCACGCAATTAGCAATCGCATATTCATCGTAACAGCAAACCGCATTGGAACTGAAAACACTTTAACCTTCACAGGAAACTCACTTATCGTCGATCCTAGAGGTAACGTACTTTCCAAGGCATCTCCTACACAAACTTACGTAGACATAGTAGACATAAACATTGAGCAAGCAAGAGATAAATCAGTTACAACTCGGAACCATCTATTCGGAGACCGTAGGCCTAAAGATTACCAAGAAATCCTTTCCTCGTCCTGGTAAACCAAAAGATAAAGGTCATATCAAGGCAAACCTTGGATGATTTCAACATCCTCGGGCATATCACATTCAAACACAGAATCATTAATACCTGAATTTATACTAATATTTGAGAATTGGACAGTCGTTATGTTGCCATTTTCTTCATTGATTACCAACCCTAGAATATAGTAGCTGCGAGGATCAACATCAACGACAATCCGTCGTCCCAATGTATCCTCACCCTGACCTTTTGGGCGTAAGCTCAACTGCACCAATCCATCACCACTACGACCCTCCCTTTGAACTGATTTAATATCAAAATGTTT
>CAYXED010000001.1:313946-425515 GCA_964463965.1 uncultured Nitrospiraceae bacterium | reverse complement strand
GGTTTAAAATTTTTGTGTTGTTGGGTTGTTTCGCCGGGCGGGGGGGCCGGGGCCACGCTGGCCGTCCTTATTTTTAGGTTTTCATAAGGTATACGTGATTATGTTTCGGGTATTTTCTTTTTCAATACTTCTTCTATTTCTCTTTGCCTTTTTTGGACTTGCTGGGGCATATCATACTGCTGATCACTTTTGCGAGATGTGTGTTCCTGAGAACTGTGGTGCAGGTGACCCCTATCAAGAACCTTATCTTGCGTGTGTCAATTCATCTTGTGGTGCTCAATGTGAAGCTTGGGTTGTAACTCGCTTTGGTTCAGATGGCTCTTGTGATGCTCGTTGCGATGCAATGTGGAATACGTGCATGATGGCTTCGGAAGATGCAGGCGGGCTAATTGACGAATATTGTACCGAAGCAGCGAGTGAGTGTTTTGCCTCATGTAGTAGCAGTATTGATGATGCATATTCTTCTGATGACGAGGGATACAGTGGCGAAGACTTCTATGATCAGTCTGATCTTGGATACGACCGTTAGCACACCAAATTAGTAGAAGCTTTTGTTGTAAAGATTAATCGGAAAGAAAGATATTGCCGTAATATGCGGTTGCAGATTGTCCAGAATTGTCCGTATCTGTCATGATTGCAATGCCTGAAGCACGCGTGATGTCCCTACCAAAGTACTTTTGATAGTCGCGTCTAATATTTCTCCTACCAACTACCCACTGCCGTATGTTCTTAGTGTTGGATTGAACAGCAATCATTATGGAGTTTCGTGTGTAGGGGCTTTCCCATGCTGTGTCAATTGCCTGATAGTTGGACCATACATATGTTAGTCCTCTAGCACGTGAAAACAATCCAGTGTTCTTAAATATGACGTATATACGTGCCGGATAGTCGTCTCCTGATTTTGCTAATTCATTGACTCCTGAAAGCGTGTTTTCAATTCTCCATTCCCAGTTCAAGTGAGGTGTTTTTTCAAGATTAATCTCAATTTCTTTGTACAATCCTGATGCAGATGAAGAGCTTTTGGCCATAAGGGAAACTTTTCCATCTACCCTGGAAAACGTATACTCCGTGCGGCCCTTAAATTGACGCTCTTTCCAACCTTCGATATTTTTTTCCTTAAAGTTTCCAAGTATCACAACCATCCGTCGCAGTATAGCTTAAGTGAGGAAGATTCGTTAGCCATTTCGTTTGACAGGTTCTTTGCCCCACCCGTAGAATGCCTCGGCTATGGTGAAAAAATACAACGATAGATTTTTAAAGGCTTGCCGACGTGAACCAGTCGACTGCACTCCTGTGTGGTTTATGAGGCAAGCTGGCCGTTACATGCAGGAATATCGAAAAATAAGAGAAAAACACGATATTCTAACCGTATGTAAAACTCCTGAGTTAGCCGCTCAAGTTACTTTGCAGCCTATTGAACGGTTTGATATTGACGCAGGCATTATCTTCGCAGACATCTTGCTTCCTCTTGAGCCAATGGGACTTGATCTTGAGTTTTCTGCTGGAGAAGGACCAGTAATTCACAATCCGGTTCTTGACAAGAGTGGGGTGAGTGCATTGAAGGAGGTCGATGCTGACAGCCTTCGCTATGTTGGGGATGCAATTCGACTTGCAAGACAGGCAATTGAATCTCAGCCATCTCCAATTCCACTCATTGGGTTTGCTGGGGCACCGTTTACCTTGGCTAGCTATATGATTGAGGGAGGATCCTCACGCAATTACATTCGTACAAAAGGTATGATGTATGGTGATCCAGCTGCATGGCATGCGTTGATGAAAAAGCTATCAAATGTTATTTCCAGATATCTCTGGAGCCAAATTCATGCTGGTGCTCAAGTCGTGCAGCTTTTTGATAGTTGGGTTGGATGTCTAAACCCCGATGATTATCGGGAGTACGTTCTTCCTCATGTGCAGCATATTATATCTAGTTTACAGAATGAGACGGTACCAATTGTGCATTTTGGAACCGGGACTGCTGCCTTGCTTGAATTGATGAAAGAGGCTGGTGGTGATGTTATTGGAGTTGATTGGAGAGTCCATATTGATGATGCTTGGAAGCGTCTTGGGGTAAACGTTGCTATTCAGGGTAATCTCGACCCTGTAACACTTTTTTCGCCACTTCCTGAAATTCACAGAAGGGTAGCTGATATTTTACGGCGTGTTCAGAATCGACCCGGACATATTTTTAATCTTGGACATGGGATTTTGCCTCAAACTCCAGTGGAACATGTTGATGCTGTAGTTAGCATGGTTCATGAGCTGAGTGCCCGGCCGTCGTGAAAGTTGCAATTGTTGGTGGCGGTATTGCCGGGTTAGCAACCGCTTATTCCTTATTAAAAAACACCGCTTCACAGGATCTTTCTGTTTCTTGCACCTTGATTGAGGCAACTTGTCACCTAGGAGGAAAGATTCGAACAGAATTAGTAGATGATTTCATTATCGAAGGCGGTCCAGACTCATTTCTCTCGTACAAGCCATGGGGCATTGGGTTATGCAGAGAGCTTGGGCTTGATGACCAGCTCATGGGCACTAACACGAAACATCACGGAACCTATGTACTCTACGATGGACGTCTTCGGGAGTTTCCTGAAGGTTTGATAACTCTGTCACCATCTAAAGCGTTACCTCTGATGACAAGTCCTCTTCTTTCGGTTGGAGGGAAGATACGACTTCTAATGGACTTATTTGTTGCCCAGCCAGCTACTAGAACTTCAGATGAATCGTTGGCAAGCTTTTTCCAACGAAGATTTGGATCAGAAGTATTTGAACGCCTTATCGAACCACTGATGACTGGAATTTATGCAGGTGATGCAGACCAATTAAGTATTAAAGCCACATTTCCTCGTTTCCAAGAACTTGAACAACAGTATGGAAGTATTATTAAGGGGATGCTGGCAAGTCGACGTCAAGCTAGAAAGCCTATCAAGGGAGGAAGTAAAAGACTGACCACATTTGTGACATTACGTGGAGGTCTTGTGGAGATGGTAAATGCCTTAGTTGATTCGCTGAAATGTCATGGAGAAGATAGGATGCAGTTTTTGCAAGGAGTAAAAGTGCGTGCTCTTCGCCAGCAAGCGCCTAAGCCGAACCCTAAATATGAGATTTTAATGGATAGTGGGGAGGCGTTTACGTTTGATGCTGTCGTTCTTGCGACGCCTTCTTTTGTAGCGGGGGATTTGCTTGCACAAATTGATGGCAGGATATCTCAGCAGTTGCATGGTATTCCTTACACCAGCACCGCAACGGTCTCGTTAGCGTATCCTCTGACGAGTCTTTCGAATGCGCACTCATTACAGGGGTTTGGTTTTGTAATTCCACGGGTTGAGAATCGTCCTATGGTTGCATCGACATGGACATCTACCAAATGGTCTCATCGATCACCCAGTGATCATGCGCTGATTAGATGTTATCTCGGAGGTGTTGGTCGAGAAGATATTGTATTTCGTGATGATCAGGAAATTATTCGTGTTGTAAAGAAAGAACTTGGTGATATTTTGGGTATTACCGTGAATCCTGTGTTATCACGTGTATATCGTTGGGAAAATGCCATCCCTCAATACTTAGTTGGTCATCTTGATCGTCTTGTTGAGATTGAGGAGGGTTTTCTTCAGCATCCGGGATTGTGTGTTACAGGGTCTGCCTATAGAGGAGTGGGTGTTCCTGACTGCATCCACGAGGGTGACCTGACGGCAAAAAAAATACTTGATTACCTGATAAGTATTGGTTCAACTGGATAATTTCCCTGTCTTGATTGTTTTGAGCTGACCGAAGCAATGGTTGTAAACTGTGTTGTTGGATTGACAAATGATTCCCTGAGCGTTGTATGATGGTAAATTGAATGACTTGGGGTGTGTCTTCAGAGTGGTAGATATTCTTGTTAATGGCAAGCGACTTCAGGTTGAAGCGGGTTCTTCGGTAGGTGATTTGCTGCAGCAATTAGAGGTGAGGCTGGATTACACTGTGATAGAGAAGAATAGTATAATTGTTTCGAGAGAGCAGTTTGACATAGTGAAGCTGAGCTCTGGAGATCAGGTAGAAATTATTAGTTTTATTGGAGGAGGTTGTGGCTGTGTTCCTGATCCATGAAAATATGGGTGTTGTGAACGGTCCAATCAATGGATGCTGTGTTAGAAAGTGAAGAGAATCTTTCCAAAGATGTTTCCTCTGATCCATTCGTGATTGCTGGGATGGAGTTTAAGTCCCGTCTTTGGGTTGGCACTGGGAAGTATAAAGATTTTTTTGAAACTAGGCAGGCAATTGAGGCTTCGGGAGCTGAAGTTGTGACCGTTGCTGTTCGACGGGTTAATATCACGGATAGTGGAAAAGAAAACCTTCTTGATTATGTTGACCCTAAAAAGTACCAAATTCTTCCAAATACTGCTGGCTGTTATACTGTTGAAGACGCTCTTCGTGTCTCTCGATTAGCACGAACTGCAGGAATTTCTGATATGGTGAAACTCGAAGTTATTGGGGATGAGCAAACGCTATTTCCTGATACAGAAGGGCTGATAGAAGCGGCCAAAATATTGGTAAAGGAGGGGTTTATCGTTCTCCCTTATACTAATGATGATCCTATTGTAGCTAAGAAACTTGTGGATGTGGGGTGTCCTGCTGTTATGCCTCTTGCGGCACCCATTGGATCCGGATTAGGTATTCGCAATCCATATACTCTTCGTATTATTCTCGAAACTGTCAAGGTTCCAGTTATAGTTGATGCTGGTGTTGGGACCGCTTCTGATGCAGCATTAGCTATGGAATACGGTAGCGATGCTGTATTAATGAATACTGCTATTGCTGGTGCAAAAGATCCTATTAAGATGGCTCGTGCTATGAATTATGCGGTGCAAGCGGGGCGTTTAGCTTATCGGGCTGGTCGGATACCAAAAAAACTTTACGCCACCGCAAGTAGCCCCGAACCTGATATCTAAATATTAACTTTCTCTCTGGCGTGCCTGATTCATGCCGAAAGTTGATTTTTCTCTCTATCTCATTACTGATCGACACCAAGTTTCTGGGCGATCCCTGTCTTCTGCCGTTGGCGAGGCGTTAAAAAATGGTGCGCGTGCCGTACAAATTCGAGAAAAAGATTTGCTGGTTAGGCCGCTTCTAATGTTAGCGAGAGATATTCAGGCACAGGCAGTACAATGTGGTGCATACTGCTTTGTTAATGATAGGGTCGACGTGTGTTTATCCGTGCCAGGAGCTGGGATTCATCTTCGCTCTGATAGCTTGCCTACTGATAAGGTTCGCCAACTTGTTGGGAGTGATCGTTTTGTTGCGGTATCAACTCATACTGTGGATGAGGTGGAACGTGCCGAGCAACAGGGGGCTGACTTTGTTGTATTAGGTCCAATCTATGATACTCCTTCAAAGAGATCTTTTGGTCCGCCAATTGGGCTAGATGTGCTTGCCGCTGCACGACAGAAAACAAACATCCCAATTTTTGCAATCGGGGGTATTACACAAGCTGTTATTGGTGAAGTTATTCATGCTGGAGCATTTGGAGTGGCAATGATTTCAACGATTATGTCTTCACCTCGAGTGGGTGTTACGACGCAGACGATATGTCGTGAAATTGCACATCATCGCAATCTGGTTGGATGATTTAATTATTAATAAGTCGTATGGAAGAACAATGATGAAGAAAGTTACTGTTACAATGCCTGTCTTGTTTGTAATACTTTTATGGAGTGGAGGTTTCTCAGTATTTGCTAAAAGTAGTGATACTAATCGAGCAGCATTTGAAGCAATACAAGGGGAAATCTTGAAAATTGAAATTCCCGTTCCTAAAGATTTTACAAATGTAAAAGGTGTTTGGAAGGGGCAGACGGTGATTTTTTTTCGATTTGAGCACTCTAACATGATGGGAACTTTACTCGGCATTGATTTGGCATCAAAATTAGGTAAGGATACACTAGATGTTACCTTAAGATCTTCTCGGGGCATCGAAAGCCGACAATATTTTGTTGATGTCAGGGATGCAAATTTTCCTGTGCAAACCCTTACTCTTCCTAGTAAGATGGTTGACCTTGACTCCAATACTCTAAAGCGTGTACAGAGGGAAGCTAGGCATTTGCGAAGCTTATTTGCTCAAACAAATACCCCACGTATGTGGGGAGAAGGCTTTATTGCTCCCCTAGAAGGGAAAATTAGTAATGCTTTTGGGAGAAAAAGAATTATTAATGGACAGAAGAAGAATCCCCACACTGGGGAAGACATTTCTGCACCACATGGTGCAGAAGTTAAAGTGTCAAATCATGGTGTTGTTCGTTTAAGTACCGATCAGTTTTTTAGTGGAAAGAGTATTTTAGTTGATCATGGATTGGGACTATTTACTATGTATTTTCATCTTTCAGAGATGAAGGTAAAAGAGGGAGAAACTGTGAGGCGTGGTCAGGTGATTGGGTTGGTCGGAGCTTCAGGACGGGCTACAGGACCACATCTCCATTGGGGCGCGAGATTAAACAATGCACGCGTTGATCCATATGATCTCATAAAAATTAAATCGCCTGTCGAGACTAATATTACTCTCAATGAGGTCATGGAGTAACTATGGAAGATTCAAAAAATAAGTTTGTGATATTTTCCCATGGGTCTACCTATGATAAGTTGCATCAGGTTGCGACTCTTGCTCTTACCGCTTCTGCTCTTGGAAGAGATGTGCAGGTTATTTTAATGTTTTGGGCGATTAAAAAGCTCGCGATGGGCAATCTTGATGATGTGGACTTTCCTGTGGAATATGATGAGTATTCTGAGGACGTAAAACGGCTTCTAAAGGAAAAGAAAATTCCTTCTGTTACGCAGATGTTTGCAGATGCTCGACAAGTTGGGCAGTTTCGGTTGGTTGCCTGTAGTGCAGGTTTAGAATATATGGGTGTAGAGCATGATAGGCTCGCCGATCTTGTTGATGAAGTTCTTGGTCTTCCTGCTATCCTGCGTATGACGTTTGACGCAGAAACTTCACTTTTTATCTAGCACCATTCCATTATTCTATTTTTCAACCTGTAAGATTTTTAAGAGTCTATTGTGTGTAATGCTCCTGCCTGTAGTTTGGAAATAGAAACCGTAAATATTAATTGTGTTTTTTCCGACTTATTTGCTGCTGTGGAAGTAGTAAAGCTGTGAAAAATAAGATGGTTTGGAGGAGCACTGTCGCTGGGCCTGACGGAAGGTCAAACCAATATGAGAAGAGAACGCCGGTCAATGAAGTCATCATTCCTATTCCAATTGAAATCCAAGTCATTTGTCTGAGGCTATGGGTTAGTTGATAAGCTGTCGAGGCTGGAATCAGCAGCATAGCAAAAACTAGAACTGCGCCAATTGCTTTCATTGAAAGGACAACGGTTACTGCAATAAGGGTAAGGAGTAAAAAGAAAATTGGCCGTGCTGGAATTCCTGAAGCTTCTGCCATATCTTGGTCAAAGGCAATAAAATATAATTCTTTTGAGAAGGCAATTAGGGTAGCAACAACCACAATACTTAATATCCCAATGATCCATATTTCCATAGCAGTAACAGAGAGAATGCTCCCGAAAAGGTAACCGTATACTTCAGCATTGTAAGTAGTCATCAGGCCAATAAAAAGAATGGCTAGGGCCATGGTGCTGGTGAAAAGAATCCCGATTGAAACATCAAGTTTCATCCTTCCTCTTTCTTCAAGGAAACCTGCCGCCCATGCAGTTAAAATGGCGAACAAAACAGCAATAGCGAGGGGGGGGAGTTGAAGGAGATAGGCGAGTGTTATCCCCGCAAAAGCTGCATGTGCCGTGCCTGCGCCTATAAATGCTAAACCGCGTAAAACTACAAACACTCCCAGCCACGAACATACTCCTCCAACAAGTAGCGATGTTAGTATGGCACGTTGCATAAATTCATATGATAAAAAGTCAAACATACGCTTTATTACTAGTATTTAGTTAGGATGAATTGAGAACATGAAGGTCCAAATGATACTAAATATAGGTTAACCATGGTGAGAATCACCGCCAATGACATATCCGTTATCTGTTACGATAATTTCATCCCCATAGACCTGAGACAGCATGCTGTATTGTAAAACATCTTTAGGGTGACCGTTGGCAATGAGGGAAGTATTGAGCAAAATCAAGCGATTAACAAGCGGACTGATGAGGTTGATATCGTGTGTGACCAAAAGAATGGTCAGATTGAGCTCTCGATGTAAACGTTTGATGAGTTGAAGAATAGTATGCTGTGTGGTTGTATCAATTCCGGTTGTAGGTTCATCGAGCAGCAGTATTTGAGGTTGTTGTGCAAGTGCACGAGCAATAAGTATGCGTTGTTGTTGTCCACCCGAGAGTTGTCCAAATGGTTCGTTGTGGAAGTCATACATGCCAACATCTTTAAGGGCTTGCAGGGCAATATGGATGTCTTTTTTCCCGGTTCTGCGGAAGAGCCCTTGTGCACCATAGCGGCCCATGATAACCGTTTCGAGTACAGTAATTGGAAAGTTTCGATCAATCTTGTCTTTCTGAGGTAGGTAACCCATGCGTGCACGCTGTTGGCAGCGGAGGTTTTCACATGAACAGTCAAAGATTTGTAAGTTTCCTTCTTGCGGGAGTATTAAGCCAAGAATAGCTCGGAGGATTGTGGTTTTTCCTGATCCATTTGGTCCTATGATGCCTACAAACTCTCCCTCATCAACATTAAGGCTAATATTTTTAAGGGCTGTGTTCTGTGCAAGGGTATAGGTGGCATGTGCAAACGAGATAAACCGCCGATTTGATTTTTTGGGGAGACTGGCTGACATCGGTTTTGAGTGGAGTGGTTACATGGGTAATAGGTTTAACGGTCTAAGGCGTTCGCAAGTTTGGAAACGTTGTATTGTAGCATGTCAATATATGTGTTAGTTCCGGGGAGTGCACCAGGAAGAACTGTGAGTGTGATAATGCTCGCACCAGTTTCATTTGAGAGAATTTTTGGTATTTTCTGATTTAGTTGAGGCTCCGTTACAATTACTCTGATCATATTTTTTTTCATCTTTTGGGTTAGCTGGCTCAGATGCTTTGCAGAAGGCTCTTCTCCTGGTTGTTCAATGATGTTACCAGAAATTTTAAATCCAAAGCGTCTTGCGAAATATGGCCATGCAGCGTGATGTGCGATAAATTTTCGGTCGGGAAGGTGTTTAACACGAGCCTTTATGTTGGCTTGTAGAGAGTCTAATGCTCGTAAATACTCTGCTTGATTATTAAGATAGGCCTTTCTATTTTTACGATCAATCTTAATCAAGCGAGTCGTAATTTGGCGAACCATGCTTTTTGCATTCTCGGGATCAAGCCAAATATGCGGGTCTCCTAATATGTGCTTATTATGTTTGTGTAGAGTTGTAGTATCCTTCAGGAGGGAAACTCCTTTAGAAGTAACTACTATTTGAAGAGATGCGTTTTGAGAGCTTTGTAGTAATTGCTCTGCCCACACTTCAAGCCCTGCGCCAATCATAACAAACATGTCTGCTTGATGAACGGCAAGAACGTCGCTCGGTTTGAGTGCGTAGCTGTGACTATTTTCACTCCCATTAATTACGCTACTTACTGTGACGTGCTCTTTGCCTATTTGTTTGACAAAATCTTGTAATACGGGGAGAGTGGTTACCACAGTTTTGGGAATCGGTTTTTCCGCAGCTATTGCTGCAGTGCTGGTAAATACAGCCCATGCGAGTATTGCTAAGGAAAGTTGTCCCATATAGCGAAGGACGCTATCACTCTGGTCTAGATAAAGTCAACGTAATCAGTTGCGATTGAATGCCCTCATATACAGGCAGTATTTTTAGGGTTTAGGGCCTTTTGGGCCTTGACACATACTCCAAGAAACTTATACTATAAATCCTATCGGGATGGTGTAGTTTAATGAAGGTATCCATAAAGGGTGAGTACGGAGTTTTGGCCGTTCTGGAGCTGGCTCTCAATGGCAATCGGGGGCCTCTACAGGTGAAGGCTATTGCAAAAAAACAGAGTATACCTCCGCGTTTTTTGGAGCAAGTGATGAGTGCATTGAAACGTGAGGGTTTGGTGCGAAGTGTGCGTGGTTCACAAGGAGGCTACTTGCTCGCAAAATCATCAAGTGAGATTCTAGTTGGAGATATTATTGAAGCTATTGAAGGTCCTGTGACGCCAATGTCTTGTGTGGAAAATAGTCTTTCAGGGGTTGGGGTATGCTGGCAGGAGATCAACCCAAATTTGTGTGCGGTACACGGAATTTGGAAAGAAGTCAAAGCCTCTGTAATGAGTGTTTTAAATGCGACGACTGTGCAAGACTTGTGTGACAAAACTTGCGCGTTGAATGGTCAACGGACACTTATGTACCACATTTAATAGAATGCTTTATTGTATTAATTCTGAAGTTGAAGATAGCGAAGGAGAGACTGATGGGTAAGGTTGCTAGCCTAATGTTTGTTCTTTTCTCTCGCATGTTTGTAATCAGCATTACTGTTGTACATTCTTGATGATGGAGGTCTTAGTATGGAATCACGACAATCCTCTGAGACGACGATAGTTCCAGATACCATTTTGGCTGAGATTACCGCCTTTGAAGCTGAGGCTGAGAAAGTCAAAAGTGGTGAGTTGTCTGATGATGTGTTTCGACCATTCCGATTACAGCATGGTATTTACGGGCAACGGCAAGCTGGTTATCAGATGATTCGAGTAAAAATCCCGTTTGGTGGACTTACCTCGATTCAGTTGCGTTGTTTAGCTTCTCTCATTGAGGAGCATAGTTCTGGTATTGGACATGTTACTACTAGGCAGGATATTCAGTTTCATTTTGTCCCTTTGGATGTAGTGGGAACAGTTATGAGACGTCTTGCTGAAGTTGAGCTTACAACTAGAGAGGCGTGTGGAAATACGGTGCGAAATGTTACGGCATGCCCTCTGGCTGGGGTTTGCCAAGAAGAAGCATTCGACGTTACACCCTATGCTCATACGCTGTCCCGTTATCTTATGCGCAATCCAGTGAATCAGAGTCTTCCAAGAAAATTCAAAATTGCATTCTCTGGATGTGCCGAGATTGATTGTGCAAAGACAATGATTCATGATATCGGCCTTTCTGCAGTCCAAAAAAGTGATGGTACACGTGGGTTTCGAATGGTAGTTGGTGGAGGTCTTGGATCTGCGCCAAGGCTAGCAAAACTTTTTAGAGAGTTTCTTCCAGTAGAAGAACTAATTCCGATGTCAGAAGCTATTGTCAAAGTATTCGACAATCATGGAAACCGTAAAAACCGAACAAAAGCTAGAATGAAATTTGTGGTGACCAAGCTGGGGATTGATGAGTTTTTTCGTCAAATCGAGTCTGAATATGAGGCGATAAAACTAAGAAAAGATATTTCAAGTGGTGATGCCATTTCTCCTTATGTTGATGAGCCTATGTCAGATGATGGGCAGTCTGGTGTAAATGGTAATGGAAATTCAAGCTTGTTTGGCGAAAAGAGTACTTCCTCAGACGCATTTGAGTTTTGGAAGAAAACTAATGTAGTGCCTCAGCGACAGCCGGGATATAGCGCGGTCACACTAAAATTACCGACAGGGGATATGAGTCCAGCGCAGATGCGTTTTCTCGCAGATTTTATAGATAGTGAATCGAATGGAAATATAAGAACTACTATAGGTCAAAACCTTTTAGTTCGTTGGGTTTTGACAGAGAGGTTGCCCGATATTTATCTTCGATTGCTGGAAGTTAATCTTGCTGATTCTGGAGCACATTTGATTGAAGATGTAATCGCCTGTCCGGGAACTGATACCTGCGGTTTAGGTATTACGTCTTCTAAGGCGCTCGCAAGATCGTTGCAAAGTATTTTCCCGTCAGGAAAGACAGGAGATGACCTTTCTGGAACGTCAATTAAGATTAGTGGATGTCATAATTCTTGTGCACAACATCATGTTGCAACCATTGGCCTTCATGGGGTTAGTAAACGTTATGGTGAGCATACTGCACCGTTTTATGAAATGCATCTTGGGGGTTCAGCCGCAGGTGATGGAGCTCGTATTGGACAGATGACGATTAAGCTCCCATCTAAAAATGTTCCTACAGCAATTACACATCTTGTGGAGCTTTTCAGGAAAGAACGAGAGGATAAGGAATCGTTTTCGCACTATCTTGGTCGCGCTGGTAAAGAAAAGCTGAAACGGGAGCTTATCCCATACTCAATTATAGGGGACTTTAGTGATTCACCAGAAAACTTTTATGATTGGGAGGAGGACAAAGAGTTTAGTATTGTCGACCTTGGTCCTGGAGAATGTGCCGGTGGTGCGTTGGAAATGATTTCTGATGGTATTTTAGAGGCTGATCAGGAGTTATATCAGGCAGAGACTCTCGCTCAGAGTCAGCAATATGCCATGACGGTTAATAAGGCTTATCGTGCCGTACTAGCAGCGGCAAAAGCGTTGTTGGTTACCGAAGGGGTAGAGCCTGCAACAGATCTTCAGACATTTGAGGAATGTGAGGCACGGATAATTGCAACAGGAGTTCTTCCCTCCAATTTTTCAGAGCATTTAAAAACCATCCGTGCCTTTGGGGATAAGAATCCAACTGCTGCATTTGCTGAAGAAAAGATTAGGGTAGCGAGATTATTTGTTGAAGCTTGTCGTTCTGCTTCAGAGGGTATTGGTGAGGATTTAAAGCTTGTACGAGTTGGTGAAATGAATGAATCGCCTGTTGGTGCTTCACCTCTCGATATTGGAGATGAAGTTCCATTACTTGATTTACGAGGTGTTCAATGTCCAATTAATTATGTGAAAACGAAGCTTCGCCTAGAAATGATGGACTCAGGCGAACGCCTAGCTGTTTTTCTTGATGACGGGGAACCGATTCAAAACGTACCGGCAAGCTTGAAGAACGATGGCCATACTATTCTGTCACAAGAGCCAATTGAAGAATATTTTAAATTGGTGGTGGAGAATGCTTAAAGCAATGGATACTGAGACAATAGATGCAAAAACAACTGAATATGACCCTCTTAACACTCAGTCTGCCGAAGAGGTTTTGCAGTGGACATTCGAAAAGTTTGGTGATCGCGGTGCACTTATGTCCAGTTTTGGGCTAGAGGATGTCGTACTGATTGATATGATGGCTAAAATTAACCCGAAGGCGCGCGTTATAACTTTGGATACTGGACGGCTTAATCAAGAAACTTACGATGTAATGGATAAAGTTCGTGATAAATATGGTTTGCACATTGAAGTGATGTTTCCGGATTCGAAGAAAGTTCAAGAAATGGTTAGAGCCAAGGGCATGAACTTGTTTTATCATTCTCTTGAGAACAGAAAAGAATGTTGTCGTGTTCGGAAAGTTGATCTACTTAATCGAGCTCTTGGTAATCTAGATGCTTGGATTACGGGGCTTAGGCGTGCTCAGGTTGTAACTAGAACTGAGACAAAAAAGGTGGAGATTGATCATGATCACGGTGGAATGGCGAAGATTAACCCAATTGCCGACTGGGCGGTGAATCAAGTATGGGACTATGTAAAAGCGAACCAGGTTCCATACAATGTTCTTCATGAGAGAGGATATCCATCGATTGGTTGTGCTCCCTGTACACGTGCTATTTCGACCGGTGAAGACTTACGTGCTGGGCGCTGGTGGTGGGAACTGCCCGAACATAAGGAATGTGGACTGCACGTTCAGTCTCCGTAAATTCATTCTTGTAGTTTTGATATTTTATATGTCCAATTCCAAAATTGGTCTGCTATCAATGAGGAAGATTATCTACTTTAATGCAGAAGGAACTTTGCAGCATGAATGTTAAAAAATGGGATTATGAAAATCATGGGGGTGCTCCCACTACTAATGAGAGCAAAAAATATGCAATTTTTGTAGGACGCTATCAGCCTTACCATCAGGGCCATACATCGCTGATTATGCAGAAAATTAATCAAGGTATTCCCGCTTTGATTATGGTAAGGGATATTGCTCCTGACGCTAAAAACCCTTTTACTACCGAACAGACTGTCGAGATGATTGAAAAGTTTCATGCTGCTTACAATCATGATGTGAAGGTTGTAATCATTCCGGACATTGAGAGTGTGAATTATGGGCGAGGGGTTGGATATGAGATTAACGAGTTTACTCCACCAGACGATATTGGATTTATTTCCGCAACAAAGATTCGACAGTCTATAAAAGATAAAAATGATGCTTGGAGATCTTTGGTTGACACATCAATTCAGGAGGATATCGAAAAGTACTTGCTCGAAAGTGATGTGACACTTTAATATAGGCTCAGGTTTAAAATAAGTGAGTTCATGATGGTGATTCTATTCTTTCTGCTTGGAATTTCCATGGGTTTTCTCGTCATGCTGCTTTGAGAAAGCAGGTTTTTGTGTCAATTACTGAGATTGTAGCCAAGGTAAGTCGAGGCCCACGTGAGTCAAAAGACCTGACGTGGGGAGAGGCGAAGGCTGCGATGAAATCTGTGCTAGAAGGTCGTGCCTCCCATTTTCAAGTTGGCGCATTAACAGTAGGTCTCCGAACTAAAGTTGAATCAGTTACTGAGCTTGCCGCGTTTGTCACTGCTGCGAGGGATTATAGTTCTACAACCGTTCTTTTTGGCGAACGAAGGTTACTTGATATTCCCACCTATGCTCGGGAACGAACGAATCGGTCAATGCTAATTCCAGCCGCGATGATTGCGGTTGCTTGTGATGTTCCTGTGCTTATGCACGGCTGTGAACCAGATAAAGCATCTTGGAACACAAGTACGCTGCTTCGAGCGTTGGGAATTCAAACAGATGCTAGTGTATCCATTGTGTCAAATATGCTTCAAGATACTGGTTTCGGTTATCTTGACATCGCAATATTTCATCCATCGATGAATCGTTACCTTGATTTTGCACACGAGATTGGTTTCCCCTCTCTTTTTTATCCCGTCGCGCGCTTGCTAAACCCTGCTAATACTAAGAGACATCTCATTGGTATGTCGTCGGGGCAATATTTTGACAAGTTGGGGGAAACGCTTCGTATGCTTGGCTGTGACCACGCACTGATTATTCAAGGGGAAGATGGTGAACCGGAATTGTCCATGGTGCGTTTGCTACGCACACATGAAGTGACTACATCTATGAGTAGACCCTACTCAATGAGACCTGCGGACTTTTCACTGCAATCTGGGTTTGCAACTGACTTTTCATTTGAGTCAATTGAATCTGAGGTTGAGGTTATTGAGCAAGTACTTCGTAATAAAATTACCGGAACTTATGCTGATGGAGTTATATTGAATGCTGCAGTGATGCTATATCTTGGCGGAATGGCGTCAACAATTCAGGCAGGGCTGCCCGTTGCTCGGGAGGCACTTTGTTCTGGTGTTGCATATGCCGCGTTACTCAAAGTTCGTGCTATGACATCTTCGGTGGTGAGTCAGCTAGGATAGGAGGTATGATGCAAGAATGGCTTGGTAAGCCTGGTTTCCTAGGCACATATGCAACATTTGGGGCAGACCTTAGTTTTATTTTGGCACTCTTGTTTACACTTTTGTTTATTTGGGGTTGGATGTTAGCCCGAAAAGGGAAAGGTAATCATCATCACATTGTTACGCTATGGGCAATGGTTGCGATGATTGCCTATTTTGCAGGCTACTACCTTGCGAGAAATTTGGGTGTTCTTGCGGTTGAAGGAAAAGAAGGTTTTGGAGGATCCGAAGAATTATATAATGATGTATTTGTACCAATCTTAACTATTCATATTACCGTTGTGGCACTTGGTTTAGTGATGGCGATATATATGATCATCTTAGGATTTCGCGCAGCGGCCAAAAATTTTTCTGGGAATAGAGTTTTGAAGAACTCTCCTCTCGCTCTTACTTGGAGAGGGGCAGCAAAAATTACTATTTGGTCAGTAGCAATTTTTGCCACAATTTTTTTCCTCATCCGTTTAGGAAAAGGAGAATTTAAATTTACTTCTGGACTTGCATTTATTTACCTCATGGGCTTGGTGATCGTTTTTTCTGTATTGATCATAGAAAAGCTAATCGAGAGAATTTGGCCTGAGGGCGATCGCCGACATAGAATACTTGGGCGATTTACTATGACTTTATTTGTAATTGCATTAGTAACAAGTACGGCAACGTATGTCATGCTTTACATTTTATATCCAGTAACCGTGGGTACTTCTGAATATCAAGCCACGATGTATCTTGAGTCTCTTGCTCGAATTAGTATGAGGTAGGATAGAGAAAAACTGATCAACTGATTTTTGTCATACGAGAAAATATATTTCCTGATATGCTGACTATAGATGTAATTCAACAACGTATGATTAATCAAGCTAGGCGAATTGTCGGCATTGATTTAGCTGGATCTGAAAAACGGCGTACGGGGTGGGCTTTTTTAGATGGAAGTAGCGTGAGTACTAAAGTGATGAAGACGGCAGATGAGATACTTCATGCGACAATTACTGATAAGCCAGACTTGGTTTCTATTGATGCCCCCTTGTCGTTACCTAGAGGGCGTTGTTGTACTTTAGATGATTGCGGTTGTCGTAGTTACGGTATTAGCCGTTTGTGTGAGCGTGAGTTACGTAAGAGAGGATTTGGTGTCTATTGGACTCTAATTCAAAGCATGCAAGCCCTTACACGAAGAGGTATTATGATTGCTCAGACATTACGACATGAGGGTTTTGCTGTTATTGAGAGCTTCCCTGGAGTTGCTCAAGATATTTTATGTATCCCTCGGAAACGTGAAAATGTTGCATTTTTGTATAAGGGTTTAGTCCGTTTTGGAGTAAAAGGGCTGCCTTCCTTTAAACAAATAACACATGATGAACTTGATGCGGTCTCATCAGCAATTGTTGGAATGTTTTACCTTGCTGATTTGTATGAAGCTTTGGGGGATGCGGAAGAAGGTCAGTTGATTATTCCATCTCTTCCAGCATGACACTAATTACCAGGTAGCTCTGTGGATATCCACGAATACGAGGCCAAGTCAATTCTCACTCCTACAGGAGGATTTTTGTTTGGCTTCTCCCATACTTTAAATCCATATGTGGGGTGCTCATTGGGGAAGAGTTTGTGTGGGATGGCTTGTTATGCAGCTGCAATGAGGTATGCTTCGCAAGAGATGCCTTCCTGGGGAAAAATGTTGAAAATCAAACTAAATGCTGCATCATTGTATCACCGGGATTATGGACGGATTAGAAGTAACCTTAAACCTATAAAAATTTTCATGTCCAGTGTGACAGATCCTTATGTTCCGCAAGAAAGGCGGTATAGAATTACTCGTTCAATTCTTCAAGCGATGCTAGATGCTCCTCCTGATGCACTTGTCCTTCAAACTCACACACCAAATATACTCTGGGATATTAAAATATTAGAACAATTGCACAAAAAGTGTTGCCTCACTGTTCAAATTACTGTTGAGACTGATCAAGAAGCACTTCCAGGGTTTCCACGGCATGCGTATTCGGTGGCGGCACGGTTAAATGCACTTGGAAAATTAACTCAATTAGGGCTTAGAACCGTTGGAGTTGTGAGCCCACTTCTTCCGTTAGCCAAACCTGAGTTATTTGCGAAGAGCTTAGGACAGGTAGCATCTTTAGTAATTCTTGATCACTACCTGCTTGGCGATGGAAGTAGAAATGGTTTGCGTACTCGAGGACGAAAACCAATTTCTAATACCACTGTACCTGAAATGATTAGTGCCGCTGATACTGAAAACTGGAATACTTTGGAGAAGTTTAATCAAGTTGTCGCTATTTTCCGTACAATTCTTGGTGATCATCGTATAGGGGTGAGTGCCCAAGGTTTTAGAGAAATGGTAGGTTGTGTATGAGTGCAACCGAATCATTAGCGAGGGTATTTCTTGAGGCAGGGGCATTTCAGTGGAGTCAGGATAAGCCATTTGTTCTCTCATCTGGAGTTAAGAGTGAGTATTACGTGGATTGCCGACGGTTTCTCTCGGATCCTTCTCAATGTATTGCGATTGCTCGGGAGGCATATCCTCTGTTAGCACCCTTAGGAATTACTGCGGTTGGGGGACTGGTACTTGGGGCTGTTCCCCTTTCTATGAGCTTAGTAATTATGGCCTATCAGATTAGTCAGGCTCGGGAACAGTGGAGAACTTTTATGATTCGAAAGGAATCAAAAACTTATGGGTTAAGCAATTTAATCGAAGGTGACCTTCGGACAAGGGATCAAGTATTAGTTGTAGACGATGTGCTTACTAGTGGAAGCTCTATAGTTTTGGCTATTGAGGCGCTTAAGCGTTCTGGACTTGATGTAAAGGTGAAACATGTTTTGGTTCTCGTTGATCGGCAGGAGCAAAATGGGCGTCAGCGTCTTGAACAAGAGTACGGGGTTCAGGTGCACAGCTTGCTCACGCTTGAAGAGTTGAAAGCAGAGCAACTAAGAATTAAAGGTTAAGCCATTTGCGTGTGTTCCATTACAATTTTGCCATTCTCAATTCTTAAAAACCTTGAATTTCTTGACAACAAAAGGCTATCTGTGTAGGGTGCGGCGTGTTTCAGAATCCCCTCATTACACTTACCTCGTTTTTCAGCGGTAACTTTCAAAGTGGTTGGGTCTTGTGATCACGACTCCTATTGCTCGGCGGTACGCAAAAGCTTTATTTGAGAGTGTAGGTCTCGATGGGATTAACCCAGTCAGGCAGTCGCTAGATGCCGTTGCTCATGCGTATGAAGAATCATCGGAGTTGCGAACAGTTTTTGTCTCTCCACTATTCACGACGGATGAAAAACAGAAGGTTCTTTTGGAGTTGGCCAATCAAACTGGTGGGCCACCTATGCTTTCTAGCCTTCTTGTTTACGCGCTAAGGCACAACAGGATTGTTTTTATTCGCGAAATTGCCCAAGCTTTTGCTACGTTAGCTGATCATGCTACTGGCCATCTCGCAGTTGGGGTAACTTCTAGTCATGAGCTAACAGATGTTCAGAAAGAAAATATAAAGAAGCGCCTTGAAGGCGCTACTGGAAAAAATGTGGAGGTCGTATTTAGGGCTGATTCATCTATCATTGGTGGAATTGTTTTAAACATTAGTGGTTGGGTATTTGATGGTAGTGTGAAAACTCAAATATCACGTTGGAAGACAACATTGATTCAGGAGTAAAGGGACAATGCAGATTAAGGCAGATGAGATAAGCCGTATTATTCGAGAGCAGATTGGTGCCCTTGAGAAGCATACCGATGTAAGTGAGGTTGGGTCTGTGCTTCAAGTAGGGGACAGTATTGCTAAGGTTTATGGGCTGGAAGGTGCGATGGCTGGGGAGCTTTTAGAATTTCCCGGATCACTCTACGGTATGGTCTTAAATCTTGAAGAAGATAGTGTTGGTGCAGTGTTATTTGGAAGTGACTTGGGTATCAAGGAAGGCGATGTCGTAAAACGCACAGGTCGTATAGCGGAAGTGCCCGTGGGTGATGCCCTGATAGGGCGGGTGGTTGATCCTGTTGGGGTTCCTTTGGATGGAAAAGGTCAAATTAAAACCGAAGACCGAGGTCGTATTGAGGTTAGAGCTCCTGGAGTCGTTGACCGAAAATCAGTCCATGAGCCCTTGCAAACTGGAATTAAAGCTATTGATGCGATGATTCCTATTGGACGTGGGCAACGTGAGTTGATTATTGGGGATCGCCAAACCGGCAAAACTGCGGTTGCTCTTGACACTATTATCAACCAGCGTGGGCAGGATGTGATTTGTGTCTATGTTGCGATTGGACAGAAGCGCTCGACGGTTGCCAAGGTAGTTAAAACGCTTGAAGATCATGATGCTATGGCTTACAGCGTTGTTGTGTCTGCCACTGCAAGTGACCCAGCTTCTGTCCAGTTTATGGCTCCTTATGCAGGATGTACAATTGGTGAGTACTTTAGGGACCGAGGGAAACATGTCCTCATTGTTTATGATGATCTTTCAAAACATGCCGTTGCTTATCGTCAGCTATCTCTCTTGTTGAGGAGGCCACCTGGTCGAGAAGCATATCCTGGTGATGTTTTTTATCTCCACTCAAGGCTCTTAGAGCGTGCGGCAAAACTTAGTGATGAACTTGGTGCTGGAAGTTTGACAGCGTTGCCTATTATTGAGACACAAGCTGGTGATGTGGCTGCCTATATTCCTACTAATGTAATTTCGATTACGGATGGGCAAATTTATCTTGCCGGTGAACTTTTTTACTCTGGGATTCGTCCTGCTATTAACGTTGGGCTTTCAGTGTCTCGTGTAGGTGGTGCGGCACAGATTAAGGCTATGAAAAAAGTTGCTGGGTCTTTGCGCCTTGATTTAGCTCAATATCGTGAGCTTGCTGCTTTTTCGCAATTTGGAAGCGAGCTTGATGATGCAACTCGCTCTCAACTGGCACGAGGTGCTCGAATGGTTGAACTTTTGAAGCAGGGGCAATATTCCCCTTTGTCGGTTGAAGATCAAGTAATTAGTATTTTTGCAGGGGTTAATGGTTTCCTTGATGATGTTCCAGTTGAGAAAGTACAGCCATTTGTACAAGATTTGTTGCAGTGGTTCAATGACAATCAAGCTGCTCTAAAGGAAAAATTAGCACAAGAAAAGCAACTTACTGATGGTTTGAATGCCGATATAAAACAGGCGATCACTACTTTCAAAAATACGCAGGCCCAGTTTGTTTAATTGGGACGGGAAATTGATGGATTCACTTTCTGAGATGAGGCGGCGTAGATTTTTGAACATTTTGGGGATTGCCCTCTGAGGTATTCTTATGCCTAGTCTTCAGTCTTTACGTCGAAAAATTGGGGGTGTAAAGAACACTCAAAAAATCACTAAGGCCATGAAAATGGTTGCTGCTGCAAAACTTCGGCGTGCTCAGGAGCGAGCTCTTGCTGGACGGCCTTATGCGGAGCGCATGTCAGATATTTTTCATAGAGTTAGTGGGAGGGTGAATCGTTCGATTCATCCTTTGTTTGCTGAACGAAAAGTAAAACGTGTAGAGGTGTTAGTTATTACTAGTGATCGCGGTTTATGTGGGAGCTTTAATGTCAATGTACAACGTAGGGCAGTTGAGTTTCTTAAAGAGCGTGAAGCTCAGGGTATGGATGTCCGTGTTAGTTTAGTTGGTAGAAAGGGGCGGGATTTTTTCCAAAGGCGTCAGTGGACGATCAGGAAAGAATGGACAGGTGTATTTGACCATCTCTCAAGTGAACATGCAGCGATGATGGCAAAAAACCTTGTTGATCATTACGTTTCTGAGGATTTTGATGAATTGTACGTATTCTACAATTATTTTTGGTCAGTCATGAAACAGCAAGTCACGCCAGAGCGTTTATTGCCAATTGAACCACCTGAAGATGCAAATTTCTCTGGAGGGGCTTACTTATATGAACCAGCAGAGGAAGAATTGTTGCCTCTGTTACTTCCAAAGTATATTCAGGTCCAATTATTCCACATTCTCTTGGAGTCGTCTGCAGCAGAGTTTGCTGCTCGTATGATGGCGATGGATGGCGCGTCGCGTAACGCTAGTGAGTTGATTAAGAAATTAACCTTGGTCTATAACAAATCTCGACAAGCCGCTATTACGAAAGAACTCTTGGATATTGTGAGTGGGGCTGAAGCTTTGAAATGATTTTATAACGAGTGAGGGTATCGTGACAGAAAATGGAAAAATTGTACAAGTTATTGGACCGGTTGTTGACGTCGAGTTTCCCGTGGGTATGCTCCCAAGCATCTATGATGCCTTGGAGGTAGATTATCCTGAAGATAAAAAAACGGGAAGACCCGCCATTCATCTTACTCTTGAGGTAGCTCTTCATCTTGGTGAAAATCGTGTTAGGGGCATTGCTATGTCTTCCACCGATGGTTTGGTAAGGGGGATGGATGTGGTTGCTACTGGGGCTCCTATTTCCGTTCCGGTTGGTCGCGCAACACTAGGGCGTATTCTTAATGTCTTAGGGGAACCTGTTGACCCGCTTGGGCCTGTGCAAGCGGAAGAGCGTTACCCTATTCACCGCGCAGCCCCTTCACTTGAGGAGCAGGAAACAAACACGGAAATTCTTGAGACTGGGATTAAGGTTGTCGATCTTCTTGAGCCGTATGCAAAGGGAGGCAAGGTTGGTTTGTTTGGAGGGGCCGGTGTTGGAAAGACCGTCATTATTATGGAATTGGTCAACAACATTGCCATCCATCACGGAGGGTTTTCAGTGTTTGCGGGTGTTGGAGAGCGAACGCGAGAAGGCAACGATTTGTGGCAAGAGATGCAGGAGTCTGGCGTTATTGATACCAAGGATCTTTCAAAATCGAAGGCAGCGCTAGTCTATGGGCAAATGAATGAGCCTCCTGGAGCTCGACTGCGTGTTGGATTAGCTGGGCTTACTATTGCCGAATACTTTCGAGATCAAGAAAAGCAGGATGTCTTGCTTTTTGTCGACAACATATTTCGCTTTACTCAAGCAGGCTCTGAAGTATCTGCTCTTCTTGGGCGGATGCCTTCTGCAGTAGGCTATCAGCCCACTCTTTCAGTAGAGATGGGATCATTGCAGGAGAGAATTACATCAACTAAGACTGGATCGGTAACTTCAGTTCAGGCTATTTATGTTCCTGCAGATGATTTGACCGATCCTGCTCCTGCTACTGCGTTTGCTCATTTGACGTCGACTACAGTGTTGTCGAGGCAGTTGGCCGAGCTTGGGATCTACCCTGCTGTTGACCCGCTGGACTCAACTTCACAAATTCTTGAAGCGGATATTGTTGGTGAGGAGCATTATCAGGTTGCTCGTACGGTTCAACTTATTCTTCAGCGTTATAAAGATCTTCAAGACATCATTGCTATCCTTGGCATGGATGAGCTTTCTGAAGATGACAAGCTAACCGTAAGTCGTGCGCGGAAGCTGCAACGTTTTCTTTCACAGCCTTTTCATGTTGCCGAAGCCTTTACAGGGGCGCCAGGGAAGTATGTTAAGCTCGCAGATACTCTCAAAGGGTTTAGGGAAATTATTGACGGAAAACATGATGAGCTTCCTGAACAAGCTTTTTATATGGTAGGAACGATTGAAGAGGCACTCGAAAAAGCGGAGAAGCTTGGTGCTAAGTCTTAGTTGCTTTCGCAAAGGGGAGGCATATGGCTAAGCAAGTTCGTCTCGAGGTGGTTACTCCCGACCGATTGGTTTTAAGTGAAGAAGTAGATTTAGTGGTTGCGCCTGGCGTGGAGGGGGAGTTTGGAGTATTGCCCGGTCATTCTCAGTTTCTATCTGCGCTAAAAGAGGGGATTGTGTCCTATCACATTGGAGACAATGTTCAGAAAATTCCAGTGATTTCAGGCGTTGCAGAGGTGACAGCAACAAAGGTCACTATCCTTGTTGATGATCTTCGAGAAGAGGAAGATCTCCCTTCCCAGAATTAAGCAGCTTTAAGGTTTATGCATTCAACGAGATTGCCTAATCCGAGGGGTGTGACTCGTCTTTTTCTTATCACCTGTAGGGTTGTCCCATCTAGCACGGTTTGTAGATTTAAGTCAGTACGAAACCCTAGATGGCGGCACAGCGGTGATACTAGTCTTTCAATTGATCCAATTAATTGGTTGCCATTGCTAAAGTGATTTAAGAGTAAGATACGCCCGCCTGGGCGACAGACACGGACCATTTCCTGAATAACAGTTTTGTGATCTGGGACGGCGGTGATGACGTAAGCTGCCATTACAGCGTCAAAGCTATTGTCTGAAAACCTCATGTTGGCCGCATCCATGTTTTCAAGAGTCACGTGTCCGAGGTGATGACGCTGAACACGAGATTGGCTGTGTTCTAGCATTTCATTGCTCACATCAATTGCCGTGATTAAACAATCCTTTCGGTAGTGGGTTAGTGAAATACCCGTTCCAACTCCTACTTCAAGAATGTGTTCCCCACTTTTCACCTCTAGGCGTTCTACCGCCGTCCGGCGAGGTTCACGGAAGAGTTTTCCAAACGTCACGTCATAAAGATGTGCATACCGAGAATACGCGCGTTCGACTTGCTCGGTGTTTAGGTATGGAGTTGAGCTTTTCGAGTGGTGCACTGCCATGTGAAGTTAGTCTATCTTAACCATCATATAGCTCAAGGTCGGGGCAATCTAAACTAAGCGTCAAGCAAAAGTCAACTGTTACGAAAGTGAGGAACGCTATCTCAACTCTTTAATCCTCATAGGAGGTCTATCAATCTTGACAAATTAAGCAAGCGGTGCATAGGATTCGCTGATGTCAGGTTATCTACATGTCGATAGTTTAAATACCATGGCGGATGTGTGGGATTGCTATCAGCAGGATCTGATGCTTGTGGAAGATCAGATTCTGACCAACGTAGGATCTGACGTGCCTCTTGCGAAAGAAGTCGAGACGTTTATTCTTCAAGCAGGTGGGAAGCGAATTCGTCCGCTGCTACTACTTTTGTCGGCGAAGCTTTGTGGCTGTCAAGGAAAGCAGATGCACGCGCTGGCTGCTTTTGTTGAATATATTCATACAGCCACTTTGCTGCATGATGATGTTGTCGATGACGCAAGGTTCAGGCGTGGTAAGGAGGCAGCCCATAGGTTGTGGGGTAACCAGGCTAGTATTCTTGTTGGTGATTATCTTTATGCAAAGGCTGTAAGTTCGATTGTTGATTTTCAGATCCATGAGCTTAATTCCGTAATTGCAGAGTCTGTTCGGCGAATGACAGAGGGAGAAATTATGCAAATTTCGCTGAACTCTTACCAAAATGTTTTTTCAGAACACGATTACATTCAGATGGTTGATAGAAAGACAGGAGCGCTAATTGCAGCTGCGTGTCAAATGGGTGCGATTCTTGGAGATGCCGATTCCTCAGAGCAAGGAGCGCTTTTTCAGTTTGGGTTGCAGTTGGGTATTGCGTACCAGATTGTCGACGACATGTTGGACTACGTTGGTAAGGGAGACTCCCTAGGGAAGACACTAGGGAATGATATACAACAGGGTAAGATTACGCTTCCACTATTACATTTGTTGAAAAATGTTGATGACTCTGGACGTAAAGAAATTAGGTCGCTTCTTGAGCGTGAATCTCTAGATCAAGGAGATGTCCAGCGTATTGTTGAACTTATGGAGAAGCATGGGTCCATTCAGTATACAATTATGAGTGCACGTCAGTATGTTGATAGAGCAAAATCTAGCCTTATTGGGTTTAACGAGTCAACGGCTAAACAGGCGCTGTGTATTGCGGCAAACTATATGACGACGCGTGATTGTTGACGCTCTCTGAAGTTAGCTAGATTATTTTTTGCTTTTTCGTTTCTTTTGGAATTTCCCTCCCTGTTTTGCAAATCTTGTTCCTTGGCGTTTTCGTTTCATGAGGAGGTAGGCTGCAATGCAAATGATGGCTCCGCCTGATATGGCAAGAGCTGTAGGGTTTTTCCATATTGGTACTGCAATTGGCTCGGCTCCGAAGTTTACTTCTACGCTACGTTCATCTTTTACATTATCTGGGTCAAAATCTACTCGTATTTCTTTTGTTCGTGTTCCGGTTGACACCTCGAGACTTTTCCCAAGGTCTTCGTTATGTAGATGTAGTTTTATGCTATAGAACCCTGAAGGCCCCGACGTTGCTTTTCCAAGACTGCTGCCTCCTGCAGGGTCTTTGATCACAACGGCTTGTCCACCTTGTCCTTTGCCTACATCGTCTCTGACATGTCCAGAAACGGTAAATCTGTGATCAATCTCATGTAGAGCATATGCAAAATTCGCGAACAATATCAAAAAAAACACTGTTGTACACGCCTGTAAAAGTCTTGTGGGCATTGTTTGTCCTCCTAATGCCAAGTAGAATGGTTTTAGCTACCTTACTCCTAAACTGTATCATTCCCCTCCCTTCATGGGTAAATTTTGTTAGGCGAGGATGTATTTGTGAATATTGACAAGTGAAGGCCTGTTATGCAAGATGGAGTGTTTACTTTAGATGGGAGTAATGCCTGTTCAGTACTTGGTATACGTTGTTGCTGTGATCTTTGGTGGTTGGCTTACCCTTTTACCTCCATCTCAGGTTTTCGCAACTCATGAAAATGATCACCGTTTTGTTGTAGAAGGACATATAACAGATTCCAACGGAAATGGTATACCGAACGTTAAGGTGTTCGTTCGAGCCGAGGTTCTTGAGGCTGCGGTTACGGCGTTTTCTGACCCATCTGGGTTCTACTCTGCGCTTCTTCACCTGCATGATGCGGATGCCGGGATGCAGGTTACCGTTACCGCTCTTGGGGAAACAGAGTCCATTACAGCTGATTTTGATCCCGAAGATAAGACGACTCCGAGAAGGGGTATGGTAAACATGATCTATACCGTTCCCGAACAGGAAAATGTGACTACTGGGTCGGATAGTGATGCCTATCTGACTTGGGCTATCGTTGCGCTTGGCGCTGGGGTTTCATTTGGTGTGCTTGCTCGGCGGTGGTCCCGCAGGCGGAGAACCCAGTCCAGATAATGGTTCAATGGTTCAGTGTAAACCCTACTACTATGGAGAGGTGTGTATCGTGAGAAGATTTATGAGGCATGGAGATCGGGAACCAGGATATGTCTTTGGGATTATATTGATGAGTATTCTCGTCCTGACTGTTCTTGTGGGATGTGAGAAAACTGGAGGAGATTCTGACAGTGGTTCTGGTCCGGTGGCAAAACTAATTCCACCGCCGGCAGCGCCTCCTGAGTACGCTGATAAGCATATGCCTGAGGGATGGTGGAGTGATCCAGATATCATTGAGCAGGGACGTCAGCTTTACATTGGTACGGAGAATATTGATGTGAATTGTGCCGCTTGCCATGGTAAAAACGGTAAACCTGTCAAAAAAGGTGCGAGAGACTTTAGGCAAACGGAACGTATGCAAATGTATTCCGATACTCAGTGGTTTTGGCGTATTTCTGAAGGGGTGAAAGGTACCAAGATGCCAGCCTGGAAGAAGAAGCTACCAAGTGAGGAAGATCGTTGGAAGCTTGTTGCGTTTGAGCGAACATTTTCTGGCCTAAAAGATAAGGCGTGGGACGTTGCGAGGGCAGAATGGGTTCCAATTGCAGAGCTTGGGAAACCTGTTGCTGAGACTGAAGCCACTCCCGCTGATAATTCCTCTTCGAAGAGCGAGAATTAGTCATGAATAGAGCTCGAGTGATAGCCAGTTTTGTCGGGCTTCTAGTTTGGAGCGCGACGGCTGCTTACGCGCAGGTGCCTGATCCTCAGCCAATTGAACTGCCTTACGGCGGGAATCGAACCTGGGCATGGATAGCTGCTCAGCTTCATATATTGTTTGCCGCGTTTATTTTAGGAGCTCCCATTTTTGTAGTCATTTGTGAATGGATTGGGATGCGTGGGAAGGATTTGCGCTATGAACGGCTGGCTAAGGAAGTAACCAAGGTCACTGCTATTTTGTATAGCATGACTGCTCTGACTGGTGGGCTGTTTATCTTTGTACTGCTTGTGGCATACCCGCAATTTACGAGTTGGTTTGTATCAAGGTTTTCGCCTATTTTTGCATATATTTATCCTGGGCTATTCATTGCAGAAACGATTGTACTTTACCTGTATTGGTATACCTGGGATGACTGGCAGGGGCCAAAGAAAGCCAGGCACGTTGCTCTCGGTGTGTTGCTAAATTTGATTGGAACCACCACGCTTTTCGTCATTAACGGCCCAACATCGTTTATGAATACTCCAGCACGTGCAGCTGGGGATGTGGATTTAGACTTAAAAACGTTTGTTTTTGAACAGGCCTCTGTATTTGAGTTGGTCTACAACTTCAGTTGGATCCCTCTGAACATACATCGATTTATTGGCAACGTTGTGTTTGGTGGATTTATTGCAGGTTTGATCGCTGCCTACATGTATATGGCCGCCAAGTCAGATGAGGACCGTGCCTACTATGACTGGATGGGTTTTGTAGGTAATTTGATAGGTGTGGGAGCACTTTTATTGCTTCCTTTTGCCGGATATCTGCTCGCGTACGAGTTCTTTGATTATGATGCCTCTGTAGGGCCTTACATGATGGCTGACCAGCTTTCTATGTTTTTTGAAATGCAGGGTGCGTTGGTTGGTCTTATCTTCCTTGCAAGTAACTACTACATTTGGCTGAGTATGAAGAGGATTGAAGGCTTGGAAGGTGCTCGCGGGACCATCGCAATGCCTCTGATGATGATTGTGTTTCCGATTGTCATGCTTCCGGCGCTGCAGTTGGCTCCCCTGTATGAGGGAGTGATTACCTGGTCGATGTTTTTCGTTTTACTGTTTGCGACCATTCTTCTTCCGCCACTCATTGCGAAAATTCCTCCGTTGAGCAAGTGGACCGTATCTCCAACGTTCACGATCAAGCTTGGTTTTCTCATGGTTATTATTGGGAATGCAATTTGGATGACCCCGCATGCATTTGTCGCAACACAGGCTTTGGCTACGCATGAGACCGAGTTGCCTGATATCGGGTTTAAGATAGGTACTTTTGCATATTCTGCTGCCGATCTCGCTCTGATGCCGACGAAGAATGTTGCAGTGGCCTTAATCGTGCTGGTTACCATTATCAACTTCATCATCTACAATCGAGCGATTCGTCGAGGAACAATTCAGTGGGGGAAAATAGACTTCATTTCACAGTTTGTCCTTATATTCCTCGCGTTTAGTGCGATTTATACGATGTCGCTTATGGGCACTGTTCGTTCGTTGGTAAGGAAGTATTTCCATGTATACAACGTTCTTCCTGACTTCACGGCCCATTCGTTTACGCCCACGCTGCTTTATTCTGGTTATTTGTGGATTGGTATTACTTTAACTTTCTATGCTGTGGTTAGTTTTGCAATTTGGGTTAGTTTAAAACCGGGAACTCAAAAAGCTGCCGCAAAGTAGTAGAGGAGCTTCTGTGCGCTAATGCTGTGGCTTAACATTTTCAAAAAGACTTTTTTGGGGGGGGTGCTTTCGTTAATTACCTGGTGGGTTGCTGGGGCAATGCATTTCCCATTTGTCTTTCAGGTGATGTTTGTTCTATACATTGCGCTTGGTGTAGGTGTTTTTATTCTTCTTGATGCGCCGCCGATGCCTGCGCTTTCCGGGGGTGTTGCGCTTGTAGGTGTCATCGTCTTCTATTTTGTGATATCCCTTGTATTTGTCGCGGGAGGTGCAATTCTTCCTCAATATGATCCAAATGTTGAGAAAGGGAAGATTCAAAAGCTACTCACTCCTCGTCTTGCACAAACCGATTATGGTAAGCGATTAGCTCTTGAGGCTCGGGTGGCTGCGCTTGATGAGCAGGCCGCGTCGATTATGAGTCGCCTGAATGATATTGGAGGTACCGCAGTGGCTGCGGTTGGTCCGGTTACTGTTAGTAGTGGCCCTCTGGATCTTGCGTCTTTTGGAGATGATCCTGTTGCGGCAGGAAAAGAAGTGTATAACCTGTATGAATGCTACAACTGCCATAAATTGGGTGGACAGGGGGGTACGAAGAAGCGTGGACCTCACATGGATAACCTTGGTAATGTCCTGACTAAGGAACAGATCAGGCAAAAGATTTTTGAACCCACCCTGTTTTATGCTGAGGGTTTTGAAAAAGAGTTCAAAAAGGGCCTAATGCCAAAAAAATACAAGGAATTAATGACGGATGGGGAGCTTGAAGTTTTGGTTACCTATTTGGCAACGCTCAAAGATACGAGTGTACTAACTCCAAAGCCAATATATCCTTAAGGCGCTGAGTGGATCTATGATGATGCAACCGAAGATTAAAATGAAGGTGCGTGGAAATGACCGTGATGTTGGCGAGGTGTCTAATGTTGTTGCCGACCCTGTTACGAAGAGCCTGAGTCACATTGTTGTCCATACTGAGGATGGTGGACAGCGCGTGGTTCCGCTTTACGAGATTGCAGAGGTCACCGAAGATGTACTCTTAAGGTGTTCTGCAGTTGCCGTTTCTGGGTATCCTCTTCTGCGTCGTGATGACTACACAACTGTTCATCAACAAGAGGTCGCGGGCTTAGAGGCACGTCTTGATGTGGATCCTGGGCAGACTTTAATTCCAGTTCCAGAAGGCGATCGTGATATTCCGCGTCGAGGGTTTTTTACGAAGTTTACTATTGCAATTAATGCCGTGCTTGCTCTTCCATTGCTCTATCCTGTTTGGAAGTTTCTTATACATCCGATGTATGCCCCATATGACAACACGTGGGTGAAGCTTGCTACCGCAAGTCAGTTTCCAAAGGTTGATGCTCCGCGCAGTTATCGGTTTCGAAAAACCCTAAAAGAGGGGTACTTAGAGCGTACCTTTGACAAATCTCATTGGGCGATGAAGGCTTCGCCAGAAACTTTAGAAGCTATTTATCAAGGTAAAGATATTGAGTATCGTGATAAGAATGGGGATGTGTATTGGGTTAATAAACGGAATGTTCCTTACATTGTGTTTTCTGGGAAATGTCCTCATTTAGGGTGTGGATACAAGTGGCGGAGTACAAAAAAGTATGACATGGCGTTTTTGTGTCCTTGCCATTTGAGTATCTATGATATTGCTGGGAGTGTATTAACGGGTCCAGCCCCACGGGCACTTGATATTTTGCCAACGCGCGTAACAGCGGGTGGTGATATAGAGACTATCGATGTCGAATATAAAGCAGGTTTAGAAGCACGGGTGCGGGTGATTTGATGAACGGACTGGCAAAAAAGGTTTACGATTGGATTGATGAGCGTGCTGGACTAACAGAACTTGGTGACAAGATGCTTAATGAGCCGATGCCTGGGGGTTCAAGGTATGCCTATGTATTTGGCTCTATTCTTGTATATATTTTCGCGATGCAGGTAGTCACGGGCATTCTGCTAATGTTTTATTATGCGCCAACTGCCGATCATGCCTATGAGAGTACCCAGTATATTATTCATAATGTTGAGTACGGATGGTTCGTTTTAAGTTTTCATTTCTGGGGCTCATCGGTAATGGTGGTAATGGTTGTCATTCATATGTCTCAGGTGTTTTTATGGGGTGCATACAAAAAACCAGGTGAATTGGTTTGGTTGGTTGGTACAGTGTTGTTTTTGTTGGTTGTGGCAATGGGCTTTACCGGCTATTTGCTGCCTTGGGATCAACGGTCATTTTGGGCGACTACCGTTGGAATTGAGATTGCAGACAAGGCACCTTTGATTGGAGACTTTATTGGGCAGTTTCTTCGTGGTGGTCCAACTACTGGGGCGCACACAATCAATCGGTTTTTTGTGCTTCATGTGATGATTCTTCCATTAGCGATTGTGAGTTTAGCGACTTTGCATATTTATCTTTTTCGAAAGGCTGGTCCAGCAGGGCCCTATACTCGAGATCACGGGGAGTTGACGAAGACGAGTGAATACTTCTTCCCTCGACAGGTGTACAAAGATAGTGTCGCAATCGGGATTGTATTCTTAATTACGTGTGCTCTAGCATTCTATGAGCCTGTTGAACTTCTGCAGGAGGCCACTCCTGAGCCAGGAGACTATAATCCAATACCAGAATGGTATTTCTTGTTTCTTTTTCAAATGCTTCGATATGAGATCTTCTCTGGAGAATGGGGACAAATTATTGGATCGATTATAATTCCTTTGATTTTTGTGATTTGGCTAATGCTTATTCCGTTTATGTTTACAAACCCTGAAAGGCGTCCTTGGAAGCGTAAGCTTGGTGTCTTGACTTGGGCGGTTATCCTGATTGCAGTTGCATGGCTAACGTATGATTACTCTATTACAGAGGTACACTAAGTGAGAGTTCCCAAGGATCCTAACCTGTACCTCACTATTTTTACTGCCATTGGTGTGGGAGTTGTTCTAGTGTTTTGGCTTTTAACGCCGGTGTATACTCCCCATCTTGAGGAGGAGGCTGGTCACGGAGGATCAGTAAAACCTGAACAGGCTCTTGCAACCGTTGATGCTACTCTTCAAGCAGCTGAGAAAACTCTTGCAGATATGGGTGAGGGTGAGGGAAAGGCAGAAGTGAAATCAGTAGAGGAAAAAGGAAAGACTAAGAAGACTATCGCTGTGAAAAAACCTATTGGGCACACCGAGCATAGTATGACTAATCAAGGCCGTAAATCTGGAGAGTCTTTGCACTCTCACGATGGTGGAGGCGATCATGGGCATTAAGTCAGTATTTTCCACGATGTTTATTTTTGGGTTTTTTGTGATGGGGCTTTCCCCTACTCCTAATGTTGGGGGGCTTGCTTGGGCAGATGGATCTGATGTTTCTTTGACTGAGGTGAGTACGCTAAATCAGCTTACGCAGGTTGGACAGCAGCTTTTTGAAGGTAAGGGGCAGTGTGCGCAGTGTCATACTTTAAAAGGGGCTTCCTCAGCGAAAGGCCCTTCTCTGGATGGTATTGGAGCAAAGCTTAAGCGGGAATTTATTTATGAGAGTTTGGTCAAACCTGATGCCTATGTTTATCTTGATTTTTCGAAAACCCCCCCGGCGCCTTATGTGGATCCCATGCCGGCGACGTCTTTGACCGAAGCAGAGATTCTAGCAGTGATTGCATATTTGCAGCAGTCTAGTGGTCAGGTGGTTAGTATTAGTTTATCGGAGCTCAAGTGAGATGGAGAGAGTAGTTATGTATAGGGGACGTAGAGTCATGCGTTGGGCTGTTCTTTTGCTTATGTTGTCTTTTGTCTTCATTGTGGGATGTAGTAAGTCCGAATCAGATCAGCTCGCGATGCAGGGAAAAGAGCTCTTTACAAGCTACTGTATTCATTGTCACGGTCCATCTGGGATTGGTGATGGATTTAATGCTGAATTCCTTGATCCGAGGCCGAGGGATCTCACAGATACTTTTGAGGTTTTTTTGGGGGAACTCAGTAATGAAGACATATATGGGCTGATTCTTAGTCGGGATATTATGGATCCAGCAGAAGCGGAAAGGCTTCTGGATGAGGCATTAGAAAATGATACTGAGTTGCCTTTCATGGTCCCTCCGGCTATGCCGACGTTTAAGTACACGCTTTCTGATGCGGAACGTTGGGCGCTTGTTGCCTACGTGAGAACATTGCACAAAAATGACGCGCCCTCCGTTAAGGTTGATGAGACCGTAAATACTCTACGCCCGGTATTTCCAATCAGGCAGGCACCTTCTTGGGATATAGCAGAGGAGACCCGATTGTCTCTTGTGGAGCGGGGAAAATTTTTATTTGCTGACAAGTATAACTGTGTGGGATGCCACGCAGTATCGGGGTATGGGGGAAAGGTAGGTCCAGACCTGAGTCAATCTGGAGCTCGACTTTCATCCGACTGGTTGTATCAGTGGATTAGTAACCCCCAAGCAATGAAGACTGAGACAAAAATGCCAAATCTTGGGCTTACCGAAGATGAAGCTAAAGCGATTACTTTGTATCTTGGGAGCCTTACGTAGACCCTAAGGGTTTATTTCTTTTTTCTCACTAGCGATCATGGCCGTCAAGGCCATGGTGTATTTTCTTCAGATTTTGAAAGGTGATTAGCTTGGTGCGGTCGCCTCGTGCTTGTCCATCCTTTCTTCCCTTTGGTTGCTCATTAGGGTTGACAGTAAACCTTTCGATGGCTAGAATCTGCTGTTTGATCTGGGTGATATTTTGGTGACGCCATTGGTGCGCCTCGCTGTGATGAGACGGCGGTGCTGGCGTAGCTCAACGGCAGAGCAGGGGTTTTGTAAACCTCAGGTTGGGGGTTCGATTCCCTTCGCCAGCTCCACGCTTTTTTCGGTTACTCTCGGTGTGTCCGAGGGATGAAAAAGCGTGGTATCGAGTTACGGGGAGGTACCCGAGTGGTCAAAGGGGACAGGCTGTAAACCTGTTGCGTAAGCTTCGAAGGTTCGAACCCTTCCCTCCCCACCGCAAAACGATATGTTGTTTTGACCAGTAGTTTGGGTATGATTTTTTTGTGAGTGGGGACTTAATAAACGATTTGAGATCGGATGCGGGTGTAGCTCAGCGGTAGAGCTCTAGCCTTCCAAGCTGGATGTCGCGAGTTCGAATCTCGTCGCCCGCTCCATGAATTAGGTGATGGAATCTTATGCCCACGTGGCTCAGTGGTAGAGCACGTCCTTGGTAAGGACGAGGTCACGCGTTCGATCCGCGTCGTGGGCTCCATTTGCCACAAGCTGGTATTAGAAAATTTTGACGCATGGTTAATTTTTTCGGTTACGGGTTGTTTATTTAGAGGGGGTAGCGATGGCGAAGGCGAAATTTGAACGAACAAAGCCGCACATGAATATTGGGACGATTGGGCATGTGGACCATGGGAAGACGACGCTGACGGCGTCGATTACCAAGGTGTTGGCAGATCAGGAGTTGGCGACCTTCGTGGAGTTTGGTTCGATTGACAAGGCGCCTGAGGAGCGAGAGCGCGGTGTGACTATTAACATTGCGCATGTGGAGTATCAGACTACGAATCGCCATTATGCACATGTGGATTGTCCTGGGCATGCCGATTACGTCAAGAATATGATCACGGGAGCGGCGCAAATGGATGGGGCAATTTTGGTGGTAAGTGCTGCCGATGGACCAATGCCGCAGACCCGGGAGCATATTTTGTTGGCGCGCCAAGTTGGAGTGCCGTACATCGTTGTTTTTCTGAACAAGGCGGATGCTGTTGATGACAAGGAGCTATTGGAGCTTGTCGAGCTTGAAGTGAGAGAGCTATTGAGCAAGTACGATTTTCCTGGGGATGATATCCCTGTTGTTGTGGGCTCTGCCCTGCAGGCTCTTGAGGGTAAAGATGGTGATTATGCGGCGCCAGCGATCATGAAGCTTATGGAAGCTGTTGATACTTATATCCCAACTCCTGAGCGGGAAGTTGATAAGCCGTTTCTTATGCCTATTGAGGATGTCTTTACGATTTCTGGTCGTGGTACTGTCGTGACTGGGCGAGTACAACGAGGACGTATTAAGGTTGGTGAAGAGATCGAAATCGTAGGTATTGCGGATACTCAGAAGACTGTTGTCACTGGGGTGGAGATGTTTAGGAAGTTGCTAGACGAAGGTGAAGCCGGGGATAACGTAGGAATTTTGCTTCGGGGGGTCAAGAAGGAGGACGTCGAACGCGGTATGGTTCTAGCTAAACCTGGTTCTATTAAGCCTCATACGAAATTCAAGTCTGAAGTGTATGTGTTGACTAAGGAAGAGGGGGGGCGGCACACTCCATTTTTCAAAGGCTATCGGCCGCAGTTTTATTTCCGTACTACGGATGTAACTGGAGTGGTGGAATTGCCAGAAGGCGTTGAAATGGTAATGCCCGGCGATAACGTGACGTTTCGCGGGGATTTGATTACTCCGATTGCTATGGAGAAAGAATTGAGATTTGCGGTTCGGGAAGGCGGAAAAACCGTTGGGGCCGGGATTGTCACGGAAGTGATCGAGTAACTTCTCCGTAACGATTGATAATAGAAGGGTAAAGTACGATGCGTACCATCATATCCTTAGCCTGTACGGACTGTAAGCGCCGTAATTATTCTACGATGAAAAATAAGAAAAATGATCCTGATCGATTGGAACTTAAAAAGTTTTGTCGTTTTTGTCGCAAACATGTTCCTCACCGTGAGGTGAAATAGGCAGCTGAATCTGAAATTATTTTGTCGCTAGGTTTTGGATGAGCGAAAGGACAAGCGGGTGAGGAATGTGCGTATCTTTTTTGTGCAAGGTGAGGGCCGCAGTCGTTATAGGGTGTTGTGTTTTTTGAAAGCCGAAACCGAATCATTGGTTACGAATTCGGGGGCATGGTGTTAACGGCTAGCATGTCGGTCTCCAAAACCGAAGGTCTGGGTTCGAGTCCTAGTGCCCCTGCCATAATTGTTCTGTATAAATTTGATTATTATTTTATTACTAAATGAACTTTAGAAATGAGGTTGTAAAGTGATTAAACGGTGGTTTTCAACAATCCGGAACTTTCTTGATGAAGTGAAGGGGGAGTTGAGGAAGACCAGTTACCCTTCCCGTAAAGAAACTTTAGGTTCTACAGGGGTAGTTCTGATTTTCACTGTTATTATGTCAATATTTTTGGCGCTTGTTGATGCCTTACTTGTAAGGATTATTGCCATTGTCATCTGATGCGAATAAAAAAGTTTCGTCCGTTAAGCCTAAGAGGTGGTACGTTGTGCACACCTATGCTGGTTTTGAAGGGCAAGTGAGAACTAGTGTGATGGGTCAATGTAAATCCAAGGGAATGGAAGAGACAATTGACGAGGTTCTAGTGCCTACCCATGAGGTTGTTGAAATTAAGAATGGAAAGAAGAAGGCTAGCACTAGGAAGTTTTTTCCCGGTTATGTCCTTGTGCACATGGAGATGACGGATGAGGCATGGCAGTTGGTTAAAGGAACGCCAAAGGTCACGGGATTTGTTGGTGGAGGAGCTGTTCCTCTTCCATTGACCGACGATGAGGCTGAGACGCTTCTGAAGCAAATTGATTCTGGTGCAAGTGTGCCTCGAGAACATGCAGAGTTTTCTAGAGGGGACACTGTGCGTGTTATAGATGGGCCATTTCTTGGTTTCAATGGGTTAGTAGATGAGGTTGATTTAGAGCGGAGTAAAGTGAAAATTTTGGTCAGCATTTTTGGACGTTCTACACCTGTTGAATTGAATTTTCTTCAGGTTGAACCTTCTTAAATCTCATATTGATAGGTGCATGAAGAATGGCAAAAGAACTTGTAACTCAGATTAAACTTCAGATTCAGGCTGGGAAGGCAACTCCGGCGCCACCTGTGGGGCCAGCTCTTGGGCAACACGGTTTAAATATTATGGAATTTTGTAAGGCCTTTAATGCACAAACTCAATCTCAAGATGGAAGTATTATTCCGGTGGTTATCAGCGTTTTCAAAGATAGGACATTCACATTTATAACTAAAACCCCACCTGCTTCAGATTTGCTCAAGAAAGCGGCTGGCATTATTAAAGGGTCTGCTGTTCCACATAAGGATAAAGTGGGAAAGGTTACGGTGGCCAAGGTCGAAGAGATTGCGCGGCAGAAGCAAGTTGATCTGAATGCGGCAGATATTGAGGGCGCCATAAAAATTATTGAGGGAACTGCACGTAGTATGGGCCTTCAAGTCGTTCGCGACTAAGGGGTGTTTTGGAAGGGTAGGTTATGGGAAAAAAATTTGATGCTGCGGCGGCTAAGGTTGAAAAGCGTTTGTATGGTCTTGAAGAGGCTATAGATTTGGCAATGACGTTGACCTATACAAAGTTTGACGAAGTACTTGATTTGGCAATTCAGTTGGGGGTTGACCCAAGAAGAGCAGATCAGATGGTAAGAGGTACTACGCTTCTTCCCCATGGTACTGGGAAAGTTGTGAGAGTGCTAGTTTTTGCAAAGGGTGAAAAAGAGGCGGAGGCAAGGGACGCTGGTGCTGACTTTGTTGGAGCAGAGGATCTCGTTGAGAAAATTCAAGGTGGATGGCTAGATTTTGATCAGGCCATTGCGACTCCAAATCTTATGGGCATGGTTGGAAAACTAGGAAAAGTTTTGGGCCCTCGTGGCCTTATGCCAAATCCCAAAACAGGAACCGTTACTCTTGATGTTGCTAAAGTTATTGGTGAGATTCGAAAGGGACGTGCAGAGTTTAAGACGGATAAGACGGGTAATGTGCATGTATCTGTTGGCAAGGTATCTCTTTCTCGCGACAGTTTATGTGAAAATGCCTCTGCCGTACTTGAATCAATTATGAAAGCGAAGCCTGCATCGAGTAAGGGCCGCTATCTTAAGGGACTTTCTCTTTCCACAACGATGGGCCCTGGCATTGAACTTGATCCTATTGCGGTTGCGAAGCGGGTTACATAGCTGCGTTTCTCGCCGCCTTGTTGGAGATGTAATACATGAAAAAAGAGCTAAAAACAGAGGTTATTTCAGGTTTGCACGAGAAATTTTCTCGTGCCCAAATAGCAATTCTGACGGAGTTTCTTGCTGTGCCGGTTGGAGAAATGACAGAGCTTCGTAAGTTACTGCGAGAATCAAATGCTGAGCTTAAAGTAGTCAAAAACCGGCTTGCTATCCGGGCGGCTCAAGACACTCCGTTAGAGGTCGTAAAGGACAGGTTTCGAGGCTCTCTCGCAGTCGCTATCGGTTACGATGATCCTATTGTCCCTGCAAAGGTTTTAAGCGATTTTATAGCTAAGGAGCGTCGTAGTCAGAGGATTAAAATACGTTCTGGCGTTCTTGAGGGGAACTTGATTGAAGCAGATCAATTGAGAGATTTGGCAAATTTACCATCTCGGCCTCAGTTGTTGGGAATGCTTCTTTCGGCAATGCAAGGACCACTACAAGGATTTGTAAGCGTGTTATCAGGTCCAGCAAGAAGTTTAACGTATATCATCAATGGGCTCATTGAGCAAAAGAAAGGAATGGGAGAGATGGCTAACGTTAAGGAAGAGACTACGTTGACGGATGACGAGATTCTTGGTGCGGTTGAGCAGATGTCCGTTCTTCGGTTGTCCGAATTGGTAAAGAAGATTGAGGACAAGTTTGGGGTTACTGCTGCAGTGCCGATGGCAGCACCTGCTGCAGGAGGGGCGGCGGCAGCTCCAGCAGATGCCGAGGAAAAAACTGCCTTTGATGTTGTTTTAAAAAGTGCGGGTGATAAAAAGATTCAGGTCATCAAAGCAGTGCGTGAGATTACCAGTCTTGGCCTGAAGGAGGCGAAGGATCTTGTTGAAGGCGCACCTAAACCAGTGAAAGAGGGTGTTGCTAAGGATGAGGCAGAGGAAATGAAGAAGAAGCTTGAAGAGCAGGGCGCGACAATTGAGATTCAGTAAAAGTGGTCTGTTAGTCGTAAAAAATTGAGGGGTAGAAAATAAGATGACGTCTAACCATGGTGCCATCAAACGGAAAGACTTTTCAAAAATTCGTACCAGTCTGGAGGTTCCATCTCTTATCGAGATGCAAACTCGTTCTTATGCGGATTTTTTGCAGCTTGGGGTTTCTCCCAATAAAAAAGAAGACAGGGGTCTTCAAGCAGCGCTGACGAGTGTCTTTCCTATCGTGGATTACAATCATTCTGCCATTCTGGAATTCGTTGATTATTCTATTGGGGATCCGAAATATAGCGCGAGAGATTGTATTGAGCACGGAATGTCCTATGCTGCGCCGTTGCGAATTCGCGTCAGGCTCATTGTGCTTCGTAAAGAGGAAGGAGATGAGTCGAAAGAGGTTCGTGAGGTAAAAGAGCAAGATATCTACGTTGGTGAGCTTCCATTGATGTCAGAGCGTGGGACGTTCATTATAAATGGAACAGAGCGTGTTGTTGTTAGCCAGTTGCATCGGTCTCCTGGGGTAACATTTATGCACGATAAGGGCAAAACCTATGCGAGTGGCAAGGTTTTGTTTTCAGCAAGAATTATTCCATACAGAGGGTCTTGGCTCGATTTTGAATTCGATGCTAGGGACATCCTGTACGTTAGGGTAGACAGAAGAAGGAAAATGCCCGCAACTGTTTTACTCAAGGCGTTTGGATTTTCTACAGATGAGATTCTTCGCATGTATTATCCGGTGGAAGAAATCACCGTGGTGAAGGGAAAGCTTCTAAGAAAGCTTGATGTTGAGATACATGCTGGATTGCGTTCCCCCACTGATGTTCGTGACAAGAGTTCGAATGAACTTGTGGTTCGTGAAGGACAAAAATTGTCTCGGTCAATTATACAAAAAATGAAGTCTGCGGGTGTGAAGGCAATTCCAGTTATTCCTGAGGACTTGGTGGGCCGAACCGCATTGACTGAGATTGTTAGTACGGCAAATAAGAGTAAAGAAGTGCTTGTAGAAAAAGGCAGTTTAATTCCAGATAATGCATTGGAAGCTCTGGCAAGTGGCAAGGTAAGTGGTTTTAAGGTCATCTATCTTGCGCCGACAATTGCTCCGGTTATACACGATACCTTAGCAGCCGAGAAAACTGGTTCTAAAGATGAAGCCATGGTGGAGGTCTATAAACGACTTAGGCCAGGTGAAACTCCCACTGTTGAGACTTCACGGCTACTTTTTGAAAATACTTTCTTTAATCCAAAACGCTATGATCTATCCCCAGTTGGAAGGTTAAAAGTTAATAATCGTTTGAATCTTGATGTGCCTCTTGATCACCGGACGCTCACGGCGAAGGATATTGTTGAGGTTATTCGATATTTGGTGCTCTTGAATGCTGGTAAAGGGGATATTGATGATATTGACCACCTTGGAAATCGCCGTGTGCGTGCGGTGGGAGAACTTCTCGAAAATCAGTTTAGGCTGGGTCTTGTGTGGATGGAACGTAACATAAGAGAGCGGATGACTCTTGCCGATTTAGAAACAGCTCTTCCTCATGACCTTGTTAATGCAAAGCCTATCATAGCTGCCATTAAAGAGTTCTTTGCAAGTAGCCAGTTATCACAGTTTATGGATCAGACTAACCCTCTTGCAGAAATTACACACAAAAGGAGGCTATCAGCTCTTGGCCCAGGCGGCCTTACACGTGATCGAGCTGGTTTTGAGGTCCGTGATGTTCACCCATCTCACTACAGCAGAATTTGTCCTATTGAAACACCTGAGGGCCCTAATATTGGTCTTATTACTTCGCTTGCGACGTACGCACGAATTAATCACTTTGGTTTTATTGAAGCTCCATATCGTAAAGTGTCCAATGGGTTGGTCACTGATGACATTGAGTATCTATCTGCAGTTGGAGGTGAGCGAAATGCTATAGCACAGGCAAACTCACAGATTGATGCAAAAGGTCGTTTGAGTGCTGATAATGTATCTGCCCGTTTTGGGGGAGACTTTCTTCTTGTGCCTCCAAAGAAGGTTGAGTTCATGGATGTTTCACCAAAACAGGTTGTGAGCGTGGCTAGTGCGTTGATTCCATTTTTGGAACATGATGATGCTAATCGTGCCCTAATGGGGTCTAACATGCAGCGACAGGCGGTGCCTCTTCTGCACCCAAAGGCGCCGATAGTTGGGACAGGGATTGAATCAGTTGTAGCACGAGACTCTGGGTATGTAATCCAAGCTGAACGTGCTGGCGTAGTTGAAAGTGTGAGTGCAAATCGTATTGTAGTTCGTGCTGATAAGGTAAAAAAGTCTGTAGCAAGTCGTGAGAATGATATGGGCTTGGACATTTACCACCTATTAAAATTCCAACGATCTAACCAAAATACTTGTTTGAATCAACGGCCAGTTGTTTCTTGTGGGGAGCATGTAGCAAAAGGACAATTACTTGCGGATGGACCTTCTATACAGAATGGTGACTTAGCTCTTGGTAACAATCTCTTGGTGGCATTTATGCCTTGGGGTGGGTACAACTTTGAAGATGCAATTCTTATGAGTGAATCGTTGGTTCGTGAAGAAAGTTTTACATCTGTTCATATTGAAGAATTTGATGTAGAGGCTAGAGAAACGAAACTTGGTAAGGAAGAAATTACGAGAGATATTCCCAATGTTGGCGAAGAGGCATTACGCAACTTGGATGAGAGTGGAATTGTGCGTGTTGGTGCAGAAGTTATTTCTGGGGATATTCTCGTTGGGAAGGTTACACCCAAAGGCGAAACTCAATTAACTCCGGAAGAGAAGCTTCTCCGAGCTATTTTTGGAGAAAAAGCTGGAGATGTTAAAGATACTTCTTTAACGGTTCCTCCCGGAGTTGAAGGTATCGTTGTTAATATAAAGATTTTTTCCAGAAAACGCTCTGATGATGATCAATGGATGAAGGCACTCGAAACTGAAGACCTTGAGGCCCTTCGGAAAGATCATCTTGATGAACTTCGAATTCTTGAAGAAGAGGAAGGAAGAAAAATTCAGGCGCTACTTGTTGGAAAGCAAATAGGAAAAGATTTTGTCAATACTGACTCTGGCGAGGTTCTTCTGAAAAAGAGAGGTCTTTTGACGAAAGACATTATTGAACAATTGTCCGGGGAAGATACGCGCGGCATTGTTCTTAATAGTGCTATAGAGCAAGAGGAGCTTGATGAAATTCACCGTGTGACCAAAGAACATGTTGAGTTGTTGCAGGCCAGTTACGATGAAAGGGTTGGAAGATTACGACGAGGTGATGATTTGCCTCCCGGAGTCTTAAAGCTTGTTAAGGTCTATGTAGCGATGAAACGCAAGGTCTCTGTCGGGGATAAAATGGCTGGTCGTCATGGCAACAAAGGTGTTGTCTCTCGTATTCTACCTGAGGAAGATATGCCATATCTTCCTGACGGAAGACCAGTTGATATTGTGTTAAATCCATTGGGAGTCCCATCTCGTATGAATGTGGGGCAAGTTCTTGAAACACATCTCGGTTGGGCTGCCCAAGCACTTGGTTTGTATGTTGCTACTCCTGTATTCGATGGTGCAACAGAACAGGAGATTCGAGCTCTGCTAGAGCAAGCTGGTCTTCCTGAGTCTGGACAAACTACATTGTATGATGGCCGGACGGGGCAACCGTTTTCGAGTCCCGTGACAGTTGGCTATATGTATATGATGAAACTTCATCATCTTGTGGACGATAAGATACATGCACGGTCTATTGGTCCATACTCCTTGGTTACTCAGCAGCCGCTTGGAGGAAAAGCACAGTTTGGAGGCCAGCGTTTAGGAGAGATGGAAGTATGGGCATTGCAGTCATATGGGGCAGCTTCAACTCTCCAAGAGTTTCTTACCGTCAAGTCTGATGATGTTCCGGGGCGTTCTCGAATTTACGAAGCGATTGTCAAAGGCGAGAACTTTCTCGAACCTGGACTGCCTGAGTCGTTCAATGTTCTCGTTAAGGAGCTTCAGAGTTTGGGCCTTGATATTGATTTGATGAAAGTTAATGATTAACCGAGTATGGCGGAGGCAAAATTGTGGAAACAATAGCCACGTTATTTGATAAGCCGCGTGACACCCTTTCCTTTGATGCACTACGTATTAGTATTGCGTCTGCCGATAAAATTCGATCGTGGTCCTACGGCGAGGTAAAGAAACCAGAGACGATTAATTATCGCTCATTCAAACCAGAAAAAGATGGTTTGTTTTGCGCGAAGATTTTTGGACCAACAAAAGATTGGGAATGTAACTGCGGAAAATATAAACGCATGAAACATCGTGGGATTGTTTGCGACAAATGTGGAGTAGAAGTAATCCAATCCAAGGTACGTCGTGAACGAATGGGGCATATCGATTTAGCAGCCCCTGTTGCCCATATTTGGTTTCTAAAGGGGTTACCGAGTCGGATAGGTACATTGCTTGATATGAGCCTTAAGGTTCTAGAGCGAATCCTTTACTTTGAAAGCTATGTTGTTCTTGAGCCTGGCAATGTACCAGACCTAAAGTTTGGAGAGGTTCTCTCTGAAGAGAAGTACTGGGAGCTTGTACAAGAACATGGGCAAGAATTTCGAGTTGGTATTGGTGCTGAGGCTATCCGTGAAATACTCGCTAATATAGACATTGATGCGCTTTGGGAGGACTTGCATGCAAAAGCTCGAGGTCAGGTCTCCAATGCTGTGAGAAAAAAGTATATTAAGCGGCTCAAGGTTGTTGAGGCATTTCGTAGATCTGGTAATCGACCGGAATCAATGATTCTCTCCGTAATTCCAGTGTTGCCTCCTGAGCTTCGTCCTCTTGTTCCTCTTGATGGAGGACGTTTTGCCACTTCTGATCTGAATGATCTTTATCGACGAGTTATAAATCGTAACAACAGGTTAAAGAGGCTTCTTGAGCTTCGCGCTCCAGGTGTAATCATTCGTAACGAAATGCGGATGCTTCAGGAGGCGGTAGATGCCTTGTTTGACAACGGCAGGCGTGGACGAGCGATACGTGGAGCAAATAAGCGAGAATTGAAGTCTCTAAGTGACATGCTAAAAGGAAAGCAGGGACGCTTTCGACAAAACCTTCTTGGAAAGCGTGTTGACTACTCCGGTCGTTCCGTAATTGTGGTTGGGCCTGAACTTCGTTTAAATCAGTGTGGGTTGCCAAAAAAGATGGCGTTAGAGTTATTTAAACCATTTGTCTTGCATAAACTTGAAGAACGTGGAGCTGCCACAACAATTAAAAGTGCAAAGCGTTTAGCGGAACAAGGCACTGCAGAAGTATGGGATGTTTTAGACGAGGTTATTCGGGAACATCCTGTGATGCTTAACAGAGCACCTACCCTTCATCGACTCGGTTTGCAAGCGTTTGATCCTGTAATGGTTGAGGGGAAGGCAATTAAGTTGCACCCCTTAGTTTGCGCGGCTTTTAATGCTGATTTTGATGGTGATCAAATGGCGGTCCATGTGCCTTTATCAATTGAGGCTCAAATTGAGAGTCGTGTTTTAATGCTTGCGGTCCACAATATTCTTGCACCCGCGAATGGGAGACCTATTGCAGTTCCGTCTCAGGATATGGTGTTGGGATGCTACTGGCTTACCAAGGAGGAGCCTGGAGCCCAAGGTGAGGGGAAAGTATTCTCTAATCCGGAAGAAGTTCGTATTGCTTATGACGCTAATGAAGTTGCATTGCATGCGAAAGTTCGCGTTCGTATTAACAACGCGATGATTGATACAACTGTGGGACGTATTATTTTGGGAGAAATTCTTCCTTCCGAAATACCTTTTTCTGCAGCTAATGCTCTTATGACTAAGAAGGCTGTTGGTGGATTAATTGATCTGTGCTACCGACACGCACCGCTTATGGATACAGTAATTTTGCTTGATAAAATTAAAGATCTTGGGTTCTCTTATGCAACCAAAGCTGCTGTATCAATTTGTATTGGTGATATGTTGATTCCTACAAAAAAGAAAGCTTTGATTGGAGAAGCTGAGCGGGATGTTCTTGAGATTCAAAATCAATATGCTGATGGTCTCATCACAAATGGTGAACGCTATAACAAGGTTATTGATATATGGGCCCATGTCACAGAACTTGTTGCCAGTGAGATGCAGGAAGAACTTGAAGGTAGTGCAAAGGGTGACAAAAGTGATGCATTCAACCCAATTTTTATGATGACTGATTCTGGGGCTCGAGGCAGTGGGCAGCAGATTAGGCAGCTTGGCGGTATGCGAGGTTTAATGGCAAAGCCGTCTGGTGAGATTATTGAAACGCCGATTACAGCAAATTTTCGTGAGGGGCTGACTGTCTTGCAGTATTTTATTTCGACGCATGGTGCGCGAAAGGGGCTTGCAGATACTGCATTAAAGACTGCTAACTCTGGATATTTGACTCGACGACTTGTTGATGTTGCTCAGGATGTAATCATTAGCGCAGAAGATTGTGGGACTATCGATAGAATTCAAGTGACCTCTTTGGTGGAAGGTGGAGAGATTATCCAACCCATTGAGGATCGTATTTTAGGTAGAATTGCTGCTGAAGATATTCGTGATCCTCTGACAGGGGAAATTATCGTTGAAGTAGGGGAAGAGGTCGACGAAAGTCGTGTGAAAGCTATCACAGATGCTGGTATTGATGAGGTTAATATTCGTTCGGTGCTTACCTGTCAATCTCGTCGTGGGGTGTGTAAAAAATGTTATGGCAGAGATCTTGCTCGTGGAGAAATTGTTGAAAATGGGGAACCGGTTGGGGTTATTGCAGCACAGTCAATAGGTGAGCCTGGTACTCAGCTTACAATGCGGACATTCCATATTGGTGGTACTGCGAGTAGGGTTGTTGAGAAAACTGTCTTGGAATCAAAAACTGGCGGGACCCTTAAGTATTTAAATTTAAAGACGGTAAAAAATAAAGAAGGTGACTGGGTTGTTATGAACCGTAATGCAAAGATTGCGGTGTGTGACGATAAGGGGCGTGAAAAAGAGAAATACCCAGTTATATATGGCGCTAAAATAAAAATGGAAGAAGGTGTAGTGGTTCAACCAGGTCAAAAATTGGTGGAGTGGGATCCTTATTCGCTACTTATTTTGACTGAGGTTGGAGGTAAAATTGCGTTTGGTGACTTGGTCGAAGGGGTTACAATGAAAGAGGTCCTTGACGAAGTTACGGGTCTTTCTAGAAAACTTGTTCTTGATATTCCTGGCACTGTATATAGGCCGAGAATTTCGATCAAAGATGATTCTGGGAAAACTGCAAAGTTGCCAAATACAACGTCTGCAGCACGATATCTTCTCCCATCTGGGTCACATATTCTTGTGGAAAAGGGGGAGACTGTTTATCCAGGAGATGCTTTAGTCAAAATACCGCGTGAGACGACAAAAACTAAAGACATTACTGGAGGTCTGCCAAGAGTCGCGGAGCTTTTTGAAGCAAGAAAACCAAAAGAACATGCAGTGATTAGTGAAATTGATGGTGTCGTTGAACACGGCGGTCTTGTCAAAGGCATGAGAAAAATCCTAGTCAAAAATGATTTAGGAGATGTTCGTGAGTACTATATTCCAAAAGGAAAGCACGTCAATGTGCATGAAGGAGACTGGGTACAGGCAGGAGAACCTTTGATGGATGGGTCGCCAGATCCTCACGATATTCTTGATGTGTTAGGTCCTAAAGAGCTGCAGAAATATTTGGTCGATGGAGTTCAGAAGGTGTATCGTCTTCAAGGGGTTGTTATTAACGATAAGCATATTGAAACAATTGTGAGGCAAATGCTTCGTAAGGTGAGGATTGAGGATTCTGGAGATTCTGACTTTTTAACCGGGAGTCAGGTAGATCGTTTTTCTTTTCAGGAGGAGAGTGAGCGCGTGAGAGCTCAAAAAGGTGCACCACCAACTGGGAAGCCTGTTCTCTTAGGGATCACGAAAGCAGCGCTTAACACGGAAAGCTTTATATCTGCAGCATCGTTCCAAGAAACTACGAGAGTGCTTACAGAAGCGGCAATTAATGGAAAAGTTGATCCCCTGGTAGGATTAAAGGAGAATGTGATCGTTGGTCGGCTTATCCCAGCAGGCACTGGACTGGGGGACTATCGAGATACTCAAGTCATTAAACAGGATTTGCCGGTAGAGGAAGTTGTGGATACCACGGCGATCGGTGATACGACAGAGGCTGGGGATAGCGCTGCAGAAGCTCCACCTGTATCTGTTTGAGTGATAAGGCGTAAGTTTTTAAAATTTTCTTGCTAGTTTTATGGTGAGGGTCCCTGCTCTTTCGCGTGTGCTTAGAATTGGGTTTTGTTAGGGAAGTCAGTTCGGTAGTGGGCTCCGATACTCTCTTTTCGTGAGAGGGCAGCTTTTGTAATACATTGCGCAACCGTAATGAGGTTCTCAAGCTCGAGGCTTTTGCGGTTACTTGATGGGATCCCTAGCTTGTTCTTCCATTCGTTTAGCTGTTCTGCCGCTTCACGCAGCGTAGTCTTCTCTCTGACAATGCCAACCTTTGCCCACATAATAGCCTGCAGGTCTGTTTGTATTTGTTGGGTTGGCTTGTTTGAAAGACTATTTTTATCTAAGTAGAGGGTGCCTGCAGTTTGAGAGTTGATCGTGTCAGTGTGATATATGGAGTCAGGGTTAAATGAAAGAGCATTTTGAGCGGCTCGTTTTCCAAAAACTAGCCCTTCCAATAACGAATTACTAGCTAGGCGATTGGCTCCATGGATGCCGTTGCATGCTACTTCGCCTGCAGCGTATAGGCCTGGAATTGTCGTGGCACCCATTACGTCGGTCGATACTCCGCCCATCATGTAGTGTGCGCTGGGGAACACGGGGATTGCAGTCGTAGTGATGTCGAGACCATATTTAAGGCATGTTGAGTAAATTGTTGGAAATCTGTTTCTTACATAATGTGGGTCACGATGAGTAATGTCTAGCAAGACATATCCAATACCTGTCTTCTGACTTTCTTCCCATAGTGCTCTTGTTACAATGTCTCGTGGAGCCAGGTCTGCAGCGCTATGGTATCGAGACATAAAGTGCTCGCCTGTTATTGTTTTAAGGATTGCCCCTTCCCCTCGCATAGCCTCCGAGATAAGAAATTGAGGGCTGGAAGGGTAGCATAGTGTAGTAGGATGAAACTGTACAAACTCAAGGTCTTCAATTTTAGCGGCTGCGCGGTAGGCCATCGCGATTCCATCTCCCGTTGCGTTCATTGGGTTTGTGGTTCTCGCATAAACTTGGCCCGACCCCCCTGTGGCTAAAAGTACAGCACGTGCTCTTATAGAAAAAATATTACCCGTTGACTCTTCAAGTACTGTAATTCCTTTACATATTCCATCCTCGAGAATGAGGTCTATTCCAAATAATCCTCCTTGCCAGATGATGTTAGGGTAACGGCTAGCTTCACGGAATAATGTGTGCATGACTTCACGTCCTGTTGCATCTCCTCCAGCATGTATGACGCGATTTTGACTATGAGCCGCTTCTTTTGCGAATGCCCATGTAGTGTTTTCCATGTCAAATTTGGCGCCCCAATCGATGAGTTCTTGAACAACAGCTTTTCCTTCTTGTACAAGAATATTTACTGCCTCTGTTGAGGAGAGGCCAGACCCTGCTTTGATTGTGTCGTCATAATGGATAGTTACATCATCATCATCCAGAGGTACGGCAATGCCACCTTGTGCGTATAGTGAACTGCTTTCAAGTAACTTTCCTTTGCTGATTACTATGACACGGTGGTTTTTCGCCAGTGTTATTGCCCCACGTAATCCAGCAATACCACTACCAAGAATGAGAAAGTCAGTCTGTAACATTGACGAGAGGTAGGATATATCGGGAGTCCCGTATGTCCTTCTTAGGTTGACGCTCCTGGAGCATTTTGTTGATCGATGCCGAAAGGACTGTCTCCATCAATGCCCTGGAGCATGATCTGTTGATCACCTGTAAATTTAAATACTGATAGGCCTCGTGCGCGTAGTGGGGCTTCTTGTTCAGGTGCTTTCCAAGTACCTTCCCAGCGTAAGTGGACAGCAAAGTCTTGTTGTTGTGTGATTAGGATTCGATCAATTGAAAAGGTGAGAGAAATTGTGTTGTATGTTTTGGCATCTTTTTGTATCGCTTGTAGCAACATTGTGGAGGATTCCAAGGGCGTGAAAATATTTTTCAGTGCCTTTATGTCTTTCTGTTCGTACCATACACGTAGGTTTTCAACAACTGTGTCGAGGCGCCGGAGACGGGCCGCATCATCTTCACTTTGAATATTGGGGCGTGATTTGCATCCAGGTATAAATTCTGGGAGAAGAAACTGCATGCCTATCACTTCTGGATCGCTATGGTCTGATGTATCATTTTCTACAGGAAAAACTATGGTGTATGAGGCTAGTAGGGCGATGGTGACTACACTTTTCAATATGGAACTCACTGATAAATATTGCGAGCTTATTAAGCGGATAAAACGATGCAGTTTATATAACATTATGTTACCGATTGATTTCACTGACAATATGTGGAAGTTCTGGAAGAATTAGTTTTTCCATTGCAAGACTAACCGCTTTTTGAGAACCTGGTATTGAAAAAACTACTTTTCCTCTTGCAATACCAGCAGTTGCTCGACTCATGATTGCTGCCGAACCAATTTGTTCATAGCTTAAGACTCGAAAGAGTTCTCCAAATCCATCAAGCCGTTTCTCGAGAAGTGAAATAATCGTTTCATAGGTCGAATCTCTTTTTGAGATGCCAGTTCCACCGGTGATGATAACGGCTTGCATGGTTGGCAATTGTAATATGTCCTCTAGGGTGCTTCTGATGAGGGATGGTTCATCTTTAACAATTTGATAATTATCAACTAGATGCTCTTCTCGCTCAAGTAACTGCATAATTGTTTTTCCACTCATATCAGAATCATGGGTTCTCGAGTCACTGCACGTGATCACAGCGCAGCAAATCTTTTTCTGAGCTTGTGCTTTGTGTTCTGAGTGGCTCATAGTTAACGGACCTATGCCAGGATCAAGGGGCAGCTAGAGAATAAATGCGAGAGGCTTCAGGGCGATGCACTGTCTTTTCTCTTATTATTTATCCCCAGTAATCATCAGGCATTTTCAGTCTTTCAACTGGGGTGCCTTTCCCAATGTGTTCATCAAGAATCTCTGCTATATCAGCTTCACCCACTTGTTGATACCAGGTGCCTTCAGGGTAGATTACAACGGATACTCCCCTGTCACAGAGGCCAAGACATGCGGCTCCCGTCACCATCGCTTTCCCCATCATATTGCGTTCGATGAGGCCCATCGTGAAATTCATGAAAAGGTCTTCAGAACCTTTTTCTCCACATGACCCTTTAGGGTGGCCTGGTGGACGTGTGTTAGTGCATACAAAGATGTGATACTGAGGTTTTGGCATTGGCATTCTCCTTCTTTTTAGAATCAAGTGAAGATAGTTCGCCAGCAGTTAGCATAGGTTGCCAGTGTATAGAAATTTTATGGTGGTGGAAGGGTGAAACCCTCGGGTAACTGAGGCTTGGGAAACTTTCTCGGGGGATGATGATCTATTCCTACGTAGGCCTCAATGAAACTAATAATGCGTTGCTCATCGTACTTGTCGAGTTTATCAATGCGTTGCCAAGCTGTTAAGGCAATTTTGGCGGCCATGTCTGGATAGGGAGCAAGAACAAGGTGGTGGTATCTGCTACGTAAATAGGGGTTCTTTTGTCGTACATGCTCCGGTATTTCTTCGTTGGCTTTTTGGCGATATGTTTTGAAAATATTTTCCAATTGAGTGACAAGTTCAGGACATGGTTTTGGGCAATTGTACTGAATCAGTACTCCTCCGTCTTCGAGGTTGTGTACCTGAAGTTCTCTTGGGATTGGTTGAGAGTGGATGTCCCATCTGGCGACATATTTTAAATGAGGCCCTGATGTTGGGGGATTACTGTTATAGGGTACGTGAGGGCTATCAACGGATTCGACATGCGCATTTCCAAGAGAGGGTAGTAGCGTGCCTGGTAGCGCATCGGCCATTGCGATAGAACTAAATGCGAATGCAAGTGCAGTAATAAAGCTGCCTAGTGCAACATGTAGCCTTAATTTATTTAACTGGAGTGTAATGCAGAGTGGTCTCATCGTCTCCTGTGCCTCTCATTGTGAGTGTCTTCATTCTTACATTTAGGTATTATTCAACGGCCTCCAAAATACTATCACATATTTTCCTGCTTCAATATGCCAAATTATGTGAGTCGTTATACAGCATCAAAAAAAGTATTTTTTGGCGGCCTTTTTGGGGTATTTTAAGATGTCAATATTGTATATTGGCAGTATTGACTATCAAAGGTGTAGGAAAAAAATAGATGATTCTGTGCTTATCGATTTATAGGGTTAGCCTAAGCGCTTAATTGCGATTGGTCGTGGTCTAGTCAGGTCTCCATAAAAGTAGTCTTTAAAGGAGAATCTTTGATGCTTCGGATAGTAACACTGTTTGTGTTCATGCAGGTTTGTCTTATTAATAATGCATTTTCAGAGGTTAATACATCGCTAGATACAGATTTGATTCTTGCTACACAACAGAACGATACCGATCGGATAGATTTGTTGGTTCGGAAAGGGGCAAACGTTAATGCAGTTGGTCAACACGGAAAATCTGCTTTGATGATTGCTGCTTATGTTGGGAACATCGATATGGTTGAGATGTTGCTTCGACATGGTGCGGAAGTAGACAAGGGAGATGAAGGCGGAGGAACAGCATTGATGTGGGCTATAGGGGCTCAGAACTCAGATGTAGTGAATCTTCTGCTTAAATCTGGTGCCGGTGTAAACGTGGCTTCTCATGATGGTTGGACACCCCTTATGGAGGCAGCATTTGGAGGAGATTCTCACGTTGTGATCCGTCTTCTTGAAAATGGCTCTAAAATTGAGGCTGTTAGTGGAACTGGCAAGACGGCACTTACTGCCGCATCATATGCCGGACATGCCAATGTTGTGGAATTGCTTCTTTACAAAGGTGCAAACCTGAGGACTCGTTTGCGTGATGGGCGAACACCTCTTATTGTGGCAGCATCCCGTGGGCACGTTTTAACTGTGAGAACTTTATTGGATCACGGTGTGGATGTAGATCAAGTAGATGATGCTGGAGAAACACCGCTCATTTGGGCGGTTGGTGGTGGCCACATTGATGTTGTTACTATGTTACTTCAGTACGGTGCTGACAGGACGTTAAGGAGTAAGGGAGGCTTAACGGCAATGATGCAGGCGACGTACATGCAGCATTTGGATCTTATCAAGCTTCTTCAGTAGTTTGTGCGCAGGAAAATGAATTGGAGTTGTAATGAAGGTATGTAATTGGGTGATTTTATCGGTAAAAGATGGTTTTTAACCCCACATAATGGGGGGATTGATTATATCAACTAAATGATTAATCTCCTGTCTTGACGGGCTTTTGGGGGATTGTTACTCTGAATTTCCGATGATAACTTCAAGTGCTCAGGATGAACTCTATATGCGTCTAGCCTTGGAGGAAGCCCAATGTGCGGTTTCACGGGGAGAGGTGCCAATTGCTGCAGTACTTGTCTATGAAAATGAGGTTATTGCAAAGGCTCATAATTTTAGAGAGTCTTGGCAGGACCCTACTGCACACGCTGAGCTTGTTGCTATTCGGAGAGCAGCTGAAAAGTTACAGGTGTGGCGGTTGAATGGGACCTCTTTGTATTCGACGCTTGAGCCCTGTGTGATGTGTGTTGGCGCTATTGTGCATGCGAGGATTACTCGCCTTGTATTTGGCGCAGAGGATCCAAAGGCAGGAGCTTGTGGCTCTGTCTTTAACATACCAGAGGAGCCACGCTTGAATCATCGTGTAGTAGTGGAAAGGGGAGTTTGTGAGCATGAAAGCCGGGTAATGCTTCAATCGTTCTTCCGGACTTGTAGAGAGCAACAAACTCCAAAAGCTGTGAGCAATATTCCTGGTTCAATATAGCCTGAGGAGAGGTGCGAGAGTGGACGAATCGGGCGGTCTCGAAAACCGCTGTCGTCTCGTACGACCGTGGGTTCGAATCCCACCCTCTCCGCCAGCCGCAACCCAATTTTCATTCGGTGCTGTGGTATCATTAGTAGTTGGATGTTATGAGTAGCGTCAGAAGGAGAGGTGCGAGAGTGGACGAATCGACGTGCTTGGAAAGCACGCGTACCGGCAACGGTACCGTGGGTTCGAATCCCACCCTCTCCGCCATTTGTTGGACTCAATAACAGAGCTAGGGCTGGGCCCTGTGCGACGAGCACCTGTGAACCCCGTCAGGTCCGGAAGGAAGCAGCGGTAAACAGTGATGTTTGGGTGCCGCAGGATCACCTGGCCCTTTTCTTACATGTGATGGATTATCAAGTTTTAGCAAGAAAATGGCGCCCTATGGTGTTTTCTGATGTGGTAGGGCAACCCCACGTGGTGCAAACTTTAACGCACGCAATTCAAGAACAACGTGTTGCGCATGCGTACTTATTCTCTGGTATGCGAGGGACAGGAAAAACAACGGTGGCCAGAATCTTGGCTAAGGGACTAAATTGTGATCGTGGCCCAACGCCAGCTCCGTGTGGGGAATGTCATAGTTGTATAGAAATTTTAAAAGGGCATTCGTTTGATGTCATTGAAATTGATGCTGCAACAGAGACAGGTGTTGAGAATGTCCGCCAGCTTCAGGAGGCTATGGTTACTGCTCCTACAACAGGCAGGCGCCGTGTTTATATTATTGATGAAATTCATATGCTTTCAAAGGCTGCATTTAATGCTTTCTTGAAGACTTTAGAGGAGCCACCTGCTCACGTAATTTTTGTTTTTGCAACAACAGAACGAGAGTCTTTGCCGGAAACGGTTTTGTCACGCTGCCAGACGTTTCAGTTTCGCCGATTATCGGTTACAACGATTGCCGATCATTTACGCCATATTATGACTGAAGAGACCATTACAATGAGTGATCGTGGTATACAAACGATTGCAAATGCCGCCGATGGAAGTTTGAGAGACGCGTTAAGTCTTCTTGATCAAGTTATTTCATTTTCTGGGGAGGCTGTTGAGGATTCTGATGTGGATATTGTCCTTGGAAATATTCCTTCTGAACTTCGACGAGAAATGATTCAGGCAGTGGTAGCCCGGGATGCCGCAAAAGCGCTTGAAGTGGTTTGGGCTGTTGGAGATCAAGGAGGGAACCTCTCACGTTTTTTGTGTGATCTCATTGAGGATGTGCGAGCACTGATTGTGATGAAAGTGTCTCCAAGTTCGCTCTCTCGCCTGAATACATCGGAGGTGTTAGATAGGGATGGAGAGGCAGCGATCAAAGCTTTAACTGTGGAAAACTTGCAGGAGATTTTTGATACTTTAATCCACACGCAAGATAGTTTTAGGCATACTGAATTTGGAAATTATGTCTTGGAAATGGCAGTGATCAAAATATGCAAGCTTGAACTGTTGGCAGGTTCTCGCGACGATTCAGATGCGGAGATGGATGCCAAGCGAACAACACGCCAGGAAGTCTCGCGTGCAAAGGGCTCATCGGTTATCATGCAACCGTCTCCGCCAAGTAGGGATTTCGAGGCTTCGAAAAGGAGGTCTCAAGGGAATCCTTCAAGGGATCAAATGGCTGCCCGCCGCGGGCAATCGCCAAAACCTCTTAAGCCTCAGGCTGTTTCGGAGGATAAAAAGACACGGGTTGGTGAAACATTTACGATTGACTGGACAGATCTTGTTGAGCGAGTGGGCAGAGAGAAACCTAATCTTGCGACGTACCTTGAGGCGGGTGCTCCGATTAAGGTTGAAAATGGGATTGTGTTGATAGGGTTTTCAGAAAGCCGTGATATGTGTCGTGAAGTGATGGCTCGTGAGGATAATCAGCGATATGTACAGAAGGTGTGTGAATCAGTTTGTGGAAGGCCAATTGAGTTGAAATTTGTTCGTCTTACAAAGTCTCCTGATCCAGTTAAGACAATTGGAGACTTAACTCAAGAGAAACATAAAAAACATGAACAAGATTTGCATGATCAAACTCTTACAGATCCATCAGTTCGCATGCTTTTAGATGAATTTGGTGGGCAGCTTCAGGAAGTCCGTGAAGATAGTGTTCACGAAGGAGAAGAGCGATGACGAAGTCTCCGTTTGGGAATTTGGGTGGAATGATGAAGCAGGCAAAGGCCTTGCAGGATCAGTTAGAAAAATTAAAAGAAGAAGTTGCGAGTAAAACTGTTACAGCATCTGCTGGCGGTGGTATGGTTGAAGCAACAGTAAATGGTGCGCAGGAAATTATTTCTATTAAAATTGATCCAGAAGTTCTTAAGGAACAGGATATTGATATGCTTCAGGACTTGGTTGTTTCTGCGACGAACGAGGCATTACGAAAGTCAAAAGATTTAATGACAGATGAACTTAGAGGTTTAACGGGAGGGATGCAAATTCCAGGTTTATTTTAAGGAAGTAGGATATTTATCAAATGAGTAACACTTCATTTACATCACCGGGTTTCCCAAGGAAACAAGGTTTATATGACCCTCGGTTTGAAAAGGATGCGTGTGGTATTGGCTTTGTGGCAAATATCAAGGGCATTCGTTCTCACGAAATTGTTCGACAGGGATTGGAAGTTTTGGAAAACTTAACTCATCGAGGTGCGCAAGGCTGTGATCCTTATACTGGGGATGGGGCAGGCATTTTAATTCAAATCCCACATGAGTTTTTTACCAAAGTTTGTGTTGATGTTGGAATTTCTTTGCCTGCTATGGGGGAGTATGGAGTTGGTGTCGTTTTTCTTCCTCAAGATAGAGAATCTCGGCGGCAGTGTGAGTCTCTTGTCGAGCAGATTATAGGTGAAGAAGGACAACGACTGCTTGGATGGCGTGATGTGCCTCTGACAGAGAATGCAATTGGTGAGGTTGCACGGAGAACGCAGCCGTGGATTCGGCAGATTTTTATTGCTCGTGATGTACTGAATGAAGAACAATTTGAACGAAAGCTTTATGTAATTCGAAGACGGATAGAAAATGGTATTCGAGACTCTGCAATTCGAGATAAAGATGTTGTTTATATTCCCAGTTTATCGTGCCGTACGGTTGTCTACAAAGGCTTGCTTCTTCCAGAGCAGCTCCCTGTTTTTTATAAAGATTTAAGTGATTCTTCTCTGACAAGCGCTATTGCACTTGTTCATTCTCGTTTTAGTACAAACACTTTTCCAACATGGCATTTAGCGCATCCTTACCGTTACGTCATTCACAATGGAGAGATTAACACACTAAAGGGTAATGTGAATTGGGTTCATGCACGTCAAGGCCGTTTACAATCGGATTTGTTTGGGGATGATCTTCAAAAACTCTACCCGTTAATTGATGGAACACAAAGTGATTCTGCTAGTTTGGACAATGCGGTGGAATTTCTTGTTATGGGTGGGAGATCGCTTCCTCACGTAATGATGATGCTTATTCCTGAAGCATGGAGTGGTCACCCTCATATGGATTTGGAGCGGAGAGGGTTCTATGAATATCACTCAGCAATGATGGAACCGTGGGATGGGCCTGCTGCTGTAGCATTTACTGATGGGACGGTTGTTGGCGGCACTCTTGACCGTAACGGGCTTCGTCCTTGTCGTTATGTGATTACTCGCGACGATGTTGTTGTGCTTGCATCTGAAGCTGGGGTGTTACCATTTGATGCGAAAAAAATTCGAGCCAAGGGACGGCTTCAGCCTGGGAGAATGTTTTTAGTTGATACTGCGCAGGGACGTATTATTGATGATGAGGAAATTAAGACGCAGATTGCAAGACAAAAACCTTATCGCCAGTGGGTTTTGACTCATCGAGTGTCACTCGATGAACTTCCAGAACCTATGAATGTCCCCCAGCCTGATCGTGCAACGCTTCGCCAAAGGCAGCAGGTTTTTGGGTATACCGTCGAAGAGTTAAAGATGTTGATGATGCCTATGGCTATAACAGGGCAGGAGTCAGTTGGATCGATGGGTACTGATACTCCGTTGGCTGTTTTGTCGAATCGCCCGCAGCTACTTTTCAAGTACTTTAAACAACTATTTGCACAGGTTACTAATCCCCCGATTGATCCAATTCGTGAGCAGCTCGTTATGTCCCTAGTTACGAATGTAGGACCAAAGCCAAATTTGCTTGGAGAATCTCCAGAATCGTGTCATCGCATACGTGTACAGCAACCAGTGTTAACTAATGCCGAACTTGCAAAAATTCGTACATTATCCGATGGGTATTTTTCTGCAAGGACCTTGGATATGGTATTTCCTGTTGCTGATGGGCCTGATGGTATGGAAGCTGCTCTAGAACAACTGTGTCGAGATGCATCTCAAGGTATTCAGGATGGGATTAAATTTCTTATTTTGAGTGATCGTGCGATCAATGAGTCATTTGCACCAATTCCAAGTTTACTTGCAATTTCCGCGGTACATCACCATCTGATCAGAGAGAGAACACGCACAAATGTTGGTTTGATTGTTGAGACAGGTGAACCTCGTGATGTACATCACTTTGCGATGTTAGTTGGGTATGGCGCAGGGATGGTCAATCCTTATTTAGTATTTGAGACGCTTATTGACCTTGTCCGAGAAGGGCATCTCCCTAAAGAAATTGATGTTGACACCGCATCATCAAAATTTATTAAAGCGGTTAATAAAGGGCTACTCAAGATCTTTTCAAAGATGGGGATTTCAACGGTACAAAGTTATTGTGGCGCGCAGATTTTCGAAGCACTTGGGATTCATCAGACTGTAATTGAACGATATTTTACAGGTACTGCATCACGAATTGGGGGTGTAAAGCTTCGGGAGATTGCGCAGGAATCATTGAAACGGCATGCTGTGGCGTATTCTGTCGAGCCTATTCGCTTGCTTGATTTTGGAGGAGAGTATCACTATCGCGTTGAGAGTGAACATCATAATTGGAATCCAGAAACTATTACAACGTTGCAACAATCAACACAGAAAAATAGCTATGCTGATTATCAAGAGTTTAGTGCCTTGGCGAACAATGAACAAAAAACACGTTCAACGTTGCGTGGCCTGCTTGAATTGAACACGCTTTCCTCACCGATCGCACTTGGTGATGTTGAGCCTGTGACAGAAATTGTCAAACGATTTACTACTGGGGCAATGTCTTTTGGTGCGATCAGTATTGAAGCTCATGAGACTCTTGCTGTTGCGATGAATCGGATTGGAGGAAAAAGTAATACCGGAGAGGGTGGAGAAGGTGCTGAACGATTCATGGCTCTTCCGAATGGGGATTCAAAAAATAGTGCCATTAAACAAGTTGCATCCGGACGATTTGGGGTGACTGCGGAATATTTGGTTAATGCAAAAGAGTTGCAGATCAAAATGGCTCAGGGAGCAAAGCCTGGTGAAGGAGGCCAATTGCCTGGTCACAAGGTGGATGAAGTTATTGGACGTATTCGATATTCAACGCCTGGGGTGCAATTAATTTCTCCACCACCGCATCATGATATCTATTCCATTGAAGACTTGGCCCAATTAATTTTTGACCTTAAGAATTCAAATTCATGGGCTGCAGTCTCAGTAAAGTTGGTGTCTGAGGTTGGTGTTGGAACTGTGGCGGCAGGCGTTTGCAAGGCACATGCAGATAAGGTCCTTATTAGTGGAGATAGTGGAGGTACAGGGGCATCTCCTATGTCATCGATCAAGTATGCTGGCATGCCATGGGAGTTAGGTTTGGCAGAAACCCACCAAACGCTTGTATTGAACGATTTGCGTGGGCGTATTCGTATTGAAACAGATGGACAACTACGTACTGGGCGCGATGTTGTCATTGCGGCGTTGTTGGGTGCTGAAGAGTTTGGATTTTCTACGGCACCTTTGATTGTTGAAGGTTGTATTATGATGCGGAAGTGCCACTTAAATACGTGCCCAGTTGGTGTGGCAACTCAGGACCCTGAATTGAGGAAACAGTTCAAAGGAAAACCTGAACATGTGGTTAACTATTTTTTCTTTGTTGCTGAGGAGATTCGAGAATTAATGGCTCAACTCGGTTTCCGGACCATGGCTGAGATGATTGGTCGCACGGATAAGATCAGAGCAACTAAAGCAATTGATCATTGGAAGGCTACAGGCCTTGATTTGAGTCCATTACTTCACATGCCAGATGTTCCATCTGATATTGCAACCCATTATGTGCAAGAACAAGATCATGGCATTAAAGATGCCGTCGATTGGGATCTTGTGCAACGTGCTCAGCCAGCCTTGGAGCATAAAACTCCTGTCGATATTTCAATTTTAATTCGAAATACTCAGCGTACCGTGGGCACGATACTTTCGAGTCATGTTGCGAAGCGTTATGGTGCTGCAGGTCTTCCAGAGGATACGATTCGGATTCATTGTCAGGGCTCTGCGGGTCAAAGTTTCGGGGCATTTTTGAGTCGCGGAATTACTATGCGTGTTGAAGGTGAGTCCAATGACTATCTTGGAAAAGGACTTTCAGGTGGGCGTATAATTGTTGTGCCTCCGAAGGAGGTGACGTTTGTGCCAGAGGAAACTATTTTGATTGGTAATACCGCATTGTATGGCGCAACCGCCGGTGAAGGTTATTTCTATGGAACCGCTGGAGAACGTTTTGCGGTACGCAATAGCGGGGCAGTCGCAGTGATCGAAGGTACTGGGGATCATGGTTGTGAGTATATGACTGGTGGTAGAGTGGTTGTACTGGGAGTTACGGGGAGAAACTTTGCAGCAGGAATGAGTGGTGGTATTGCTTATGTCTTTAATGAGGATGGGAAGTTTGAGCAGCGATGTAATCTTGAACTTGTAGAGCTCGAACAGGTGGTTAGTAATGAAGATCAGCAAGAGCTATTAAGTCTAGTGACACAACATCTGACGTTTACGAAAAGTGAGAAAGCAAAACGGCTTCTTGAAGATTGGAATCAGTCATGTACAAAGTTTGTGAAGGTAATGCCAACGGATTATAAGCGTGTGCTTGAACAACATAAACTCCACGACACTGTTGGGGTGAGTCGATAAATGAGTGATCCTCAGGGATTTTTGAAATTTTCTCGTGAAGGGCCTACTCGGCGGGGTGTTGGAAATCGCGTCCAGGATTGGCGAGAGTTTTATGAGCCAATGTCTGAGGAAAAGTTTAAGGCTCAAGGTGCGCGGTGTATGGATTGTGGCGTTCCCTTTTGTCAAACGAAGACAGGATGTCCGGTCGACAATTTAATTCCTGAATGGAATGATCTTGTGAATCGTGGACGATGGCAGGATGCCTTAAAAGCCCTTCATTCAACAAATAATTTCCCAGAGTTTACAGGAAGGTTGTGTCCTGCGCCATGTGAGTCCGCTTGTGTTTTGGGGATTATTGATCAACCAGTCACGATTCGGAATATTGAACAAGAAATTGTTGACCGTGGATTTACTAATGGCTGGATCACACCAATTCTTCCATTAATTCAAACAGGGAAACATATTGCCATTGTTGGATCAGGTCCAGCGGGTTTGGCTGCAGCTCAGCAACTCGTCAGAGCGGGCCATTCAGTTACTGTGTTTGAAAAAGCTGATCGTGTTGGAGGGTTGCTCCGGTATGGGATCCCTGACTTTAAGATGGAAAAGTGGGTATTAGATCGACGTATTGATCAAATGCAAACTGAAGGTGTGACGTTTCAGGTGAACACCGATATTGGACAAGATATTTCTTCTGATGAATTAAAACGCTCGTTTGATGCGGTTTGCTTGACGGGTGGTGCTATGGTTGCTCGTGATTTAACAATTCCCGGGAGAGAGCTTGCTGGTGTGCATCTTGCTATGGATTATTTGACGCAACAAAACCAGATTAATCAAGGGGATTCTGTCGGCAAAAGTTTGTTGATTACCGCTAAAAACAAGAATGTTGTCATTATTGGTGGTGGAGATACTGGATCTGACTGCCTTGGGACTGCACATCGACAAGGGGCAAAGGAAGTGTATCAGTTTGAATTGCTCCCAGAGCCTCCACCTGACCGGGATCTATCAACCCCATGGCCTCAGTGGCCAATGATGTTACGGACATCTCATGCCCATGAAGAAGGATGTGTTCGTGAGTGGAGTGTGTCGACAACTCATTTTGGTAGTACTAACGGAGCAGTTTCAAGCCTTCATGCAGCGCGCGTTGAATTCAAACCAGATCAACATGGACGGCAACAAATGACGGTTATTTCAGGGAGTGAGTTTGAAATTGCTGCAGACCTTGTTTTGCTTGCCATGGGCTTCGTTCATCCCGAGCGAAAAGGCTTGTTAGATGATTTAGGTGTTCAACTTGATGCGCGTGGCAATGTTTCAGTTGATGCGCAATATATGACTAGTGTGCCCGGGGTTTTTGCGGCTGGCGATATGAAACGCGGGGCATCGCTCATTGTCTGGGCCATTGCTGAAGGACGTAAGGCTGCTGCGGAGATTGATGTATTTTTACGCGAAGGCCGAACGTGCGCTTGATGCAAGTATATAATTTTCTCTATTGCTGTTCTTCGCTGTAGCCTGCACTCTTGTTACTGTCCGAGATCTAGTTTTATGTGTTGGCATCATCAGTAATGCATCAGGTTTTTACCTACGGGACCCTTGCTATCCCTTCCATCATGGAGGCATTAACCGGAAAATGCTTCTCAAGGAGTCAGGTGTATGTAAGTAATTATGCGCGTTTTCTACTTCGTGATAAGCCATACCCGGGGATTTGCCGACGACTTGGAACTTCCACATCAGGGGTGCTGTATAGTGATGTAGATGATGATTCATTACGGATCCTCGATATGTTTGAAGATGATGTATATGCTCGAGAAACGATTGTGGTTACGACAGAATGCGGGGAATGCCTACAAGTATGGGCATATCTCATTCCCCCTGAATCTGAATATTTATTGAGCACGGAGCCGTGGGATCAAGATCACTTTTTCTCTCTCTACGGAGATGTGTATATGAAGATATGTACTGGCTTACGGCAAGATGACCATGCGTAAGATTATTATTTGAGCGAGCATGATGGCTAGAAAGTCACAGTTTCCCAAAGAGCAATCCTCTAAGGGAGAGTTCTTACGGCAGGGTGATGTATTTAGGGCGTGGGTTACGCTCGATGGGTCTTCAGTTTATCCAGCAGAGATAGGTCGTTACCATTTATATGTTTCATGGGCATGTCCTTGGGCGCATCGTGCTATTCTCGTTCGTATGCTGAAGGGGTTAGAGCATGTGATTAGTATGTCAGCCGTTGATCCTATTCGTGATGAGCGGGGATGGGCCTTTCGAGATGGTGATTACCACTCCAAAGACGCCATCAATGGGTTTGAGTTTCTTAGTGAAGCATATGTAGCAACTGACTCAAGGTATCAGGGACGTGTTACTGTCCCAGTTCTTTGGGACAAGGTGAGCAAATGTATTGTGAACAATTCTGAGGATGACATTTCGAGAATGTTCAATGAAACATTTAATCAATTTGCCTCAACTGATATGGACTTGTACCCTAAAAATCTTCGTGTAGAGATTGACCATCTTAATAAGATCATTTATGAAAAAATTAATGATGGAGTATATCGGGCGGGATTTTCGACATCGCAGCATGTATATGAAACAGCTGTACATGAAATCTTTGAAACGCTTGATATGCTTGAAGTGAGGCTTGCGACACAACGGTACCTCTTTGGGTCACATATTGTTGAGACAGATTGGAGACTCTTTGTGACGCTAATTCGTTTTGATGTTGTTTACCATGGACATTTCAAATGTAACCTTCGACGTATTAGTGATTATCCTCATCTCTTTGGGTATCTTAAAGATTTATATCAGGTTGATCGTATTGCCGAGACTGTCAACTTTGATCATATTAAGCGGCATTACTATATGACACATCATACTGTGAATCCTATAGGCCTTGTGCCTGTTGGACCTAAGCAACATTTGAGTGGATTCCATGGAAGACATATGGTTGGCCAGTAATAGTTTGAGTGAGTTTTTGATTAGAAGAGGAGCGATCTACGTCGATAATGAGTGTGCGTAGCTCCTTGCAGATTATGAAGCTTTTTCCGGAGGCAACTGTCCCTGTTCGAGGAACAACTGGATCGGCAGGGTTAGATCTTTTTTCCAGGGAAGCCATTGAAGTACCAATGAGTATTACCGAAGCAGGCTGTGTCACCATTGGAAGAGCTCTCATCGCGACCGGTATTGCTGTCTCGATTCCTTCCGGATGTGTTGGACGAATTGGTTCAAGGTCTGGATTATCAGTCAAACATAATATTGAAGTTGGTGCAGGATGGGTTGATTCTGATTATCGAGGTGAGGTGATGGTTGAATTAAAAAACCTTGGAGGAATGCCTTTTCGGGTTGAAGTTGGTGCGCGTATTGCACAGCTTTTTATCGTTCGGCTGGAAGATGTTGAGATCGAAGTTGTGCCAACTCTTTCTCAGACCCAACGTGGGGTAGGAGGGTTTGGGTCTACTGGGACCACCTAAGGAAGTCGCGTTGTAATGACTTGTTTTTTAAACGGTACATCGTGAGTTTGGCAATATAGAATTTGATATATTTTCATATGAGGTTTTATATGAAATATGTGAGTCGATTTTTCGTGATGTTGTTATTCGTTCTTGTGTGTATGGCGTGTACGAAAGGGGAGCAGCTTCCACCCTTACATATGGCAGCGCAGGATGGTTTGCTTGTTGAGGTAAAGCAGCTTGTGATTGGGGGGCACGATGTCAATCAACGTGATGAGAAGTATGGATTTACCCCCATCCACCAGGCTGTTTTCTTTGACCACCAGGCTGTAGTTGAATTTTTGATCGCCCAAGGAGCAAATGTCAATGCAAAAAATAATGCTGGGGCTACGCCTCTACATCTTGCCAGAGGGAAAGGACACAGTGACATTGCTTCATTACTCACGCAGCATGGAGCTGTAGAATAAGGTATTTTAAAATGGACAAGGTAATCTATCGTACTGGAGTGGCTGCTGTTGTAATTTTTTTTCTTATAGTCTCGTGTACTCCAACTGATCCACTCAAACCTCCCCCGCCGAGAGAACGACCGGGGTCAGAAGTGGAGTCTGTTGATAATAATGCATCCGATGCACCTTTGCCCTCGGCACCATCCGATGATACCCCTGATCTTTCAATTGTTTCTCATACCGATCCAGGGTTTACCTTCTCGAATCGAAAGATTATGGTTTTTGGGGTACCTGTCTATGCTTTGCCTGAAGTTGAAGATGACAAGCTTGTGCACGCTGCAAATATTACCGCACAGTACTTGGATAATGATGAAGACGGGAGTATTGATGATCCTCTCGTTGGGCGCATGTTGGTTCAAAATAAGGCATCTGTATTGATCTGGAAAACTTCTCAGCAACTGGAGGAAATTTTTCAGCCTGAGCGTGACACCACATTGATGACTAGTAAAGATCTAGGGGCAGATGAGACAATTCCAATGTGGCATATCAATGGACATACTGGGGCGTTTGATGCGGCGCTTGAAGAAATCCTACATCTCTTGCATAACTTTGGATATGCTGCGGCGTATCCTGAGGCTTTTTCAAATGAATTTTCGGGGTCACTCCTCACCGATGCGATGGATATTGCACGCGGTGGTCGTTTTACAGAAGTGCCTAGCTCCTATCCGGCGAATGCCTGGTACACATTCGATGATGTTACATGTGACTATGGATGTATGGCGGATGAGTATTTTTATTGGGCGTTGACTTCTGTGTTGGGGGCTCAAGCAAGTCGAGATGTGTCAGAAGAATGGGATTTAAATACTCGGGAAATGGTCGAAGTACTTGATCCGTCTGTTTTTTCGTTGGTGACGGATTTGCGGTATAAATTACCAACTGTGTTACCAGACGGCAGCTACCGACGATAAAAAAATTAGAAGAACTACGGACTCAGTTTCTCTCCGCCTTTTTTACTCGAGCCAAAACCCGTAGTGCACCGTCTCTTCTCCATTTTTTTCCATGGATAATACCGCGTAGCGATTACCTACCAGTTTGGGATCATGTGTACGTGGCATTCCCACGAACCATGGAGGTAGTGTTATGATTGTACGCGTCGACGTTCCATTGTCTAGGATAATTCCGGCCTCGGCCATCTCCTGTCGCATACCTACTCTGAACGACAGGGCAATGTTAATAGTATATGCGTTTCTGGCAAGCCTAAGTTTTGCATCTTCGAGCACTTCTTTTTCTGTAAACATTCCGATGTGTACTGAATTCTTTTGCGGGGGAACCTGTAGTTGCAGTTTCCACGCATGCATACCGAGAAGCTGTGCCAACTCATCGGCTGTAAACTGATTGGGGAGCGGAGGTTCTTCGGTTGGCTGATTAGAAGCATTGCATCCCAACGTGAGAAGAAGGGTTCCTAACACTGCGATACGTTTCACATCATCAAGTCTAGACATAACAGCTCCCGTATGGAGATAATAGGCCTTCGTTCCAAAAGACTACCACGATTAATGGTTATGGCAAAGAATTAGGACTATTTATGATTTCATGATCGGATACGCAACCGTTATCTTTCTCAGCGCTTTCCTGCTGTTCCAGGTCCAGCCGGTGATTGCCCGTTATATCCTCCCCTGGTTTGGCGGGAGTCCATCCGTCTGGACTACCTGCATGCTCTTTTTCCAAGTCATGCTCTTGGTGGGCTATGCTTATGCTCACGTTCTTACTACCCGCCTTCCCGTGCGTGGACAGGCTGCTGTTCACCTTGTCCTTTTGCTTGGCGCGCTCTGGTGTCTGCCCATCACACCTGATGGAGTCTGGAAGCCAACTGGCGACGAAAACCCGACGCTGGCAATATTGCTGCTGTTGGGTATTCACGTCGGCATTCCCTATTTGGCCGTAGCCTCGACGGCGCCGTTGCTACAACGTTGGTTTACTTACAATGACCCTAGACGCTTTCCTACTCGCTTGTATGCGTTGTCTAATCTGGGATCGCTGCTCGGCTTGCTGACCTATCCTCTACTAGTGGAACCGTGGCTTCCCCTTGGGATGCAAACTCTCAGCTGGTCCGTTGGCTTTGGCGTGTTTGCATTACTTTGTGCAGGAATCGCGGTAGGTCTGTTCCGGAGCGAGCAACCCCGGCCGACACCCATGGCAACGGAGACTCCACGATGGGCCTTATGGCTTGCGTTGTCCGCTTGCGGGTCAGTTATGTTGTTGGCAACCACCAATCAAATTTGCCAGGATGTCGCGGTCGTCCCCTTTCTGTGGGTTTTGCCATTAACCCTGTACCTACTAAGTTTTATCATTGCTTTTGGCGATGCTCGTTGGTATGATCGCCGCGTTTGGACAGCATTGCTAATTCCATCACTTGCCGGATCGGTCTATCTCCTCAACCCTTTTCAAGTTAACATCGTTGTACAGATTGCCGTCTTCTCGGTGACACTCTTCATCTCATGCATGATTTGTCATGGCGAACTCGTGAGGTTGAAGCCTTCGACCCAGCATCTGACAGCTTTTTATGTGATGATTGCCTTGGGAGGAGCGCTAGGAGGCGTCTTTGTCACGCTTCTGGCGCCAGTGCTTTTCTCCGACTATTGGGAGCTTCACCTAGGTTTAGTGGCCACTTATGCGCTCTTCGCACTTTGTGTCTTCGCCTACCGTAGGGAGCGTCAGGCGCTGCCCAGGTGGATGATTGGCGCATGGAGCGTGTCAATGGTTGGTCTCATGTTAGGACTTGGTAACGCTGCGTACGAGAAGAGCGATGACGTCATCGATACCCATCGGAGTTTTTACGGAGTATGGCGGGTTAATGAGTTCGACCACGGCACCCAGTTTTGGAGACGCGAGTTGTATCACGGGGTTGTTCGTCATGGAACGCAGTGGATGAACCCGCAGTATCGCCACCACGCAACGGCCTACTTTGGTCCGGATAGCGGGGTCGCGATCGCTATTAAGCATCACCCTAGGCGACTTTCTCCCGCTACCAATATATTGTCTGAAGCGGGGTTACATGTCGGTATCGTTGGCCTTGGCGCTGGCACCATTGCAGCACACGGGCCCGCAGGTGATCGGTTTCGGTTTTATGAGATTGACCGGGAAGTGGTTGCGCTCACCAATGAATATTTCTATTTTCTTGGCGATAGTGCAGCCGAAGTGCAGACCGTAGTGGGCGATGCGCGCATTGCCTTGGCGCGTGAGCTAGAAAACGGAGGAAGTCAGCAGTTCGACATTCTCGTTATCGATGCTTTCAGCGGAGATGCCCCTCCTACACATCTGCTCACACGTGAAGCGTTTGACCTGTATTGGACCCATCTCGCCCCCGATGGGATTTTAGCAGTGAATATAACGAATCAACATCTCGATTTGAGCTCGGTGGTGCGAACGCCCGCTGAGGAGCGAGGCAAACAGGCGGTTTTGATCTCCAACAGCCCTCGGCAAAGGGATCGTATTGACCTAGCAAGGTGGGCCCTCATAACTGACAACCAGAAATTTCTTATGTCTGAGAGTGTGCGCGAGCACGTTACTCCTTGGTCAACAGATGCCATCTCCCGCGTGGCCTGGCGAGACGATTATTCCAATCTCCTGGGTTTGATCAAGCACCCCTGGAAGTAGCTACTTTTTTAATCTCAACTGAGGCATTGCAAGTGAAATATTTTGGGAAGCGTGGCAGGTTGTTCACATAAAATGGCGCGCCTGGAGGGATTCGAACCCCCGACACTCGGATTCGAAGTCCGATGCTCTATCCGAGCTGAGCTACAGGCGCACCTTGATGTTGTGTTTCGTAGTGATGATGTGCATAGGCATGTTAGTCGGGTAAATTGTTTCGCTGGATAAACTACCTCATTGTAGCAGGTCATGCAGGAGGTGTCAGATCGTGAAGGGTCGTGTCTTGGGAGTTTCTTCTGTGAGCCTTGTTGTTCTTACGGCATGTGCCATTATTTATTCTCCTGTTTACGCCATGCCGGATCACTCAATAGATACTCCGCCAAATACATATTTGGATTGTGCTTTTGAATACCTCGATGCCTTTTCTCCAGCACAATATCCGATTGCCGAAGCTATTACCCTTCTCTGTACCTACAGCGATGATGGAACGTTTGTGAAATCACGGCTTAGTGCTGAAGGAATACGTAGTAGTGATCCTCAAGGAAAGGACTTGCCTGGGAATGTTGCCGCCCTGTGGGCAATTTATCGACAGTGCATGTTGCCGCGGCTCTCTGAGGTTGTTTTGCGTCCTCTCTCTGGAAAATATGCTAGTAGTTTTGAGTATCTCGCAAAGTATCTTGAGGTGATGAATGATTTGTGCAGTCGGCATGCTCAGTTGCCGGCGGATTATAGAGTGAACAAAGATTCCGGGCAGTATCTGCCAAATTCTTATTGGGAAAGTCTGCGGTATTAACAGTGCTAAAGCGTGATGGAGTAGTTACCTCCTGGCAGGCGGAATCGCAGCACAAGTTAATAGGTGGTTTTGGCATCCTAAGTGCCGATGTTCGGGCTGTCTCCTGCTTTGGGGATGGCCCGTTTGTTATGTGTTTCAGTGACAGAGATAATGAAGCATATATTTGAATCTGTATTGTCCTTAAGGTACACTCCGCCTTCATATTTTTTTAGAATTAGTGCACTTGATATCTATCTAGCTGTTTGTTAACGGAGAGTACTTAATGAGTTTTTACTTTTCCCCATACTAGTTCAGAGGAGTGCGATGCGTACCGTTTATATTGTGATTGTGATCATAGGTATTAGTTTTGCAATGACTAGCTGTACCCCACCATCAGAAGATGAAAAAACCGTTGAAAAAATAATTGAAGCGGCAAACAAAGGACATGTTGATGAGCAGTTCTATCTTGGGACACGCTATCACATGGGGACTGGTATCTCTCAAGATACGACGCAGGCGGCGCATTGGTATCAACAAGCGGCAGACCAGGGACATGCCGAGGCGCAATTCCTGCTTGGAGGTATGTATGCCCAAGGAGATGGCGTTCCACAAGATAATAAAAAAGCGCTACATTGGTGGAGTAATGCGGCAGCTCAAGGTAATGCTCAAGCACAAGCCAACCTTGGAATGAGGTATTACGAGGGAACGGGTGTCGTGCAAGACTACAAACAGGCGACGCAGTGGTTTGAACAAGCGGCAGACCAGGGACATGCTGATGCGCAATTCATGTTGGGATTGGTGTATGTCCTCGGGGATGGTGTTTCACAAGATGCGACACAAGCGGTGCAGTGGTTTCAAAAAGCGGCGGACCAGGGACATGCTGTAGCGCAATTTAACCTTGGAGGGATGTACTACAAGGGAACAGGCGTCGCCCAAAATGAGACACAAGCGGTGCAGTGGTTTCAAAAAGCGGCGGCTCAGGGACATGTCCTTTCGCAGTTTGAGCTTGGAATGATGTACGACAACGGACGTGGTGTGCCACAAGATGATACGCAAGCAGTGCATTGGTATCAACAAGCGGCAGACCAGGGACATGCAGCGTCTCAATTGATGCTTGGAGAAATGTATGACTTAGGGATGGGTGTTACGCAGGATTTTAAGCAAGCCAAGCATTGGTATCGACAAGCAGCAGACCAGGGACATGCCGCGGCACAATGCAGTCTTGCCTTGATGCACAACCATGGACAAGGTACCCAGAAAAATCCTTTACAAGCCTACATATGGGCTCTGTTTGCTGTTGAAAATGGTGAGAAGAAATGTGGAGAGTTACGTGATATTGTTGCCAAAACACTGACCGCTGAACAGCAAGCTGAAGGGCAACGCCGAGTCTCTGAATGGTTTGACTCAAATCAGTAGGAAGCACTTCTATCCGTAGGCTAGGCCTATCACATTGGGACGGCTTTCGATGACGTTTTCAGTGCTGCCCTTTCTATTTCTGACCCAGATCCTGGCGCTCTATGTTGCGGTGACAATTACAGTGAGGTCAGGTGCGATATCTACGACGAACTCACGGTCTGTTACGGTGATTTTGATTCTGTTGATTGTCTGGGGGGCGATCAGTTCATTGCTTGCGATCAAGGGCTGGTATCAGACTGATACTTTTTTAAAGTCGCTTCCGGGGTTTTGGATTACGATGCCTGCGGTGTTGATGATCATGGTGCCGTGGATGTCATCAGCGGCGTATCGTCATGCGATCCATGCAATTATCGATCACGTGCCCTTACATTATGTGATGCTGTTTGAGGGACTACGCGTGTTTGCCATCGGGGTTATTTTGAAAGCTTACAACGGACAATTTTCGATGTTTTTTGCGAAGGCCAGTGGAATACCTGATTTTTGTTTTGGACTCATCGCGCTTCTTGCGGCCTACATGATTTTCAAAGGTATATGGGGGAGGCGAGCTGCGATTGTGGTCAATCTCCTAGGTTTTATTATTATAGTGCCGTGTACCTTAATTTTTTTAAACCTTGGACTTCCTGGAATATTGCACATAGTTGATGAATCACCGAGTGTGATTGCAGTGTTTGAGTTTCCCATGGCGCTTGCGCCGACGCTTGTAGTGCCGATTTTCGTTACCATCAACCTGCTTGTTGCCCTCCGGCTCATGACCAGGCCGCATCACTCTTGAACGATGAGGGATGGAGTGACGTTTAAGGTGTGATGGCAATGCCTTTTGGCCCGTCACCAACGGGGATAGTGCCGATGACGGTGTTAGTGGCGATCTCAAGCACCGAGACGCTGTCTGCAAATTGATTGGTTATATATGCGTGAGTGCCATCGGGTGTGATGGAGACGCTTCTTGGACCACGCTCTACCGCAACCGTCGTCAACGTAGTGTTAGTGGTCAGATCGAGAACGGTGACGTTGTGAGAGAATTGATTGATGACATAGGCGTGGGTGCCATCCGGGGTGATGGCTATACCTTTAGGGGACGTTCCAACCGGAATAGAAAGAAGCTCCGTTTCTGTTGTGAGGTCGAGGACCGAAACACTGTTCCCTAGTAGATTTGTGATGTAGGCGCGGGTTGCATCTGGAGTGATGGCAATAGCTCGTGGCCCGTTTCCAAAGGGAAGTGTTCGAACTGTGGTGAACGTGGTGTTAGTACTGAGGTCAAGTACGGCGATGGTGTTGTCCTCGCGGTTGGTGACGTAGGCACGAGTGCCCTCGGGTGTTAGGGCAATGTTCCAGGGACCATTGGGCACGGGAACGTTTGTCATGACGGTGTTAGTTTCAAGATCAAGAATGGCAACTGAACTGAAACTTGCGACATAGGCGCGCGTACCATCTGGGGTGATAGCAAGATCCCATGGGGCATCATTTAGTGGAATGGTGGCAAGTGTTGCGTGGGTCTTCAGGTCAAGGACGGAGACCGTACTCGACAGTTTATTGGCGACATAGGCGCGCGTACCATCCGGGGTAATAGCTACATTCCAGGGTTCATTTCCTACCGCAACAGTACCGAGTTCAGTATTTGTCTCAAGGTCGAGGACGGATACTGTAGCTAAGCTAAAGTTGGTGACATAAGCACGGGCCGAGGATGTTCCTGCCTCAATGGGGAGGGAAACAGGTGGTGGTGAGGCAGTGTTGTCTCCACGAGGCGGTGACGATGAGGGGCCTGCAGTCGGCGGAGTGTTGAGCTCGGTGTCACTACTGCAGGCACTCAGCGTCAATCCACAGATTAGTACAACAAGACAGAGGATGATATATCCATAGCGGTACATGTTTCTCTCCTTCATTAGAGACTTACGCGTCTCATCCAAAATCCGAACAGTGCGCCAGCTGATGCATAAGCCCAATATGTGCTCTCTGTCATGAAATCATTAGCTACGATGATATAGAGCGCCCATGCTCCGCACAGCAATGTGGTGATGAATGGGATTCCAAACTTTAGTGGGATCACACGATTGATTACAAGAAAGGTAACTGTGATGAAGGCAAGGGTGGCAGCGTTATCAAGGTCAATGGTGTTGTGGAGAAACGTTTCAATGGATTCAAGAATGCCCATCAGTTATCTGTCTCCAGCTTATGTGCTAATGATATTGCCACGATACCGTATTGTTTTTAAAGAAGCTAGCATCATGGGTATGGTGCAGGAACTGATTAGCGTGACAATGGGAAGGTTTTTACCGTAACCGTCTGGGTCGTGTCGTTGGATGTAATGGTTAGGCGTGTTTCGGGTTCCACATATTCTGTACGAAGGTACGCAAGGCCAATAATGCTATCCAAGGTGGGAGAGTGTATCGCACTGGTAATTCGGCCAGCAGCTTTGGAGCTGTCGTTCTCACTATGAAGTTCTGTGCCTGCAAGTGGCAGTGTGGTGCCACTGATCGTCACAGCAGCGAGTTGGCGTTTCACTCCTCCGTAGGTATCAATTCTTGCAACTGTTTCCTGCCCCATGTAGCAGCCTTTTGAAAAGCTTACGGCATATTTCTCGATCCCGGCTTCAGCGGGAAACGCATCTTCGTTGAGTTCCCGTCCATAGCGAGGGGTCCCGGTTTCAATGCGTGCGATTTCCAGTGCGTCCGAACCGACCAGACCAAAGGGTTTAATGGTATGTGTCGTTGCAACTTGCTGGAGATGAGCCCAGACATGTTCTGTGGCAGTGTCTGGAATGAGTAGCTCATAGCCTTCAGTGCCGTACTCGTTGGTATGCACAATATTAATGGTCGTATCAGCGATGGAAAGTCTGGCGGAGTGTAATAGTGGGAGGTTGGGAGGGGGAGTTGCACAAGCCTTGGTTAGCAGTGGCTTGGCCTGTGGACCATAGAGTCCTAGGTGTCCGTAGGTGCTGGTCACATTCTTTAGGGTGGCTTTGATCCCGTACAGCAAATAGCGTTTTAGCAGTTGGTAGGTGGCTGTGGTTGCGTCTGGATCGATATCAATTAGAAAGGTGTCATCAAGACCAAAAATTCGAAAATACGATGCGATCTTGCCTTTAGGAGTAAGAATGGCGCAGTACATTCCAAGGCCGTTGTGGAGTGCCGCGATATCATTGCTCACTAGCCCTTGAAGGTAGGTGACGCGGTCGGCACCGGCAATGGTTAGTTTGCCACGATGTGACAGATCGGTCAGTCCCGCTCCATTTCGAAGGAGTGTATGTTCGGACAAATGGTTGCCATAGTGTGCAGGAATTTCCCACTCTCCCTCGACAGTGAAGATGGCATGGGATGATTGATGTAGGGCATGCAGGGCAGAATGATTCATAGGAGTGCGTCGCTATCTTCCATGAGTTCTGTGACCAAATTATCCATGGTCACGCTGAAGACTCCATTGGTCACAATCTTATCAGCGCCGAGATCTCGCGCACGTGTAAACGCGGCAACATCATCATGGTTGCAATATGCGAGGATGGGAATGGATTGATAATCCTCATGTTCTTTGAGAGTTTGGATGACGGCAAATGGGTTTAACACATCGTTTCCCATGTCAAGGATAATCACCGACGGTGTTTCGAGTTTTAATGTTTCCATGAGCTCAAGGTCGGTTCGAATACGGCGGAGGGGATAGCCGGATCGTTTTAAGCCGCCTTTGATTTTGCTCCAAAATAAAATGTCGTTTACGACTCCCCATACAATATTTGTGAGAGGAGCGTCATCTGTTGGTTCGTTCATAGGTTACTCCTTGGAGAATTATGTATGTTTCAAGTTGTTGTATTCGGATGTATGGTGATCTTTGCACAGGCGACCTTTCCATGACACCCCAAATTTTCCTATATGGCGTATCGCAGAATACCAGAGCAAAAGGAGAACAAGGCTGGATCCTAACGGATACAAGGGTGCGTAGTGCGCTGCAAAGCCAAGTGTCTGCCATCGTACAGTGAGCATAAATCCTCTGACAAGCAATAATACTCCTGCAAGCACAAGGATGCTAAGGGGGATACCAAACCATGCGCCGAGAGTGAGAATGATCCCTGGAGTTATGTCAAATAGGATGATGCGCGTACTGGTTTCGAAGAGATGTTCTTGCCCCTGTTTTTGAAGGAGATATAGGTTTTTTGCCCATCCATTCCAAATTTCCTTAAAGGTGTTATACATGCGCACGCGTACTTTACCGTGGGCGGGGGCAAACCATAACTTTCCACCGGCACGTTTAGTGCGTTGTGCAAGTTCAACATCCTCCAGAATAGATTGTTGTATAGCGTGATGCCCACCAAGCATATTGTAGAACGATTGTTTAATCAGAATGTATTGGCCATTGCTTGCCGCTTGAGGATCGTCCTGATTGTTAATGCGCTGATAGGAGAACCAGCGACTCAGGGTTTCAAAAATAGTTGGTTGCAGTAACTGTTCCCAGAATCCTACGCATTCTTGGTCGGGACTGAGTGAGAGCATATCCAACTGTTGGCGTTGGGCAAACTCGAGCGTTTCTCTGAGCGCAGACGCTATGTGATAGGTATCTGCATCTGTGAATAAAAGCCATTCACCCTTTGCATCCTGTGTGCCACGTGACAAGGCATAATTTTTTCCGGTCCATCCTTCTGGGAGAGTCGTGATGGTGAGGCTGCGTACTCGGGCGTCTTGTGCTTCTTGGGCAGTAATCAGATCGAGAGTTTGATCGGTAGACTGATCATTAACAACAATTAGTTCAAAGTCATGATAGTCCTGGATGAGTAATGACGTAAGGCATTGGAAGAGAGTCCGTTCTTCGTTTCTCGCCGGGACAATAATCGACACTGTAGGAGGCACTGGGGATTATCCTGATGTTAATGCTGCGTGGATGAGTTCTGCGCCTCGCCGTCCGGACAGGAGCATAGAACCAAAGGCCGGTCCCATACGAGGTGTGCCATAGACTGCCGCGACGGCTAGGCCGATGACAAAACAGTGAGGATAGACTTCACCTGTATTTTCAACTACCAGCTCTTCAGAGCGAGAGACCCACATGGCGCCATTGCCAGGGACGAGATTCTCTCGGCATTTGTGTTGATGTAAGAGGTTCACGACAGACGCGTCGTGTCCGGTGGCATCGACGACAATTTTGCTTTCCAAGGCAATAGGGTCGATATGGAGCACATCGTGTCCAGCAGCTTCTACTGGAGCAGAGTTTACAACAACGCCTTCAAGCTGTCCCTCATCTCTGAGGATCAGGTCAACAAGTTTTGTCAGATTTAAAACACGCGCTCCGGCATCATACATGGCGGCAATGAGTCCTGCTGTGGCATGTGGGGGGTTGGTAAGATACATGCCTTCACATGTGGGCACGGGTGTACATGGAACGCCGAGTTCCTCAAGAATGTTTTGTGCAGGATGACAGATGGTGGCTTTGTTCATGAGATATCCGCCAGACCAGAAGCCTCCCCCCAAAGCGAGGCTTTGCTCTATTACAAGTACACGCACTCCTTTGGCTGCAAGGTCCCGCGCACACAGAAGCCCAGCCGGCCCAGCTCCAACGATAATCACTTCACTCTCGATAATTTGCTCAAAATCACGGAAATAAGCGCGCGCGATTTCCCGTGTGACGTCTCGTTCTCGGAGTGGGCTAGTCCATTGATATTTCACGACTATACATGCCTCATGAGTAGAGTTGTGATCCTGATTGTCTGAATTCGTCCGATTTTTCCTGCATACCTGCTTCAAGCGCAACGGTTTCCTCAAGCTGTTTTTCTGCGGCATATGAGCGTACGTCTTCAGTAATTTTCATTGAACAGAACCGGGGGCCGCACATTGAACAGAAATGAGCAATTTTGGCGCCTTTGTTTGGAAGGGTTTCATCATGGAAATCTTTTGCGGTTTCAGGATCAAGGGACAAATTAAACTGGTCATCCCATCGAAACTCAAAGCGTGCTTTGGACAGCGCATTGTCGCGGGCTTGCGCGCCTGGGTGGCCCTTGGCTAAATCTGCGGCATGGGCAGCGATCTTATAGGTGATAACTCCTTCTTTCACATCGTCACGGTTGGGTAGGCCAAGGTGCTCTTTGGGTGTTACATAACAAAGCATGGCACATCCAAACCACCCAATCATAGCTGCACCAATTCCAGAGGTGATATGGTCATATCCCGGTGCAATGTCTGTTGTGAGTGGTCCCAAGGTATAAAATGGAGCTTCGTGACACGCCTCAAGTTGCTTTTCCATATTAACTTGGATCATATGCATGGGCACATGGCCGGGGCCTTCGATCATGGTTTGAACGTCGTGTTTCCACGCGATATGGGTTAGTTCTCCAAGCGTGTGTAGCTCAGCAAATTGTGCTTCGTCATTCGCATCACGGATAGAACCAGGGCGCAGGCCATCCCCAAGGCTGAATGACACATCATAGGCTTTCATGATTTCGCAAATTTCTTCGAAGTGGGTATAGCAAAAGTTTTCGGTATGGTGGGCAAGGCACCATTTCGCATGAATCGCTCCACCTCGAGAGACAATGCCCGTGAGCCGGCTTGCGGTCATTGGGACGTATTGGAGTCGGACTCCCGCATGAATGGTAAAATAATCAACGCCTTGCTCTGCCTGCTCAATGAGGGTATCACGGTACATTTCCCAAGTCAGTTCCTCAGCAACGCCATCAACTTTTTCCAAAGCTTGGTAAATGGGCACTGTTCCGATAGGCACTGGGGAGTTACGAATGATCCACTCACGGGTTTCATGGATATTGCTTCCGGTAGAAAGATCCATGACGGTATCTGCTCCCCATCGTGTGGACCAGACCATTTTTTCAACTTCCTCTTCAATCGAGGAAGCGACTGCCGAGTTGCCGATATTGGAGTTGATTTTGACAAGAAAATTTCGTCCAATAATCATGGGTTCAATTTCAGGATGATTGATATTGCAGGGAATGATTGCACGGCCTCGTGCTACTTCGTCCCTTACAAATTCTGGCGTAATTTCATGTGGAATGTTTGCTCCCCAGGAATTGCCGGGATGCTGATGAGACAAAGCTGAGCTCCCATTTTTACTGTTTGCGCCATTATTACCATTGCAGTGGGGTTGATGTGTATATTGTTTTTGGTTTTCTCGTATTGCGATAAACTCCATTTCAGGGGTGACAATTCCTTGTCGTGCGTAATGCATTTGGGAGACGTTTTTCCCGTTGGTCGCACGAAGTGGTTTACGAATTTTGGGAAAGCGAACATTGTTGAGCGAAGGATCTTCCTCACGTGTATGGCCATATTGTGAGGTAGGGTGTGGAAGCGCTTCGACATCCCCTCTCTTATGGATCCAGCGTTCCCGTAGGGGGGGGAGGCCGTCGCGAATGTCTAGTGCAATATTGGGATCCGAGTAAGAGCCAGATGTATCGTAGGTGAGAAAGGGCTCGTTAGGTTCCGCGGCTTTTCCTTCACCGGTTTCTGTTGAGGAAAGTGAAATTTCTCGCATAGGGACAGAAATACTGGGTTGGCTGCCCTGCACGTATACTCTTCGAGATGATGGAAACGCGTATTTGAGATTGGTTTTCATAATTCGAGCACCCTTCCCATTTGAGGTTGTCAGCAACGCAAAAAAAAACCGCACCAGCTATGGATGCGGTTTAGCATTCTGATGATCGAAGAAAACCCGCTTCCCTACGCTGGGATAAACCAGATCAGGTTCGAAGGGTTGTGTTTCCAAGAAACACTCTCAGCCTTAAAGGCTCCCCTAGCTTCCAATCCCATGGTAGGGGAGATGTCTATTGCTGTCAATGAGCTGTGGTCTCTTGCGTTCATATTCTTTAGTGTGCTACGTTTCTCCGTTAGTACGTTCGTGTTTGGTGTGCGAAGAGGAACGAAACGAATAGCTGGTTTGTCCCTAACAGTGTCCATTCCAAAGTTGACCCTGATGTGTTGTGCGGTCTTTTGGCTCCGGCCTGTTCCTGCCTTCCCGCTCGTTTAGAGTTCTAACCGAATACCAAATCATATTAACAGTAATATTATTGGTATGGAGGAGTTTCCTATGGGTTCTAAGATTTATGTTGGTGGGTTGCCATATTCTGCAAGTGAACAGCAACTGAGTGATTTGTTTACCGACCATGGATCGGTCGCCTCGGCTCGAATTATCACGGATAAATTTACTGGCCGTTCACGTGGGTTTGGTTTTGTCGAGATGACAACTGACGATGAAGCCAAAACGGCGATAGAGGCTTTGAATGGCACGCAGATGGATGGTCGGACATTGACTGTGAATGAAGCGAGGCCTCAGGAACCGCGTTCAGGTGGCGGTGGTTTTGGAGGACGTGGAGGCCCTGGCGGGTCTGATCGGCGCGATCGCTGGTAGCGCATAACAGACTTTGTACATTATTTGATAGTTTTTTGCCGCGTGGATATTCCCGTTGTGTGTGTTCCCGTGGCGTTGGATGGGGGATGGCTAGGACTTTTTGAGTGAGCGCTTGAGTCGTTTCTCGACGCTAGCGACCTTAGTCTCTAGCCGGCCCACCTTCCCTTTTCTGTAGTCAATTTTCATACTCACTGATATCCGCGTGCAGTCTTTTTTCATCCGCTCAAAACATTTCGTGACAACGTCCATCACTTCTTCCCATTCTCCCTCAAGTACAGTTCCCATTGGATTTAAGCGGTAGTCAATTCCGCTTTTTGAAACGATATCGAGAGAGCGGGCAACATACTTACTGACACTCTCACCTTTTTGTAAGGGACTCATCGAAAACTCACAAAGTACCATGCTCTGCCTCCATTCGTTATGCTCTATCGTATAACAACGATCGCTTTTGTGGTGTGTTCCTGCCCCTGTCGTGTGAAAGTAATGGAAATAGTATCTCCAGGTTGCATGGTCGCCAATACGTCTGAAAATGTTTTCAGGTTAATGATGGTAGTTTCACCGAGTTTGACGAGTACATCACCTGGTTGAAGTCCAGCTTTTTCCGCAGGAGAATTAGGGGTGGTGCCTGTGATTTTTACGCCATGGTCTTGATACGAGAAGTCTGGAATTGTTCCGAGGCTGACTTTTCTATTCGAGGGGTTTTGTGGAGTTATAACACCGGGATTACGTGTTGATAGCTGCAACGTTGAGGTTAGTGACTTAGGCCTATTTGCGAGGTATTGAATTGTTTCTTTGGTAGCCTTGGCAACTTTGACAAGCCCTACTGGGTCAATCTTATCTTTTGTATCGGTGGGGCGATGATAGTCGAGGTGTGGGCCAGTAAAGAACTGTATTGCAGGAATGCCTGCATCTATAAAACTTTTTTGATCACTTGAGCCGAAATCTGTTGCTATTGACTGAATGGGTATGCCGGTTACATATCCGACACCCATGAACACGTGGATCCATTCTTTAGCGGAGCCTGTACCGATGACAAGAAGTTTCTTGTCCTCGAGGCGACCGACGGTATCAAGGTTAATCATTCCTATAATCTTATCTGTTTCAAATGGATGCGTGTTGTTGACATAATATTTTGATCCTCGTAAGCCAGCTTCTTCTCCGGTAAATGCGACAAATATTATAGTACGCTCGGGTTTAAAGGTTTTATTCAGTAGTCGTGCAAGTTCCAATAGGACCGCAATACCACTTGCATTGTCATCAGCCCCAGGGTGAACTTTCCCAGCATCTCCAGCATGGACGTCTGGCCATCCGAGCCCAAGATGATCGTAGTGTGCTCCAATCACAACACTTTGGTTTTTGAGCTGAGGATTGGTCCCTGGAATGATTCCGATAACATTATGCATGTCTATCGTATAGGGAGGAACATCGATATTATCCTGCCAAGTTTGCAGGTAATTTTTTGCGCCCCCGAGAGGCTGAAGACCAGTTTTGTGAAACTCGTTGGCGAGGAATGCCGTCACACGATTGAGTTCAGGGGTTCCCAGACCACGACCGCGTAGTGATCGGTCAGTAAGGAGGGTAATAGTGTCCATCATTCTCTCTTTTGAAAAAACCTCTGGTAAAAGCGCCAATGCAGTGCGCGGCGCTAGCTTCATTGTCGGCTTGGAGATCGATGGGCCATCAGGCAGTGTAATCGCTACAGACAGTGGTGAATTTACAATGGGCCATTGTCCCTTCACGGTATTTGTTGGGTCCTCGCCTTCAAAGGCAAGGTAACTGTATTTTCCATAATGTGGAAGCTTTCGGCCTAACCCAGGGAGGGCCTTTATATTGTCAGAGGTTACCCACGTTAGTGCGAGATCAGGGTTGTCTTGTCGACGTGCACTGAGAACAATCGAATGGGTATCGTAGGAGAGATGTTGCTCTTTAATTTGGACGTATTGGGGAGTGATTGAAAGGTCGTATTCTGATAATGATTTGGCGATTTGATCAGTAAAGCGATTGTTGTAACCAAATAACCAGATGCTGTAGCCTTCAGGAAGTTTTTCAAATTCATTATCCATGTGGATGCTTACCGCACTGGCTTGAGAAGATTTCCATGATTCAGCGAGCTTGCGATAAGCTTCTAAAAGAGGGGGTGGCGCCCGACCTGGGAGGAGGATGATGACTTTTTCAGCGCCAAAGGCTTGTGTTAATGCAGGTGGAACCTCGTTTCGATGCAATCGCCGAAAGACATCAAATTCAGGATCAATGTGCAAGTGTAGAGGACGAAATGGTACCTGAAGATCGAGTGTGTAATCCCGAGAGTCTATGGTAACGGTTGTTTGGTAGGTTTCATCCTGGTTGTCTCCACTGATGGCAATAGGGAGATTGAGTGTATATGGTGCTCCCGTTTGTGTTTGTTCAATAGTCGCGACAAGATGGTATTGTGACTTGTTGGGTCGTACGTGTGCGTTATCGATTCGAAGAATAGGCGCTCCTGTTTGAGTCACCCATTGTGCAAATTCTATATTGAGATCTTGTTTTGAGACTTGTTCAAAAGCCTTTTGAAGATCATCGTATGTTGCGTGCCTAAATTTATTATCACGATAGAAAGTTTGTAGACCCTGAATAAAAATCTCATCCCCAAGTTGTTGCCGCAACATGTGAAACAACATCAGGGTTTTTCCATATCCAATGGCTTGAGTCGCAGCACTATGTCTTCCTCGAAACTCTGTGAGCGGAAAATCTTTTGTAGTTGCGACATAATCTGTGTATTGCTGTAAGGTGCTTCGTCTATAGTCAACTGCAGTGCCACGTTGTTCTTTAATTAAATGATCAGCAAGATACGTGGTGAGTCCTTCACTCCAGTTGCCCGAGTCAAAGTCTACATAAACTCCTCGGCCCCACCAGTTATGTAAAATTTCGTGGGGGTATGATGAGTGAAGAATAAATGGAAATCGAATTACTTTTGGACCAAGAAGAGTAAAAGAAGGCATTCCATATCCGGTTTCCCAGAAGTTTTCAACCAGTGCAAACTTTTGGTAGAGGTATGGCCCGAGTAGACGGTTATACATTTCTAGGTATTGAGTTGTGGTTGTGAGATAGGTGTTGGCCAATCCTTCGTCTGGGGTTTGTAGGAACGCCATTATCTCCACAGGGCCGTACTGTTTTTTGTATTCGGTAAATCTTCCGCCTATTAAAAAAATTTCATCTTGTGGTTCTGGTGATTCCCAGCGAATGTTTACGGTTTCATTGTTTGCATTAAAGAGTGTACGTTGCCCTTGACTGACAGCATTCCATGATTGAGGCAGCTCAATATCTATTGTGAATGACATGAGATAGTTATCGAATCTTGGATACCAGGCGGTCGAACCAGCCAGATAAATGCCCTCATTGGAAATCAAGCCTGGAGTTTCTGTGAAACTTCTTGCGTATTCCTCTCCCTCCCTCGAGAGAGGGTGGTAAATTTCACCTTCATACTTTAGATGAACTGATTGTTTGCCAGGGGGGATCGTGAGGGTATAGATGTTTTTAGGTGCAGGATTCTGAGGCCCCGGTTTTTTTGAAAGGGTAACCGCTTTTGTTGTGGCGGTAGCGTGCAAGCTTGTATGAAGTAGGAAGTCTATCTGTCCAGCGGTTTCTTCCAAAACATATTTTGGAAATGTGATGGTGTCTTCAATTTGTAGTCGATGTTGGGTGGGGTCGATCGTTACTATGATCTTGTGATGGATAGTTTGTTCCGCGTGTATCGTAGTAGGCAAAATGTAGAGGAAGCATATGAAAAGCAGGAACAGTAATTTTTTTCTGCAATATAGTATGCGCATTCAGCAATGAGTTAGTTCTTTTGAGTAAACTTTATTGCCGCAGAATTAATGCAATATCGTTTTCCCGTTTGTGTTGGGCCATCATCAAAAACATGGCCAAGATGCCCATCGCACTTGGTGCATCGCACTTCTATACGATGCATGAGAAGGCTATTGTCGTGTTCTTCGGTCACATGCTCGTGAGTAATTGGAGCATCAAAGCTTGGCCAGCCAGTTCCGGAGTCGAATTTTGAACCAGAATCAAATAAGATATTCCCACATCCCGCGCACAGGTATTGGCCGGATGCATGTGTATTCCAATATTCTCCCGTAAATGCGCGTTCTGTCCCATGTTTGCGAAGGATCCTATATTCCTCTACTGATAGAATCTCTTTCCAGTCTTCATCAGATTTTGTGATTTTTGTCATAGCGACTTTCCAAGCATTTTAGAATTCAAGGTATCCGTGTGTATTTAAAATAGTATCTAATTAAGATTCTCTAAAACTGAAATGAAGAGTAGAATAAGTGCATCAATGTTGGTTATGTCCCGATTCCTGCAGAAGGAGTGAGTGACTGGGCACCGCGGCTAATTAAAAAATCAGCAAGATGATGGTCGCCGTTTGCATTAGCTAGGTCAAGTGGAGTTGCTCCATCTGGAATCGTAGCATTTACATCTGCTCCATGGTCCAATAGGATCTCGGCTAGAGCTTTTTTCCTTCCTACAACGGCAACGTGTAAGGGCGTGTTGCCGTTCTTATCTCGTAGAGTTACGTCAGCACCTTTGGAGAGGAGAAACTTGGCCATAAGAAGTTCCCCTTGAAAGGCTACCCAATTCAAAGCGGTATTTCCAAAGTTGTCTATACCATTGATATCAGCCTTGTTTTCTATTAGCAATTCAGCAATTGCAATGTATCCTTGCACCGCTGCCATCATTAGAGGGGTGACACCATTTTCGTCGCGTGATTCGACGTAGGCGCCTTTATCTATCAAGGCTTTTGCAATCTTGATGCTCCCACCCTCTGCGGCACGATAGAGTGGGGTGTTGCCGGTTCCATCTTTTGCAGCGACGTTGGCGCCTTTATCAAGAAGAAAATCCACGATTTTTTCTTGTCCTGCAAATGCTGCTTGGTGTAGCGCTGTCCATCCCTCTTCATCTTTGGCGTTGATGTTAACCCCTTGGGCAACTAGGTTTTCTACTGCCTGTAGATTTCCCTCATTTGCCATATCGTGAAGTGGCTCGGAGAAACTAGTGCTGGGGGAGAGGCTTAGTAGTGCGGTAATTAGTGTGGCCAGAAACGTATATTTCATATTACTTGCTCCATATACTTAAGGTCCGTAGATGTTTCTTGGTTTCCGATTAACTTCATAATTTGGAGCGGGTGACGGGATTCGAACCCGCGACCCACGGCTTGGGAAGCCGATGCGCTACCACTGCGCTACACCCGCTCTTGCTGCGTTAAAGTTACCGTATACGTTCGCAATAAACGATGTCAATATAGTGGTCTGGCCTGGCTTATTGTAGCCAGAAGTAATCAATGTTTAGAGTGAATTTATCTGCTGAATGAGATCACCTGATATGGCTCAGATTTTAAAACCCTTCCAGGCCTTTGCTATCAGGGGGAATTCGGCGGCCTTTCCCTGCGATTTATATGTTCTCGTCTGTTGACAATTGACCATGCCTCCTCTAGAATCCGACGGTTTCGCATGGTTTCGAACTTTCAGATCATGCCCGGGGGTTTTTTGTCGTTAGGATAGGAGAATGTTTTGCCGACTGTTAACCAGCTAGTTCGAAAAGGCCGTAAACAGGTGGTGACGAAGACCAAGAGCCCTGCTCTTTCAAAGTGTCCTCAGAAGCGGGGAGTTTGTCTTCGCGTATACACCACGACGCCTAAGAAGCCAAACTCGGCATTACGTAAGGTCGCAAGAGTTCGACTCTCAAACGGTCTTGAGGTTACAACGTATATTCCGGGTGAAGGCCACAACTTGCAAGAGCATTCGATAGTTTTGGTTCGAGGTGGGCGTGTAAAGGATCTTCCAGGTGTGCGTTATCATATCGTTCGCGGAGCCTTGGATACTGTTGGTGTGCAGGCTCGCCGCCGGGGTCGATCGAAGTACGGCGGCAAGAAACAGAAGCAAGCATCATGAGGATATTTTCCCGCCGTTGCGCTGAGTGCGCTCTTTAGGAAAGTCAAGCTGATATGCCACGTCGTCGTGTTATCACCAAGAGAGAAATTTTGCCGGATGCCCGGTATGGAGATAAATTACTTTCTCAATTGATTCATGCTGTGATGCGCGATGGAAAGAAGAGTACGGCTGAAGCTGTGTGTTATGGGGCGCTGGATGTTATTGAGAAGAAGCAGAGTACTGATCCGTTAAAGGTTTTTCATACTGCCGTGGAGAATGTTCGCCCGATGGTGGAGGTCAAATCTCGGCGGGTTGGTGGGGCATCGTATCAGGTGCCTGTTGAGATTCGAGTATCTCGACGCGTTGCTTTGGCGCTGCGTTGGATTCGTACTGCGGCTTTGAATCGTGCTGGGCGTAGTATGGAGGAGAAGCTTGCGGCAGAGTTAATGGATGCCGCGAATAAGACGGGCGTTTCAATCAAGAAGAGGGAAGATGCGCATCGTATGGCTGAGGCTAACAAGGCCTTTGCGCATTATCGGTGGTGATCTTCTGGTGGAAACTGCAGCAGTGGATAAAAAAGGTATCGTCGTGGCAAATAACGAAGAACTAGAGCAAACCCGTAATATAGGCTTAATGGCGCACATTGATGCTGGTAAGACGACGACTACTGAGAGAATTTTGTTTTATACCGGTGTTTCGCATCGTATTGGAGATGTTGATGCTGGTAATACCGTTATGGATTGGATGGAGCAAGAGAAGGAGCGCGGTATTACAATTACTTCTGCGGCGACCAGCTCTGAATGGAAAGGGTATCGCATCAATATTATTGATACGCCTGGCCATGTCGATTTTACGGTTGAGGTAGAACGCTCTCTTCGTGTTCTTGATGGTGCAATTGCTGTATTTGATTCTGTGCAGGGTGTTGAGCCGCAGTCTGAGACAGTGTGGCGTCAGGCTGATCGCTATCGAGTCCCTAGGATTGCGTTCATGAATAAAATGGATAGAACTGGGGCGGACTTCTTTTCTAGTGTTGCCTCTATGAAGGAGAAGCTTGATGCGATTGCTGTTCCTGTGCAGATACCTATAGGAAAAGAGGATGGTTTTCGTGGGTCTGTAGATTTGATTGAGATGAAGGGCATCTATTTTGACGATGAGTCTCTGGGAGCAGAGTTTAAAATTGACGAGATGCCTGATGATCTGCGTGATGTTGCTGCTCGTTATCGTGAACAGATGATTGAGACTGTTGCTGAGTTTGATGACGAGGTTCTTGAGAAATATCTAAATGGCGAATCGCTGACATCCGATGAGATACAGCGTGCGATTCGAGCAGGAACGCTTTCTCTGAAGATTACGCCGGTGCTCTGTGGCGCTTCGTTTCGCAATAAGGGAGTGCAGCCTCTCCTTGATGCTGTTCTTGCCTATCTCCCCTCGCCTCACGACGTTCCGCCAGTCACGGCTCAAGAAGTTAACTCCGATAATGAGGTAGTGAGATATCCATCAGCAAGTGAACCATTTGCAGCGTTGGCGTTTAAGATTATGTCTGACCCATATGCCGGGTCGCTGACCTACTTTAGGGTGTATTCAGGTAGGGTTCGTGCGGGGGACTCCATTCTTAATGCGACTCAAGGGAAAAAGGAACGTATTGGGCGCTTATTGAAGATGCATGCAAATAAGCGTGAGGACATTGAAGAGGTTAGCGCAGGGGATATCGCTGCAGCCGTTGGATTAAAAGGTGCTAGGACTGGCGATACTCTATGTGAGGCGCGTAATCCCGTTTTGCTTGAAGTAATGACTTTCCCTGACCCGGTTCTCTCTATGGCTATAGAGCCGAAAACAAAACAAGATCAGGAAAAGCTTGGTGTGGGTCTAGGTAAATTGGTTCACGAGGATCCAACCTTTCGGGTTCAGACTGATGATGAAACAGGGCAAACGGTCATCTCTGGGATGGGTGAGTTGCACTTGGACGTTTTTGTTGATCGTTTAAAGCGGGAATTTAATGTTGAAGCCAATGTAGGGAAACCTCAGGTTGCATATCGAGAGACAATACGAAGGTCGTCTGAAGGTGAAGCTAAGCATGTTAAGCAGAGTGGTGGCCACGGCCAGTATGGCCATGTGAAGTTGAGGATTGAGCCTGCTGATGAAGGCGACGGTTTTGAGTTTAAAAATGAGATTAAAGGTGGGGCAATTCCCAAAGAATATATTCCTGCTGTCGAAGATGGTGTTCGTGAGGCGATGGAGGGTGGAGTTTTAGCGGGCTATCCAATTCGTAACGTGAAGGTGTCTCTTTTTGATGGCACTTTCCATGAGGTTGACTCATCAGAGCTTGCATTTAAGATTGCAGGTTCAATGGCGTTTCGGGCTGCAGTTGAGAAGGCAGACCCCGCTCTTCTAGAGCCTTTGATGGCTGTGGATGTGTTGGTTCCCCGTGATTATATGGGTGATGTCATTACCAATCTTAACTCTCGCCGTGGAAAGGTCCATGGAATGCACGTTAGAGGTGGGTCTCAGATTATTGAGGCGGGTGCTCCGTTGTCAGAGATGTTTGGTTATGCAACGGATTTGCGGTCGCGCACGCAGGGTCGGGCAACCTTCAGTATGCGATTCTCTAGCTATGAGTTGGTTCCGAAGGCAATTGCGGAAGATGTGATTGCGAAGGCAAAGGGTTTATAGGCTGGTTGGATGTTTTTGATTACTAGAAAGAGGCGAGGGTAGCGATGGCGAAGGCGAAATTTGAACGAACAAAGCCGCACATGAATATTGGGACGATTGGGCATGTGGACCATGGGAAGACGACGCTGACGGCGTCGATTACCAAGGTGTTGGCAGATCAGGAGTTGGCGACCTTCGTGGAGTTTGGTTCGATTGACAAGGCGCCTGAGGAGCGAGAGCGCGGTGTGACTATTAACATTGCGCATGTGGAGTATCAGACTACGAATCGCCATTATGCACATGTGGATTGTCCTGGGCATGCCGATTACGTCAAGAATATGATCACGGGAGCGGCGCAAATGGATGGGGCAATTTTGGTGGTAAGTGCTGCCGATGGACCAATGCCGCAGACCCGGGAGCATATTTTGTTGGCGCGCCAAGTTGGAGTGCCGTACATCGTTGTTTTTCTGAACAAGGCGGATGCTGTTGATGACAAGGAGCTATTGGAGCTTGTCGAGCTTGAAGTGAGAGAGCTATTGAGCAAGTACGATTTTCCTGGGGATGATATCCCTGTTGTTGTGGGCTCTGCCCTGCAGGCTCTTGAGGGTAAAGATGGTGATTATGCGGCGCCAGCGATCATGAAGCTTATGGAAGCTGTTGATACTTATATCCCAACTCCTGAGCGGGAAGTTGATAAGCCGTTTCTTATGCCTATTGAGGATGTCTTTACGATTTCTGGTCGTGGTACTGTCGTGACTGGGCGAGTACAACGAGGACGTATTAAGGTTGGTGAAGAGATCGAAATCGTAGGTATTGCGGATACTCAGAAGACTGTTGTCACTGGGGTGGAGATGTTTAGGAAGTTGCTAGACGAAGGTGAAGCCGGGGATAACGTAGGAATTTTGCTTCGGGGGGTCAAGAAGGAGGACGTCGAACGCGGTATGGTTCTAGCTAAACCTGGTTCTATTAAGCCTCATACGAAATTCAAGTCTGAAGTGTATGTGTTGACTAAGGAAGAGGGGGGGCGGCACACTCCATTTTTCAAAGGCTATCGGCCGCAGTTTTATTTCCGTACTACGGATGTAACTGGAGTGGTGGAATTGCCAGAAGGCGTTGAAATGGTAATGCCCGGCGATAACGTGACGTTTCGCGGGGATTTGATTACTCCGATTGCTATGGAGAAAGAATTGAGATTTGCGGTTCGGGAAGGCGGAAAAACCGTTGGGGCCGGGATTGTCACGGAAGTGATCGAGTAACTTCTCCGTAACGATTGATAATAGAAGGTGTGCTGAATGGAGCTTGACCAGAAAGTCCGTATTCGTCTTCGCGCATACGATTATCGTGTGTTAGATCAGGCGGTTATTGAGATCGTTGAGACGGTCAAGCGGACCGGTGCTCGCGTCGCAGGGCCGGTTCCTCTGCCTACTGAGATTTCGAAGTTTACGATCTTGAGGTCAACTCATACAGATAAAAAATCAAGGGAACAATTTGAGATTCGAACACATAAGCGATTATTGGATATTTTTGATATGACGCCTGGTACTACTGATGCACTAATGAATCTAAATCTTGCGGCTGGCGTGGATGTGGAAATTAAGCTTTAGCGTATTTTAGGTTCCTAGGGTTTATTATGATGAACGGATTGATGGGATGTAAGCTGGGTATGACTCAGGTATTTAATGCTGATCGTGTATTGGTGCCTGTAACTGTTATAGAGGTTTGGTCAGGTACTGTTGTTCAACTCAAATCAACTGACTCTGATGGTTATGACGCGGTTCAGCTGGGATTTAAGGAAATTGCTGAGCGGAAACTTAATAAGCCGAGGTTGGGGCATCTCAAGGGGGCAAGTGCTGCATTTCGATATCTCCGTGAGTTTTCGAAGGATGCGGGGCTCGAGCTTGGGAAGGTATTAACAGTTGAAATGTTTTCTGCAGGTGAGCGTGTTGATGTGATTGGGCAATCAAAGGGTAAGGGTTTTCAGGGAGCAATGAAGAGGCATAATTTTTCTGGAGGCCCTAAAAGTCACGGTTCTATGTTTCATCGTGCGCCTGGTTCAATGGGGGCGAGTTCGTATCCATCGCGAGTATGGAAGAATCAGCGTTTACCTGGTCAGATGGGTAATAAGAGGGTGACTGTTCAGGGTTTAGATGTTGTTGAGGTGCGGCCTGATGTGAATCTCATCTTTGTTCGAGGTGCTATACCTGGGGCAGTAGGTGGGCAAGTGTTGATTCGAAAGCGACCAAGTAGATCAAAAAGCTAATGCCTACTGCGAGTGTAATAAATATGGAGCGCCAGACTGTTGGTTCGGTTGAGCTGGATGATCGGCTGTTTGGTACAAAAGTTCGGGAACACTTGTTGCATGAAGTAGTTGTTATGCAGAGGGCTTCGATGCGGCAGGGAACAGCGTCCACAAAAACTCGTGGTGAAGTCAGGGGCAGTGGTCGGAAACTGTGGAAACAAAAGAAAACTGGTCGTGCGAGGATCGGTTCTATTAGGTCTCCCATATGGCGCCACGGTGGAATTGTTTTTGGCCCGAGACCTCGAAAGTATGGGTACTCACTTCCAAAGAAGAAATATCACCTCGCGTTGTGTTGTGCGATTTCTGGAAGGTTTGCTGAAGGGAAACTGTTGATAGTAGATGGGCTTGAACCTGCAGAACCTAAGACGCATTTGTTAGCAGCGGCTTTGAAGGGTTTAGGGTCTCCGCGTAGAGCAATTATTATTGCTGAGGAGGGAGATGAGTTTCTTATTCGTTCTGCCGCAAACCTTCAGAATGTGACGCTTCTTCGTGCAGAAGACTTAAATGTCTATGATGTATTGAGGCATGATCTTATTGTTATACCTCAGCAGAATCTTGCTCGTGTCCAGGAGTTTTGGGCTCGGGTGCCTCATTCTGATCAAGGTGTTGCGTAGGCGTATTGTGCGAAAACCTATTTTCGACATTATTCAAAAGCCGCTTGTGACGGAAAAGGTTACAGCGTTGAGGGAGAAGCACAATCAGGTGGTCGTACGTGTTCGTTCAGATGTTAATAAGTTAGAAGTCAAGCGTGCTGTTGAAGGCACTTTGAATGTAAAGGTTGCGCGGGTCAATATGATGACAGTGCACGGTAAGGTAAAGCGCCTGGGGCGCTATCAAACTCAACGGCCAAGTTGGAAAAAGGCGGTCATCATTCTGAAGCCTGAAGAGAAATTAGAGCTCTTCGAAGGGGTCTAGGGGTTTTATGCTTACGTGTTTTGTGCTTCCGATAGGCTGTAATTAGAGGGTTATGGGTATAAAGTCATACAAGCCTACTTCTCCAGGTGTCCGTACGAAGACGAGTCTGACATTTGATGAGATTACAAAAAAACGGCCAGAGCGTTCGTTGGTGTCTGGTAGGGCACGGTCTTTTGGGCGTAACTCTGCAGGTAGAATTACCAGTCGTCATAAGGGTGGTGGGCACAAGCGTTTATATCGCATTATTGACTTTAAGCGAGACAAACAGGATGTTCCCGGTAAGGTGGCGGCCATTGAATATGACCCGAACCGTTCCTCTAGGATTGCACTGGTGTATTACCAGGATGGTGAGAAGCGATACATTTTAGCTCCTCATGGGATTGAGGTCGGCGCGACTATAATGGCTGGAGAGAAGGCCGAAGTTAAGATTGGTCATGCTATGCCATTGGCAAGTATGCCTCTTGGGGCTGAAGTGCATAATGTTGAGTTGCGTCCTGGGAAGGGCGGGCAGATGATCAGGAGTGCTGGGGCAGTTGCTCGATTGGTTGCAAAGGAAACTGACTACGTTCTTCTTAAATTGGTTTCTGGGGAAGTGCGTCGAGTTTTGGGGCGCTGTGTCGCTACCATCGGGCGTGTTGGGAACTTAGATCATGAGAAGGTTAGCATTGGAAAGGCGGGACGTTCTCGTTGGTTGGGTCGTCGTCCCCATGTTCGTGGTGTGGCTATGAATCCTGTGGATCATCCACATGGCGGAGGAGAAGGGAAGGCTGGTGGAGGAAATCCTCACCCTGTTTCTCCTTGGGGGCAGCTAAGTAAGGGCTATAAGACCAGACGAAATAAACGGACCACTCGTTTTATTGTAACCCGACGCTCAGGGACACGATAGGATTTAATAGCTTATGCCACGTTCGATTAAGAAGGGCCCATTTGTTGACGCAAAGCTTATGAAGAAGGTGGAGCAGGCTATGTCAGCTGATCAAAAGAAAGTGATCAAGACTTGGTCGAGGCGTTCTACTATCGTTCCCGAGATGCTTGGACTTACATTTGGGGTTCATAATGGGAGGAAGTTTATTCCCGTTTTCGTTACGGAAAACATGGTGGGGCAAAAACTAGGGGAGTTTTCGCCTACACGCTTTTTTAAGGGCCATGGATCTGGAAAGACGGATAAGTCTTCTGGCCTCAGGAAGTAGATGATCTTGTTAATACAAAAAAAATCAAAGCGATTGTGTAGTCATGGCTGAAGCGCGTGCTCTACTGCGTTATGCCAAGTTATCGCCTCAAAAGGCGAGGCTTGTTGTGGATCTTATCCGCGGAAAAAACGCTGGAGATGCCATGAACATATTGAAGTTCACGATGAAGCGTTCGTCTAAAATTATTAGCAAGGTTTTGCGTTCGGCAGTTGCTAATGCGGAACAGAAAGATCTTGGGGATGTTGACGCTTTAAAGGTTAGTCGAATTTTTGTCGATGGAGGGCCAGTGCATAAGCGTTTCCAGGCCAGAGCTATGGGTCGTGGCGCTCCTATTAAGAAACGAACGAGCCATATTACTGTGGTGGTTTCTCCTGACGAAGCTACTTCAGGTGCCAAGGGAAAGAAGAGGGCTTGATGGGGCATAAAACGCATCCGATAGGGTATCGACTTGGGTATACCAAGACGTGGAATTCAAGGTGGTATGCAAAGAAGGACTATAGCAAGTTTCTTCATCAGGATCTTGCAGTTCGTGATGTACTTAAGTCTCGTCTGGCACATGCGGGTGTTTCAAAGGTGGAAATTGAGCGCTCTGGTGATCAAGTTAGGGTTGTTATTCATAGCGCAAGGCCTGGCATTATCATTGGACGTAAGGGAACGGAGGTTGACAAGCTGAAGACTAGCTTGGAAGCCCGTGTTGGGCAGCAGGTTTATATCTCCATTAAGGAGATAAAAAAACCAGAGGTTGAGGCGCAGCTTGTCAGTGAAAATATTGCGGTTCAGCTTGAGAAGAGGGTTGCATTTCGCCGAGCTATTAAGCGGAGTGTTGCATCGGCAATGCGGCTTGGCGCGCAGGGTATTAAGGTTCAGTGCGCAGGACGTTTGGGAGGGCATGAAATTGCTCGGACTGAGTGGTATCGTGAGGGTAGGGTTCCCCTTCATACTCTTCGTGCAGATATAGACTATGGTTTTGCAGAAGCAAAGACGACCACTGGAAGGATTGGAGTTAAGACTTGGATTTATAAGGGGGAAATTCTTGTTATTTCTCAGCCTGAAACCGAGTCGCAATTCCGTATTGGGTAGCTCAGGTGCTTGCTCCAAAGAGAGTTAAACATAGGAAGGTACAAAAAGGCCGTATGAGAGGTAAGGCCTATCGGGGGAGTAGCCTTGCCTTTGGAGAGTTCGGCTTAAAGGTGCTAGAGCCTGGCAGAATTACTGCGCGACAGATTGAGGCGGCTCGTATTGCGATGACCCGTTATGTGCGGCGTGGTGGGCAAGTGTGGATAAGGATGTTTCCGGATAAACCTCTTACCAAAAAACCGGCTGAAACTCGCATGGGAAAAGGAAAAGGCAGTCCGGAGTTATGGGTTGCTGTGGTGAAACCAGGGCGGATTGTGTATGAAATGGGGGGCGTTACTGAGGCAGTTGCTAAGGAAGCACTGCGTTTAGCTTCGCATAAGCTTCCAGTCGCAACCCGTGTTGTGATGCGGGAAGGCTTGTAGCTCTATGGATGCCCATACTTTACGAAATCTAGAAGTTGAAGAGCTTGAAGGTAAGGAGAAGGATTTGAAAAAGGAATTGTTCAACCTCAGGTTTCAGCATGTAACTGGGCGTCTTGAAAATCCTGCGAGGCTTCGTTTAGCGAGGCGTGAAATTGCACGTGTTCGGACTATTTATCTTGAGAAAAAAGCATCTGAGGGTGTTGTGCCAAAGGTAGATTCAGCGTGATGGTGTCGGAAGTGTCTGAGCCAATACGTAAAGAGAAGGCTACGTTGGTAGGCTCAGTGGTTGGTGTGAGTATGGATAAGACCGTTACTGTTGCTGTGAGGCGTCGGGTTCGTCATCGCAGGTATGGGAAGGTAGTAAATCGAGTTACCAAGGTAAAGGCTCATGATGAGCGTAATGTTTGCAAGGTTGGTGATCAAGTTGCTGTTGTGGGAACGCGTCCTTTGAGCAAGACGAAGCATTGGCTTGTTGTGAAGATTATTCGCGCCGCTTCTTCAAATGGTGGGGAGGATTAGCGAGTAATTATGATTCAGAAATTTACCATGCTTGATGTTGCAGATAACTCTGGTGCAAAGAAAGTAATGTGTTTTCACATATTTGGAGGTTCTAAGCGGCGTTACGGCAGTGTAGGGGATATTGTTATGATTGCGGTGAAGGAGGCAACTCCAAAAGCTGCAGTTAAAAAGGGTGATATCAGTAAGGCTGTTATTGTAAGAACTAAACGAGGATTTCATCGACCAGATGGCTCTTCGATAAAGTTTGATCGTAATGCTGTGGTACTGGTGAATGCGCAGGGTGAGCCTGTTGGTACCAGAATCTTTGGACCAGTTGCACGTGAATTGCGTAAAAAACAGTTTACCAAAATTATTTCATTGGCGCCTGAAGTTTTGTAAGTCTAAGGATTTTTGCTCTGATGGCTCAAGTTAAATCAAAGCTGAAGATTCGTAAGGGTGATATGGTAGTTGTGATTGCCGGAAAAGACAAAGGAAAGTCCGGAAAGGTTCTTTCTATCAATGAAAAAACCCCTGCAGTGCTTGTTGAGAAGCTAAATATTATGAAACGACATACTAAGCCTAGCCAGCAAAATAGGCAGGGTGGGATTTTAGAGAAGGAAAGTCCAATACATTTCTCAAATGTTATGTTGCTTTGTCCTAATCCGACATGTCAAAAGCCTGTGCGTACTGGTGTGCAAGAAGATGAAGATGGGCAGCGTATTCGTGTATGTCGTACTTGTGGAGTGATCATTGAAAAAGTCTAGCGTTGCTGCGCCTCTTCCACGACTTCGAGAGAATTATAAAAAGACTGTTCTTCCAGCAATGATGAAGGAGTTTTCGTATCGAAATCCTATGGAAGTTCCACGCCTTGATAGAATTGTATTGAATGTTGGAATGGGTGAGGCGACTCAGAATATTAAGGTACTTGAGAGTGCAGTAAGCGAGCTTGGCCTTATTACTGGCCAGAAGGCAATGATGACTAGAGCTAAAAACTCGATTTCAGAGTTTAAATTGCGCCGGGGTCAGCCGGTTGGATGTAAGGTGACTCTCCGCGGGTCAAGAATGTTTGAGTTCCTTGACCGCTTAATTAGTATTGCCCTGCCTAGGATTACTGATTTTAGGGGGATTTCTCCTAATGCATTTGATGGGCGAGGTAATTTTACGTTAGGGATTAAGGAACAGTTAATCTTTCCGGAAATTTCCTATGATTCTGTCGCGTCTATTCATGGGATGGATATTGTTATTGTTACGACAGCAAAAAATAATGATGAGGGAAGAGCTTTATTGAGATTGCTTGGAATGCCTTTTCGAACGTAGTGATGGAAATCATAGCAATATAAGGTAGAGAGATGGCTAAAAAGTCTTTATGTTTGAAAGCTCAGCGTGAGCCTGCATTTGCGGTCAGGAAATATAATCGATGTCCGTTATGTGGGAGACCTCGAGGGTTTCTTCGACGGTTTCAGATGTGCCGAATTTGTTTTCGTACATTGAGTCTCAATGGGCACATTCCAGGCGTTATAAAATCTAGTTGGTAGCGTGTTGGGGAGTATTTTTGTATGAGCATGACTGACCCTGTTGCTGACATGTTAACTCGAATTAGGAATGCTCTTGGGAGGGGCTATTTACATGTTGATGTCCCTGCGTCGAGTTTGAAGAAGGATATAGCTGCTATTCTTCAGGAGGAGGGATTTATTGTTGGGGTTGAGCCTCTCAGTGATACTCCACATCCTACCTTCCGTGTTCAATTACGGTATATCAGGGAGGGAGAATCCGTAATCAAGGGTCTCAAGCGGATTAGCAAACCTGGTAAACGTGTGTATGTTGGTTACCGTGATATTCCGGTAGTAATGGGAGGTATTGGCATTGCGATACTCTCAACGCCGAAAGGAGTTATGACCGGTCAGCGGTCCAGGCGTGAGCATGTGGGCGGAGAGGTTATGTGTACAGTATGGTAGTTGTGCAATCCCACTTTTGTATTGATGGGGTTGCCTGACTTATGTCAAGAGTTGGGAAGGTTCCGGTTTCTATACCCGATGGGGTGCAGTTAAATGTTGATGGAGCTGTTGTTTCTGTCAAAGGCCCTAAGGGAAATCTCTCTCTGAACGTACCTAGTCATATTGCTGTGAAGGTTGAAGATGGCAAGGCTCTGGTGAATCCTGTATCTGGAGGCCGAGAGGCTAAAGCTTTGCATGGGACGATGCGGGTTCAGATTAGTAACATGATTGTTGGTGTGACCCAAGGTTATGAAAAAACACTTGAAATTCATGGTGTTGGATTTAGGGTTCAATTGGAAGGAAAGGCGCTTTCGTTCAGTCTTGGATATAGCCATCCTGTAGTTTTCGATATTCCGCAAGGCATTGAGGCGGTGGTGGAAAAGCCAACGTCGGTTACGTTGCGTGGAATTAGCAAATATCTTGTTGGGCAAACTGCTGCAGACATTCGTGCGTTGCGTCCTCCGGATGCCTACAAGGCAAAAGGCATTAGGTATGCAGGGGAGATTGTTAAAACCAAGGCAGGGAAGTCAGGGAAAGCAGCCGGGAAGTAGCACTGAAATTTGATTAGGAGATTTTGTGGCACTCTCAAAAAAGGTTGAACGGCGTGCTAGGCGGCATCGCCGTGTTCGTCAGAAGGTGGTTGGTACTCCAGAGCGTCTGAGGCTGAGTGTTTTTCGGAGTAACAAGCATATCTATGCGCAGTTGATTGATGATACGACTGGACGGACGCTTGTTGCCGCTTCAAGTCGTGATGTTGATTCTGGTGTATCAGCAAAGGCTGATGAGTCTACCAAGATTTCCATTGCAAAGAGTACTGGGAAGTTGTTGGCTGAGAAGGCTGCAGCGCTGAATATTCGTGCCGCAGTATTTGATCGTGGTGGTTATCCTTTCCATGGCAGGGTCAAGGGGCTTGCTGAGGGAAGCCGAGAAGGGGGTCTAGCCTTTTAGGGCTAGGAAATATTTGTGAAAGTTAATCCTGAAAATCTTGATCTGAAAGATACTGTTGTTTTTATTAACAGAGTATCCAAGGTGGTGAAGGGAGGAAAGCGATTCCAATTTACCGCCCTTGTCGTTGTTGGCGATGGTCAAGGATGGGTAGGTATGGGTAAGGGCAAAGGTAAAGAAGTCACCGGGGCAATTACCAAAGGAGTTCAGCAAGCGAAAAAAAATCTTTGTCATGTTTTTATTAAGGATGGAACTATTCCCCATATGGTTGATGGGTGGTTTGGTGCTGAGCATGTGATCCTTCGTCCAGCACCTCCTGGGACGGGTATTATAGCCGGAGGGGCGGTCAGATCGGTAATGGAGCTAGCGGGTATTCACAATATTACTACCAAGATTCTTGGTCGAGGGAATCCGTTTAATGCTCTCCGTGCAACGCTTAATGGGTTGAGTGAACTTAGGAATCCCGCAGAAGTTATCCACGAGAGAAAGGGGACTACTCCAGTCGGATCGAAGGATAAACCACAGGATGAGGTAGGGGCGAGTCATGTCTCCTAAAAAGCCTTCGTCATCACTCTTAGCTATTACACTAAAGCGAAGTGCTATTGGGCGACCGCCAGCTCAGCGTCTTGTATTGCGTGGTTTAGGATTTCGTAGGTTACAGCAAACTGTTGTACGACCTGATACCCCACAGGTAAGAGGCCTTATTCGGAAGGTTATGCATCTCGTTGAGGTTCAGAGCGTATGACGGAACTTGAGACAGAGGGACTGCGAATGGAGTTACATCTTCTTCGACCTGCTAAGGGTGCAACTCAGAAGTCTCGACGGATAGGGCGTGGACCAGGGTCTGGACGAGGAAAAACGTCAGCAAAGGGACACAAGGGGCAGAAGGCTCGCTCCGGTGGTACGAAACGGCCTGGTTTTGAAGGTGGGCAGATGCCGCTGATTCGTCGAATTCCAAAACGAGGTTTCACTAATATCTTCAAAAAAGAGTACGACGTAGTGAATCTTGATGCGTTGTCTCGTGTCAAGGAATATGCCGAGATCACTCCTGAAGTTCTTGCTGAAGCGAAGTTAATTCGAAAAGCGTCAAGCCTTGTAAAGATATTGGGTAACGGTACGGTGGAAACGGCGATGGTTGTAAAGGCGCATCGTTTTAGCCGGGTTGCTGCAGAGAAGATTGAGGCTTCTGGTGGGCGTGTTGAGGTGATCCCAAAGCGTGTTTGAACGGATTATCACAAGCGTCAGGAACATTTTCCAAATTCCGGAGCTCCGGCAGCGGCTCCTGTTTACCGTTGCAATGCTTGCGGTTTATCGCGTAGGTGCTCATGTGCCTACGCCTGGGATTAACAATGCGGAATTGAGCCGTTTTTTGCATGATCAAGGAGGGGCACTCCTTGGGTTTCTGGACATTTTTTCTGGTGGGGCTTTGTCGAGGCTGACGATTTTTGCTCTCGGAATTATGCCCTATATTAGTGCCTCTATCATCATTCAACTTTTGACAGTCGTTATTCCTCATTTGTCAAAGCTGTCCAAAGAAGGAGAACGTGGACGGAAGAAAATCATTCAATATACGCGTTTTGGCACTGTAGGGATTGCACTCGTTCAGTCATTTGGTATTTCAATTGGTCTGGAAGGTATGAACGAAGGAGTGTTTGTACAGGAACCTGGTTGGGGATTTCGATTAACCGCAATTATTACGCTAACAGCTGGGACTACGTTTCTTATGTGGCTCGGTGAGCAAATTACTGAACGTGGGGTTGGCAATGGTATCTCTCTAATTATTTTTGCGGGAATTATTGCGGGAATGCCTAGTGCAATATTCAATACCTATGGTCTGTACAGCAGTGGGCAGCTTGGGCCAGTTCTTCTTGTTGTTCTTGCCGTGGTTATGCTTTGTGTGGTGGCTGCAATTGTCTACCTAGAAAGTAGTCGACGAAAAGTTCTTGTTCAGTATGCTAAGAGAATGGTTGGAAAGCGAATGTTGGGAGGTCAGAGTACGCATATTCCTCTTAAAATTAATACAGCGGGTGTTATTCCTCCGATTTTTGCATCATCCATTATCGCCTTTCCTGCTACTATTGCTGGGTTTATTCAAGTCCCATGGATTCAAGCTGCAGGGCAGTCTCTTGCTCCTGGATCACTTTTTTACACACTCGTATATGTCAGTATGATCATCTTCTTCTGTTTTTTCTATACGGCAGTCGTGTTAAATCCGGTAGATATGTCAGACAATATGAGAAAGTACGGAGGTTTTATTCCTGGTATTCGTCCTGGACAACGTACTTCCGACTATATTTATAAAGTTTTAACACGGATTACCTTTGCGGGTTCTATATATTTAGCAGTAGTTTGTGTAATTCCTGAGATTCTCATTTATAAGATTGGTTTACCATTCTATTTTGGAGGGACTTCTTTGCTTATTGTAGTTGGTGTAGGACTTGATACTGCCCAGCAAATTGAATCTCATATGCTAATGCGAAATTATGAGGGTTTTTTGGCAAAAGGTCGCTTGAGAGGACGAAGTGGGTAGAGGACATTCTTGATTGGGTTTACCTTGGTTAATTATTTATGGTTATTCTAAAGTCTGATGAGGAAATCCAATCTATGGCAAAGGCTTCGAAAGTTGTTGCCGATGGTTTGGATATGCTGAAAAAGATGATTCGCCCTGGTGTTTTGACTGTAGATCTTGACAGGGCTGCGGAAGACTTTATTCGTGGACAAGGTGGCATTCCTGCGTTCAAGGGCTATAGGGGGTTTCCCTCAACATTGTGTGTGTCTATAAATGATCAAGTAGTGCATGGTATTCCGTCAAAGCGGTCTCTAAGGGACGGCGATATAGTTGGCTTAGACCTCGGGGCAATCATTGATGGGTTCTACGGTGATTCAGCGGTGACCGTCGCCGTTGGTACTATTACTCAAGATGCCCAGCGTTTGTTGTCAATTACTGAAGAGGCATTGAATGTTGGAATTTCCAAGGCTGTAGTTGGAAACCGACTATCAGATATTTCTCATGCAATTCAGTCATATGTTGAAGATGCAGGTTTTTCAGTTGTTCGTGATTTTGTTGGACATGGTATTGGCAGAGCGTTACATGAAGACCCACAGGTCCCTAACTATGGGCTTCCTGGGCAAGGCCCTCGATTAAAAAAGGGAATGGTGTTGGCAATTGAACCTATGGTAAATGCCGGATCTGCTGGTGTGCGTGTATTGGATGACCAATGGACTGCTGTTACGGAGGATGGTAGTTTTTCTGCGCATTTTGAACATACCCTTGCTATTATGAATGGGAGACCTTCAGTCTTAACACAGGCACCGTAGATGTGATTGCTGTGTTGTTGCTGGCTGGGTAGATATGGCAAAAGAAGGTGTTATAGAGGTTACTGGTACTGTGACGGAAACGCTTCCAAACGCGATGTTTCGTGTAGAGTTAGAAAAAGGGCATCTTATTCTTGCGCATGTCTCAGGAAAAATGCGGATGCGATTTATACGTATTTTGCCTGGTGATCGTGTGCAGGTTGAATTGTCACCCTATGATTTGACAAGGGGCCGTATTACCTATCGTATGAGAGGTGAACATTGAAAGTTAGGTCTTCCGTTGGGCCAATGTGTTCAAAGTGTAAGGTTGTTCGCCGACAGGGTGTGGTGCGTGTGATTTGTGTTAATCCTCGGCATAAACAAAGGCAAGGTTGAAATTTAATGGATATTTTTCAGGCTATCGCTTGCAGTGAATGTGGAGTTAGGGGCTGATATATGGCAAGAGTTGCTGGAGTAGATCTTCCGAGAGAGAAGCCGGTACACGTTGGTCTCACCGCAATTTATGGGATTGGGCGTTCAGCCGCGCTTACTATTCTTGGGAAGACTGGGGTGCCTACTGGCGTTCGTGTTAAGGATCTTGATGAAAGCCAGGTAATTAAGATTCGGGATTTAATTGACAAAGAGTATCAAGTCGAAGGGGATTTGAGGAGACAAATTGCTGGAAATATCAAAAGGCTGATTGATATTGGATGCTATAGAGGTTTGCGCCATCGTAAAGGTCTTCCACTCAGGGGGCAGAGAACTAAGACAAATGCTCGGACACGAAAAGGGCCGCGAAAGCTGATTGGACGCATGAAAAAACCGGCTGGAAGATAAGGTAGAACATGGGTGTACGTAAAGGTAGAAGAAAAGAGCGAAAAAATATTCAGAGTGGAATTGTGCACATTCAATCCACCTTTAACAATACCTTGGTTACGATTACCGACCTTGGTGGGAATGTTCTCGTGTGGGCTAGTGCTGGCACAGAGGGTTTTAAAGGGTCAAGGAAAAGTACTCCTTTTGCCGCGCAGCGTGCTGCAGATTCTGCAGCGAGGAAAGCTATGGAGCATGGGATGAGGCAGGTTGATGTGTACGTGAAAGGTCCAGGGTCTGGGAGAGAGTCTGCTATAAGAGCTCTGCAGGCCTCGGGTTTACGAATTAATATGATTCGAGATGTCACGCCAATTCCACATAATGGCTGTAGGCCCTCGAAGAGACGGAGAGTCTAATGGGTAGATACGTTGGATCCATCTGTCGATACTGTCGCCGGGAGTCGATGAAGTTATTTTTAAAGGGCACTCGATGTTTGACGGATAAGTGTGCGATTGAGCGTCGTAGTTATGTTCCTGGACAACATGGACAAAATCGAAGTAGACGTCGTATTTCTGAATATAGCCGTCAGTTGAGAGAGAAGCAGAAGCTTAAGCGTATTTATGGATTGCTTGAGCGGCAGTTCGTTTTTACTTTTGAAAAAGCCGAGAGACAAAAAGGTATGACAGGAGATAACTTGGTGAGCCTTCTTGAGCGGCGGCTGGATAATGTCGCTTATCGACTTGGCCTTGCTGCTTCAAGGAGAGCCGGGCGTCAGTTGGTCAATCATGGTCATGTTGTTGTCAATGGGAAAAAAGTTGATATTCCGTCATTTCTTGTTGATCAGGGTGATGTTATTGAGGTCAAGGCGCGTACCAAGGAAAATGTTGCTATAAAATCGGCGATGGAAGCTGTAGAAAATCGTGGGATTCCAAAGTGGCTTGAATGGGATAGTTCTGGCTTTAAAGGGGAAGTTAGAGCATTGCCAACTAAAGAAGATGCAGCGTTGAATGTTGACGAGCAACTTGTGGTGGTTTTGTATTCCCGATGATACCTTTCATTGAACCGTATCCTAATCTACAGGGGGAAACTGACTCATGCTGAAAGAGTTGAAGGGTTTCAATGTCCCTGGGAAAATTCAGATTGATCTGGATTCTCTTACGCCTCAGTACGGAAAGATTATTGCAGAGCCTCTGGAACGTGGTTTTGGAACGACGTTGGGTAATACCCTTCGACGTGTGATTCTTTCTTCGTTGTACGGGGCAGCCGTAACGTCAGTGAAGATTGAAGGAGTGCTTCACGAATTTTCAACTATCCGTGGCGTAACTGAGGACGTTACTGAGATCATCTTGAATATTAAAAACCTAAGGATGAAGCTTCATACAGAGACACCCAAGACCATTACACTCAAGAAGACGGGTCCTGGCGAAGTAAAGGGGTCAGATATCGTGCATGATGGTGATATTGAGATTCTTACCCCCGATCTCCATATAGCAACACTTGATAAGGATGCCGTTGTTGATATCGAAATGGTGGTTCAACGTGGAAGAGGGTATGTGCCCTCTGAACGCCATCAAACAGAAAGTTTGCCGATTGGTGTTATTCCTGTTGATGCTATATTTACCCCGACTAAACGGGTTAACTTTCATGTTGAAAATGCCCGTGTTGGTCAGATGACAGATTATGACAAATTGATTATGGAGATTTGGACCGATGGAAGTGTTAATCCGGAAGAAGCTATCTCCATTGCGGCCAAGATTCTTAAAGGACATCTTGATATTTTCATTCCAAAAGATGATTTGGAAAAAGTTATTGGAACTGTAGTAGATGATGATGATTCTTCCGACCTTGACGCATCGTTGGCGAGAAATGTTAATGAGCTTGAGCTGTCTGTACGAGCCGCAAATTGTCTAAAAAATGCGAGGATTAAAACTATTGGAGATCTTGTACAGAAGACAGAATCTGAAATGCTTCGAACAAAAAACTTTGGTAAAAAATCTTTAAATGAGATTAAAGAGGTATTGATTGATATGGGACTGGGTTTGGGGATGACTCCGGACACAAAAGTCGATAAATCAACTTCTGAAAAACAGTAAAGAGACAAGTAATATGCGTCATAGAAAAGATGGTAGACAGCTAGGGAGAAATACAAGTCATAGGAAGGCTTTGTTTAGGAGTTTGCTTACAGCGTTGTTTGATCACGAACGTATAGAAACCACTGCTGCTAAAGCAAAGGAGTTGAAGTCACTTGCTGATCGGATGATTACACTTGGAAAACTTGGAACGTTGGCCGCTCGTCGGAGGGCTATGAATTGTGTGTGGAATAAGGATGTGGTGGCAAAGCTGTTTAATGATGTTGCACCAAGGTTCTTAGATCGCTCAGGGGGCTATACGAGGATTATTAGGACGAGACGTCGTATCGGTGATGGTGCAGAGATGGTGGCGATTGAGTTGGTTGTATTAGCAGAACCTACTACTGTTAATACTGATCAAAAGCCTGAAAGTGCTTAAGGAGAGAGATGAGTTTACGTCCACTGCATGATTGGATAATTTTGAAACCAGCTGATGAGATGGAACAGTCTACAGGTGGTATTTTTATCCCTGAAAATGCTCAGGAAAAACCAAAGCAGGGTACTATCATCTCGATTGGAGAAGGACGGGAGAAAGAAATTGAGACTGAGAAGGATCGTAAACTTAAACCAGGAGAAAAACCTAAAAAAGAATTTGTGAAAACATTTCTTCAACCAGGACAAGTTGTTATCTACGACCAGTGGGCAGGTCAGAAGGTCGAGATTGATGGAGAAGACCTGGTAATGGTGAAGGAGGACGAAGTTCTCGGGACGGTTGAGTAGGACTGCCAAAGGGGTGGACGCTTAAAGCGTCTGCAGCCTGTGTTCTAGCCAGACAGTTTTTTACATCCCCTGAAAAACAAGATTATAGTGTTATGCGGTTTTTGCCTGTGGCGATTCGAGAGATCTTGCTTTTTTTGTTACCACGCCGGTCCTAATACATCTAGTACAGACACGGATGCGTTTTGCTGCACCGTTGATCTCTGCCCTAACAGACTGCAGATTTATAGCAAATACCCGCTTTGTCTTATTATTTGCATGGCTGACGTTATTTCCAACCATACGCTTTTTCCCACATACATCACACGACCGGGCCATGGTAGCACTCCTCTTGTTGCCTGTTAAGAGAGAGTATGCTATCACAGCGTCGCCATGCTGAGCAAGGTAACCGGGCAGCATATTACTTCTTTGTCTGAACTTCCAATTCAGTTTGTTCGTGGTGTTGGGCCTAAAAAGGCTGCTTTATTTGCGCGTTTAGGGATTGAAACGGCAGAGGATTTGCTTTGGTATGTGCCTTGGCGGTATGAGGATCGTTCTAGTTTAAAAAAAATCAGTGAGCTTTGTTTTGGCCAAGAATCTACGATAGTGGCTCAAGTTAAAAATTTGCGACTAATTAGAACTAGAAAACCCTCCTTTACGATTTTTGAAGTTAACCTCATTGACTCTACGGGGGTTTTAAAAGCTAGATGGTTTAACCAACCATATCTCAATAATATATTTGAGCCAGGGCAGTTAGTTATGCTAAGTGGGCATGTTCAGCAGGCACGGGCACGACGAACGTTAGGCTTTGAGATGCAAAGCCCGGTATACGAGATTCTTGATGAAGATACAAATCAAGAACCAATCCATGTTGGCAGACTTGTTCCTACCTATCATGCGACTAAAGGAATTACTTCCCGCCTAATAAGGTCTTTAGTTAAGAGAATACTTGATGAGTATAGCGCTTGTCTTGTGGAAGTGGTGCCCTCAGAGATTCGGGAACATCTTGGATTGATGTCTTTTGATCGTGCTATCACGCAAATTCATTTTCCCGATGAGGGTTCTGAAATAGATTTACTAAATGATGGCCAGTCCAAGGCACATGAACGCCTAGCTTTTGATGAACTTTTTTTTATCGAATTAGGGTTAGGGCTTAAAAAGATGGGTATCAAGGAACAAGAAACTGGGATTAAATTTCTGAAAAATAGGGCATTAGAGAAATCTTTTCGCCAGAACCTCCCTTTTACGCTTACAGAGGCACAAGAACAGGTGATTCATGAGATTATGCAGGATATGACATCTCCGTATCCCATGAATAGACTGCTTCAAGGAGATGTTGGAAGTGGAAAAACTATAGTTGCGGCCTTTGCAATGGTTTGTGCCGCACAATCAGAGTATCAGTCTGCAGTTTTAGCGCCTACAGAGATTCTTGCCGAGCAGCATTTTGTGAGCTTATCAAAGTTTCTTGAGCCATTAGGATTAAGGTGTGTTCTGCTGATTGGAGGGCAATCGAAAAAAGAGCGGCAGTATGTGTTGGAAGAGATTTCTTCTGGTCGGGCTATGATTGTCATTGGAACACATGCATTGCTTCAAGACGAAATTAAATTTACTCGTTTGGGGTTAGCAATTGTTGATGAACAACATAAGTTTGGTGTTTTACAGCGGGCAATGTTGAAGTCTAAGGGATTTAATCCTGACATACTTGTTATGACCGCCACACCAATTCCTCGTACTTTAGCCCTTACTATGTATGGCGATCTTGATGTTTCAATTATTGATACTCGACCGCCTGGCCGGCAACCTGTATACACCATGAAACTGTTTGAGTCACAATGTTCTAAGGCCTATCGATTAATTTTGAAGGAGTTGCAGGAGGGGCATCAGGGCTTTGTTGTTTATCCTTTGATTGAAGAGTCAGCAAAGCTTGATTTGCAAACTGCAGTAAGTGGATGGGAGCAGTTGAAATTGATATTTCCTAATTATTCTATCGGTTTGATTCATGGGAGGATGAAAACACAGGAGAAAGATACTGTTATGAATGAGTTTAGCCAAGGGAAAATTCACCTCTTGGTTTCAACTAGTGTCATTGAGGTTGGTATCGATATTCCTAATGCGACAATCATGATGATTCAACATGCTGAACGATATGGGTTGGCGCAATTACATCAGCTTCGAGGTCGTATTGGTCGAGGTGAGCAATCTTCGATCTGCATGTTGATGACCAAAGAAAGCTGTGCCCCAGAAGCAATGCGTCGTTTGGATACAATGATTAATACCAATGATGGTTTTGTAATTGCAGAGGAAGACTTAATGATGAGAGGCCCAGGAGATTTTTTTGGCACTCGACAGTGGGGGCTTCCAGCACTAAGAGTTGCCAACTTAGTTCGTGATTCTAGTTTGCTTGAGCAGGCAAGAATAGAAGCTTTTCAGTTGTTGAGCCAAGATCCTCACCTTGATCATCCTGATCACGTGGAACTGAAAGCAGCAGTGTATCATCGTTGGAAAGGAAAACTTGATCTTGTCGATGTGAGTTAATGAAAGGGTTTGCGTTATATTTATATGTTGGTCCATGATGCTCCCTGATAATAACTTGTAGGCCATATCACTTTTTTGTTTTAACCCCAATTGTTAAAAAGGCTTCTTGTGCAATTGATGGAGAACCTCTTGGTGTGTGTTAAGCGGAAGCTAATTTCGTGTGGCCACTATGGTACTGCCATTGTCTCGATATTTTACTTTTCATTTCGAGAGCTGTTCGCCTCTTCACATGTTGTTTCAAAAGTGATTCTTCTAGCAATTCAAAAACAGGTTCAGCGTATTGCTCGAGAAGGGTTGATTGCACTAACGGTCGTAGCGTTATTGACGGGGCTCTTAGTAGTTTTACAAGTTAGCGAGATTGCTTCATCCATAGAAGATGAGAAACTCTTAGAGACTATCGTGGTCATGTTTTTATTGCGGGAACTTGGCCCTCTGCTGGTTGCATTTCTTGTAGCTGGACAAGCAAGTGTCATTATCTCTATGGACATTTGGAGTCTCAGGGTTGGAATGCAGCTTCAATCCCTGGAGGCAATGGGTATTCGACCTATGGGATTTGTAGTTCTTCCACGAATGATTGCTGTGCTAGTAGTTATGATTGGGTCAGTCGGATACTTTACTCTGCTTGCTGTGACAGCCTCAATGATTAGCGCGACACTTGTCCTGGAAATTTCATTTGAGGTTTTTATAGACACTTTACTGATCGTGACTAATTTGAGTGATTTTGGAGTTATGTTCATGAAAAGTGTAATTTTTGGTTTGATTGTTGCTGGAGTATGTTGTCATCATGGATTTTTAGTTCGGGATGCAAGGGATGGGGTACTGCATGCATCAGTACTAGCCATATTGTCTTCAGTCGTTATTTGTGTACTATTGGATAGTTTTGTGAATGGAATTCTGACGATGGTTTCTTTATGAAACGAGAATTTTCTGTTGAGTTTTCACAGGTGAGCCTGTCGTCTGGAAGGGAAGCACGCTCTGGTGTAATGACTTTTGGCCTTGGCTATGGAGAGTTTATCGTGTTCCTTGGGCGAGAGGAATCTGGAAAAGAAGTGTTATTGGAGTTGTGTGTAGGAGTGACCGCTCCTGCACAGGGAACAGTAAAAGTTTTTGGGGTGGATTGGGTAATCGCAAACCCAACTGAAGAGGTTCAGCTTCGTCAGCGAGTTGGTGTAGTGTTTTCAAAACCAGGCTTGCTGCATGACATGACGGTTTTTGAAAATGTGGCGTTATTGCCTCGATATTATCTCTTTACGGAAGATCGTGTTGATGAATTGGTTATGAGGAGTTTATCTGCGTTTGGTCTCCGAGATCATCGGAGTAAATTTCCAGAAGAGCTTTCAGGTTATCACTCAAGACTAGTGGCCCTTGCCCGTGCGCGTGTGCTTGGCCAAGAACTCATTGTTATTGATGATCCTTTCACTGGATTAGATGAGGATGAAGCTGTGCAGTTGATGTCAGTGTTTGAGTCTCTTCGAATGGACGGCAAGGTTACGATCATTGTTGGATTGGGCACTGCTTCGCCTCTTCTCGATCTGGCCGATCGGGTAGCATTAGTTCATGGTGGACGTATTATCGAAATGGGCACGTTGGATGAAGTTTATGAGAGCCTTGATGAAGAGAGTGCCAAAGTCTATGTCAAAGACGCATCTCACATAGCGTGAAATATGAGTGCAGTTCATTGTACTGAGCCACCAAAGGTCCCCTGGAAAGGTGAAAGATGTGGGGATGCATATAGAGAAATTATTCGAAACAGCGCTAGGAGAGGGTATTGTTTATTTTGTAAAGCTTGAGTGTTCCCTCTGTCTGACGATAAAAATAATCAGTAGAATCCATGAAATTATAAATGCAGTGCCTCCAATTGGTGTAATTGCCCCGAGCCAGCGCGTTGAGGTCAGGCTAAGGGTGTAGAGAGTCCCAGAGAATATAACTATTCCGGCAAACATCATCCAGCCAGCCCAGCGGATCAGCTTTGCAGTAGGGTAATGGTGTGAGAGTAGGCCAACGCTCAGTAAGCCCAATCCATGGTAAAACTGGTATTTGGCTCCTGTTTCGTACACTGCTAGAAGGTCAGGTTCCATCCATAATTTAAGTCCATGTGTGCCAAATGCGCCAAAGACTACGCTCAGAAGCGCGTTGATGCACCCTAATAGAAGAAATACTCGTGTATGAGAATGCATTTTGACTTTATTCCCGCCAATTATATTCGTTCCACATCACACGTGAGGGCTGTATTTCATGCCACTCACCCGTAAGACAATCTTTCCAGAGACGTCTAAAGGTAGTAGTAATTAGCTTCAAATATGTAGAAATTATCTCTTTTATAGCATATTCGTATGTACATTGACGATGGGGGGAGGCATGAGTAGAAGCAGTGGTTTTTTAATTTCGATCTATTTACTGTATTGATATTACTTAGGTTGCCGTGTCAAAAAAATGAACGCTACCTATTGCGCCTATAACGAAGAAATTCGAGAATACGATAATGAATGGCTCTATCTTTTTTTTTATTTTGGTAATACAATTTTGTCATTCCGTGGAATTGTGACTTTCAGTTTTTCAGGATACGTTGATAGATTGAGTGAGTGAGGTTTGATGTTAGGATCGATAGCTGCATTTCCGCTGTTAGGGGTCAGTTTTGTATTGGGTCTAAAGCACGCGCTCGATGGTGATCATATCGTTGCGGTATCTACCGTTGTTGCTGAAAACCGTGGGGTGATGCGTACGTCTTTGGTTGGAACCTTTTGGGGTATTGGCCACACTTTGGCTCTGATGTTTGTTGGAATGGCTGTTTTGGTCTTCGATGTTGAAATTTCTCCAAAGGTAGCTTCTTTTGCAGAATTATTTGTTGCCATGATGTTAATTTTTCTTGGGTTTGATCTTTTGCGGAAGATGCGCGGGGAAATTTTTTCTAATAATTCGGCGTGTGCAGTGCAGTCAACGCAGCAGTACATGCGAAAGCCCTTTCTTATCGGAGTTGTTCATGGGCTTGCTGGTAGTGCTGCGTTGATGGTCATGGTTGTTGCAACAATGCAGTCAATTGTGGATGGGCTACTTCATGTTGCAGTTTTTGGGCTAGGAACAATTGGAGGAATGTGTACCATGAGTATTGTAATGGGGCTTCCTTTTGCTCTTGGCCGGGAGAGTCTAAAGACATTTGTTTCTAGTATCAAGGTATTAGCCGGTGTGGCAAGTGTAGCCTTTGGTCTTGTATTAGGTTGGACCGTAGGGCAAACCATTGGTTTTTGGGCATGATGATTTATAGCCTTGAATGTGGGGTTTTGCGGTGACATTATTTCGTATTGCACAGGCCCAAATTAATTGTACCGTTGGAGATCTTACTGGAAATACAAGAAAAATTTGTGAATGGGTTCAACGTGCTAGGGCTCTTAATGTAGATCTTGTGAGTTTTCCCGAACTAGCAATTACTGGATATCCTCCCGAGGATTTAGTTCTTAAATCTCAGTTTGTGGCAGATAATATAAAATCACTTGATGTCGTTGCACGAGAAGCAAAAGAAATTGTTGTGGTCGTTGGTTTTGTTGACTATCAGGGTGGGCTCTACAATGCTGCGGCGGTGTTGTTTGATGGGGAAATTCGCGGGATATACCACAAAAACCATCTTCCCAATTACGGTGTTTTTGATGAGAAGAGGTATTTTCTTTCTGGGAACAATAGGCATGTGATAGTTGTGAACGGAGTTTCAGTTGGACTGAACATCTGTGAAGATATATGGGTTCCAAATGGTCCAACTCAGGTACAGGCATCGGCAGGGGCAACAGTGATCGTAAATATCAATGCATCTCCATATCAAATAGGGAAGATTGATGAGCGAGAACAGATGCTTTGCGCGCGAGCAAAGCGGAACGTTGCAATCGTAGCATTTAATAATTTAGTTGGTGGGCAGGACGAACTGGTTTTTGATGGTTGCAGTATGATTGTTGATCACACAGGGAAAATTCTCGCAAGAGGTAAAGCATTTCAGGAGGATTTAGTTGTTGCGGACTTAGATGTTCAGGGTGTGCTATTGGCACGAAAAAATACACAGTCTGCGCACAACTCTCCTTCAAATGGCTCTGAACCTGTAACTCGCATTGTCTGTTCAGATAATCCATATTCCAAAGATAGGACTGCGTTAGAAACGTCCCTTGCAGTTACCTTGACGTCATTGGAGCAAATTTACAGAGCATTATGCTTGGGGATTCAGGACTATGTGAACAAAAATGGTTTCTCGAAAGTGGTCATAGGGCTAAGTGGAGGGATTGATTCTGCGTTAACCTCGACCTTGGCAGTTGATGCTTTAGGTGCGAACCAGGTGTTGGGTGTTTTTATGCCATCCCAATACACTTCAGATGAGAGCCATGTGGGTGTAAAGTCTTTAGTCGATAATCTCAAAATTGATTTGGAGACCATTTCTATTCAAAGTACATATGAGGCATTTCTCGATACACTGTCCGATTCATTTCAAGGCACTGAGATTGGTATCGCAGAAGAAAATCTTCAGGCAAGAATCCGTGGAAATGTGCTTATGGCATTATCAAATAAATTTGGATGGCTTGTGCTCACTACGGGTAACAAAAGTGAAATGAGTGTGGGTTACGCGACACTTTATGGTGATATGGCTGGAGGGTTATCGGTACTAAAAGATGTCTCGAAAACGTTGGTTTATGACCTTGCAAAGTTTCGCAATACATTGGGGCCAGTCGCTGTGATTCCAGAGCATACTCTCAAACGTGCGCCTACCGCGGAGCTTCGGGCTAATCAGACTGATCAAGACTCACTTCCCCCCTATGATCTTCTTGATCAGATTTTGGAAGCCTATGTTGAACGGAATGATCCTGTAAATGATATTACTTCAATGGGATATGATCCAGCGACCGTTGGACAAGTACAAAGATTGGTGGATGTGTGTGAATACAAGAGAAGACAATCTCCGATTGGAATAAAAATAACTCCTCGTGCACTAGGTAGAGATAGAAGAATGCCCGTGACTAATCGTTATGATGGAGGATAACGCTTTTCAGCGTGACTGGCTGATTCTATTAATCAGGTCGAGTGAATGATGGACCAAAAGATTCTTGAACTTACAGCCCTGTATGAAATTAGTAAAGCATTTGCGTCCTCACTTGATCTAAATGTGGTGTCAGGGAAAATCATGAACATCCTTTCGTCTGTTCTTGGAATGAGGAGAGGAACGCTTACATTACTTCACCCAGAGACAGGGGAGTTAGTCATTGAAGTAGCACATGGGCTCACTCAGGAAGAGATTGACCGTGGGCGGTATCGTGTTGGAGAAGGTATTACTGGCAAGGTTATGGCGATGGGGGAGCCAATGGTCGTTCCTGATATTGGGCAAGAACCTCTCTTTTTAAATCGAACAGGAGCAAGAGGCGATACCAGTCATGAGAATGTTGCATTTGTTTGTATGCCAGTGAAGGTTCATGGAGAATCAATTGGGGTGCTGAGTGTTGATCGGCTTTTTTATGATCAGGGGATGTCCTTAGAAGATGATTTTCGTGTGTTGACCATTGTAGCGTCACAGATTGGGCAAGCGGTAAAAATTCGCGAGATGGTTAACCAGGAGAAACAGCGTCTTATAGAAAAGAATGAGCGTCTTGAGCGAGTATTGCAGCATAAGTATCGTCTTCGAAATATTGTAGGGCATGATAGGAAGATGGAGCAGGTCTATGAAGCAGTCGAGCGAGTTAGTGGAACAAATGCAACGGTGCTTATTCGTGGTGAGTCTGGTACAGGGAAAGAATTAATTGCTCGAGCTATACACTATGGCAGTACTCGTGCTGGTGCACCGTTTATTAAAATTAATTGTGCAGCGATTCCTGAATCGCTGCTAGAGAGTGAACTCTTTGGACATGAAAAAGGCTCCTTTACGGGGGCGATAGACAGTCGGAAGGGGCGTTTTGAGCAGGCACATGAGGGGACCTTATTTCTAGACGAGATTGGTGATATTCCGTTGTCATTGCAACCAAAGTTTTTACGGGTTCTTCAGGAAATGAAATTTGAACGTGTTGGTGGAAATGCCACAATTGCTGTTGATGTGCGTATCATTGGAGCAACTCATCGAGATCTAGAGAGAGGACTGCAGGAAAATACGTTTCGTGAGGACTTGTATTATCGTTTGAACGTGGTTCCGGTCTATCTTCCCCCATTACGTGAGCGGGTCACCGATATTCCTCTCCTTATTGAACATTTTTTGAAACGGTTTAATGACGAGCATGGAAAATCAGTTGAATTTTCAATAGATGCCATCGATATGATGTTACGGCATAGTTGGCCTGGAAACGTTAGAGAACTAGAAAATTGTGTAGAACGAGCGGTGATTATGACGCGACAGATGATCATTGATACTCAAGAATTGAGTCGACATATGAACCTTTTGTTGTCTTCAGATCCAGTGTTGTCCACGTATAGCAGTGGATCATCCTTTGAGGATCGCTCACTGCCAGGTGATGTGCGCAGTATTGAGCGTGAGCAGATTACGGTAGCTCTTCGTGAATGTGGCGGGGTTCAAGCAAAAGCCGCAAAACGCTTGGGGATAACCCCAAGACAAATTGGGTACAAAATTCGGAAGTACAA
>CAYXED010000001.1:0-313846 GCA_964463965.1 uncultured Nitrospiraceae bacterium | reverse complement strand
GTACAAAATTCGGAAGTACAATATTGAATGAAAAACAACAATTGTGGTATTTTGACGGACATTTATGACCTCTCTCCAATTTAAATTTTTTGGGATTTAGGGTGGAGGCTTTAAAATATTTGTGATTATGGGTGTTTTTGTGGGTTCAATTGGTGGGCTACCGCCTGGCATGAAAATCGCATATTAGGTGGGTAGGTTGCCGTGGTTCTGTATGCATTCACCGTCTGTTAGGGCCACGAGGCGGAAATGTGGCGTTTATGGTGGCCTTATGGTTTTCTCTTTTTGAGGAGGGGAAAAGATATGAGAAATAAGTTTATGCCTGTTGTGCGGGGTGCGGCTCTAATTGTTGCGCTCTGTCTTCTGATGCTGCCAGCGTCAGTTAGTGCTGAGGGAGCTGGTGATGCCCTAAAGGATCTTGGAATTGATCTGAGTGGTTTTATTGATACCGCATACACTCACAATTTTAATAATCCAGGTGATGGTTACAACGGGGGACGAGTTTTTGACGTCAAGGATGATTCTTTTACCCTACACCAGGCGCAAATTCTTATGCAACGTGAGGCTGTTGCAGGAAAGAATCTTGCTGATCGTGCGGGATTTGCTATTCGTTTAGGCTATGGAGAAGATGCTCGTTTATTTGCCCCAGGAGACACGGATACTGAGGATGAGTTTGACATTGAAGAAGCCTATGCAAGCTTTGCCTTCACTGACAAGTTATCTGCGAAAATGGGAAAATATGCGACCTTGCTAGGTGCTGAGGTTATTGAAGCTAAGGACAATGCGAACTTTTCTCGTTCATTCTTGTTTGGTTTTTCCATTCCATTCACTCATACCGGTGTCCGGTTCACGTATGCTCCGTCCGACATGATTCAAATGAATCTTGGTTTAGTAAATGGGTGGGATACTTTGGGCAATGATGACAATGGAACGCCTTCAATTGAAGGCAATGTTGTATTGAATCATGGCAATATGTCGTGGGCCCATGGATTCATTTATGGTGATGAGCCTGTTAATATTGGTCAATCAGAGCGCTTTGTCTATGACACGGTGTTCACGGCTCAAGCTACGGATAAGGTAGCGTTCACTGCTAACTTTGTTTATGGCAACGAGACAGGGACGTCACTTGAAAACGTTGGAGAAGACTCTGATTGGTATGGCGGTGCCGGGTATGTGACTTATGATATGACTGATCGTTTAGGATTTGCAGTTCGTGGAGAGGCTTTCAGGGATGATGATGGTGTTCGTACCGGTATGGCACAGACGCTATATGAGACTACTCTGACTGGGTCCTATAAGCTTACTCCTGCGATGACTTATCGAGTGGAGTATAGACATGATGAGTCAAGCGAGATGGGCTTCTTTGCTGATGGCCAAGATCATCAGAATACGATTGCGGCAGAGTTGATTTTTACTTTCTAGGGATTGGGTAGGTACTTGGAATTTAAATCGTGGCAACGTGCTTGAGGTTTTTCAAATCTCCGGGTTTGGGAAGTCGCATTGTTTCACGGTGTTTTTTTTCCTGATTATTCTAGGTACGTTTATTGTTCAGTCTTTCCTTGGAATGCCGCTTGTTTTGGCTCAAAGTACATGTAACGAGGGACCGGGGTCTGCGTCGGTTACACTGACGCCTTCTCCTGTCCCCGTTCTAACTCACGTATCCGAATCTCAGAACATAGAAGGCTGGGGCCCTGATTCTTGGGATACGGCTTGGATCTTGATCTGTCAGCAGAACGGAGTGGCTTATACGTGATGATAATATGCACGCATGGCAACTAGTCATATGTGACGCAAGAGATAAATAGAAGTAACTTGCGCATAGGAAACGGAGGGGCCCGTGAAGCTAGTTCAGGCTGTTATCAAGCCATTTAAGTTGGATGAGGTGAAGGAGGCATTGGTTGACATCGATGTCTATGGTATGACCGTCTCAGAAGTTAAAGGTTTTGGGCGGCAAAAGGGGCATAAAGAAACGTACCGAGGTACAGAATATACCATTGAGTTTGTTCCAAAGACTCGGCTTGAGGTGGCTGTTCCTGATGAGAAGGTGCAAGCGGTAGTTGATGCTATCGTCCGCGCAGCAAAAACGGGGACTATTGGTGACGGCAAGGTTTTTGTCACTGATTTGCAAGAGACCGTGCGTGTAAGGACTGGAGAGACCGGTTCGAATGCCCTATAACTAGTGGCATGCCGTGGTTTTAATTACCTCCCTTAAAGAACAGATTCTCGAAAAGCGCGCTGCAATTCGAGCAGCCCATCAGGCGGGGGCAACAGGTCAGGCTGTGTCTTCCTCTTTGCTTGCGCTCGCTGAAAATACTATTGCTCAGTTATATAGAGTTACTCTAGAAGGCTTGGATGTGGGTGTGGACCATCAACTCTCCGAGCGTATCAGTATTGTTGCGTTAGGAGGCTTTGGGCGTGCTGAAATGTCTCCGCACTCTGATATTGATCTTATGGTTTTAAATCGTGGTAAGCCAGTTGATAGCGTTCATAAGTTTTCTGCTGAACTATTTCGGAATATCTGGGATGTTGGTTTTCAGGTTGGGCATAGTGTTCGAACCATCGATGATTGTATTGCGCTGGGAAAATCTGATTTGTCTGCTAAAACTGCATTGATGGAAGCCCGTTTTCTGATTGGAAGTGCTTCACTCTTCAGAGATTTTCACGAAAAGTTTGGGAAGCAGGTTGTGAGGCGCCATGTAAACGAATTTTTGCTTGGAAAAATCGAAGAGCGATATCGCGAGTACGATCGTTATGGAACATCAGTTTATATGCTTGAGCCTGATATTAAGCGAAGTAAAGGTGGACTCAGGGATTTGCATTTTGTTCAATGGGCTGCGTTGGCAAGATATAGTATTGCGACGCTAGAGGACCTTCATTGCAAGGCGTTCTTGTCCAATCGTGATTTTAAGGCCTTGATTAGTGCCAGAGAGTTTTTGAGTCGAGTGAGGGCAGAGTTGCATTTCCATGCTGGTTCACCACAGGATATTCTTACTTTTGATGAGCAAATTCGCCTTGCGGAAAAATTTAATTTTTCTGACGAACCTCACTTACGAGGTGTTGAGCGTTTTATGCAGCAGTACTATAGGCACACAACGGCAGTGGCTGATATTAGTGAGCGTTTTGTAAAACGCTGCCGCATTCCTTCTGTATGGGACCGTTTTGCCAGTCTATTTCCTTCAAAGCGACCAGAGAGAGGGTTTTTGGTGAGGAATTGTCGATTGACAATTGATCCAGCGTATCATGGTGAGGTTATGAGAAGTGGTGTGCTACTCATGAGATTGTTTTTTCTCTCTGTCAAAGAAAAAATTTCTATTGATGATGATCTTCTTGAAGAGTTACATATTCAAATTGACGGTATGATGCAGGAACAATTTATGGATCCTATGGTTAATGAGATGTTTCTTCACATTCTCTCTGGCCCTCATAAGATCGTTGGAGTTCTGAACTTGATGCATAGGGTGCATTTATTAGAGAAAATGATTCCTGCGTTTGGATCGGCACGAGGGCTAATGCAGTTCAATCAATATCATAAGTACACTGTTGATGCCCATACCTTGGAAGCTGTGGCATGTGCACAAGGATTTTCTGATACGAACTCTGAGTTGCGGGAGCGAGCAAGCCTCTCTCGGGTGTATCGTGAAATTCGACGTAAAGACTTGCTTCATCTCGCGTTGCTTTTGCATGACCTTGGAAAAGGGAAAAAGGGAGACCATAGTGTGATTGGCGGAGGAATTGCCCGCGCAGCTTCGCAAAGGCTTGGACTAAATAATCGTGAGATGGCTTTGTTGGTTTTTTTAGTGGAAAATCATCTTCGCATGTCTCACATTGCACAGCGGCGAGATCTTTCGGATCCCAAGGTTATCCAAAAATTTTCCAAACAAGTAGGTACACCAGAAGTACTAAAAATGCTTTATGTTTTGACTGCAGCAGATATTGCAGCTGTTGGTCCTGAAACATTGACCACTTGGAAAAGAGACTTGCTTGCTGAACTGTTTATTCGAACTCTTGATACTGTCGCTGGACCGACTGCTGTGCCTGAAGATCGAGACTCAAAACCAGTTCGACGTATTGAGGACAGACTACTTAAAATTGTTCCTGCTTGGTGGGCAAAGGTTAGCTCTAAAGTTGGTGAAGAAGATTGGAAAAAATGGGTGGAGGTTCAAACCAGGGTTACGCCTGTTGCGTATTTGCTTTCTACCCCACATGAGATAATTATGTCTCATCTTGAAGCGATTGCAATTCTTGAGGATGGAGGGGTAGAAGCAAAGGTCAGCTTTGATCAGGAGAAAGAGCATATTGATATTACGGTCTATGCATTTGATAATCTAGTGCCCAATATTTTCACGAAAATTGCTGGTGCGATGGCGGTCAGCGGTCTACAGGTATTAGGTGCACGGATTACAACGCGCTTAGATCACCTGGTGATTGATCAGTTGCGTGTAGTGGATTCTGGTTTTGTTGGGGATGTTCCTGTCTATCGATTGCAGGAGATTCGATCAACAATTGTTAGGGTTCTTACAGGAAGCGTTTCTTTAGAAACATTGCTCGCAAAAGACAATTTCCGTTCTGGGGTTCGTATGTTGCCTACGAGTGGGGAGGATCCGAAAGTGGAAATTGATAATGATTCTTCTGACTACTTCACTATTATTGATATTTTTGCGGATGATCGTCAGGGGTTGTTGTATGTAATTACTAATGCGGTATCTGAGATGGGGCTCTCTGTTCATTCGGCAAAAATTTCTACAAAATTAGATCAAGTGGTTGATGTCCTGTATGTTTCTGATGCTTTGGGCCAGAAAGTTCTGGATCCATCCTTGTTACAAGCAATTCAGGAAAGGCTTTTAGAAGATGTTCGTCGCTCGGTTGTTTTTCATCAATCGGCACCAGCAGCGTAAATATGATATTTTGATGGACACCGTGACTTATACTTTGGCAGCATCTAATTTTTGTTGGGATAGCATTACACCACTAAGGAGGGGGTACCATGACTAGTAAAGAAGTTCTTGAGATGGCAAAGAAAAATAAAGTTGAAATGGTGGATGTCAGGTTCTGCGATTTTCCCGGGCAATGGCAGCATTTTTCCATCCCCGTAGGCGAGTTATCTGAGGACACCTTTAAGGACGGACTAGGGTTTGATGGATCAAGTATCAGAGGCTTTCAGACGATTGATGAAAGCGATATGTTATTGATGCCTGACCCCAGTACGGCCTTTCTTGACCCCTTTACCGAGCATGTGACCCTTAACATGATTTGTGATATTCAAGATCCCATTACGGGACAAGCGTATTCTCGTGATCCCCGTTTTGTAGCGAAGAAAGCAGAAGCATACCTTAAAGATACAGGTATCGCTGACACGAGCTATTGGGGGCCAGAGCTCGAGTTCTATATTTTTGACAGTGTTCGATTCAATCAGACCTATAACGAAGGGTTTTATCATGTCGATTCGGTTGAAGGATTTTGGAATTCTGGAGATTTTTCAGAACCCAACCTTGGGCATAAGCCGAGATATAAAGAGGGCTATTTCCCAGTTTCACCCGTGGATCACTACCAAGACCTTCGTTCTGAGATGGTCAAGGAGCTTCAAAAGGCTGGCATTAGGGTTGAGGTTCAGCATCATGAGGTTGGTACTGGAGGTCAGGCTGAGATTGATATGCGGTTTGATACGTTGACTGCAATGGCCGATAAGGTATTGAAATATAAGTATATTGTCAAAAATGTAGCTAAACAGGCTGGAAAAACAGTGACGATGATGCCTAAGCCATTGTTTATGGATAATGGAACCGGCATGCATACCCATCAGAGTATTTGGAAGGGTGGTAAAAACCTATTTTTTGATGCAAAGGATCCTTATGCCTTAATTAGTGATACTGCTAGGCATTATATTGGAGGTATTCTAACCCATGCCCTGGCACTTTGTGCATTTATTGCACCAACAACCAATTCCTATCGACGTTTGGTACCGGGTTATGAAGCCCCTATTAATTTGGCTTACTCAAAGAGAAATAGAAGTGCGTGTATCCGTATTCCGATGTATTCGAAGAGTGAGGGTGCAAGGCGCCTTGAATTTCGATGCCCTGATCCGACAGCAAACCCTTATTATGCTTTTTCTGCAATGTTGATGGCGGGCCTCGATGGTATCGAGAAAAAAATTGAACCCCCGGCTCCTTTAGATAAAAACATTTATGATTTGGAACCTGAGGAGCAGGCAAAAGTAAAATCTGTGGCAGGTTCTCTTGATGAGGCCCTTGATAATCTTGAGAAAGATCATGACTTCTTACTAAAGGGTAATGTTTTTACTCAGGATGTCATTGATACGTGGATTGATTACAAGAGAACGAATGAGATTGATGCGATACGTTTACGGCCGCATCCACACGAATTTGCTCTCTACTACGACGTTTAATTTTTGTAATACTTATCCCTGCCCCATTACTGGGGCAGGGACGCTTTAAACGGCATTTTCCTCTACGGCGTGCGTACTCTCCTAGATCATCTTCTTTCGTTCAGATACAATTGTTTTGAAAGTGCTGACGTAAATTTTATTTGGCTATATTGTATGACACGTGAATTGGTTTCAAAATATCAATTGTCTGGTGTTGATGAGCGAGATCGTGGGTTTAGCCGACAAATTACTTTAGAGCTTGTCAACGGACAGTATGTAGCGGTATTGCGATATGAACAGACGTTTCTTGAGACGAATGTGCATAAAGATGAGTTGTTAGCGTTAAAAGACCTCATACGAAACCTTCATCAAATTGGATATACACAATTGCAGACTCAGCGAAGTTTTTCTGGTGATACGTATCTTGGCACTCAAGAAGCCTGTATAGAGTATCCTGACCCCGAGACTCAAAAAACAACTCAACGTTCAATTGGTATCGTATCTAAGGTTCTTCGGAGACTTGGATTGCATAAGGGAGACGGGATTAAATGATTTTAATAAGCAAATTGTATTTGAAAAAAAATCATGGCTAATAGTAAACTTTCTAAAGGCTTTGAGGGTAAGTATGTGCTTGCTTTTGAGAGTCGAATGGCAGAGCAGATGCGCGGGCTTATTTCGAGATTTGGAGGCGACCCATTTGTGGCACCCTCAATGAGAGAGATTCCCCTTGAAGACAATGATGAAGTTTTTGAATTTGGTACTAGTTTGCATGACCATGAGATTGATATTCTTATTTTGTTGACTGGTGTTGGTACTAGAGCCATGCTTGAAGTTCTTGATACCAAGTGGGAGCGAGAGCAAACACTTAGCAAACTACGAAATATTCTTTTAGTAACTCGTGGCCCTAAGCCGCTACAAGTTTTACGTGAGATTGCTCTACAGGCAACCATCAATGTTCCAGAGCCAAACACGTGGCGTGATATCCTGGATGCCTTGGTTGGAGAGGTTCTGGAAGGGAAAAATGTTGCTGTTCAAGAATATGGCGTTTCAAACCCTTCTTTATTGCAGGGTCTTCGAGACCGTGGTGCTGTGGTCAAGCGAGTTCCAGTGTATCGATGGGCGTTACCAGAAGACCTTAATCCCTTACTACAAGCGATCGACAAGATAATTAGCCATCATGTTGATGTTGTCTTGTTTACAAGTGCAGTTCAAGTAGAGCATCTTTTAGAAATTGCAAAACGTAATGGGCACGTTGATAGGCTCAAAGAGGCCTGTTCTCGGATGATGGTTGGAGCAATTGGACCGATGGCTTCAGAACGGCTTTGTTCTCTGGGATTTCCCGTTGATTTTGAACCAACGCATTCGAAAATGGGAGTTTTTGTGAAAGAGGCTAGTCAGTGTGCTGAGGAAATTCTTTTGAAAAAACGAAAGGCGGCAGGTACTAGCATTTATGGTGATGTGTAAGTAAGGAATGACACCATAACTTTTTGATACAATGCGGAAGCTTGTATGGAATTAGGTTTGTTAATATGTGTTGTCGTGAAAAAAGGAATGGCGTATGTTTGAGAGACAATCAGTTGTCACCCTCCTAAGTGTCCTGGTAGGTTTCATTGCTGTTATTGTTTTAGCGCGTGTGTCTGATGGAACGCCTCCAACAGTTACATTCTCCAAGCCTTTTGATGTAGTTGGATCGAAAACAGTCTTGAAATTGCGTATCGAAGATATGCGTAGTGGTCTTAAACATCTCTCGGTGAAGATCAAACAGGGTGAGGAGCATTATCTTGTCACTGACCAAACCTTTGATGAACCTCAGTGGTTTACGATATGGCAGGGGGGGGGCACAAAAGATATTGATCTAGCATTGTTCCCATATAAAAATCGTCAAATACCAAGGAAAGAAAGTACCGCGACACTCATCATTACAGTAGAAGATTATTCGTGGAGAAAGATATTTAGGGGTAATCGTGAAGATGTTGTACACGAGTTTCAAACAAAGTTTAAAGCACCGAGGTTGGAACGAATATCATCACGCCATGTTATCAACCAAGGAGGTGCTGAGCTTGTGCGATACCGCGTATCTCCTGATGCTTCAACCCACGGTATTGTAGTTGGAGATAGCTTTTATCCTGGTTACTCTATTCCTCAGAGTAAGGACTCTTTTGCCATGGTGGCGTTTCCATTCTCTGTAACAGAACGCCTCCAGATTTTTCTTATTGCGAAAGACCTAGCAGAGAACGAGAGTAAAGTGCCTGTTCCTTATGATTTTGTTAGGAAAAACTGGAGACAGCGCCAGATCAATATCGATGATGATTTTATTGAGAAGACTGTTTCCCCCCTTATTGAGCAAAGTGTAGAGATTGATGCATCTGGGAACTCTGTGAGGGATTTTCTTGCCGTGAATACAGTATTACGAGACTCTACAAACGAGCATCTTGCAAAGATTACTAAACAGACTCGCTCTCAGAGGTTATGGCGGGGAGTGTTTTTGCAGATGTCGAACTCTCAGGTTCAAGCATTGTTCGCGGATAGGAGGGACTACTACTACAATGGAGAAAAGATTGATGAAAAAGACCATCTTGGTTACGATTTAGCCTCATTGAAAAATTATCCCGTTGAAGCAAGCAATACGGGTGTTGTAATTTTCTCCAATGATCTTGGTCTTTATGGTAACACAGTCATTATTGACCATGGTTATGGTTTGCAGTCCCTGTATGGACATCTTGCTTCGTTCACGGTTGAGGTAGGAGAAAATATTAAGAAGGGAGAAATTATTGGTTATACAGGGTCTACTGGGATGGCAGGTGGCGATCATCTTCACTTCAGCATGCTGTTGCATGGGCAGCAGGTCAATCCATTAGAATGGTGGGATAGACAGTGGATCAGAGTTCATATAGAGGATAGACTAACTTTAGCATGGCCTGAGTAAAATGGAATTTTCACTGTGGAAAGTAATTGATTCAATGCCGATAACTAAGGTTTAGGGTTTTAAATTACTGGGTAGCATTTTGGTTGAGAATTTAAGAGAAACATGGTTGGCGATTCGGGCGGAAGTTCTGCAATCATATCCGGATTTTTATGACCTTGAACCTGGGGGTGCAATCGCAATGGATCTTGGTGGTTCAGGTTGGATGTTAGAATTGCAGCCAGTTGAACGTTTATTGTGTCAAGTTGGTGTTGATATGGAAGAATTACGTACCTTACTTTCCGGAAATACTGCGGAAGATTTATCTCCCGACGAGTTACAACGTGTAGCAAAAGATCATCTCCGACCTTCGGTGCGGCGGTATAAACCTAAGCTGCTTGAGGCAGGTTTTTACGAAGGCATTGAAACTGAGGATGAATTTATGGCAATTACCTTTGAGCGGTCCATTGACTTTCAGGATCCTGCTTATATCAATGAAACTATCGAATGGTGTCGAAACACTATTGTCTGATGTGATGAGTTTACTATGAGCGATGATAAAGTAGAAAACGAAAATTCTTCTGAAGTGATTTGGTCGGAAGGGGCGTTGGAGCGTATGCAGCGTGCACCTGTATTTTTACGGGGCATGGTCAAACGTTTGGCTGAGAAAAAAGCAAGAGAACTGGGGCATTCCGAAATTACGGAGGATCTTCTTACTCAGTTTAAAGGACAAATGATGGGTAGTATGGGGGGTGCTTCAGGCATGCAGGAGGCTGCAGTTGCAATGCAAGCTGGTGAGCTTCCTTGGACTGCTGAAGCTAAGACGAGGCTAGAAACTGTTCCAGAGTTTATGAAGGCGATGACTAAGCGTATTGCGGAAGATGTAGCTCGAGAACATGGTCATATGGAGGTCAATGTAGATCTTTTACGAAAAGTCGAAGCACTTGGTGATGAGGCTCAAGACGTTGGAGCTAAATCAATTGAATGGACAGATGAAGCAACTGCATGCTTGAAAAAGAAAGTTGAGCAATCTCCTGATATCGCGAAGGAGTTTGTAACAGATATGCTTACGCGGGATACCGAAGAAATGGCTCGTGAACAAGGCATTGCATTGATCGACGAAAATATCTATAGCGCTCTGTGGGATGCACCGCAAAAGGCAGTGTTGTGGAGTGATGAAGCATGGAAGCGACTTCTCACGTCACCAGATTTTGTTCGAAGTGGTATTCGAAAGGCTGCAGAACGTCGTGCAAGGAAGTTAGGGCTTAAGGAGATTGACTCGGCAAATCTTACAACGTTCAGAAATGAAGCAATGATGAAGGCAGTGAAGCGAATTCGTGCTTTTGGATATCAAGAGTTAACATTTGATGCGTTTGAGAAAGCGCTTGAGAAGACTAAACGCTTGAAAGACAATCCACAGGCTGAGAAACGCCTAGAAGAAATTAGAGCGTACATGAAAGAAAAACCAGACGTTGGTGTGTTAGGTGAGGAGTTGATGTCACAGTTTAGAAAATATCTTGCGGGTGAGGGGACACTGCCTCCTAGATAAGGAAAATTTAGCTATCGCCGAAATCCATCTTTTTTCTTCAATACCTCCTGCAACATATCATCGGCAAGCTTGGCTGCTTCTTTTTTTCTTTTCCAGTGCGTGTGGATGCTACTAAACAGATACCAGCACAAGATCAGGAATGCTATCCAAATCAATTCAGTCATACTCGGGATTGTAGTCAAATAATTTTTCTTCAGCAAGTCAAATGGAAGCGTTCCCTTGCCGATAAAAAAATAGTGAACGTAGGCCGCTATATGGGTAACGACCTTATATTACCAAAAGATACGTTGATCAATATTTTGGTGAAGAGTGAAAAATGAAGACCGCAATAATTATTTCTTATAGGTAGTGATGAATATTCTTATTGCAGGTTGCGGTTATGTTGGAACGATGCTAGGGCAACACCTTGCTGAAACTGGTCATACGGTGTGGGGTTTACGCAGAACAGTACATGGTCTTCCAAAGCAAATTCGTCCATTACAGGGAGATCTAATCGATCCTCATGTCTTTACCGGATTTTCAGATAACATTCATGTGGTCTTTTATACTGCTTCACCGGATTATTCAAGTGAATCCGCTTATCGCGTGGCGTATATTGATGGTTTGCGGAATCTTATACATTTTTTAAACAAGGGAGGACAGCGGCCACATATTCTCTATACCTCAAGTACTGCAGTTTATGCACAACAACGAGGCGAGTGGGTGGATGAGTTGTCACCAACTACTCCTGAATATTTTTCAGGAAAATGTCTTTTGGAGGGAGAGCAATACTTATTAGATAGTGGTTTTCCTGCTACGGTTGTCAGGTTTGCTGGTATCTATGGCCCTGGAAGAACGCGTCTTATTAGAAAGGTGAAAGAGGGGAGTGCTACATATCAACACGGACAGCCTAGGTATGCGAATCATATTCATAGGGATGACTGTGTTGGCATATTGGCACATCTTATGGGGCTTGGGGAGTCAAGAGCGATTTATATTGGTGTTGATAATGAGCCTATTGATCGGCGTGAACTATTAACTTGGTTAGCAGACGAGCTCAAGGCGCCTGCGCCTCAACCAGCCTCTTCACAATCTATGTCGGGGAGGGAAACAAAAAATAATAAGAGGTGTACAAACGCAAAGCTCGTTAAGTCAGGTTATAGATTCTACTATCCTACCTTTCGAGATGGGTATCTCTCTTTGTTGAGGACCAAAAAGGCCCAACAATAAATCACGAAAAAAAGTCTTCGAAGATACGCTATTCCAGTAACCTTTAGGGCTATTTATTTACGGTTTTGGTGCCATGATTACAAGTACCGTAAGCTTTTCGGCAGAGTGGTTTTTGACTCCATGAGACTCTCCGGCTCTGGCAATTGTTGCCATGCCAGTTCTTAAGATCGTCGATTCTACTCCGACTTTGAAGGTTCCTTCGCCTCTCTGGACTATATAGATTTTGTCTGAATTTTCGTGTGTATGAACTTTCTGTTCTTGTCCTGGTTCAAAGCAGTACAGGTCTGTAAACATGTGTTCAGTCTCAAATAGATTGTTCTTTTTCATCTTTTCAGGTGAGTAATTGATACAGTCAGCGATGGTAACTGTTTTCATATCCTGAGGCCCCCTACCCTTTAATGTTTCCTACTGGACGTAGTTCCGCAACTTTTTTTGTGATGCCGCAAAGTTCAACCGTTTCAGCGACATCAGAAATGTCCTTATATGCTATTCCTGCTTCTTCTGCGAGCCCGCTGATTGACATGGCTTTGATCACAATTCCTTTCGCCTCCATGCGACGTTTTAAGTCAGCTCCCTTAATCTTTTTCTTTGCAGCGGTTCGAGACATGGTGCGGCCTGATCCATGCATTGTTGACCCAAAAGTCGTCGAAGTTGACTTATCTGTTCCAACCAATAGATAAGATCCAGTTTCCATTGATCCGCCGCAAATTACAGGTTGGCCAGTTGTGTGATACGCTTCCTGTAGATCAGGATGATTGGGACCAAATGAGCGTGTTGCCCCCTTACGGTGAACTACAAGGTTTTTTCGTTTTCCATTTACTTCGTAAGGTTCTATTTTAGCAATATTATGTGCTACGTCATATATAATTTCCATGCCAAGGGCGTCTGATGGTTTTTTGAAAACTGAGCTAAATACTTCACGAATACGATGAGTAATCATTTGCCGATTTACAAATGCAGAGTTTGCTGCACAAAGCATTGCATCGAAGTAGTCTTGTCCTTCTGGGCTATTAAATGGGGCACATGACAGCTGCCGATCTTTTACCTGTAGGTTATATTTTTTCATTGATTTCTCAAATACTCCAAGAAAGTCTGTGGCCACTTGATGCCCAAAGCCTCGGGAACCGCAATGAATCATGATAACAACTTGATTATTGCCAAAAATGCCCAATTTTTCTGCAATGTTTCGATCAAAAATACGATTGTCCTGAACGATTTGTACTTCAAGGTAATGATTTCCTGATCCAAGTGTTCCCATTTGATTAAGCCCACGCCGAATTGCTTTATCGCTTACTTTTGAGGGGTTTGCTCCATTTAAACGGCCGTTCTCTTCAATGTGGTGGCGGTCTTGTGGCCACCCATATCCGTTGGTGATGCACCAATCAATCCCTTCACACATGAGTTGTTCAAAGTCTGAAGAGGTAAGTTGTAGAAAACCTTTTGTTCCGACGCCTGAGGGGACACTCTGAAACAATTTTGTCATCAGTGTTTCCATTTTGGGTTGGACTTCCTCATAGGTTAGATCTGTACGGATAAGTCGCATTCCGCAATTGATGTCGAACCCAATGCCTCCAGGGGAAATTACACCATTGTTTTGGTCAAAAGCAGCAATACCGCCAATTGGAAATCCATATCCCCAGTGTCCATCCGGCATGCAAATTGCGTATCGTTGAATACCTGGTAAGCAGGCTACATTTGTAACTTGCTCAAATACTCCACTATCCATTTCTTCAAGAATTTTTTTAGTAGCGTAGATACGTGCTGGGACGTGCATACCCTCTTTTTCGCTTACAGGAATTTCCCAAACATGAGTATCGATTTCGTAAATTCCCATATGTGTTTGTTGTAATTTCATGCTGTTAAGGTAGTAATATGTGGTATTCAGGTGAGATGAAAGTAATTACTTTCTGTTTGTATTTAGTAGCTATGGGTCAAGGGCAACTATCTGTTTTTGGGACTCTACACATCCAATACAACTTGTGCAATCCATTCGTTTTGGTCATATGACACACTATACATGTGCTTTGTCACTGCCTTCACGTCATTCCCAAGTAGTTGCCCTATGCGGGGGGTATCTCCACGAATGTGGCCTGTTAGCTTCCAAGGCGGACCTTCTTGAATTGTAACGCTTGTCTCACAAAAGACCATTGATTCGGCATCCTTGAGGAAAATAATTTCTGAAAGCCATACAAACACCAGTTCTGGTAGGTCTGAGGCGTCGAGTTCAATGGATAGTTCAAATCGAGGTTTAATACTTGAAGGGGTAGCCATGGTTGCAATTAACGCATCAGCTACCGCCAGGATAAGATCTATAGGCGTTTTTCCTCGAGCTTCAAATGCAATGTCTGCAAGAGCGATATCGTCGAGAAATCGGTGTGTCCTGACTGGATTCATTTAACAAGGCAGTTTCACGGAATTTCAAGAAATTTTGGAAACTTTGTAAGGTTACGACAACCTGTTTGCGTAACTAAGACCATGTCCTCAATACGAACGGCACCAATATCTGGATAGTAAAGACCGGGCTCGATGGTTACGACTTGTCCTGCCTGTAAAGTTGCTGTGGCCTTACCAACACGCGGAGGTTCGTGAATGTCGAGGCCTACTCCATGTCCTGTGCCGTGAAAAAACCCTTGCATGCGTCCTTTGTGTGGGCCTGTGGTATAGCCAGCAGCTTCAAAACGGCTACAAATTTTCTTATGAATATCGTTTCCATTGGCGCCATCACACACAGCGTTAACAGCCTCTTGTTGCGCGTTTTTAACCGTATCATAAAGCTTCCGTAATTTGTCTGATGCTTGCCCCTTCACAACTGTTCTTGTTTGATCCGCAAAATACCGTGTTGTGCTTGAACGAGGGAAAATGTCCATGATAATTGAGGTGTTGGCTTGTAAGGGGCCACTCCCTTCATTGTGTGGATCACAGCCTTGGATGCCACTGGCAATGATTGTATGTTGCCCAACGCAGTTTCGTTCCATAAGTGCGATATGGATGACTTGCTTGATTTTCTCTGATGTGAGTGGGACACCATCAAAATAGATTATGTCGTGGCGAATACTGGACTCTTGAATTACTTGCAGGGCAATTTCAAGAGCCTCTTCAGTAGCGCGTTGCGTCGTTTCAATAGCTTGAATCTCTTCATCTGATTTCAGTAGACGCTGAGGGTAGAACGGTTCATCTTTTGGCTCAATTATATAGCCAAGTGACTGAAGGTCTTGTGCGTGCCGAAGGCCAAAATTCCCTGGAACGGTAATATGCGTGACATCATAGGATTGTAGAACAAAATGTATGACATCATGCATGCGAGGTGACGCAATACCTTTGGCTTTTGTTTTTTCTTCGTATTCTGAGTAGGAAAGTACTGTCGTGACAGTTGCAGTAGCTCGTGCACGATCTACTTCGAGGTCACTCATTACAAGAATCTTTGTGGCTGCAACTTGAATGAAAATAAAGGGGTCTGGTGCAAGAAACCTTGTCGCATAGTAGAGGTTTGCGTCAACCTCACTTGCAGCAATCATGAGTGTGGCAGTGTTGGGCATGTATTAACTCTCTTTCTCTATACTGGTCGTGGTGACCAATTGAAGCTACCACGACCAGTATCAAGTATTTTTAATTAAGGGACTTCGTTGGTAAGTCCAATCGTAGGAGTGGTGTGTGTCCATGCGTCGGGAGTGTTGCCGGTCCCTGGACCCGCAACACCAGTGAATGAAAGAGATTGTCCCGGGGAAGGCGAAGAGACAAAAGCATTTGCTGGCCATAGATTTGCTCCAACGGCTACGCCTTGTCGAAGATGATTAGCCTCTCCCCACTGAACATAGTCTAGTAGTAGGTTACTATCTGCAAAATTGTCTGGAAAAAACTCAAAAGATTTGTAGAGTCCAAATTCGCCATGTTCAACATTGAGTGGTAGTGGAAGAGCAGGAAAGAAGATTTCATTTTCAGAATTGTTTCCATCCGATCCCCAATTTACAATTAAGAAGTTTCCAGGTTCGATCACAGTGTTGTCTGGTATGCGGGCATAGAGAGGTTCTGGTGTCGTGTGACAGACCCAAAATCCACTGACGTCGATGGGGCTGGAGGTCCGGTTAAAGAGTTCAATTTGTGATGTTTCCGGAAAAATCTCGTTAATGATACTGGGTCGTGGGACTTCTGCCGTGGTGGCGGATGTTGGTTGTTCAACTGCTGTTGTAGCTCCTGATATAGGTAGGGCGCTGTCAATGTTTTCTGTATTACCGCCATCACCTCCATCACCGCACCCATAAGCTACAGCAAAAAGGCATAACAAAAGGGCACATAGTCGGGAGGGATTTAAAAAAGAAGCTTCCCTCACTGATATTCTAGAGAAAATACTAGCCATGGGATATTTCCTTTCTATAGTTGCTGCGGTTAAGGTGCGACATTGGTAGTTCCAATTGTAGGGGTGGTGTGCATCCATGCGTCAGGAGTGTTGCCGGTCCCTGGACCCGCAAGACCAGTAAACGCAAGAGATTGTCCTGGAGGAGGCGAAGGAACAAAAGCATTTTCTGGCCATATATTCGCTCCAACGGCTACGCCTTGTCGAAAATGATCAGCTTCTCCCCACTGAACATAGTCTAGTAGTAGATTGCTATCTGCAAAGTTGTCCTCTGCAAATCCAAAAGATTTATAGAATCCAAATTCGCCATGTTCAATATTGAGTGGTATTGGAACAGCAGGAAAAGTAAAGATTTCATTTTCAGAATTGTTTCCATCCAGTCCCCAATTTACAATTAAGAACCCCTCAGGTTCGATCACGGTGTTATCTGGTATGCGAGCATAGATCAGGCCTGGAGTCGTGTGACATAACCAAAATCCACTGATGTCAATTGGGGTGGAGGCTCGGTTAAAGAGTTCAATTTGTGATGTCTCTGGAAAAATCTCGTTAATGATGCTGTTTTCAGGAGCCCCCTGTAGGGTAGTTGCATTTTGAGGTACTACTTCTACAGTGGGGGTTGATGTTGGTTGTTCTACTGGGTTTGGGGAGAGCGGTTCGTCTGGTGAGCTAGAAACTGCAACTGTTGCTGTAGTGCCTGATATACGTGGGGCAATGTCGATGTTTCCCGCATCACCACACCCATAAGTAATGGCTAAAAGGCATAGCAAAAGAGTACGCAGTCGGGAGAGATTTAGAAAAAAAATTTCCAACATTAAAATTTTAGGGGTATGTACCTTCAAAAAGCTATCATAGAATCGTATAATAAGTCATTCAGCATTGATGAAGCTATCTTGATTGATACAGGAAACACACGATACTATGTCATCATGAAAAATACAAATTTTACTGCGCTTTCATCTATTTATAGAGTGAGCTATATCTATCTTGCCTCGCTTATTCTCTGGATTGGTATTGTGTATGGACACTCTAGTCATGATGGACATGTTCTAACGGAACAAGGTAAATCTCTACCTTTGATTGAAGCTGAGATAGTTCCAGAACTCCCTGATGTAATGCTGACTACTCACGAGGGTGACCACATTCGGTTTCAAGATCTTTTGGATGACAGGCTTTCAATTATAAATTTCATTTATACCTCTTGTACTAATGTATGCCCTTTGACTACGGCAAACTTTCTTCAATTGAGGCAGTTGATGGGAAGCCGTGATTTTCAAATGATTTCTATCTCGATTGATCCAAAACGTGATAATCCTGCGAGGTTGAGAAGTTTTATGCAGGCTCAAGGTGCAACCTTCCCTCAATGGACCTTTCTGACGGGTTCGCCGCGTGCGATTACGCCACTGCTTGGAGGGTTTGGTTTTTATAATGTTGCTGTCGACGACCACTCTCCTGGTGTGGTGATATGGGATGGAAGGCGAAATCAGTGGACTCGACTTGTTAGTCTTCCTCCACCTCATACTTTGCGGAAGGAGCTCGAAAAGTTTTTTTCGGGATGATACCGATGCGAAGATTTATTTTAATTGCCCTAATTGGATTGTTGAGTTGGCCTGTTTCATACGCGTCTGCAGGACCAATGGATGAGGTTGTGCGTACTTTGATTCAAGAGGCTTCTGAAGAGTCTCTTGAAAACGTCGAGGATACCTTGGTGAAACTTGGTCCTACGGCTGTGCACTCATTGGCGCGACTATTAGCATCAGAGGACAATGTGCTACGAATGGCAGCCGTTCGCGTTCTTGGCAAGATGGACAAAATTGCTAGGGAGGTCTTATTTCAGGCTTTGTCAGATGAGCATTGGAGAGTGAGGGCTGGTGCAGCAGTAGCCCTAGGCAGTCACGCATCGGACGTAGTTGTGGATCAGCTTATTCTTGCTACCAAGGATAAGCATCAGGCTGTCCGTTCTGCTGCTGTAAGATCTCTGGGGCGCATTGGAAATACCAAAGCAACCGAAAGCATTGTGCGGGCTTTACAAGACTCTAATCAACTGGTTAGGAAGAATGCTGCAAAAGCTTTAGGTATTATGAAAGATGCGCAAGCAGCACTTCCTCTTATCTCAGTTCTTCAGGATGAAGATGCTGTTCAAAGGGAGGTCATTGCCGCTTTAGGACAGATTGGGCAGCCTGCGCTTTCTCCTCTTGCTGTGATTGTAGCCGATGATGGTGTTGATTCTGGACTTCGGAGATTTGCTGCCGAAGCACTCGTAAAAGTTGCTTACAAGATGGGAGAACGTGGTCAGAGTGCTTTGCTTGAAAAAAGTGCTCCTTCTCTTATGGTAGGGCTGCGTGCTGAAAACGGTGCGCTCCGGAAAGCATCCGCTGATGCACTTGTAATGATTGGACAACCGGCTTTTGGGGTTGTGGGGGAAGCCTTGTTTACGGATAAAAACCCAGCGGTTCGAGCAGAAGCTGCATCGATTTTGGGCCGTAGTGGTGCTGCGAAGTCGTGGTATGCAGAGGCAGTAGATTTGTTGATTGTTGCGTTAGATGATCAAGATGAGAGTGTGCGTCGGATGGTTCAAGAATCACTTGTGAGAATTCATGTCATTGGTTTAGGCCAACTTCTTAAGGCGCTAAACGACAACAATACTTTGCGCCGACAGGGAGTTAGTACTATCCTTGGTAAGCTGCGTCATCGAGGGGCTATTGATCCGCTTGAAATCCGTTTGGCGATTGAACCAGATCAGGCCGTGCAGCAAGCGATTCGATCTTCATTGGATACCTTACGTGCGACGTCCCGAACGAAAGTTTCTCCTCCAAGATAAGTATTCACCCACGTAAGCCAGAAATTTAAGAGAACAGCCCCGTTACTTAGTAGCAATTATATAGGGGATCGCCATGTTTTTTTAAGTTTGTGTATGCTAGAGAAGCTCGTGGCGAATTGTAATTTCGGCTTCCGCTTTCATTGACTCTTGGAATGCAAGCACAGCGCGTTGTTGTTTTCGAAACAGGGCGGTTAAGAGCATTTGCTCCGGAGTCGGGGTGTCATCAGGTTTCACCTTTTCTTCAGGGAGTTTAATCGCGCGAACAATATCCATTTCTCTCGTTGTAAGAATGGTGGATTCTCGAACGACAGCTTTCGCTTTTTGTCTGAGTATTTCATTCACTTGCTCAGCTTCAAATTCTTGGGCAGTGATGTAGTTGCTGCGGAGCACCTGCTGGTATCGGCGGGAGTCAAAACTCCCATTCGTATGAAACATTTCTGTTGATGTAATTAATTTCTGAAGTTCCTTGTCAGTTGCAGTAATACCAAATTTTTTTGCAGCGTGAAGCCAGAGTGCATTTTCAAGCAAGGCATTAATTACCAATTGCTGTACAGTTTCCTCTTTTACATCTTGGCTGATTTGTCGATATTGTCGGTGAGCGTTCCGGTATGCACGGCGGTACTCATTGAGCGTAACAGCGTTGTCCCCAGCTACGATAACAGCATCTCGGATATCAGCTGCAGACTCTCCAAAGCCCCACCAACCCATTCCAACTGTAAATGTCACTGCAATTACAATCATCAACGTTCGAAATAGCCACTTTTGTTGCATTGCGCCTTCTCGAATAAGCTTAATCATTGTATCGTTTCCTCCTGGCAGCCTTGGACAGGCTTATTTTAATTAGTTGTCGCCCATGCCATTGTAGGCTACGTGTGTTCGAAAACGCAATGGACAGAATTCTTACAGCAGTTACTGACTTACGAAGACATATCATCTTAAATAAGTATACATACCTCAAGCCTATGTATGCCCATGTTTGCAACATAGAGTCCTTGTAAGTGTGTACTTAGTAAGGGTTTTGGTATATTGTGGCCACATATATGGTCAGACCAATGTTTAAAAATCACTGACAGGCGTAGGTTTCTTATGAAGCTTTTTGACTGGCGTAAAAGTGTGAGTTTTTTTGGGTGGGCATCCACTGATTTGGCAATTGACCTTGGTACCGCAACTACGCTGGTTTACACAAGCGGAGAGGGGGTTGTTATTAACGAACCTTCAGTGGTGGCTGTTGAAAAGAAGACTCAACGGACTATGGCTGTTGGAAGTGAAGCAAAGAGAATGCTTGGTAGGACTCCAGGTACAATTCAAGCTATTCGACCAATGAAAGATGGTGTAATCAGTGATTTTAATACTGCTGAAGTGATGTTGAGGCATTTCATTCGTAAAGCCAATGGGAGAAACTTTTTAATACAGCCCAGGATTGTTATTGGTGTCCCATCTAGAATTACTCAAGTTGAGCAACGTGCTGTCATTGATTCGGCTGAGTCTGCTGGTGCTCGAGAGGTCTATTTGATTCCAGAGCCGGTTGCTGCAGCGATTGGTGCAGGACTTCCCATAACTGAGCCTTGTGGAAATATGGTTGTTGATATTGGAGGAGGTACAACGGATATCGCGGTGATTTCTCTTGGAGGTATTGTCAATAGTGAATCAGTAAAAGTTGCAGGCGATCGTATGGATGAGGTGATCATTAATCATATGCGGAGAAAACATGGTCTTTTGATTGGTGATCATATGGCAGAGAAGATAAAGAAAGAGATTGGCTCAGCTTATCCATTAGGGAAGCGTAAAAGTTTGAATGTGAGAGGGAGAGACCTTGTATCTGGAATCCCCAAGACGGTACTTGTTGACGATGCTGAAGTCTACGAAGCCCTTTCTGAGCCTGTGAGTGTTATCATCGACACAATTAAGCAATCGCTCGAAAAAACTCCTCCGGAACTTGCAGGGGATATTATTGACCGCGGTATTGTTCTGGCTGGAGGAGGGTCCATGATTGCTGGTTTGGATGCACGCCTGAGGGAAGAGACTGGACTTCCAATTATTACCGTGGATGATCCACTTACTGCCGTTGTACATGGGGTAGGAAAGGTCCTTGAAGACATTGATCTTTTGAAACGGATTGATAATCTTTCAGACATGCCTATTAATCATTAACGCGGTCCATTTTTCCTGAGGTGGTGAGGCGGCGTCTTTTGGATTCTTGCTTCAGCGTGCTTTGGGTCTTTGGACAGAAACCCGTCAAAAGCTTTGTTTTATAATGAATAGGTATTCTCCTCTATTCTGAATAGGGGCTAGATAATGCGACGTTCTCGCTCGAGAGTAAAGCAGGTCTGGCAAGTTTGCCTAATTTTTCTCCTCATAGCACTCGTTCTTTTTCCGTCTTCTTTTGAGACACCGCTTAGACTGCTTTCTTCATTAACCGTTGAGGTTGTGCAAGTCCCTTTAAATATTGCAGCGTTTTTCAATCAGAAAGCCATGGATGTGTGGTCGGATGTGCAAGGCCTCATCGATCTTCGCACTGATAATCAGAAATTAAGAGAAGAAGTTCTACGTTTGAATCTGGAACAAAACCTATTAAAAGAGTTTGAAGTGGCAGTAGACCGTTATCAGAAACTTTTTGATTTCAAACAACGTTGTCCGTATTCAACTATAGTGTCAGAGGTGATTGGACGAAACCCAACTAATTGGTACCAAAGTTTAGTTATTACAAAAGGAGAACAAGATGGCATCATTCCGGGGCTCGGTGTCATCACTCCTTCAGGGGTGGTAGGACGAGTATTTAAGGTATACCGTACTTTCTCCATCGTTCAACTAATTCTTGACCGGGATAGTGTGGTGACTGGCTTAGTACAGCGTACGCGTGATGAGGGCATTATCCAAGGTAGCGATAATGGGGAAGTCATAATGAAATATCTTCCTCCATTATCACTATTAAAAACAGGTGATGTTGTTATCACATCTGGGCTTGATGACCGGTTCCCAAAGGGGATGATCGTTGGAACTGTTAAGCAAATACAGAATAAAGAAGCCGCACCGTTTAAATCTGCTACTCTTAGACCTTATGCCGATTTTTCAAAGCTTGAGGAAGTTATTGTTCTGTTAGACATAGTACCTTCAAATGAGAAGAGTAAAACATGTTTTGTCTTAGATGCTGCCGCAAGTGAAACGAGTGAGCGTTTTTCACGCTAATGAAGTTTTTTGTCTATACAGTAATAGTTTTATTTGTAATTCCTTTTCAAATCACTATTATCCATTCATTCCCTATAGGGGGGCGTGTTCCTGATGTTATTCTCGTCATAGTATTTTTGACAGGTCTATGGCGAGGGCAAATTGAAGCTACTGCACTTGGTTTAGTCCTTGGATTTTTGCAGGATATATTTTCTGGGACTATGGGTTGGGTTAATCTTATGACCAAGCCGCTCATAGGATTATCAACAGGCATTTTTTATCATGCACGTATATCTCTTACGCCGTGGGTAATCTCAATTCTCCTAATGATAACTTCATTTATCTATGGGCTGATTGTTCTGCTCTTTTTACGAGCAAGTCCATCACAAGTAGATTTTTGGTCAGCGGTGCGTGTAGTAATTTTCCCTCAGACCTTGTATGACGTTGTTTTTGGAATGATTATTGTTTTTTTTGCATTTAAGTTATTCCCCTCTCCAAATCACAAAGTATGGAATCTATAGTCAACCAGAGTGATAGTCTTCGGCGCATTCAACGCCGACTTCTTTTTATGCGACTGTGCGTGGTTTTTATATTTGCTGTATTGCTTATTCGTGTTTGGTACATTCAGATTGTGAAAGGGGAGGAGTATGCCCTCTTAGCGGAACAGAATCGTGTTCGTATGGTCTATCTCAAACCACCAAGAGGTTTGATTTATGATCGCCATCATAATTTGCTTGCAAACAACATTCCAAGTTTTAATCTTTATGTAGTCTTAAATGATGTTGGAGATAAAGAGCGCCTTGTGGATGATCTTTCAGGGCTTATTCATGTGAATGTTGATGATATGCGTGGGATTATAGAATCCCATCAACGATCTCGGTTTCCAGTAAAGTTGAAAGAAGGGCTCACATTGAAACAGGCGGCAGCAATTGAATCAAATCTAGCACAGCTTCCCGGAGTCGTGATTCAAGCGGAGACAGAGCGCTCCTACCCTCAAGGTAATGTTGCTGCACATGTGATCGGATATGTTGGGGAAGTTTCAGCTCAGGGATTGAAAAAAGACGAATTTCAAAACCTTGTTCCTGGTAGCGTTGTTGGGAAGTATGGTGTTGAGCTTCAATATGATCAAATTGTTAGAGGAAGTGTAGGGCAGAAAACTATTGAAGTTGATGCACGTGGACATGAGCAAAGGGTGATTCGAATCAAAGAACCTATACCAGGAGATAATTTGTATTTGACAATTGACCTTCCTCTGCAGCGTTTTGCTGAGGACTTGTTAGGGGATCTAGCAGGAGTTATTGTTGCGTTAGATCCTCGAAATGGTGATGTACTGGTGCTTGCTAGTCATCCAACATTTGATTCCAATTCTCTTACTCGGGGATTAACTGTGTCACGGTGGGATAAAATTCGTAATGATCCAAGGAAGCCCATGACTAATCGAGCTACTCAAGGGCACTATCCTCCGGGGTCTGTCTTTAAAATTGTTATGGCTGCTGCAGGTCTTGAGTCTGGATATATTTCCTCCTCCACCTCTGTTGAGTGTAACGGCAGTTTTAGAATGGGGAATCGTGTATTTAAGGATTGGAGAAAAGAAGGGCATGGTTTTGTGGACCTTCATAAGGGACTTGTACATTCCTGCGACATTTATTTCTATACACTTGGGCGTGAATTAGGGATTGATCAGATAGCACATTATGCGGAGTGGTTTGGGTTGGGGAGTCGAACTGGAATTGATCTTCCTGTGGAAAACCCAGGGATTCTACCTTCAAGAGAGTGGAAAGAAAATACGATTGGTCAGCCATGGTACCCTGGAGAAACAATCTCTGTTGCTATTGGCCAAGGTTATGTTACGGTCACGCCACTACAAATGGCGGTGCTTGTGGGTACCATTGCAAATAATGGTGTTCAGTACCAGCCGCGGTTGCTAAAGCAAATCAGGAAACGTGACGAAGGCATCGATGTGGCTCTTGAACCTTCCCGGTTGAGTACATTAGAGCTTCAAGACGAGACACTTCTCGCATTGCAGAGCGCGTTACGAGATGTTGTTGTGAGGGGAACTGGAAGACGAGCACAACTGCAAAATGTTGCTGTCTCAGGAAAAACTGGGACAGCACAAGTGGTCAGTTTAGACAAAATTATTGATGGAGATGAAGTGCCACAGAGTTTACGGGATCATTCGTGGTTTGTTGCCTATGCACCGTCAGATGCGCCAGAAATCGCGATTTCTGTTATTGTTGAACACATGGGACATGGTGGGGCCGTTGCCGCACCTATGGCGCGAAAGGTTATTGAGAAGTATCTTTACGCTGACCGTAATGTTGCTTTGCCATAGATTGTAGCCTAAAGCATGAATGACAACATTTCGAAAGCAGGTCTTTGGGAAGTTCAGGAATGGGATTTTGGGCTACCGGTGATCATCCTGATTATTGCAAGTTTTGGGGTGATATCTATTTATAGCGCTTCACAAGATGTAGCAGGGAATGTGGGATGGGCCCCGTTGTATCTAAAGCAAATTATTTGGCTAGTGATTGGGAGTTTAGCCTTTCTTGTTGCCTCTTCATATGACTACCATCGACTCGCAAAATATGCTTATTTATTCTATGCGATAAGCCTTATTTTACTTGTAGTTGTTTTGCTTGAAGGAAAGAGTACGCGAGGTGCTCAACGTTGGTTAGCCCTTGGTTCCTTCTCCTTTCAACCCTCTGAAGTGGCTAAAGTCGCCTTGGTAATGATGTTAGCGCGCTATTTTTCTACTCATTCTTCCGCAGGTTTGATAAACCGAATTATCATCCCAGCAGTTTTAATGTTTCCAGGGTTTTTGCTTATTATTTTACAGCCTGATCTTGGTACTGGGCTTACGTATTTTTTTGTATTTCTCATTATTGTTCTTTTTGTTGGATCATCTATTAAAGGACTTATATTTGGAGTTTTTGGAATACTTATGCTATTGCCATTATTGTGGAAAAACCTTTGGATCCCTTTGCGAGGCTACCAAAAGGAGCGTATTCTGGCATTCTTAGACCCTACTCTAGACCCTATGGGTATGGGTTATCAGGCTATACAATCAAAAATTGCAATAGGATCTGGCCAGCTGTCTGGGAAAGGGCTGGATGGAGCTACTCAGAGTCAATTGCACTTTTTGCCAGATGGGTACACAGATTTTGCTTTTGCGGTTTTTGCAGAACAATGGGGCTTTCTGGGTGTTGCTGCCTTGTTATTTCTATATTATCTTTTATTTATGACAATGATTAGGATTGGAGAACGTGCCAGGGATTCCTTAGGAGTTGTTTTGGTTATTGGGGTTACTGCACTGCTTGGGTTTTGTTTAGTGGTTAATATTGGGATGACCGTTGGTTTACTGCCCATTGTCGGAATCCCTCTTCCTTTAATGAGTTATGGCGGCACAACAATGGTAATGACTTTGGCTGCGTTGGGCCTCACGCTGAATGTAAAAAGACGGCGTGTGTTGGGGTAATTAATTGGATCTTGTAGAAGTTATCCCTTGATAAGCTAATGAGGAAGTTATGGCAACTGAAATTGTTATAAATGTAATGACAGAAGAAACGAGGGTTGCTTTACTCGAGAACAAGGCTGTAAGTGAGGTCTACATCGATAGGAAAAAACAGCGTGATCTGGTTGGGAATATTTATATTGGAAAGGTTGCCAAAACATTGCCTGGGATGCAAGCAGCTTTCATTGATATTGGGCTTGACCGAGCGGCGTTTCTTCACGCATCAGATATTTTCCAGTCAAATGAAGATGAAACTGTTTTAGAGTCAGATGAGGACGCTTTAACTGATTGTGATGAGCTTGATGATGATGTAGAAGCGGAAGAGACCAAGGAAATAAATTCCCGTCCTCGTCGTGCTAATAGTGTGCCTATTGAAGAAGTGCTTCATCAAGGGCAAGAAATAATGGTTCAGATCTCAAAAGGCCCCTTGGGAACAAAGGGGCCTCGAGTCACATCATATGTTTCGTTACCCGGCAGGCACCTTGTACTGATGCCGGGAGTGGACCACATTGGAATATCTCGTAGGATTGAGGGAGAGGAAGAACGTGCACGTTTGAAAGATATCATCTCACGTTTGCGAGAATCAGGTATGGGTTATATTGTTCGTACTGTGAGTGAAGGTATTAAAGAGGATGATTTGATTTCTGATATGGAGTTTCTTCGTCTTTTGTGGAAGGATATTCTTCGGCGTAAAACCAGAGCAACAGCGCCATGTCTGCTTCACACCGACCTTGACCTGTCATTTCGGATCGTCCGGGACCTATTTAGTGAAAAGGTTAATCGTTTGCTTGTTGATTCTAAAGAAGAATATACCGCTATTAAGGGTTTTGCACGACGGTACCTTCCAAATCTAGAATCTCGAGTCCAACTCTATGAGAAAAATGACATGATTTTTGATTATTTTGGAGTTGAAGTTGAGATTTCTAAGGCTCTTGGTCGGAAAGTTTGGTTGAAATCTGGTGGATCAGTGATTATTGATCACGCAGAGGCATTGACTGTAATTGATGTCAACACTGGGAGCTTTGTTGGCAAAAAAGATATTGAAGAAACAATTTTTAAAACCAATATGGAAGCAGCAAAAGAAATAGCTTGCCAGTTACGATTTCGGAATATTGGGGGTATTATCGTAATAGACTTTATTGATATGGAACGCGAGAAACACCGAGAAAAAGTTTATCAAACACTTGTTGCAGCGTTGTCAAGTGATCGTGCGAGAATGAGGGTCCTTCCTATATCAGGACTTGGTGTGGTGGAGATGTCTCGTGAGCGTGTTCGTGAGGGGCTGTTACGGACTATGTGTGAACCATGCGTGTCCTGTGAAGGTAAGGGAGTCTTGAAGTCGAGGACCACAATCTGTTATGAAATCTTTCGCGAAGTACGTCGACTTGGATTGACTCCACATGAGAAGTGTGTGGTTATTGGAGCTCATGATTCCGTGGCAGAGATGCTATCTGATGAAGAGCATCAGGGGATTGAAGCTCTTGAGCGGGATCTTGAGAAAGAAATTCTTATTAAGGCAGACTCGTCTTTGCACTGGGAGCAATATGACATTGTGGTGATATAAGCGCATATGCCTTATTAACTGTAAGGAGCCAGACAGATATACATAGTTTAATTATTTTAGGTTGTGTTTTTATGATGTTGCGGTTATTTCAAATCAAGGCCGTTCAGGTTGGGTGTTATTATAAGGTAGGCTTTGTTCTTATGTTGTGTGGTGAAAGAAGTTAAAATGGCTAAGTCTCTTATCATTGTGGAGTCTCCCGCAAAAGCACGCACAATAGGTAAATACCTTGGTAGGTCCTATCAGGTTATTGCGTCTGTGGGACACGTTAAAGATCTTCCAAAAACCAAGCTTGGTGTCGACGTTGATAAAGGTTTTGTTCCAAACTATGTTGTGATTCGAGGTAAGGCTCCGGTATTAAAGGAAATTAAAGCCAAAGCAAAAGCTGCGGAGAAAATTTACCTTGCACCAGATCCTGATCGAGAGGGAGAAGCCGTAGCGTGGCATATTGCGGAGGAACTACGTAGTTTGAAAAATGGCCAAGTATTTCGTGTTTTGTTTAATGAGATCACAGAGTCTGGCATTAAAAAAGCATTGAAATCCCCCGGAGAGATTGATCTTCGAAAAGTTAATGCTCAACAGGCAAGGCGAGTTTTAGATAGAGTTGTTGGGTATCAACTTAGTCCATTGTTGTGGGAAAAAGTTCGTCGCGGTTTGAGCGCAGGACGGGTTCAGTCTGTGGCAGTTCGATTGGTTTGCGAGCGTGAGCGTGAGCGCGAAGCTTTTGAAACAAAAGAGTATTGGTCTATTACGACTATGCTTAAAGGGGAACAGACAGATCCGTTTTTTGCAAAATTACACTCTATCCAAGGTAAAACAGTTGAAATTTCTAATGGGGAGGATGCGAACAAAGTTGTTGACTCCCTTAAGGAAAAACAGTTTCTCGTTTCTGATATTGAACAAAAGGAAAGGAAAAGAAATCCTCTTCCACCCTTCATAACCAGTAGACTCCAACAGGATGCTGCTCGAAAACTTCACTTTTCACCGAAACGTACGATGGTACTTGCCCAGCAGTTGTACGAAGGAATAGCGATTGGAGATGAAGGTCCAGTAGGTTTAATTACTTATATGAGGACGGATTCTACACGGATCGCAGATGAGGCTCTTGAACAGGTACGAGGGCTCATTAAGGAAACTATTGGGCCTGAATATCTTCCTGCAAAACCCCCGGTATATAAAACACAAAAATCTGCACAAGAGGCACACGAAGCAATCCGCCCAACTTCGGTGATGCGAACTCCGGATACGCTTAAAGATACCCTCGGCCGAGATCATTATCGATTATATGAACTAATTTGGAGGCGTTTTGTCGCTTCTCAGATGATGCCTGCAAAGGTAGCTGTTACTCGGGTGGATATTACAGCCGGGGAATATCTTTTTCGAGCTACTGGCACACAAGTTATTTTTGCCGGGCACCAGAAAATTTATCGTGAAGGAAAAGATTTAGACCCAGAGGGTACTACTCAAGCAACATCAGATGATGACACAGAAAATATTCTTCCCGCGCTTACTACGGGATATAGGCTTTATGTTGATGCAGAGGAAGGGGTTAAGGCAAAACAACACTTTACACAACCGCCTCCTCGTTACAATGAAGCGATTTTGATTCGTGATCTTGAGGATAAAGGGATTGGACGTCCTTCTACCTATGCTTCCATAGTAGCAACAATTCAAGACCGAACATATGTTGAAAAAGATGAAGGACGGATGAAACCTACCGAATTGGGTAGGATTGTAAATGATCTTCTTGTTGAGTTTTTCCCAGGTGTACTCGATGTTGCATTCACTGCGAAGATGGAAGGGCAACTTGACCAAATCGAAGATGGTGAGCGTGAATGGGTTGAAACTGTACGTGAGTTTTATCAGCCATTTGCGGAACGTTTGGAAATAGCTCGCGAGAAGATGAGGAATGTTAAACGTGAAGAAGTTGCAACGGACATTCTCTGTGAAAAGTGTGGGGAGTCCATGGTTGTTAAGTGGGGACGATTTGGTCGTTTTCTTGCTTGTTCAGGATATCCTGAGTGCAAGAGTACAAAGGAGTTCACCGAAGATGCATCAGGGGAGATTGCTGTTCTTGAAAAACCTGAAGTGACTGTGGATGAAATTTGCGAAAAATGTGGAAGTGCCATGGTAATCAAAACAGGGCGTTTCGGAAAATTTTTAGCGTGTACTGCATATCCTGAATGCAAAACAACAAAAGCTATTGGTATTGGGGTTAAGTGTTCTGAACAGGATTGTGATGGAGATATTGTTCAGAAACGAACTAAGAAAGGTCGCATGTTTTATGCTTGTAATCGTTACCCAAAATGTGAGTTTTCTTTGTGGTCACGACCGGTAAACAAGCCTTGTCCTTCTTGTGGCGCTCCTTTCTTGATTGAAAAGCCTCGGAAACAAGCGGAGCCTGAAATTTTGTGCCGTGATACGAGTTGTGGGTATAAAGAGCCAGGTCATGTGCCTGCTTGATGAGGTTAAATCAACGTGTTACCATCCCGCCTGGTTTTTTTGAGTCTTGTGAGGAGGTTCTGATGTACCCTGCCCCAACGGATTTTGCAAAAGGTCTTGCCTTTGCTACTCGATTGGGATTGGAATTGGTGGTGGCTGTTGCGGTTGGCGCAGTGCTTGGATATGGACTGGATAGGTGGCTTGGCTCCGAGCCTTGGGCTATGATCGTAGGAGTCTTTCTTGGAGGAGTTGCAGGAATATTAAATGTTTATCGTACGGTAATGCGTAGTGGCACGTGAATTAGAAAACCCACTTCATCATTTTGAACTACATCCTATTGTTCCACTCGAGCTTTTTGGCATGGATGTCTCCATTAATAAGGCCGTTATTCTTATGTGGTGTGTATGTGCTGGGATGATGGGGATATTCTATGTTGCTACACAAGGACGACGTATTATCCCTACGCGCATTCAAAGTACAGTAGAAATGCTTGTTGAGTTTCTCCGTGACATGGTACTAGATACTATGGGGGAGAAGGGGCTTAAGCTACTTCCATTTTTGACTGCATTGTTTTTCTTTATCTTGTTGAGCAATTTGCTTGGGCTTGTTCCTGGGTCTTATACTGTTACTAGTCAGGTTGCCGTCACCGGATTCTTTGCAGTTACAGTATATTTAATTAGTGTTGTTGTGGGACTTTACTATCACGGGCTTCACTACTTCTCAATATTCTCTCCACCTGGTACCCCGCGATGGCTTGTTCCAGCGATGGTCCCGATTGAGATTATTAGTCAACTAGCTCGACCGTTTACGTTGGCGCTTCGTTTGTTCATTAATATGACTGTTGGTCACATGATGATTTCTGTGTTTCTTGGTCTTGCGATGTGGAGTATGTTTGCATTGTTTCCTCTCGTTGGGCTTTCGGTAGCATTGTATGGACTTGAGGTATTTATAGCGTGCATTCAGGCTTATATTTTTACCATTCTTGCCTGTGTATATATTGGCGAAGCTATTCGCTTGCATTGATATGAACCTATTACTGCTTGTTTTAATGTTATGAAGGAGGATGCCTAATGGAACCGAGTTCTGCGTTACTTATTGGAATGGGTGCTGCAGCGGCAGGCTTTGCTGGTGCAGGGGTTGGTATAGGATATATTTTTGGGAAGATGATCGAGGCCGTAGCTCGGCAACCAGAAGCTGAAGCGAGGGTTGGTAAGTATGTTTGGATTGGCTTTGCGCTTGTGGAAACCATTGCATTATATGGTATTGCAATGGCGTTGCTGATTGGTCTTCGAGTTTTTAAATAGAAAGATCGTTCGATGCCGCAATTTGATACGACATTTTTTTCATCCCTGTTTTTTTGGTCTATTGTCTCGTTTGGAATTATGTTGGTTTTTTTATGGAAGTTTGCGTTACCAAGTGTATTCGATATTTTAGACACCAGGGAACAGCGAATTCGTGATAGCCTTGACGAGGCCGAGCGTCATCGAAAGGAAGCAGAGCAACGTTTGGCAGAGTATGATGCTAAAGTTAAGGCTGCGTCTGAGGAGGCCGAGCGGCATATGGACCAAGCTCGGCAACGAGCGCAACGCCTTCTTGATGATAATCATCAAAAGTTGGAGGCTGAAACGACGCGGATGCTATCTGAGGCTAGACAGGAAATTGAAAAAGAGCAAAGGCAAGCAATACAGGGGGTTAAGTCAACAGCTATAGGGCTTGCTGTACAGCTTACTGAGCGTATCTTAGAGAAGAATTTATCCGATGAGGATAGGTCTAAGTTTACCGATGAAGCGCTAAAAGAGGTAGAGGCATTTTACGCTGCCAGGCGCTAGGTAGAACTTTCTAAGAGGCTTAGTTGCCTTTTCCCTGTCGATAGCCCTCAAGGTCTGCGGTTACGTGGCGGAACCCTAAGGATTTTATTTTTGGCAGTATCCTCTTTCGTGTTTCTTCCTCGAGGAGTTGGCCTAGGTCGTTAAGTTCTACTTCGATGCGCGCAGTGTCGTGATACCATCGCACTCTGAACTGCCTGAACCCTTCATTTGCTAGAATCTCTTCAGCTTTAGCGACATTCTCGAGACGTTCATACGTAATTGGTATTCCTCGGGGGATTCTCGAAGAAAGGCATGGAGATGCAGGTTTTTCCCAGTTTGGAAGATTTTGAGCCTTCGCGATTCGGCGAACATCGTCTTTTTTCAATTTAGCTTCAACTAGAGGGCTTCGTACATTTAGTGATTGAGCTGCGGTGATGCCTGGCCTTTCATCATGTAAGTCATCGTAATTTGTTCCATCTAGAATTGTTGCTACGCCTAGTTGGTCAGCAAGCTTTCGAAGTTTTGTATAGAGGTCTGTTTTGCAGTAGTAGCATCTCTGGGCGTTATTTTTTGAAAAATCGGTATTCAGTAATTGATCAGTAGCAATGATATGATGTTGTGCGCCTATGTTGCTTGTACAGATACGCACTGCAGTTCTAAGTTCATAGTCGGAGAGTGTTGGAGATAATGCCGTAGCTGCAATTGCACGGTTTCCAAGAGAGTCATATGCAGTTTTCAAGACAAGGCTACTGTCAACACCTCCTGAGAATGCCACAAGGACAGAACTCATTTCCCCAATGATTGCTTGAAGCTTTAGGTATGTTGCCATAACAAGCTCGCTCATATCATCCTCTCGTGCTCGCTCCCAGTTGTCCGCATGCACCTAAAACATCTGGGCCCTTACTTTTTCTCAGATAGGTATCAATGTTTCGGTTAATAAGGATATCTTGGAACTCAAGGATTCTTGCTTCACTTGGTCTTGAGTAAGGAGATGCTGGAATTTCATTAAATGGTATAACGTTTACCATACAGGGAATTCCTCGTATTGAGTTTGCAAGTCTAATTGCATCCTGCGCTGAGTCATTGATGTTTTTTAGAAGGACATATTCGAAGGTGAGTCGGCGGCGATTTGGGAGTGGTAGGTTTCGACATACTGCGAGTAATTCTGGAAGAGAGCAAATTTTGTTTGCTGAAGGCATTAGTGTGTTACGTTGCTCATTAGTGCTTGCGTTTAGCGATATGGCCAGATTAACTCCTAAGTCTATTATTTCCTGAAAGTTTTGATGGATACCTGCAGTTGAAACAGTAATACGTCGTGGTGATAGTCCTAGCCCACAGCGTGCATGTATCATATGTTGAATTGCGTCTCGGAGAGGTCCCAGGTTTGCTAAAGGCTCTCCCATGCCCATCATCACCACGTTTGTTAATCGTGGTGGAGTATTATATGTCTCTCTAAGGTAATTTTGTACGGCAAGAAATTGGCCAATAATTTCAGCTGCATCAAGGTTTCGGAGCAGGCCAAGCTTTGCTGTGAGGCAAAATGTGCAGTCTAGACTACATCCTACTTGCGTAGAGATACAAACCGTTCGTCTATCACCTTCTGGTATGAGTACGGTTTCAATGATCTGGCTATCAGTTAATTTTATCAGGAACTTTGCCGTTCCATCATTGGAGTAAATCACATCATGAATTGTGGGGAGGCTAATTCTAGCAATACTTTTTAGATGTTGTCTGTCACGCATGGACAGATCTGTCATTTGTTCAATATGTGTCGCACGCTGCTGGTAGAGCCAGCGAAGTATTTGCTCTGCGCGGTATGACTTCCATCCTTGCGCATGTACAAAGTTCTCCATGGCTTGTTTTGTGAGCAAGGAGAGATTAATTTTTTCTTGTGTGGTGCCCTGGATCATACGCGCAACGCTATCATAGGTGTCCGTACTGAGCAAGCATATGAATTAGCGAAGAACAGACATGTTATAATAAACGCATGCCCTGCCTTCGCATGCTACTTTGCGGACTTTTTCTCATCATTTTTTCTCCTATTTTTAGTCATACTGTGTGGGGTGATGTATATCAAGAGAAACTTAAAAATCCACAAAGTAAAGAATGTCTAAGTCCCAGAGCATGTTTTGAGTCACAACATTTTACCGAAGTTGTGGCTCAGTTCCCAGATTCTCTATGGGCTGAGCGCTCAAAGTTTTTGATAGGCAGTCAGTTGATAAAGAATGGTAGCTCAGAAGGCCGCCTTTTACTTGAAGGGTTATCTGAAAGGCTTCCTCTTGTTGCTGATTATATACAATGGGCTGTTGCAAATTCTTTTTTTATACAAAAGGAGTTTAAAAAATCAGCTTTTGAGTATGAAGCAATTAGTAGACTGTTTCCTGATACTCCACTAAGAACACACGCACAGTATTTAGAAGGAGTTTCGTGGTTTAAATATGGCAATTGTATATTAGCAAAAAGCTCTTTTGCCCTTTTATTTAATCGAGAGCCTGGTGAGTATGTTGGCGATGATAGTTTTCGTGCTTCATCTGGGCTTTATCTTTCGGATTGTCACCTGAAAGAAGGCAATCGCTCTCTGGCGGTACGTATTTTGTGGCGTATTTGGGCTGATATGCCTCATTTCCTTCGTGAGGAGGATATGCTCCATGCTCATAATGCATTTCAAAATCTTGGTATTACAGTAGAGCGCGCTACTAGAGATCAATTGTGGCGACGAGGTACAGCGTTCTTTGATTCTGGTAAATATCTTGATGCAGCCGATGTATTCATGGAATATCTTCATGCTAGAGAGCTTGATAATGATGTTCGTCGTGTCGATGGATTAATAAAGTTAGGAATTGCATTGGTAAAAACACGGCAATTGGATAAAGCAAAGGCTGTTTTTGAAAGTGTAATTAAAAAACATTCTGCCCTTGCGAGTCCGGAGGCTTATCTATGGCTAGCACGTACATATCTTCGATTAGGAGCGGGAGAAGATCTGAAATCTCTAAGTAAACAGATTGAAACATTATCTCTTCCCCAATCGGTTTACGGTTCAATTATGTATTTTCTAGGATTATGGTATGAGGACCATCAAAATTTAGAAAGTGCGCGTGATGCGTATCAACGTGCTGTGGAAGAAATTCCCGAGGATCCAAGTGCTTCGTGGGTTTATAGTGTATTTTGGCAATTAGCGTGGACTCATTTTCTTCAAGAAAACTATACTGCTGCGATAGACGCTTTTGACCATATGATTCAGTATCCTACAAAAAATGATGTTCAACGAGTCCTATATTGGAAGGCTGTAGCACTCAAGCGATTGGGTAGAGACCAAGCTAGTGGAGAGCTATTTTATAATATTTGCAGGGAGTTTCCATATGGCTACTATTGCCAGAATACATCCTTAAAACTTAAGGAGGCTTACTCCCATACTATCAATCTTCCCAAGTTTCCACCCACCGCTGCGACTAGCACTGTTTTTGATAGAGTAACAGAGATGATTTATCTGGGTTTGAGTGATGATGCTATTAAGGTATTAAACAGTATTGACAATAAATCTTTAGGCATAGTCGACGAATATTTATTTTTCAGCCGCCAGTTGCAGGTAGGTGGTGATGTATATCGCTCACTCAAACTTGTAAAAACACGGTTTGATTCAATTATTCGTGGCGATGATGGTACTGTGCCATTATGGTTTTGGGAATTGGCCTACCCCAGGGTACATATGCCGATCATTGCAGGATGGATTCAGCAATTGCAAGCCGATGAAATAGATCCGTACCTAATTTCTGCGTTAATTCGTGAAGAAAGTGCGTTTAATGCTAGTGCACGATCGTCAGCAGGTGCAGTCGGTTTAATGCAAATCGTTCCAAAAACGGCCTTTGATATTGCAAAATCCCTTGAAATTCAGTCATTTAATGAGAAGATGTTACTTGACCCATCTCTTAACATTCAGTTTGGGGCTTGGTACTTTCGTTCATTACTTAATAGATTCAATGGTAACCTGGTTTCTGCAATTGCTGCTTATAACGCTGGGCCAACAGCTGTAGCAAGGTGGAGAGGAGCAACTAGGGGGGAGACATCTTCTGATGGGAGAAGTACGCTACATGAGGAAGAATTTATAGAATCTATTCCATACGAGGAAACACGTAAGTATGTGAAACGGGTTCTACAGGTTTACAGAGAGTACCGGAGGGTGTTTCAGGCTGACTGAAATAATAGATTTCTTGACAAAAAATGTTGAACACCGTATCGTCGCAGATTAAGGGTGAGAGTACAACATACGGTATATTGATTCGTGGTAGATACTAAGATACTCGATACACTCAGTTTAAAAATTGAGGAGCTGCTGAGTGTAATACGGACTCTGAAGAGTGAGAATGCATTAATGGCAAAGCATGTTCAAGATATGAAGGTAGCTTTGGCGTCTCAAGTTTTAGAGACTGGGCGTTGGCGGGATGAGCGACAGATTGTTCGAGATCGAGTTGAGTCCGCCCTTGATGAGCTTGATTATTTTAGTACAGCTCCTAGTATTGTAGCTGAGGTAAATGGTGAAGAGTGAGGTTGAGGTGGCTGTTTTTGGCCAAAAGTACACGATAATTGGCGATGGCGAACCTGATTATATCAAGCGCGTTGCGCAGTACGTGGATAAAAAAATGGCAGAATTGGCAGGCAATATGCGTACGGCGACTGCTGTGCAACTGGCGACTTTGGTTGCCATCAATACGGCGGATGAGTTAATGCGTTCTAAGGAGACGGATCAGCTAACTCGTTTGCGGGAAGAGCATGATATTGAGTTTGCAAAAGTTAGTGATTGGGCAACACGTTCAATCGCTCTAATTGATAAGGAGATGGAGGTATTGACCTGATGAATATTGTGATGGAGTGTTTATACTAGATCAGAGGAGATTGTAATAAGGTAAGTAGGTTCCAATTGAAGGTGGTGAGTGGAGTTATAAGTTCACCGGAGCGATGATTTTTTAAAGAGAGTAGCCAGTTCCAGGCTGTGTGCCTAATTTTGGCGCTTGTTGTTTGAGTGTCTTGTTTAATCTGAAGCTGCGAGAGGGGTAGTTTCTGTGGTGTCGATTGAGGGTTTTTGGTAAGTGGTCGCATGGGGAACTGTGAGATTATTTAGTTCTCGTTGACATCTCTTAAGACTCGTACCGGTTTTAATTTTTAACATTCCCTCTCTATCGTGGTTTTAACGACCGGCTTGTAATTATACTCTAGAATCTCTCCGTGTTTTATCTCTCCACATCATAACTTGATTTTTTTCTAACTTTAGCTTTTGTGGAACGCTCCTGGATTATGCCAGTTGTCTGGTGTAACTCGGTGTTTCCATTTAGCTAGGGTTTAGACATAGCTATAGGAGGTGGTCAGCATGGATGGGATTACGCCCTATATTGGAGTGGTCCTTGTTGGCATCATTGTAGGTTTTGGCGTTAGTGTGCTTTTTCAGCGGCTACGGCTATCGAGAAAGGTTCGAGAAGCTGAAGAGCGTATAGAAACAACCGTCAATGATGCGAAGCGAGAGGCGGACGCTAAGATAAGAGAGGCCGAACTTGAGGCAAAGGATATTGCATTTAAGACTAAATTAGAACTTGAGGAGGAAAGCAAGAGGAGGCAGCAAGACTTGTCTGTCATGGAGAAAAGGGTCCACAAGCTTGAGGAAAGTCTTGAGCGTAGGATCAGTGGAGTAGATAAAAGAGAAGCCGAGATTCAACGACGGGATCAATCCCTCTCTAAAAAAGAGAATCAAGTGACAGAAAAATCTAAAGAGCTTGACCGTAGTTTGTTGGAACATCGTCAGGCTCTTGAACGTGTATCAGGGTTGACCGTCGAACAGGCCAAAGAAATGCTTATTGTCGAGTTGGAGAGTGAGGCTAAGTTTGATGCCGAGAAGATGATTAAGCAAATTGAAGACGATGCACGTGAGACGGCGGATGCAACAGCTCTTGAGACAATTACAAAGGCTGTTCAGCGTGTCACAAGAGATTATGTGTCTGAAGCAACGATTTCTGTTGTCCCTCTCCCTAATGAGAGCATGAAGGGGAGAATTATTGGTAAGGAAGGAAGAAATATTCGGGCCCTTGAAGCTGCCACTGGGGTTGATTTAGTTATTGATGAGACTCCGGAGGCAGTAATTATTTCTGGATTTGACCTGATGAGAAGAGAGGTCGCAAAAATTTCATTGGAACGACTTATGGCGGATGGGAGAATTCATCCAACTCGTATTGAAGAGGTTGTAGAGCGTGTAACGAAGGACTTAGAAAAACTTATGATTGATGACGCTCAACGCGTGATACTTGAGCTAGGTCTTCACAATGTACACATTGAGCTGGTCAAGTTACTTGGCCGACTTAAATATCGAACCAGCTATGGCCAAAACAATCTCATGCATGCACGGGAAGCCGCGCTTATTAGTGGCATGATGGCGTCAGAGCTTGGTCTTGACGTTCGACTTGCTAGGCGTGGAGGACTCATGCATGACATTGGTAAGGCATTGAGTCATGAGGTTGAGGGACCGCATGCGATGATTGGGGCTGATGTTGCAAAGAAATATGGAGAGTCAGCGAAAATTGTTAATGCAATTGCTGCGCATCATGAGCAAGTTGATCCCATCTGTCCTGAGTCTGTTCTTGTGGCCGCGGCAGAAGCTTTGTCAGCTTCTCGGCCTGGAGCAAGACGAGAAACTCTTGAGGCCTACGTTAAGCGACTTGAAAAACTAGAGAAACTTGCAACTGCTTTTAGTGGGGTTGATAAGGCTTACGCAATTCAGGCTGGACGTGAGGTTAGGGTTGTTGTGCAACATAAAGAGCTTTCTGATGTTGAGACTTCCCAAATTAGTAGAGAGCTAGCAAAAAAAGTTGAACAAGAACTAACATATCCTGGCCAAATTAAAATCACAGTGCTTCGAGAGAGTCGTTATGTTGCGTATGCACGATAATTGTCTTGATTGGTGTCTGTGATAGATGAAGGTCTTATTTATCGGGGATATTGTCGGTGAACCCGGAAGAAAAATTATTGCAAGACATCTTCCAAAAATTATTGAATCGTATTCCATCGATCTAGTTCTTGGTAATGGGGAAAATGCTGCAGGTGGTTTCGGGATAACCCCTGACATTGCTGATGAGTTATTTGACTACGGAATTGATGTCATTACGACTGGGAATCATGTATGGGATAAGAAAGAGATTATTCCGTACATTGGGAAAGAGCAAAAGCTTCTAAGACCCGCCAACTATCCTGATTCCGTTCCGGGAGCTGGGAGTGTGGTCATTAAAACTCAGAAGTGTGGGACTGTAGGGGTCCTTCAGATAATGGGGAGGGTGAATATGCCACTCCTTGATTGTCCATTTCAGACTGCGAATCGTCATGTTGAAGTTCTACGTGAGTCCGTGCGAACTATTGTGGTTGATATGCATGCTGAAGCGACTTCTGAAAAGATGGCTATGGGGTGGCACTTGGATGGGCGAGTGAGCGCGGTCTTAGGTTCGCACACGCATATTCAAACTGCCGATGCTAGGATTCTTTCTCAAGGGACAGCGTATCTTACCGATTTAGGTATGACAGGTCCTGTTAATGGAGTCATAGGTATGAAAAAAGAACTTTCTCTTGAGAGATTTCTAACTCATATGCCTCGACGTTTAGAAGTTGCAAATGGTCCATGTGAGTTATCTGGTGCAGTTGTTGAAATTAATCAGGACACTGGAACTGCAATATCAATTGAACGAGTACAGGTGCGTGATTGATGAAGAAGAAAACTGGCATGCTTGAGCAGATTGATGGCCTGTCGAAGGGTTCTGTGTCTGCGTATACGGTATCTGAACTGACTCGATTAATACGGACAACATTTGATGAGGCATTTGAGAAAATCTGGGTTGAAGGTGAAGTTTCAGGTTTGCGTGTAGCCAAAAGCGGCCACACCTATTTTACATTGAAAGATTCAAAGAGTGCTATCCGAGGTGTTATTTTCAGATCTTTTGGAGAACGCTTAAAGTTTCAATTGGAAGATGGTCTTCACGTGGTGTGTCAAGGACGCCTTGCAGTGTACGAGTCGCGTGGTGAGTATCAAATTGTGATTAATTCTCTCGAACCAAAAGGCGTTGGTGCACGACAGCTTGCATTGGAGCAATTGAAAACGCGTCTCGCCGAGGAAGGGCTATTTGATATTTCAAAAAAAAGACCTCTGCCTATGTTTCCACGTCAAATAGGCCTTATAACTTCCGCAGGGGGGGCAGTAGTGTGGGATGTTATCGATGTTGTTCATCGGAGGCTTTCGTTGGTAAAGATTCTAATTTGTCATGCGGCTGTTCAAGGTTCATCAGCTGGGCAAGATATTGTTAGGGCTATTCGTGCATTAAACCGGGAAGGAGGGTCGGATATCCTTATTGTCGCGAGAGGTGGAGGAGCTGCTGAGGATTTGTGGACATTTAATGAAGAAAAAGTTGCTCGCGCAATATATGAAAGCAGTATTCCAGTAATTTCTGCCGTGGGTCATGAGGTTGATTTTACTGTGGCAGACCTTGTTGCAGATTATCGTGCGCCAACACCGTCCGCTGCTGCAGAAGCTGCAACCCCTGATAGAAGGGAGCTTATAAATAGACTCCAGGCAGATAGTATACGCCTATCTCGTTCTTTTCGAAGAGCTTTGCAAGGATGGCAAGATCGGGTTGAGTCTGTGAATGTTGTTCGGCTAGATCCGAGAATTGTGTTGTTGCGGCATTTGCAGCGTGTTGATGAACTTGAAACTAGGATTAATATATTTATTGAAAATAGCATGACTCGTATGAGTGATCATACAAGAGGGTTATTGAGGAGGTTTATATCCTGTACTCCAACTAGGCATACAGCTAGGTTAGCGCAGTTGCTATCTCATCTCATGTTTAGGAAGAAAAAACAGATTAGAGCTTTTATTGAGACTCGACGTGTAGAGGTTGAGAGCTTAGCGGCGCGTTTAAATTCATTAAGTCCACTTTCGGTTCTAGAACGAGGTTATACTATTGCTAGGCGGTGGCCTTCATTGAAGATTTTAAAGAGTGTGACTGCTATACGGAGTGGAGATACCGTTCAGGTTCAGTTTTCGAATGGAAGCATTATATGTGAGGTGCGTGATCTTCAAAATGACGTTTCTCCCTGACAATTGCCTGTATGTAGTAACTATTAAAGAAGGTTTTGATAATGGCCGTCAAAAAGTTTGAAGATGCCTTAGCTCGACTCGAAGTTATTGTGACTGAGTTAGAACAAGGTGAACTTTCAATGGATCATTCATTAAAGATTTTTGAGGAAGGAGTGCGTCTCTCAAAGCAATGTATGAAAATGTTAGAAGATGCGGAGAAGAAGGTTGAAGTTTTACTCCAAGATACAGATGGAGCCCTGCGCTCTGAACCCTTTCTTGTTGAGTCAGATGAACAAACTCATGATCTAAGCATCGGTGAAAACACGCCGCAGCCTTTTGATGAAAACAAATAATGGGGATAAGGAACGTCTTGATTGTTATCTTGAGCGTCGGGGGTACGTATCGAGCCGAGAACAAGCGAGACGGTTTATTCTTGCAGGAATTGTTTCAGTCAATGGGCAGCGAGTCGATAAAGTAGCTTTTGCCACACCTTCAGATGCCCTCATTCATGTAAAAGTCCCTGAAACTATATATGTAAGTCGCGGAGGAATTAAGTTGGCTTCCGCTCTTGATACTTTTTGTATAGATCCGAATGGGGCGATAGTTCTAGACATTGGTGCTTCCACTGGAGGGTTTACTGACTGTGTACTTCGTCGAGGGGCAACGAAGGTTTATGCTGTGGATGTTGGTTATGGTCAGCTTGCTTGGAAGTTGCAGCAAGACAAACGTGTTGTTGTTCTTGACCGTAGGAATATAAGGTACTTGCCAAGTAACAGTATTGCTGAATTAGTTGACCTTGTGACTATTGATGTTTCCTTCATTTCGTTGAGAAAAGTTTTGCCAAAAGTGGGGGATTTTATTCGATCAGGCGGGGATATTGTGGCATTAGTGAAACCTCAGTTTGAGGTTGGTAAAGGAAAGGTAGGTCGTGGAGGTATTGTGAAAGATCCTCAGCAAAGAAATGAGGCTGTCGCAGATGTTATCGCAACGGCTCATGCTTTAAGGTTTCGTACTAAGGGCGTTGTCCAATCTCCAATTTCTGGGCGTGATGGGAATATCGAGATTTTCTTACATCTTACGTCGGAATCTCTTCCTAGTGCTCCTATTACTGAGTTGGGACATACCTTATAAAATGAAAATTCTAGTGACTGGCGGAGCTGGGTTTATAGGCTCACATCTTGTGGACCGTTTTGTTGCTGAGGGTGCTACGGTTTCAGTAATTGATGATCTGTCTACTGGAAAAGAGAAAAATATTCATCCTAGTGCACACTTTTATAAGGCGGATATTACAAGTTCAGATTTGTGGAAGATTTTTGAGAAGGAAAAACCAGATGTTGTCAGTCACCATGCAGCTCAGGTGAGTGTTGCAAAATCTGTACAAGACCCACTATTTGACGCTAAGATTAATATTCTAGGTACGATCTGCCTTTTGCAACAGTGTGTTAATTTTAATGTTCAACGTGTAATGTTTGCCTCGTCAGGTGGTGCAATCTATCGTGAACCCAAAACCACTTTACCCTCAGAACGTGGCATTGTAGATCCTTTATCTGGGTATGGAATTGGAAAGTTTGCAAGCGATCTTTACCTCAAGTATTTTTTGCGTATTTACAAGCTAAATTTTACCAGTCTCAGGTATGCAAATGTTTATGGGCCACGGCAGGACCCATTGGGAGAAGGGGGAGTGGTAAGTATTTTTGTAGAGACGTTGCTTCAAGGAAAATCACCAACTGTTAATGGCTCTGGTAAGCAGACTAGAGATTTTGTGTTTGTAAATGATGCAGTTGAGGCAAATTGGCTCGCCTTACAGAAAAATGCTCAAGGAGTTTTTAATGTTGGTACCGGAAAGGAAACTTCAGTGAACCAGCTATATAGGCACATTGCTACCTTAATTAATTCTGCAATTAAACCAACATTTGGGCCTGCAAAGCAAGGTGAGGCGATGAAAAGTGTTTTGGACGCTTCTCGGATTCAACGCCTCCTGGGTTGGCAGCCATCAGTTTCGATCAAAGAAGGGCTTCGTCTTACTATAGATGCCTTTAAAATGGATAGTACCTATTAACGTGTAGCGTGAGAGATAATCTGATGGCTGCATCTGAGATTTTAGTTTTGTCAACTGTGGCGACGAAAGCTGATGCCGAGAATTTGGGTCGAATGCTTGTTGAGAAAAAAGCCGTTGCGTGTGTCAATATTGTTCCGGATATTGGGTCAATCTTTTTATGGAAAAGTAATGTTCTGGAGGAGAAAGAAGTTTTGTTAATTATGAAATCGACACTGGACCGCTATAGTGATATTGAGTCTTTAATAAAAGCACATCATAGTTATGATGTGCCTGAAATTATTGCTGTCCCTATTATGAAAGGAGCGCATGAATATTTATCTTGGATACGTGAGGTGACAGAGAAAACTGCTTGATTCAGGAGAACATTTTAATTTTTCTGAATTATTAAAGCTTTAAGATTAGGCAGTTATGACCTGAAGGTAGTGTTCCTGTGGCATTTCGAGTGTCGATAATGAGTGATGCGTGAGCCGCAATGGTACCCCAATTATAGTGCGAATGATCTGTGACAATGACGACGCAGTCTGCAGTCGTTAGCTCGGTAGAGGTAAGATCTATGACTCTCTCAGGTCCTGGAGTCGTTGCATATTTGATAATATGAGGGTCATGCCATTTAACTTTTGCACCGCGTGTTTCAAGTAGTGAGATGATATCCAATGCTGGAGACTCACGCATATCAGCAATATCTTTTTTATATGATAGGCCCAATATGAGAATGTTAGAGCCTCTTATGCTTTTTGTGGCGTGATTCAATCCTTTGGCAATCAAATCCACCACATATTGTGGCATTCCTGCATTGACTTCTGCGGCCATTTCAATAAATCTAGCTTTATAATTCAATGTTTTGAGTTTCCATGCTAGATAGTGAGGGTCCACAGGAATACAGTGTCCGCCTAACCCTGGTCCTGGGTAGAATGGCATGAAACCGTACGGTTTTGTTGCTGCGGCATGAATGACTTCCCATACATCTATACCAAGTTTTTGTGCCATAATAGCCATCTCATTGACTAAACCAATGTTTACACTACGAAAGGTATTTTCTAGAAGCTTAACCATTTCAGCTGTTTCCGTCGAAGACACAGGAATCACATGATCAACGATGTTTCCATAGAGATTTTTTGATAGATGTATACATGCGGAAGTCGTACCACCAATAACTTTAGGAGTGTTTTTGAGATTAAATTTTTTATTTCCAGGATCAATGCGCTCTGGAGAAAACGACAAGAAGAAATCGATTCCCACTTTTAAGCCTGTCTCGCTTAATCTTGGTAGAACCAATTCACGCGTGGTTCCTGGATAGGAAGTGCTTTCTAGGCATATGAGTTGGTGTGGGCGTAAATGTTGTCGTACGGAGTCAGTTGCATCGAGTATGAAAGATACATCAGGATCTTTAGTTTTGCTAAGAGGAGTTGGCACACAAATACAAATGATATCGGTTTCCTTAAGGATGGAAAAATCTGTAGTTCCTATTAGGCGCTCAGATCTAGTAATCTTTTGCATAGCTGAATCTGATACGTCACTAATATAGGTGTTTCCATGGGTAACACTTTTTGCGCGAGTAGCATCCTTATCAATCCCCACAACATGAAAACCTGCAGTGGCAAAATCGACGGCTAATGGGAGGCCGACATATCCAAGTCCGATTACGGCAATTCTCGCCGTTTTCTCCTCAATTTTTTCTAATAACTCTGCTGTGTGGGATTCCTGTTTATCCATAGAATTATTATACCGATGTCTAGTGGATGTTGCTTAGCATATGGAACTATTATATGGGAATGCTTATCATGTAAAATTTCTAACCGTATTGTTAAATGTGGAAAAAATAATATTAGCCATGACTAGTCACTTGAGAAAACCATTCACGTCAACCAAGGCCCATCATAGCAGATGTGTCTCTGGTGTGTGAATGACATGAGAATTCCTGGAATTTTTTAAGATAAATATGACTGATTTCAACACGATGAATAGAATATATGCCTTGCTAGGTAAGCGGTATAATGCCTCAGGAGAGAAGGCTTCAGAGAGAATTCAGACTTGGCTATCAGGTAGCATTCCGTATGCATATCCTGAAATTATAGCTAGGCATTTAACGGATAAACAAATTGATCTATTGTTTGACTCGTTTTGTCAGATACTTCCCTTTGGAACTGGTGGGCGTCGAGGACGAGTAGGGTATGGGCCTAACAGGGTTAATTTGGCTACTGTTTCTATGACGGTCCAGGGACACTGTGATTATCTCCATGCCACATTTCCAGAGCGACAGGCGATGGCAGTTGTTATTGCGAATGATATGAGAGTTTTTCACGATGTTTATAAAACATACCTATTTTTAGGCAACAGTCATCCTCTTTTGGGTGTGTCATCTCGGTTTTTGGCGAAGTTAGCGTGTCAAATTTATGTAGCCAATGGTATTACCTGCTATTTTCCATCTCCCCAAGGTAATAGTGGAATACTAACAACGCCAGAGTTGTCGTATCTAATTAATCAGTTGGATGCTGTGGGTGGAGTCAATATTTCAGCTTCTCATAACCCTCCAGACGATAATGGAATTAAGGTTTACGATCAATGCGGGAGTCAGCCAATACCTCCCGTAGATCAGATACTTATGGATGTAATGGAACATGCGATAGGTATCAGTTTTGTAGATTTTGACGTGGCGGTAAAAGATAAAATGGTTCGAGATATTCCAGAGGAACTCCATCAAGATTACATACGAGGGTACGCAAGGTTACATCATGATTTTCAAGATTCCCCCACATCTGATATTCCTGTCGTCTATACCCCTTTGTGTGGATGTGGGCTTACCACTGTTGGCGATCTTTTCAAAGAAGTAAATATCCCGTTTCTTGTTCCACCTGCTCAAGACCTGGATCCGAAATTTGCAGCTATTCCGTTTAAGGTTCCCAACCCAGAAGTATTCCAGGTTACAGAGCCTGCTCGCCAATTTGCAGACTTGGAGGGGATAGGTATTGTGTTATCTAGTGATCCGGATGCTGATCGTATTGGTTTAGAAGTAAAGCTCGATGATGGATCATGGTATCACTTCGATGGAAATCAGATTGCAGTTGTGTTGTGTTATTTGCTCATGCTAGATCCGCAAGGCCCATGTCGTACAGGATTAGTTATTGAGACACTTGTTACGACAAAGATGCTTAGGGAAATTGTTAGGAGAGTTGAAGGATCCTTGCTAATTGACGATTTATTAGTTGGTTTTAAATACGTGGCAAATGTTTTAAATACTCTTGATCGTACCGGGTTATATAATGATGTGAGATGTTCTTCCGATCAGTTGGTATTGGCGGCAGAAGAAAGTCACGGCATGATGATTCTTCCAACAGTTCGTGACAAAGATGCTGCACCAGCTGCTCTGTATCTTGCCACACTATATCAGCGGTTAAGGAGAGAAGGTAAAACAATTCTCGACTATTACCTTCACATACTACAAGATCTTGGTAGTTATGTGGATGTTCATCGTTCTATCATGATGGTTGGAGCTGAAGGAATGTTGAGAAAAAACCTTATTATGGCTGCTCTTAGAGAAGACACTCCCCAACAGTTAGCCGGATTCCTTGTTAGAGAGGTTATTGATTATTGGGATGAAGATAAATTTGGGCCGTTTGTGAGCGAATCAGATAGGCTGCCTAGAAATATTATTCAAGTAGTTACTGACAGCCTAATTGTAACTATTAGACCATCTGGAACAGAACCCAAGTTAAAGCTCTATTGCCAATTATTGCCTGTTGAAGAAAACCGGCCTTCGGTGAAAGGCTTTGATCTCTTGAAGGAAATTCAGAAGAAATCTGATGTTATTGCTAGGCAAGTTTATACGGAATTGCTACAAAGTGTAGGTATCAATATCGGATATGCAGGTTTATTATTACCTGACATTATTGATTTAGATCGTAAAATTCATTTTGAGAAAGTTATCGTTGAACAATTGAAAGATCTGCTGAGTAAAGAAAAGTTTACTGAGTTCGCCGATTTGCATGCATGGCTCGTGGAAGCTGCCGCTGAATTAACTCCTGGGGCTAACCCTTTGCCCGCTGTAAAGGAGCCTATTTCATATCTTTGCGATGAATGGGCCGGTCAGTTTGGGCATATTTCAGTGTTCAATGAGCTAACTTGCTGGGCAAAAGAAATATAAAGACTTATGTGTAGTGTGTAATCTTATATATCGTTCGGTATACTGGTAGATGGTAATTGGATAATCTTTTTTGCAAGGATCATGGTGATGATTACTAAATTTCTTAACCAAATTTTTGGCAGCAAAAACGACCGGGAACTTCAACATCTTTTGCCTCGTGTCACACACATTGGGTCGCTTGAGAAAGATGTTTCAAACTTAAGTGATGATGATCTTCGAAATAAAACTCAAGAATTTCGACAGCGATTAGCGCAGGACGAAAGCCTTGACGGTATTTTGCCAGAGGTCTTTGCCGTAGGTAGAGAGATGTCTAGGAGGACACTTGGCATGCGCCATTTTGATGTACAAATCCTCGGCGGCATTGTTCTCCATGAAGGTAAAATATCTGAGATGAAAACTGGGGAAGGGAAAACTCTTGTAGCTACTTTGCCTCTTTATTTGAATGCATTGGAAGGTCGCGGTGCCCATTTAGTTACAGTAAATGATTATCTTGCAAAACGAGATGCTCAATGGATGGGAGTGCTTTACTCTGCTCTAGGCCTTTCTCTTGGTGTTATCCAACATGAGGCATCTTTTCTTTTTGACCCCTCTTATGAATCATCTGACCCTAGGTTACATTCGTTGCGACCTGTGAGTCGTCAAGAAGCCTATCAGGCCGATATCACATACGGTACAAATAATGAGTATGGTTTTGATTATCTACGGGACAATATGGTGATTGATGTATCACAAAGAAGCCAGCCTGAACTCAATTTTGCGATTATTGATGAGGTCGATAGTATTTTGATTGATGAATCAAGAACGCCTTTAATTATTTCTGGGCCGACTGAGGATTCAACTGATTTGTACTATCGGTTAGACAAAATTATTCCACATCTTAAGGCAATCCAAGATTATACAATTGAGGAGAAGACAAAGACTGCTTCACTGACGGAGGAAGGAAACGCTAAAGCAGAGCGGCTTCTTGGTGTTGATAATTTATATGATCTCGCCCACATCAATCTTGTACATCATCTTGTCCAAGCATTGCGAGCGCATTCGCTTTACCATCGCGATACTGACTATGTAGTGAACGATGGACAGGTTACTATTGTTGATGAGTTTACTGGACGGCTTATGCCAGGACGTCGGTGGAGTGATGGGCTTCATCAAGCGGTTGAAGCTAAAGAGAAAGTAAAAATTGCTAACGAAAATCAAACTTTAGCGTCAGTCACGTTTCAGAACTATTTTCGAATGTATAACAAGCTCGGGGGGATGACTGGAACGGCAGATACTGAAGCTGCAGAATTTGCAAAGATCTACAACCTTGATGTGGTAGTTGCCCCAACAAATAAACCCAATATCCGTGAGGACTATCCAGATGTTATCTATCGCACTGCACAAGAAAAATATATTTCAATTGTCGAAGATATTATAGATTGTTCTGCCCGAAACCAGCCTGTATTGGTAGGAACGGTCTCAATAGAAAAATCTGAAAAAATTGCTTCTATGTTGAAGAAACACGGTATCAAGCACTCTGTGCTCAATGCAAAATTTCATGAAAAAGAGGCGGAAATTATTGCGCAAGCTGGGAGAAAGGGCGCTGTGACAATTGCGACCAATATGGCTGGTCGTGGGACTGATATCTTACTGGGGGGGAACCCTGAGTTTTTATTTAAGCAAACTATTTTGCAGTCGCCAGATCTCTCCGATGCAGAACAGAAACAGCGCTTTGAACAAATACAAAATGCATGTGATGAAGAAAAACATGAAGTGGTGCAGGCTGGAGGTTTGCATATTGTTGGGACAGAGAGGCATGAGAGTCGTAGAATTGATAATCAGTTACGTGGACGTACTGGACGACAAGGTGATTCAGGGTCATCTCGGTTTTATTTATCTTTAGAAGATGATCTTCTTCGTATCTTTGGGTCGGAAAGAATCTCCGGGATCATGGAGAAACTTGGGATGGAAGAAGGCATTCCTATTGAACATAAAATGATTACCCGTTCAATTGAGAATGCTCAAAAAAAGGTCGAAGCTCATCATTTTGATACGAGAAAGCAGTTGCTTGAGTATGATGATGTCATGAATAAGCAACGAGAAGTTATCTATGAGAGAAGGCGATTGGTTCTTGGTGATCATGATTTGACAGATGAAATGGAAGCTTCGATTGAGGAACTTACTGATGGAATGTTGGCAGTATATTGTGATGAAGAACAGTATGATGAGGCGTGGGATCTTGATGGTCTTGCAGATGCCTGCCAAAGCCAATTCTCAATTAATATTCGTGAAAATGAGGGGAATGGAACTGATACTCTTAGAGAACTAGGGCGAGAGGCACTTCGAGAGCAAATTCTTGAACAGACTCAAGCTGCATATGCTCAGAAGAGAGATTTAATTGGATCACCGGTGTTTTCTCAAATTGAAAAGAGAGTAATGCTTCAGGTGATTGACGTGCAGTGGAAGGATCATTTGTTGGGGATGGACCATTTAAAGGAGGGTATTGGCCTCCGTGGCTATGGTCAAAAAGATCCATTAGTTGAGTATAAACGTGAAGGTTTTGAAATGTTTGCGAACATGATGAGCCGCATGAAATCTGAAGTTTTGGAACATATGTTTCGTATCCAATTGGTAAAGGGAGAACCTCCCCCGGAAATGCGAGCTTCTCGACCGGTCTCCACTCATCTCAGTAGAGGAGAATCAGAGCCTTCGGTTCAAACTGTGCGCCGTGATACTACGAAGGTGGGGAGAAATGATCCATGTCCATGTGGGAGTGGAAAAAAATATAAGAAGTGTCATGGTGTATAATCTGTCAAAGCAAACTGCTTGTATTTGACTTATTTGACTATAGAGTTTTTGATAGTTTATTGATTTAGAGTAGTGCGTTGATACTCCATACTTTGTTGACAATGTTTAACAGGGTGTGACACTGTTACTTGAGGAGTGTTTATTAAGATAATGCGTATAAGAATGGAGTCTGCCATGACAAAGATGACATTGCGTCTACGTCCTATAGTTGTGGTTTTTTCGGGAGTTATGTTTTGTATTGCGTTATTTCATGGTGGTACCGTAATGAGCTTTGCACAGAGTGGTTTTGGTATGCCCAAAGGGCTCAAAAATCATCATCAAGCTCCGGATTTTCAACTTTCAACGGTTGACGGTCAGCAATTAAATAAGGCATCTCTGCAAGGGAAGCCAACGTTGATGATGTTTTGGGCTCCATGGTGTCACGTATGCCAGATAGAGCTTCCCAAAATCCATGATTTTTATGAGGCCGTAAAACCATATGGATTTCAGGTTGTGGCTGTAGGGTTTGCAGATGCGAAAGAAAATGTTGTGGGCTACATGGATGGACATTCCGATGTTTTTACATTTCCTAGCGCTTATGATGTAGATAATATTGTGGCGGCAGATTTTAAAATTAGGGCGACACCAACATTTGTTCTATTAGATGTCGATGGCAGTGTTCGCCTAGTTCATCCAGGAGCAGGAGTTCTTCATAATCCAAAACTACTATCCTATATTGAAGAGCTTGTGTCTTGATCAATTCTAATTTACCTTTGAGCTTAAAACTTTACTAAGATTGCCTAATTAGTTCTCGGAAGTTTTTCTGCCGAGATAGGTGATTTCTCATTCAAAAACTGTTTTATCCGCATGTGTTTGATAATCTAGCATGGGTGTATGGCGTGGTTTTGCCTAGAGTGTGGATGACTAGGCCCATGGTATACTGTAAACATGTATGGAGAATCTAGTGATGCTGGGTAGATTTGGTGCTGTATATAGAAAAACTATTGGGGCTTTTTTGGTTTTGTGCCTTTTCTTTGCCTCGTGTATGGGAACAAACCATTTTCTGGAGACGTCACTGGAACCAGCAAAAGTCCGTGGTGAAACACAAGCTTGGTTTGAAAAAGAGTGGGGTGCCCCTGCATCGAAATCTCCTCGTTGGCTTGGGGGGCAAATCTGGACTTATACACGCATTGCTGGAGGTACACGGTATCTTTTTGGAAACTTTGATCCCTTGACGTGTAAAATTACTTTAAAATTTAATGAGGAAGAAAAACTCACCTCGTATAAATATTCAGGATGTTAAAAATAAAAATTTGTGGCATTACCAATGTGAATGATGCACTTCTTGCAGTCAATGCAGGAGCGGATGCATTGGGGTTTATTTTTTATCGCAAAAGTCCTCGGTATCTTACTCCAGAGGCCGCACGTAATATTGTTGAACAGCTTCCTCCATTTATTGCAACTGTTGGCGTGTTTGTTAATGAAGATAAAGAGGTCATCCAGTCTACTGTTGAGAAGGCTCAGTTATCGCTCGTTCAATTACATGGAGATGAGTCTCCCAGTGATTGTATTGGTTTAAGTCGACCTGTGTTAAAAGCGATTAGGGTGCGTGATCGTAAGGATGTTATTGCTATTAAAAACTACACTGTAAAAGGTTTTGTTCTTGATGCGTATGTTGATGGCATGTGGGGTGGTACCGGAGAAAGACTTGACTGGAGGCTTGCGCAGGAAGCAACGCAGTATGGATGTGTGATTCTTGCTGGCGGGCTCACACCTGTTAATGTTGGGGAAGCTGTTTCTCAGGTTCAGCCATTTGGCGTTGATGTAAGTAGTGGAGTTGAGAGTACTCCGGGGAAAAAAGATCCTGACAAGGTCCGTAGTTTTATTGTGGAAGCACGAAGAGATATCAGGTGAAGCGGGTTCCAGATAAGAAGGGGCGTTTTGGAGTGTATGGTGGGCGCTATGTGCCTGAAACATTAATTCCCGCTCTCGTGCAACTTGAAGAGACTTATGCAGATGCAAAACGGGATCGCGTTTTCCAAGACACTCTCCGATCATATCTGAATCAGTATGTTGGACGTCCCACACCATTATATTTTGCTAAACGGCTTACTTCTCATCTTGGAGGTGCAAAAATTTATCTCAAACGGGAAGATCTTTGTCACACTGGTGCGCATAAGATTAATAACACCCTTGGACAGGCTTTACTAACTAAGCGGATGGGGAAGCCTCGTGTTATTGCAGAAACTGGTGCTGGACAACATGGCGTTGCTGTTGCAACTGTTGCGGCGATGTTTGGCCTTGAGTGTGATGTTTATATGGGCACAGAGGACATGGAGCGACAAGAGCTGAATGTTTTTAGAATGCGGTCGCTAGGAGCTAAAGTGTGTGGGGTCAATACTGGAAGTCGTACACTTAAGGATGCAATTAGTGAAGCGCTTCGTGATTGGACGACAAATGTTGAAAGTACACATTATATTCTTGGGTCTGTGCTTGGTCCTCATCCATACCCTATGATTGTGCGAGATTTTCATTCGGTGATTGGAATTGAAGCAAAACGTCAGATCATTAAATGTGAAGGAGTGTTGCCTGATGTGTTGGTAGCCTGTGTCGGCGGAGGGAGTAACGCCTTAGGTTTATTTTCTGCATTTATTCGAGACGATGTTGAAATGATAGGAGTTGAAGCTGGCGGTTTTGGACTTTCCAGCGGCAAGCACGCTATTCGATTTACTGGAGGAGAGGTGGGTGTTCTTCATGGGACTATGACATATTTGGTTCAAGACGAAGATGGGCAAATTAGGTTAACTCATTCTGTTTCTGCGGGACTGGATTATGCTGCTGTTGGTCCAGAACATAGCTACTATCACGATCTGAAGCGTATTAGTTATACATCAGCAACGGATGATGAAGCGTTATCTGCGTTTGAATTACTCACACGAATTGAAGGGATTATGCCGGCGCTTGAAAGTTCGCATGCGATTGCCGAAGTAGTTAAGCTTGCTCCTACTTTGGCCAAAGAGAAAGTGATTGTAGTAAACCTTTCGGGGCGTGGTGACAAGGATGTTCACCATGTGGCACAATTGCGTGGCGGTCAGTTCTAAGGGACTTATGGGGAGAATTTCTTCAACATTTTCTCGGCTTCGAAAGGACAAAAAGAAGGCCCTTATTCCATATCTTATGGCAGGGGATCCCTCTTTGGAAATGACAGAGGCCCTTGTTTTGGAAATTGAGCGTGCAGGGGCAGATATCATAGAGCTTGGGGTGCCATTTTCTGATCCAATTGCCGATGGGCCTGTTATCCAGGGTGCAGCTCAGCGATCCTTAGATTCCGGGACTACGCTTAAGGGTATTTTTGAGCTTGTAAAAACTCTGCGTGCTCAGACGAAGGTTCCCTTGGTTCTGATGTGTTACTTTAACTCAATTCTTGCATTTGGCAAGGATCTGTTTTGCCGTATTGCTGTAGAAGTTGGGGTTGATGGTGTTATTATTCCAGACCTTCCTGTTGAAGAAGGGGAGCGTTTTAGGAGGATTGCGAGGGCGAAAGGCATAGATGTAATTTTGCTTCTTGCTCCTACAAGTACGGCTACGCGTCTTCGAAAAGTTGCGAAAGTTTCTCAAGGGTTTCTCTATTACGTTTCTCTTACTGGGGTAACTGGTGCAAGACTGACTCAGGTTCCCGATATTTCTGGAAAAGTTGAAGAAATACGTAATTTTTCACGGCTACCTGTTGCCGTAGGATTTGGGGTTTCACAAGCATCAGAGGCTTCAGAAATATCAAAGTTTGCTGATGGGGTGATTGTTGGCAGTGCGTTGGTGAAGATTATTGCTCAGGCGCAAGAAAAAGCAGTTGTTGTAGATGCTGTTGGAGATTTTGTTCGGAGTCTTAGGAAGGCAATGTAGTGGATACGCCTGATGATATAAAGTTATGCTGCGAGTGACGTTGGTAAAGGGAATGGTCCAGTTGATCAAGGTAATTGTTTTTTATCACATTGCGTTTTTAGGGCTTGCTGTTGCCTTCTCCACTCCTATAGCTTACGGACAAATCTCAGGAGGAGGTGGTAGTATTGCAGGGGCGGGTTCGCTTTTTAGTATTGGGCCTTCTGGAGGCAATACTGGGGGGCAAGGTAGATCCCCACGTGGTGAGGGAGTCCGATCAAGTCGGGGCCAAAGCCAACAACCTGCTGGTGGATCTTTGGGCCAATCATCCACAATGCCTTTGGAAAATGGTGATATGCCGGTAAATGAGGGTGCGTTTGAAGACAGTAGCATAAAAGAGGTTGATCGTTTCTCTGCAGAGCGCGCCATTGAAGACGCGGAACGAACACTTACACAAGCAAAAGAGATGGATCCATCTGTAGCATTTACAAAATCTTTTCGTGATTCTGAAAAAGCCATTCGTGAGGCACAAACTGCTGTTGATGGTAGAAATTTTTCCTTGGCGAGGCAAAGAGCGTTAGTTGCAAAACAGATTGCGGAGGATATGACTCCCCTAGCGGCCGCTCTTTCGCCTATTGAGGCGGCATTTGCTCAAACGGAAGTTCAACCAGAGATCTCAAGGATATTACAGCAGTTTGGATATGATATTTTTGGGTCGCCGGCGTCAACGTTTGCCCCGGTTCTCGATGTTCCAGTTGGTCCGGATTACATCATGGGCCCAGATGATACTTTGCATGTAAAGATATGGGGACTTGTTGATGGTGAGATGGGGCTTGTTGTTGATCGGGAAGGTAAAGTATTTATCCCGAGCGTTGGCACAATCTCTATATGGGGTATGACCTTTAAAGATGCAAAAGCTCTTATACAAAGGCGTATAGGAGAATACTACAAAGAGTTTGAGGTAGACATTACTGTTGGTAATTTGAGAACGATAAAGGTTTATGTAGTAGGAGATGTGATACAGCCAGGAGGATATTCGCTAAGCGGGCTTTCTACTGTCACTAATGCATTGTATGCCGCTGGAGGACCTACGAAAAGTGGGTCTATGCGTAAAGTAAAGCTTCTCAGAGCCGATAAACTTTTAAAGGTTGTTGATTTATATGATTATCTGTTATGGGGCTCTAGTCGAAATGACAGTCAGTTGAGATCGGGAGATACAATTTTTGTTCCACCTATTGGCCCGGTTGTTGGTGTTGCAGGATATGTTAAACGTCCGGCAATCTATGAACTTCGTGAACCACTTCGGGTTTCTTCTGTCTTGGACTTAGCTGGAGGTGTTGCTCCAACCGCATATTTGAAACGAGTACAAGTAGAGCGTATAAAAAATCATCGAGAAAAAATCCTCCTCGATCTTGATTTAACCACGCTGACTAGTGAAAAGAGAGATCGTTCTCAAGATTTGTTACTTCAAGATGGGGATTTTGTAAAGGTTTCGCCTATTTATTCACGAACGTACGAGTCAGTCACAATTGAAGGTTTTGCAAGGCATCCTGGTACATATGAATTAAAGCCAGGAATGCGCCTGAGTGAACTTCTTACGGTTGATGAAATCGTTCCTGAAACCAATTTAGATCGTGGTGAAGTGATTCGGACTGATGTGGAAACGCTTCAGCACGAGGTCCTTCCATTTGTCCCACGACTACTCTTTGACAATGACCGTTCTCAGGATACTCGGTTACGCCCTGAGGACAGAATTGTCCTATATTCTGCATTTCGAGAGGCAGATAGGGTGTCTATGGGGGGAGAGTTTGTTCGTCCAGGAAACTATACTATAGAGCCTGGTGAAATGCTGAGTTCTGTAATTCGGAGAGCTGGGGGGTTCACGATTGAAGCGTACCCTAAAGCTGGAGTGTTTTTGCGAGAGGCTATTGAAGAGCGTCAACAAGAACAGATGGAGCGGATGGCGAGTATTCAGACTCAGCGTATGGCTGTTGAGCAGTCAGCGTTAGCTGCTGGTGCGGTTGCTACAGGTATTGCAGCTGAGGGATCTGCAGCATCTACTGATCAGGCAGTAATGGGGGAGCAGATAGTGCTTCAAGAGGCTCAAGCACAAGTCCAATTGGGGCGATTGGTTGTAAATATTGGAGATGATCCAGAATTACTTGAAGGAACTGTTGATGATATTCCTCTTCAAGATGGAGACTCATTTCATGTCCCTCAACGGCCTGTCTCAGTTGCTGTTTTAGGAAGTGTCAGAAACCCCACTGCCATATTGCATAATAGTGATGGCGAATTAGTTCCGTACTACATTAAGAGGGCTGGTGGTTTCACGGCAGATGCTAATACTACAGAGATGTATATTCTAAGAGCAGATGGAGGGTCTGTTTCGGGTTCGATTAAGCGTTATATGCTTGAGCCGGGAGACGCAATCATTGTTCCACCAAGAATTGAAGCAAGAATTCAGCCTTTACCTTTTTGGTCGTCAATTCTGAGTATTATTGGGAATGCTGCTATTGGTATCAGTGCTATCTTCTTATTATTCTAGTGAGTAGCTGTGGCTGTTAAAGAGGAAGATTCTTCAAACGAACAGTTTGATAAGGCATCGGCAAAAATGAAAGGTGATCTCAGTTACGAAGACGATGTTAACTTGCTTGACTATTGGAGGGTTATTTGGACATGGCGTTGGATGATTCTCGGGTTATGCGTGGCTACTATGCTTACATCGCTAGTTTTAGCAAAGATGTCACCAAAAATTTATTTAGCGGTAGCAACGATGATGCCACCGTCGCAAAGTACAATGGGGGGGCTCTCCTCTCTTGCAGATGATCGTAGTCAGCTTGTCCAAAGTCTTGTTGGGACCCCTGCTCAAGCGGAGACTATGGTTTTGGCGTTGTTGAAATCTCGAAGCATGTCAGAGAAAATTGTTGCACACTTTGATCTCTCCTTATTTCATGCTGAAACAATACAAGGTGCTGCTGGGAGGCTGCAGGGCATGACGAAGATTGAGCAAAATGAGGGCATCATAACCATCAGTGTGGAAGCCAGGGATCCACAGTTAGCAGCAGATTTGGCCAATGCCTACGGGATAAGGTTGGATGAGATGAATCAATCAATGAGTCTGACTGCCGCGAAGCGTAATAGGGTCTTTGTTGAGGAGCGCTTAGCACTTACAACTCAGGAACTTAGGGAAACTGAAGAACAGCTGAAGGATTTTCAACTGAGGAACATGACGGTTTTTCTTGATGAGCAAGTAGCAGGGTCAATGAATGAGGCGGGTCAAATGCAAGACCAACTTACTCGTAAGGAGCTTGAGTTAAAGGTAAAAAGTGCTTATCTTCGGTTGGGGCATCCTGAGCTAGTAAAGTTAAGGTTAGAGTTAAATGAATTACAGGAAAAGTTACATATCGTGGAAACTGGTGCTGCGGGTCAAGCGGGTCAGCGTACCGACAGTGTATATCCCGCATGGGTAAAGGTCCCTACTCTTGCACTTCAGTTCACCCAGCATAAGCGCGAGGTTCGTACTAAGGAAGAGGTATATGTGATGCTTACTACGCAGCTTGAGCAGGCGAAAATATCAGAGGTGAAGGATGATCCGACAGTTCAAATGCTTGATCCTGCTCTTCCACCTGATGGACCAAGTAAGCCACGGATTAAGTTGATTGTGTTACTGGGTGGGTTTATTGGGCTGTGTTTTGGGGTGTTTATTGCGTTTGTTTTGGATTATATTAGGCGTATGACACCGCTTCCAGAAAAAACGACCACAAAAACGACCACAGCCTAATTTAGTCAGGGTTGCTTCGGTGGCGGGTAGGCGGCAGTAATGACGCTTCGCATGCCGCCTCGAATTGTGAATTCCCCCCTAACGATGGCTTGTATTGGTTTACAGGCTGAAACGACGTCTTGGAGTATTCTATTAACAGCATTTTCATAAAAAATACCAAGATTGCGATAGGAGTGGATATAGTTCTTTAATGACTTCAGTTCTATGCACTGAGTGTTAGGAGTGTACGTTATTATCAAGGTCCCAAAATCAGGAAGTCCTGTATAGGGGCATATTGAGGTATATTCTGGGATTGCAATAGAGATCTCATATTTTGAAAATTGATTTTCCCATGTCTCAATTGCTGGAAGAGGGGTGGAAATTCCACTTTTGGCATGCTCGTCCGTATAGGGGTTCATACTTGTTTCATCCACTCTAACTTTCCCATTTTCTCGAGTTCATCATACATGGTGACCCATGGGCAGATCATTGTAGGATATACCTCACAGAATCCACCGGTGCGTACCCCTCCACATGGCCCATGACTCATGAATTTTGGGCACTCCTTATTCTCAATCTGAGTGGCAGTTGTGTGGGGACGTAGATGGATTCCTTCTTTTTTGGGGGGGCGGTGTGCTGGCATCATTATTTTCCCTACTTTCGTATCTTGGGTGGTCACGAAACCTCCCGGTGATTATAGTGGAGAATGCAAGGGACGGGAAGTCCTTTATCGTGATGGTGAAACCTACAATCAGTCAATCTTGCCTAGGGCTTTTGAGAGATTGCTGGGGCTTCTGCTCTCTAGTAAATAGGGGCGAATTCAGTTTGACACTTTTGGAACCCCTTTGATACAGTGACACCAATATGTTGGGTAGTTCTTTGTGTGAAATGTATACATGTTCTGCTTGGTAGACAGTTTATGCTGACCGCGAGAGATACTTCATCAGGGGAGGCCAGAAGATGAGTCTTGATTATGTAAAGTTTACTCCAGGTTTTGAGCGTTTTATGCCTAAGGAATACAAGGATATGGTCAATCATGGTCCCTTTGGTAAGGAGACAAAGGTTAACCAGACGGGCCAGTTTAAGGAAATTCTTGAAGAGCATCCGATGTGTGCCGGGTGTGCAATGACACTATTTATCAGACTCGCCTTGATTGCGTTTCCTAAGCCTGAGGACACCATTACGGTTGGAACTGCTGGATGCGGGCGACTTGCCATATCGCAGGCAGCAATTCCATTTGTCTATGGTAACTATGGAGATACTAATGCTGTCGCTTCCGGTTTGGCTAGAGGATTGAAGCTGCGCTTTGGTGATAAACCAAAGGATGTTGTTGTTATGGCTGGTGATGGAGGGTTGGCTGACATTGGCTTTGGTATGACTCTGCATTCCTGGTTCCGGAAAGAAAAATTTACTACGATCATGCTTGATAATGAGGTGTATGGTAATACTGGTGGTCAGGAAAGCGGTATGACCAACCAGGGGCAGGTTCTCAAAATGGCTCCGTTGGGGAAGCAGTTTGAAAAGATGGATATGCTTGGTATGGCAAAAGTATCGGGTTGCGCATATGTTGCCGCTGTTGTTCCCAACAACCCTAAGAGGGTGGAGAGTGTGATCAAGAAAGCTGTACTGATTGCCCGTGAGGTTGGCCCAACATACATCCAGGCTTATACGTCCTGCAATATTGAATATGGTATTCCAACTGAGCAAGTGATGCAGGATGCGAAGGATGTTGAAAAAGACCGATATGAATTTTCTGAATACATCACTGATGAGGCTAAGGAATATTTGGCCAAAGAGCATGGCTATAAACAATATCTTCCAAAGCCAACACCAGTTGCTGCAAATTGATGGTGGATCGATATAGCTCCCGCTCACAAATGCGGGAGGGAAATGTAAGCGAGGAAGCTTATGGCGACTAGACGTTTTAATATTCGTATGGCAGGTCTCGGGGGGCAGGGTGTTGTGACGGCCTCTCATATTTTTAGCACGGCAGTACTTGGTTTTGGTGGTGAAAGTACTATCGTTCCATTTTATGGTTCTGAAAAACGCATGGCTCCAGTTGAAAGTTACGTGCGTGTTTCCGATGAACCAATTTATGAGATAGGGGAGATTACCTTTCCTCACATCATAATGATCTTTCATCCTCAGGTTATTACGCATGGAAAATCCTATACTATGCCGTTTTATTTCGGCCTGAAGCAAAATGGGGTCTGTCTGATCAATTCGGATGGGCCTATGGCTTTGCCTCCTGAAGAAACACGTGAGTTGGAGGAGAAGAATGTAAAGCTCTATTACATTCCTGCGTATACAATGGCCTTGGATGTTGCCGGTACCGACTTGGCTACCAACATGGCGATGGTCGGCGCAATTGGTGCCATAACTGGTCTTGCGGACTTGGACTCTATGGCCGAGGCGGTAAAAGAGCGATTTCTTGGAAAAGGTTTTGTTGTGTCGGGTGGGACTGCTGCGCTCGACAGTGTCGTTGAGAAAAAGTTTAAGAAGAAGCAAGATCTAATTGATAAAAACATTGATGTAGTAAGAGCGGCTTATGCTTTTGCGGAAGAGCATGGGTGGAAGCCTGAGTCGGCAAAAGAACCGACAAAAGCTCTTGCATAGGAGATACTGATGTATCTAGTTGCAAACATAAATCAGGATATTTGCTCAAGTACGAGTTGCAGGCTGTGTACACAATACTGCCCTGAGGCGAATACTATTCAGTATGATGAAGCGTTGGGCGCCGAACATGGGTCAAAGTTTGGGTCTGCGTATGTTGCTGTGGATCGATGTAAAGGGTGTGCCATTTGTGTGTGGGTTTGTGACACCATGGCAAAAAAACAAGCTATCAAGCTTGAGATGATTGATCAGATTCCAGAGATCGCCACTACCGTTGGGATTGAATATACTGGCAAGAGTGCGGTTGCTACGACGAGAATCAAGTCTGAGACTGTATCGGAATAGGTAACTTAATTATGTGTGAGATTCGAGAAGAAGACCGTATTATCACTCCTGGGCCGGCCGGATTTTTGCCCCTTTCTGCTGCTCAACTTGGGGTGTCGTTATCTGATCCTGGTGAGGGGATTTACTACGGGCATCACGTTGATGAAGACAAGGTAATGGAAGAAGCAGCTACCAGGATGCTTACGGAACAAAATGCTACAATTTTTCCTGGCCCGATGGTTCTTTGGAGTTGGAATCAACATGCCATAGAAAAGGCACGTGCTGTTTTGGAAATGGCAGCCCAAATTCCGAATGTTAGGATAATTCCTATGCCGGATTATCGGCCCAAATACCCCAAAATTGATCCAGAGGAGTGTATTAATCCTAATCACCCAAATTTAACCATTTTACACAATAAGATAGAGGCTTGTATTTTCGTTGGTGTCCATTGTCACTACGCAAACTTGACGCTGAAAATGATTCGTTCTGGGACGAATTGTTGCACCATTGCGTTATGTGCTCAGCAGGGGCACGAAGATGCGATGTTGAGTGTTAGAGATTGTGATCTTGAAAAATTACACAAAATGACCGCAGCTATTAAGCGTGTTCGAGAGAAAATGGGTATTGCGCTCCCCTCAGGTGGAGAGCCGGTTCAGTTTACTCCGACGCAAGCTGGGGTGAATGGTGGAAAGACGCATGTTGATCCGCTTGCTCCAGAGACAACTGCAGCAGCGGTATAGAAAAGTACTATGAGTGGTATTTTCTACTATCACGTATAGTGTTCTAGGCCAGGAGACGTCTTCTGACGTGAGGAGAATGGTATGAGTGAAGGACTAGAAGAAGAAGTTAAAACTAATCCGCAGGGTGATCCAATTACGAGTGCCCCTCCTCCCCCAGCTGAGGGTAAAATTGACCCTCATGGTGAGGCGAAGAAACAAAAAGTAGTGACTCCTGAGTATATGTTTAACGAGGCTCCAAAGGAGCGTGAGTTTATCACTGGAAGTGAGGCTGCAAAGGAAGCAGTTCGAAGATCTAATGTTGATTTTTCAGTTGCCTACCCGATTACTCCACAGAGTGAAACCATGCAGCTTATTGGGGTTCTGTATGGTGAAGGGTACGTAAAAGAATATTATCGAGGTGAGGAAGAGTATGGGGTGATGTCTGCAATGGCGGGTGCTTCAAGGGCTGGGGTGCGGTGTTTTACCGCTACTGCTGGACCGGGAACTCTCAGAGGGCTTGAACCGATCGTGTCATGGCCGGGTCACCGTTTACCTGCAGTTGCAATGTTTACTTGCCGGGTAGTCAATGCGCCACTCGCAATTCAACCAGACAACATTGAAATTGCTTACTTATTGAATTGTGGAATGATTGTGTTTCATGCTGAAAATCAGGATGATTTATTTCACTACATCATGAAGGCCTTTATTATCAGTGAGCATAATGATGTTACCCTTCCTGTTGGCATTTGTTGTGATGGTTTCTTTGTTACCCATGCTAGGGGTTACTGCTATATGCCGTCGAGGGAATTCAAGCTACCTCCCCGTATTGCACATGATGGTGCTGTCCCTGTTTTGGATGCTGAAAATCCACCTGCAAGGCTTTCTAGGGATGCTCCAGTTCAAAAGAGTAACTTTATGGCTTACAATATTCATGCGGTTTGGCAGCAGGAGGTTTGGGCTGCGGTTGAACGGTCGAGGAAGTATATCCATCGTTACATGGGTGGATTGATCGAGACCGAAAATGAAGACCGTGATATTTTGTTAATTGCTTCTGGCAGCGCAGCCGCGCAATCGCGTGAAGCCATTCGTTTGTGTGCCGAAGAGGGCATTGAAGTCGGATTGGTGAAAATAGCCTGTTTGAGACCATTTCCAACTGAGGAACTACGAAAAATTTGTCAACACACAAAACTTATTGTTGTGCCTGAGTTTAACTATGTTGGTTGGTTGGCAAAGGATATCGCTGCTGCAATTACAGGATATTCGACTGCGCGTGTAGTTTATGGTCCGCACGTTTATGGTGGGATGTCGATGCCAGTGGAGATGATTTTTGAAGAAATTGTACAGAACTTAAAAGAGAAACCAGCCGTTGCTGTTTCACGGACAATCAAGGATGATGAGCCGGTTGATCCAGCCGCTGTTGGGCATTTTATGCAAAATATTTAAATCTTGAGAATTGAAAATTACTATTCGAGTGAGCCCTTCCGAGCGTTAGCGGAGGGGCTTTTTTATTACCCTATTCGTAAACATCCATTACTGCACGTTCTGCGAATGGGTGGTTGCAATGTGTGCAGGTAACAAGGTAGTACGAATCTCTCACCGAGAGTTGTACTCGGCAGTTTAGTGTTGACCCTCTTTTTTCACATGAGGGGCAGGGTAAGGATTTAAATAATATAAGGGTATCTGGTTGACTCTGCATAAACAAAGCAATATCGGAATGGATAGGGAAAGAATAACGACAGCCTACACATTGGCCATTATATATATCGCCGGTTTTGTCACTGCGGGGATCGATATGGAAGATGTTTGCTTTGCATATTGGACATGAAAGTACACTTAGTCGAGATTCTGTGTTTTTAAGGTCTTCTAGCATACAAGATATTTTCCAATCAATGTGAAGAGGGCATATGACTGATTCGAACTATCATAACTTATCGCTGGCCACTTTTGATACTTTATGTCCTGTTTGTAAGAAAGCATTTAAACGACGGATTACATTCTTTACTGGAGGTTGGTCACGATGTTCAGTTTGTGATCAGTTTGTCCACTATTCCTGTTTAGAATCTGGGGTGACTCGGTATTTTAAACGACGTCCACGAGTATGCCACAATTGTTCTGATGTGAAAGAATAAGCAGTTCCTCAATACAGGGTATCAAATAGCTAGTGTTTGTTAAACTCTAATCTAAAGCTGCCTTCATCGTAAAAAATGAAAAACCCAGTTATCACAAGTGTAATGGCTATGATTCACTTTGTCAGTGGGTACTATGTTGCTGTTGTCATTTTTGGAGGTGTCCCAACTTGGCCGCAGGGAGCTCGAGTTTTGCTTGCGATTTTGACAAATCTTATTCTTGCCTATGAGTTTGTTTATCTTCCAGCAAAGTCTATAGAGGACGTGGACTCCACTAGGAGATTATTGAGAGTTAGTATAATCCCATTTTTACTAGGTGCAGTTTGTGTGCTTATCTTATTTTTATTATGGCGCTAAATCACGGTATCCTAAGAGCTATCTTCGATGACCGTGAGGGTGGTGAGAAAGCAGTGTGGTTTATATCTTTTTTAGAGCAAGATTGAACTTGTTGCCGTCCCATCCAGTGCAGAAACGACGTTTTCTACTGCCATTTGGGCTTGTCGTTGTACCGTTTCCTCTGTTCGAGATCCTGCATGAGAGGTCATGATTACATTGTCTAGCTCAAGAAACAAATGTCCTAAAGGTGGTTCCGGTGTAAGAATATCAAATGCTGCCCCTCGAAGCCTTTTGGCCTTCAGGGCTTCGTAGACGGCATCTTCGTCAAGAAACTCAGGACGTGTCGTATTTATCAAAAAAGCCCCTTGCTTTAATCGTTTAACACGTTCTCTGGTAAGAAATCCTACTGTGTCAGGTCCTAGGCTGAGGTGTAGAGTAATAAAGTCAGACTCTTTGAAAATCTGATTTGCAAGAACATACTCTATGCCATGTTGGTAGGCAAACTTTTCATCTGGGTCCCGATCAAATCCAAGTACATTCATTCCAATTGCGACTGCACGCTTTGCGACTTCTTTGCCGCACTCTCCAACGCCTATTATTCCAAGGGTTTTTCCCATTACTTCAATGCCTGTAGGTTGCACCCATCGTTGCCTCCTGATATCAAGATCCATGCGAGGGACATTTCTTGCTAGGCCTAACATGAGAGCGATAGTCAACTCTGCAACGGATACTTGATGCGCTCCAGGGGTGCGTGTGACCAGTATTCCACGTTCTCTTGCCATATCCATATCGATATTATCTACCGATACTCCAAGTTTTGATATTGCCTTAAGGTGGCGAGCTTGTTCCATAATGCTGCGGCTAATTGGTTCTTCTCCAACAATTAGCGCAACGGCTCCGTCAAGAAGGCCGACAATCTCGTCTTCATTCAAATCTCGTCGAAATGAGTTTTGAATAACTTCATACCCAGCTTTTTGTAAAAATCTGACCGGTTCATCACCTGCCTCAGAAAAGATGGAGGGCATGATGACAACTTTGTTTGTAAGCTCGGTCATGCGAGGTCTAACTCCTTTCCAAAATAGGATACGGCGTCATGATGTTGTCATAAACAACGCCAATAGGGCAATTTCCAGCTCACCCATAGATAAAGACTATTTGAGTACCTCTTCGCAACCCACCATCCTAAGCCTACGACATTCTGCAAATAATCACTTAGTAGGCTATCGGGGTCGTCGTTACAAAATCCGCCTCAATAAGGACGACCTCTCGATAGATGGCGGAGGGTGCGTAACGGTCTCAGTATAGCCCATTCCTTAAAGAACCTCAACGGATTGTCAAACAATTGTCAGTAGATACTGACGCTTGCTAACAAGAAGCGTGTTTTGTTATCTTTGATGCTCTCAGGCACAGAAAAGGAGGCTTTAATTATGTCGTGGCAGCAGGGTGATAAGTGGGGACAGGCTGATAACCCACTGCAAGATATTTTAAAACAATTTCAGAAATTTGGAGGTTCTGGCGGTGGCGGCGGTTCCGTGAAGGGTTTAAAAGCTATTATTATTCTGGGCGCACTTTTACTTGGTTTTATATCTGCTTTTTATACTGTGGCACCCGATGAACAAGGTGTCGTAAAACGTTTCGGAGAGGTAGTTCGTATTACTCAACCTGGACCTCATTTTCGTGTTCCAATATTTGAAAGTGTACTGAAACCAAAGGTTACCAAAATTCATCCGGTTGCGATTGGGTTTCGTCGGGACCCCAGCGGTCGAGCGCAGGTACTACCTAGAGAAGCCTTGATGTTGACTGGGGATGAAAACATCCTTCAGATTGAGATGATTGTTCAGTATCGTATTCAAGATGCTGAGGCTTATCTCTTTAATGTCGCATCTATTGAGGAAACGATCAGGAAAAGTAGTGAAGCTGCGATTCGAGAAGTGATTGGCAAAACCCTGGTTGATGATGCCTTAACCACTGGTAAGCAAAAGATACAGACTGAGACTCAAGCGATTGCACAAAAAATTTTGAATGGTTATGCCGCAGGGGTGGATATAACCACTGTTCAATTAAAAGATGTTACGCCGCCTAAAGAAGTTGTGGCTGCCTTTAAGGATGTTGCGAGTGCGAAGGAAGATCGTGAGCGCCTTATTCGACAGGCACAAAGCTACGAAAATGATATCATCCCCAGAGCTAAAGGTCAGGCAGCCGAAACAGTTAATAAGGCAGAAGCCTATTCACAGGCGCGTGTACAACGTGCGCTTGGTGAGGGTGATAGATTTGTCAAGACTCTAAAGGAGTATAGGCGAGGTAAGGATGTCATACGTAAGCGTATGTACATAGAGACAATGGAGCAGATTTTACCTGGGATGGATAAGGTTATAATTGAAGGCAAGGTAGCGGATGGTATTTTGCCGTATCTTCCGCTGGGGGCTAGAGGGAAGGGGGGTGTGACACAATGAGTGCGCAGAATATTTTTGTCGGAATTGTTTTTGCCATTGTTGTGTTGTTGATGATGGGCGCATCTCCATTTTTCGTTGTAGATCTTACTGAGACTGCCATCGTTGTCCGATTAGGAAAACCAGTAAGTACTATTACAGAGCCTGGCCTTAAGTTTAAAGTCCCATTTATTGAGGAGGTAAGATTTTTTGATAAGAGACTGCTTGATTATGATGTGCCTCCCCAAGATGTAATTACCCTTGATAAGAAAACGATACGGATTGATAACTATGGGAAGTGGAAAATTGTTGATCCACTAAAAGTATACGAGGCGTTTCAGACACAACAGAGAGCACTTAACCGGCTTGACGATATTATTTACTCTGAACTACGTGTTGAGTTGGGGAGACATACTTTGTCAGAAATTGTTTCTGAAAATCGGACTGAGTTGATGTCAAATGTGACGAAGGCTGCGGGCGATAAGGCAACCCCATACGGTATTAAAATTCTTGATGTGAGAATTAAGCGGGCAGACCTTCCGGATCAAAATGAAAAGGCTGTATTTGCGAGAATGCAGGCTGAACGCGAACGAGAAGCCAAGCTCTATAGGTCACAGGGAGAAGAAGAAGCTCAGAAAATAAGATCATCTGCTGAAAAAGAGAGAGAGATTCTCCTTGCTGATGCGGACAAGACCGCTCAGGAGCTTATGGGGGATGGAGATGCCGCAGCGTTTGCAATTTTTTCTGAAGCGTATAAGAAAGATCCTGACTTCTTCGCATTTACGAGGTCCATGGAGGCTTATAAGAAGACTATGGATGATAAAGCTATGCTTGTGATAAGCCCTGACTCTGAATTTTTTAAGTATTTGAAAAAATCAAAATAATTCTTGGGTTGTAAGTGGGAGATTGGCGTAGACAATTATGGGACTGTTTTTGGCAGCATGGTAAAACTGCTACTTACCTCTAGTATTATTGGAGTTTTTTTTGCCATTGCGGGTGTTTTTCAGGCAAATAACTCCTTTGCAACTGCTGTTGCGTATGTCGCCAATGGGCCTAATATTTTGGTCGTGGGAGATACGAGTAATGTAACGGCAATTGATACGATTGCTCATCAAGTTGTTGGAACAGTTGATAGGCGCTTTGGTATAGGGAGACTTCCTAGGGATGTAGAATTTTCTCCCAATGGTAAACGTGCCTATGTGACAAACTTTACTGATGATTCGGTATCAGTCGTCGCGGTCCGTTGGAATGAAGTTATTAACAGAGACAATAATCCTGGTACGGATATTATTCGTGTAGGTAATGGGCCGTTTGGTATTGCAGTCACTCCCAATGGGAAGCGTGCGTTTGTATCCAATGAGTTAGACTCTACGATATCCGTCATTGATATAAACAAAAAAAGCCCAACTTTTCATATGGTGCTGGAGACGATACCTGTGGGTGTGACTCCAACTGGTATTGCGGTGACACCTGATGGGAAGAAAGTTTATGTTGGGCACCTAACTCCCCGGGACACAGAGATCCCAGCTGCATTGACAGTCATTGATGTAGCGACTAATCGGGTGATCAAGACTGTTGAGTTTCAATCCCAAGTATTTCCAAGACCACCTGCAATTAGAATGATGCCAATTTTAAACAAAGCATATGTTACAGGTGTAGCACGTAATAGTGAAGGATCACAGAGTATCACAGTCATAGACGTGTTGACTGATGAGGTCATCAATACCATCGAAGTGGGTGTTAGACCTTCAGGAGTTGCATTTCATCCAGATGGTGATCGAGCCTTTGTTACGAATAGTGGCTCCGAATCTTTCTCTGTTATTGATACGATTAGTGGTACGGTAACAAACGAAATCGTTACAGATCGAAATCCATGGGGGATAGAAGTTACTCCTGATGGACTGGCAATGTATGTTGTATTCGCGGCTATCGGAGAAGCAGCAATTGGTGTTGCTGCTGTGTTTGAAGTTGATACTTTATCTTCCCATCCACTTGTGCAATTCATTGAACACGAAGGAGCATCAACGGATATTGCTATGCAGCCGGTATTACGATTGAGGTCACCCAATGGGGGAGAACTGCTTCGGCCTGGAGATGAACAGGTCATTAAATGGCGTATGATACAAGGTGGGGCTCAAAATGCGCGAACCATCGTAACTCCAAATCATGTTGATATAAGTTATTCGCTAGATAGTGGCAGGGTATTTGAAAAAAGTATTGTTGAAGGTGCTTCTGTTTCATGTCGTAAATCTAGGTCTGCCGTAGAACAAGGTGTCGCTGATCCTGAAATAGATGTATGTATTAAGTTTGGTGGTGACTTTTTGTGGACAGTTCCACCGGAGGATGCAGATTCAGTGCGAATTAAGATTGTTGTTAAGGACGAGTTAGGTCAAGCAATCGCAACAGATTTTAGTAACGCGGACTTCACAATATCACCCAACTAGGGGACTGAGCTTTTATTTCTGATGTTAATGTTAGCGGTCTTTTTTTGATTTTCTCGGAAGAACGATACAGAGGCTAGAAACGAGACCTAGAACTATTCCTGAAACGAATACCAAGGCCACGCCGGCTGTGGCGACGCGTGTTTTGATTGATGGGATTGTACCTTTCCAGCGTTGACGTGGGAGGCCACCTATAAGCGCTTCTCCACCAAGCCACTCTGATGATAAAATATCTGGGTTCGATTCAAAGTTCTGACTCATAGTATAACCACCATGATTACCCATTCTAGGCAGGAACACACGGTGAGTCAAGCAATCTTGCTGTTTCAGAGTTTTGATGCAGGCTTGAGGCTTTATGGTTTCGGGAGAGGGATTGGGTTTTATTGCCGACTAATTAGTAGATTTGAGTGGAAAAACCTTGAAGAGGGGAAGTTATGGAAGAGAATCTTGAAAAGAAAAAACCAAGTCCACGGAAGGAACTTCCAATAGTCCCAGATGAGTCGGAAGATGCGGAGCAAGCTATGCGAGAACTTTTCGATGAAGAAAAAGTTACGCATCAGCATGGGGGAGCAGAACCGGAACGAGATTGAAAAAGGTTCCACGGAAGATTCTTCTGCTGGGGTCCTTTACGTTGTTAGTACTCCAATTGGGAACTTAGAGGACATAACCCTTCGAGCCTTGCGTATATTGGGGGAAGTTGCAATTATCGCAGCGGAAGATACGCGGCATACCCAAAAATTGCTACGACACTATCAGATTCATACTACCCTTACTAGCTATCACGATTTCAACAAAGAAGATAAAACCCCTCTCCTAGTCCAGAGTCTTCGGGACGGTAAGGATATAGCTTTGGTGTCTGATGCAGGTACTCCTGTTATTTCCGATCCTGGGTATTTTCTGATTACTCAATGCATATTGAAAGATATTGAGGTTATTCCTATTCCAGGTCCGTCGGCCTTCTTAACCGCGTTAGCTATATCTGGGTTACCAAGTGATGCTTTTTTTTTCGAAGGGTTCCTTCCTCGACGGCATATAGCGAGATTAAAACGATTGGATGTTCTTAAGTATCAGAAATCTACACTCATATTCTTTGAATCCCCCCACCGTATTGGAAAAACACTGACTGATATAAAGACAGTTATGGGGGATCGTTATATCGTTGTTGCACGGGAACTAACGAAAAAATTTGAGGAAGTTATACGTGGGAGTATTGATGAATTAATTAGACTTGTTGAAACCAAAAAGCTTAAGGGAGAGATAACGCTGCTGGTTTCTGGAGAGTCTAGTAAGTCTTAAGAAGACTGTTTTTGTATCCACACCTTTGCGTGGGATTCCAGTAATTCAATTTTAAGGATAATATGCCCTTCCATCTCTACGCTTGCAGGAACGTTTTTTATAGGATCACCATGATCAAGATTGATTTTAAGTATGGAGTCCTCAGGCATGTTTTCAAGTTCTAATTTTGTTTTTACGAAGTTGAATGGGCACATTACTCCCCTGAGGTCCAACTCTTTGTCGATTGTGAAAGTGCCTTCATCTTGCTTGTTTTTTTGCTTATTATCCATACTTCCCTCCTTGTAGCACCTCAATCCTAGAGATGGGTTATTGAGGTGTCAAGAATATATGGTTAACTCTTCAATTAATTGACAGAAATTCTTGCCCCCTCTTATAATGATTCCTTATTCTCGGCCTTTTTTAGGGGAACGATGGGTGATTTAACGCATTTTAACGATGATGGAAGACCTCGGATGGTTGATGTTGGTGAGAAAAAGAGTACTCACCGCGTTGCCGTTGCTCAAGCTCGTGTTTTTATGCTTCCGCAGACACTTGCCAAAATTAAGGAAGGCCGGATTGCAAAGGGGGATGTACTTGCTGTAGCCCAAGTTGCTGGAACAATGGGAGCGAAGCGAACTCCTGATCTAATCCCTATGTGCCATCCTTTATTGCTTACAAGCGTAAATATGACGTTTACTGAGGACAACATTGCTGAGTCAGAAGGTTTGTGTAGTATTCTGATTTTGGCGGAGGTTAAAACTACGGGGCAGACTGGAGTGGAAATGGAAGCTATGACTGCTGCGTCTGTCGCGGCGCTTACCATATACGATATGTGTAAGGCAGTTGATCGAGGAATAATGATCACTGATGTATGTTTGAAGTCGAAGTCAGGCGGTAAGTCTGGTTCTTACCTTCGTTCATCGGTATAGGACTTTAGTAATGCAGCTGGTTAGGATTTGAATGGGATAATGATGACTATCAAATTATTTGGTATGTTAAAAGAATTAGCAGGGGGCGTTGGAGAGGTAGTGTGGCAAGACGGTGAAGATGGGCAGTCCGTGAAAGACCTTACACGTACTCTCTCCAAGAAGTTTCCTAAACTTGGAGAGCTGATACAAGATAAAAAAGTGGTGATTTCAGTTAATCATGAGATTGCAGGAGAAGATATGACAGTACGTCCTGGCGATGAAGTTGCTCTTCTTCCTCCGTTTGCAGGGGGTACCAGTGGAATTTCCGTTACGGACAAAGATACGATTTTAGTTCGTGTGCAGCAAGAAAACTTTTCTGTGGATGAAGAGATTAATAGAGTTAGAAATAGCTCGAAAATGATTGGTGGAATTAATGTATTCCTTGGAACCGCAAGAGAGCGCTCGCAGGGACGTGATGTGTCTCGTATTACCTTTGAGCACTACGATGGTATGGCTCAAAAGACATTGCGAGAAATTCGAGACCGTGCTCTTCAGCAGTTTGATATTCTTGAGGTTCTTATTATTCATCGATATGGGCCAATTGACATTGGAGAAAACATTGTTTTGATTGTTGTTGGTGCTGAGCATAGAGCAGATGCATTTACAGCCTGCCAATGGTGTATTGATGAGTTAAAACAAATTACCCCCATTTGGAAACTTGAGACAACTCCAGGTGGGGAAGTTTGGGTGGAGCAGCATCCGTAATGTTGTCAGATCTATACCAAAGGGAGCTTCGAGATCTTCGGATTTCGGTTACCGACCGATGCAATTTTCGCTGTACGTACTGTATGCCATTTGATGAATACGTATGGATTGACCGTGATGAGCTTCTATCGTTTGAAGAGATTACTCGTTTAACGAGTATTTTTGTTCAGTTGGGTGTTAGTAAGGTTCGCTTGACGGGAGGAGAACCACTGCTACGTGCAGAACTTGAATCTCTAATCAAACAGCTTAGGGAAATCAATGGCCTTTCCGACGTTTGCCTTACGACCAATGCATCACGGCTTGTTGAAAAAGCCGTTCCTCTTCGTTCTGCCGGGCTGACTCGTCTCAATATCAGTTTGGATACTCTGGATCACATAAAGTTTAAACAGATGACTAAACGCGAAGATTTGGGCAGAGTTCTTGATGGTATTTTTGCGGCAAAAGATGCTGGGTTTAACCCAATCAAGATAAATATGGTTGTAGAGCGTGATGTCAATGATGATGAGATCATTCCCATGGTGGACTTCTGTCGAAAACATCATTTTTCGCTAAGATTTATTGAATATATGGATGTGGGCAATGCAAATGCGTGGACTTCAACGAAGATAGTTTCTAAAAAGGAAATACTTGAGAAAATTCATGGCGTTTATCCAACGCAAGATGGGGATCGAGAAAAATCCAGTGATCCTGCAATTCGGTATGTATTTTCTGATCGTCGTGGAGATATTGGGTTTATTCCATCAGTGACAGAACCTTTTTGTACTAATTGCACGCGTGTGAGGCTTACGGCTGATGGTAAGTTAGTTACGTGTCTTTTCTCCAATGATGGGCTTGATTTGAAAGTATTGTTGCGATCTGGAGAAAACGATAAGTCGATTATAAGTGTTATTACTTCGTTATGGAGAAAACGGGCTGATCGATACTCTGATGAACGTCTGAGGGCACTAAATTCTAATGAGGGCTATGATCCCAAGCGCCAAAAGAAGATTGAAATGATTACGCTTGGAGGATAGGTAGTTAAGAAACTTATCATAACTTTAATGGAGAGGATATCGCATGCCAGTAGTTCATACATCAACCATTAAACGTGCTCGGCAGGCCGAGCGGCGGCGTCTTAGGAATAAAGCAGTTCTTTCCCGAGTTAGGGGGGTTGTAAAAAAGGTTCGATTGTCAGTTCAGGAAAATAATATTGATGAAGTTAAAACACAACTTCATGCCGCTCAAATTGCTTTGCACAAAGCTGCATCAAAAGGAGTGATTCATCGTAATACTGCATCACGACGAGTGTCTCGGCTTGCTCGAGCTGCAAATTCAGTAAAGCTTTCTTAGGTAACTTAGTTTTTTTGGTTATGCCTCTTATATAGAGGCCTTTCTGAGACATAAGGATATAATCAGTGCTTCGATCACCATTGGGTGGTCCTTTACTTTTCTGCTTCCCAGGCCTTTGAGGCGAGCGTCTGCTTTTACCATTTCTGAAAATGCCATCTGTAACTCGTCTATTGAAATCTTATTAATTTGCCCCAGTAGGATTTTGATTTTGAATGGATGGAGTCCGGAGGTTTTCGCTAGCGTATCAGGTGAGGGACGTGTGCCTGTAGTGCCTTCAGTCAATGATTTAATTGTCCAAAACTTTCTAAATTCTGACGTGAGTAGTCCAAGTATGCGTAATGGTGGTTCACCTTCTTCAAGAAAGCGAGATACTACACGTAATGCGCTTGCTAAATCACGACGTACTATGGCATTAAAAATTTCAAAAACTGAGTCACTTGGTTCTGCTGTAATTAACTCGCGTACATCAGATATCTTTGCCTCAGTCTTTGGTAAAAGATAAGTGGCTAGCTTATCGATTTCATGCTTGATTGTATAGAGATTATTCCCGCATGCGTTTGTAAGAAGTGCAGTGCTTTGTGGGTCGAGATGCATGCTAACCTTTTCGCTATATTTTAGAATTTCATCAGGTATATCACGTGTTTCTAGAGGTTTGCAGTCAACTAAACTAGAGTGCTTTTTGAGCACTTGTGCTGCTTTACTCCGTCCATCTAATTTTGTTCCGGCTAATGCTAAGCAAGTACTTGATAGAGGGTTTTGCACATAGTCCTGGATAGCTTCCAACGAATTTGCTCGGAGTTTGTCAATACGTTTCACTATAACAAGGCGTTGTGGTGAAAAAAGTGGGAGGGTTTTGCATAGAGTGAGAATCTCTTCGGCATCTACTTCTTTATCATCACCAAATATTAGGTTGTAGTTAAATATATCTTCAGTGGGCCCGAATATTTTTTCCTTTAATGTTCGAATACATGAATCAAGAAAAAAATCTTCTTCCCCAAGAAACAGGTAGACCGGTGCCAGGGGGCCGGAATAAATTTGAGTGTCAAATTCATTTGGTGTCAATGTGTTCTGTGAGCGGCGTTTTGGTTTACTAGCAGTCATTTGTTTTTGTTACGCTTTTCATCTTGGCGCCGTTTTCGTTCAGTATGGTCTAGAAGGTGCCCTATTACAATATCTGAAAATGCCTTGCTCGCTTCTTCTGTGGCTCTGTCTTGTGCTGATCGATTCATCGTTAGGTCAGGGCCAAGATAGAATGCAGCGCTTGTATTGATCGTATTACGCCAGAGGAGTTTATTTTTGATCATATCTTTTGCCTGAATAGCAATGTAGAGCTCAACGTCCTCCTCAGTAGAGGCCCGCTGGTCAAACGCTGTAGTTGGAACACGATATCGTATAATTTGGCCTTTTATGACGATGTCTGCAGTATGTGCGTCGTTAACTAACTTAATCCCTGGTGTATTTAGTAGGGTGTTTTTTAACTCGTATGTAACTAACGAACCAAGGTTTGGTTCATTAGTTTTGTTTTGGAACATCGGGACGTTAACATAAAGTGTTACCCCTTGTGCGTTTCCTACACCTTGTCCAAGATTATACCCACATCCAGAGATGCTAAATAAAAAGTAGATTGCTAGTGAGACGATATAGTGGTTCCGCAGAAGAAAAATGGTAGTTTTTGAGAGGGTATGATAAGGCATATTGGAGAAATCGTTTAAGGGCTTTTCAGATAACAAAATTAACCAGACGTTTTTCAACATAAATCACCGTGCGTGTTTGCTTTTCCTGCAACCAGGAGGATATTTTAGGCTCTTCAAGAACTTTTTCAACAACCTGATCTTTTGTCCAATTAGAGGGGATGTTTTCAACCTTTCCACGGGTTTTCCCATTTATTTGCACAATGATCGTCATAGGTGTTTCCTGAAGTAGATCAGGATCATGTGTAGGCCATGAAGAGTTTAAAAGGTATGAGTCATTACCCAATCTCTCCCACATTTCTTCCGCTATGTGCGGGGCAAATGGTGCTAGAAGCATTATTAGAGTATTGAGGGACTCCTTCATAACAGCAAGTGATTTTTTATCTTTCCTAATTGTATCAGTTAGAGGGAACCCAAATGAATACAGAATATTAACTAATTCCATAATTGCGCTTATAGCAGTGTTAAATTGGAACTGATGTTCAATGTCTTGTGTCACTTTACGTATACGGTAGTGTAGCTGGCGGCGTAAGTCTCGAAGTGTTGTAGCTAAGTTTTCTGGAGGGGTTATTTCTGTATCTAAATTAATTGTTGTTAGAGTTTCCTCGTACTCTACAACAAGCCGCCAGACTCGATTAAGAAATCTTGCTGCACCTTCGACTCCATCATCGTTCCACTCAAGGTCTTTTTCTGGTGGTGCAGCAAAGAGTGAAAAGAGGCGAGCAGTGTCTGCTCCATATTGCTTAATCAATGCTTCAGGGTCGACAACATTTTTTTTCGATTTAGACATTTTTTCGATTCGACCGACAGAAATCTTGTTTGTGCAATGTGCACATTTACCATCTTTTTTTACATCAGTTGGAAGTACGAAACCGTGTTTTTGGCAGTGATATGTTTCTTTGCATACCATGCCTTGTGTTAGTAGATTCTTAAAAGGTTCGCTTATGGAGGTTAGCTTTAAATCTCTTAGAACTTTGGTGAAGAAACGTGCATATAAAAGATGTAGAACAGCGTGTTCTATTCCCCCTATATACTGATCAACAGCCATCCAATGGTTGCTTGCAGAAGGTTCAAGGGGAAGCGCTGTTTGATTAGGTGAAGTGTAACGAAGAAAATACCAGGACGAGTCTACAAAAGTGTCCATGGTGTCGGTTTCACGTCTAGCCATACTTTTACATGCTGGGCACGGAGTTTCTATGAAATTTTTATTGTCTTGAAGAGGAGAGCCGCCTTTTCCTGTAAACGGAACGTCTGCAGGGAGTATGATGGGTAAATCTTTTTCTTGAACCGGAAGCAGCCCACATGATGGACAATATATCATTGGGATGGGGGTGCCCCAATAACGTTGTCGTGAGACTCCCCAGTCCCGAAGTCGGTAGTGAGTTTTTTTTGTTCCGTAAGCTTGTTCTTCAATCCAGTTTGAAATTTTAGTTTTTCCCTCGTGTACTGGACGATCAGAAAATTGTCCTGAATTGACTAGGAAACCTTCTTCCACGGTATACGCGGATTCAATTTTTTCTGGATTTATGGAAGTTTCTGGGTTTTGAATTACGAGTTTGATTGGAAGGTCGTATTGCTTTGCAAATTCAAAATCTCTTTGGTCATGTGCTGGGACAGCCATAATAGCTCCTGTCCCATATTCGTAAAGCACAAAATTAGCAACCCAAATTGGAATGGCATCTCCAGTGAGAGGGTTTTTAGCATAGCACCCTGTAAATTGTCCTTCTTTTTTTGCATTAGGCCCTGTGCGAGTCACTCTATCTTGAAGGCTTACGCGAGACACAAATTTTTTGACAGCTTGTTCTTCATCTTTTCCTTTAATTAAATAATTAACTAGTGGGGACTCTGGCGCGATACTCATAAACGTTGCACCGAAAATTGTATCAGGTCTGGTGGTAAATATTTTTATTGATGGAAGCTCTGCAGGGCTATCAATAATAGGGAAGTCAACTTCAATGCCTTCACTTTTTCCAATCCAGTTCCGTTGCATGGCTAGGACACGTTGTGGCCATCCTGAGAGGGTATCACAGGATGAAAGGAGCTCTTCAGCATATGAGGTAATTTTAAAAAACCATTGATCTAGTTCTTTGGGAAAAACCTCTGAGTCGCAGCGCCAACAGTGATTGTCAACCACTTGTTCGTTAGCTAGGACAGTTTCGCAGGATTTACACCAATTCACCGGGGATCGTTTTTTGTATGCAAGACCTCGCTCATACATCTTTATAAAAATCCATTGGTTCCAGTGGTAATAAGATGGATCGCAGGTTGAGATTTCTCGTGTCCAATCATATGACAAGCCGATTTGTTTAAGTTGTTCTCTCATCGAGCTGATATTTGTTTCAGTCCATTGTGCCGGGTGAATGCCTTTTTCAATGGCGGCATTTTCCGCTGGAAGTCCAAAGGCATCCCATCCCATAGGATGGAGGACCTTGAATCCTCGCATGCGGTGAAATCGTGCAAGTACATCACCGATGGTATAATTACGCACGTGCCCCATATGTATCCGACCTGAGGGGTAAGGAAACATTTCAAGACAGTAGTATTTAGGGCGATCTAGGTCTTCCCCGACATTGAATGTGCCATGCTTAAGCCAATAAGCTTGCCACCGAGCTTCTATTGTTTGCGGATTATACTTTGAGTTCATTTTTTCAAATTTTATAGTTCTTCGCCGCAATCTAGCACAGGTCCCTATGGCGAACAAGTCTGTGTTCACTGAAGAAAATGAAGTTTTTGTTTGTGGGGTGACGAAATGTGCCTGTATTTGTTAATATCATAACTGTTGCATCACCACGACCATGTTGCCCTGGAGGGATTCTTAGTGGGTGTTCCGTTAATACAGATGTTTAGGGTTGGTTCCTACATCATGAAAAAGAAAATGAGCGGGCAAGAGCGTTTTCCTCTCGTATTGATGCTGGAACCATTGTTTAAGTGTAATCTTGAGTGTTCCGGATGTGGAAAAATACAGTATCCCAAAGAGATTCTTGATAAGAGGTTAACTCCACAGCAGTGTTTTGATGCTGTAGAAGAGTGTGGTGTGCCAGTTGTTTCAATTCCAGGTGGCGAACCTTTAATTCATCCAGAAATTAATGAGATTATTGAAGGCCTAATAGCCAGAAAGAAATTTGTTTATCTTTGTACCAATGCAAAGTTAATTATGAAAAAAATTGATGAGTTCCGGCCGTCCAAATATCTTACATTTAGTATTCATTTGGATGGTCTTGAAGCTGAGCATGATGCTGCGGTATGTGAATCTGGGGTTTACAGGAAAGCCATTGATGCGATCAAAGCGTTATTAGATAGGGGCTTTAGGGTTACCACTAATTCGACCTTTTTTAATACAGGCATCAGCGAGCATATCCGTGATTTTTTTGATGTTGCAACTGAACTTGGAGTAGAGGGTTTGACTATCTCACCAGGTTACCCTTACGAAAAGGCTCCAGACCAAGGTATCTTTCTTGAGAGAGAGAAGACAAAGTCATTGTTTAAATCCGTGTTAGCCAACCCGAAGAGTTCATGGAGATTCAATCAAACTCCGCTGTTCCTTGATTTTTTACAGGGTAAGGTAGATTACCAATGTACTCCATGGGGAAATCCAACGTACAATGTTTTTGGATGGCAACGCCCTTGTTATCTTATGAGTGAAGGTGATTATGCAACGTCATTTAAAGACTTGATGGAAGAAACCCCATGGGAAAAATATGGGCATGGGAATCATCCTCAATGCGATAATTGTATGGTTCATTCTGGCTATGAGGCGTCTGCTGTACTTGATTCTGTTTCATCTCCATCCAAAGTGTGGCGTGCAACTATTGCGTCATTATAAATATTATTGGTTGCTGACGACGCTTTCCTATCCTTACACGCCTTCATCTATAAAAATACTTTGTGGGTAATCTTATTGTAAAGATTCCCACAGATTCACAATACCACTTTTGTTACAAGGGAACCGATTGAGTCTTGTTATTCTTTCATCTTTATTTTGGCAAGGCATAGTATTTTCGGGGTTTTCAAGTAGGTTTTTATATGCGTGAGATTGATACCAAAGATTTAACTGTTCGCTTGATGAATCACCCTCTTTATGAGGCAATTAAGGACACTGCAGCTCTTCAGTGTTTTATGCGAGCGCATGTATTTTGTGTCTGGGACTTTCAGTCTTTGGTTACTGCATTACAACGTGCACTGACATGCACAACTGTCCCATGGCTACCCCCCTCCAACCCAGAAATATGTAGGCTGATAAACGAAATTGTTCTTGATGAAGAAAGCGATGTCACAATTGACGGACGTCATTTGTCTCACTATGAGTTATACAGGGAGGCAATGGAAGAATGTGGGGCAGATCAAAAGCCTATTGATGATGTTGTTTCATCACTAAAGGAAGGTATTCCGTTTGATGTTGCGTTAACACGCTCTAATCTTCCATCCGGCGTTGAAGCGTTTGTTCATAAGACAATTGATATAGCGCAATCAAAGGATATTTACAGAATAGCAGCTGTTTTTGCATATGGACGAGAAGATGTCATTCCAGATATGTTTCGTAAGTTCGTCCAGCAACTAGCTGCTAGCGCACCTCAAAAGTGGGCAAAGCTCTTATACTATTTAAATAGGCATGTCACTCATGATGGTGATCGGCATGGCCCTATGGCTCGCGCTATGATGGAAGAGTTATGTGGTGACGAGCGAGAGAAATGGGATGAAGCTGAGCAAGCGGCTCGGGAGGCTTTGCTTAGTAGGATTGCCCTATGGGATGCTATTTTTTCTGATATATAGTGGTCTGGGTGTAATCGTTTTGTACGATGGACCTGGGAGCCAGTATAGTTCCTATGAGGACTACTGTACTTGCGATTGCGAACATCACTTTGTACCCAGCAAGACTTACCAATAGTCCCCATAACGGGGCGCCAATTAAAAACCCTACATCAAACAGTAAGGTGTAAAACGTTATGACGCTTCCCCTTGTTTTATCATCTGTACGGGCAATAATAACTGAAGAGAGTATAGGAAATCCGTATCCATGCCCGATTCCACATAATGCTCCTGTTAGCATTAGCCCCCAGATATTTGGAATATAAACGATTAGGAAAGTCCCAGTGGCGAGACATCCTAGTGCAAATGTTAATACAAAAGCTTCACCGATCTTTTGAGGTAATCGAGCACCAAATATTCTGATGAATACAGCAATGCTGGAATAAGTTGTAAAGAAGAATGAAATATTTTTTAAGGATACTGACTCTGCAAAGGGTTTAAGGAATGTGAAATAGGACGCCAATCCAAGTGAGAAGGCGAGACTTATCATCCATAACCCAACGAGATTTTTATTGGTTATAGTTTTCCAGACACTTTGGCTAGATTCTATCCTTTGTTCAAACCTTCTTTCTGTAAGTAGTGCAAAAAATATGACTGCACTTAAACTCATAATTGCACCAGATGTAAAGAGGGCCTTAAAACCTCCAATTTGAATCAACCATTCACCAAGTATTATCCCTAAAGCGCCTGAGAGATGCCCTGCAATACCAAAATATGCAAGGCCTTCTGTCCGTCTTTTCTCTGGTATTATATCTGCAGTAAATGTCATTATTGCTGCGAACAGTGGGCCAACAGAAAGCCCGTGGAGTAGACGAAGTGCGTAGATTAGTGGGCCACTTGTGGTTACAAATATATATCCTAGGTTGACAATAACAAATAGTGTTGCCGCTCCAATGAGAAGGGGTTTTCGTCCTCGACGGTCAAGCTCGCTGCCAACCCACAGTCGGACTAGAACTCCGGAGACGGATGCGATACCCATCAGAACTCCAATCATAAAACTGCCATAGCCTAAATTTCCTAGGAAGAGAGGCAGAAGGATATATGGCCAAAATGCCATTCCTGTGCAGAGGTGACCTGCAAATGCCAGGACAAAGTTTTTTGTTAGGATTTGTGGGTGAGCTGGTTGTGTTGTACTTTGATCTTTAGGCAGCGGATGCTGCGATATAAACATCAATTGCGGCGAAACTGTTTACTTAGTGATAAGCCTTGGCGCTGGTATGAGGAACCAATATTTACACCATATATTTTTTCTGATGGAGACATAAGTCGCTCATAGATTAGTCTTCCCACTATTTGGCCATCTTCAATAATGAATGGGACATCATGGGATCGAATTTCGAGGACAGCATGTGTTCCTTTGATGTCGCTTTCACCATAACCAAAGCCGGGGTCAAAGAATCCGGCATAGTGAATGCGAAACTCTCCAATTGATGAATCATATGCGACCATTTCTGCCGCATAATGTGGGGGCACACGAATTTTTTCTTTTGATCCAAGAATATAAAAATCATCGGGGTTTAAGATCAGGCTGCTATTCTTTATATTTGCAATGATATCCCAAAAATCATTTGGTTCGTATTCATCAATTTTTTGAAAATCTATAGCAGGAGCATTTTTCTTTGCACGATAACCAATTATGTGTTCATCTGATGATCCCTGTAGATTGATGGATATCCTTAAGCCATTTTTGATTATTGCTTCGCTTGGACGATCTCCGTCCTCATAAACTAAAATCTCTTTTTCATCAAGTTTTTGTAGGCGACTGTCAAAGGATGGAGGCTTTCCTCGACTGAGTCTAAGCTGATTTAGACAATCACCTTGGGTAAGAACAATGGGAAAGGTTCTTGGTACAATTTCCGCATATAAATGGCCTTTATAACCGTTGGGGATTTGTTCAAATTCAGTTGCTCCGTCAGTGATTAAGCGAGTGAAAATATCTAATCGACCAGCAGTGCTTTTGGGGTTGGTTTTTGCGCTAATGTCGTTGGGTAAGTTCATTGACTCCATTAGAGGTACAATATAAACACAACCTCTTTCAAACACGGTTGGTGACGTAATATCAATTTCTGCTATTAACCATTCTTGCAGTTTCTGCATTACTCTATACTGTGATCCGGGTAGGAAGCTTGCTTGGATCCGGTATGCCTTTGGACCTAGACGTAGATCTATACTTGCAGGCTGAATTTGTTTTTCCGTAATTGGGCTATCTGCACTGAGGTAGCCTTTTTCAGTAAGCTGGAAAATGGTTTGTGAAGGGAGGATTCCTGTTGTATGGAGGATGTGTTGCTCTTTCTCATATTCAGGAAATAATGCTTCGGTTTGGAGTGTCATTGCAGTAAATTCCCACTACTGTTTAATGGCAGCCTCTCGGTATTGGAAATAAGCATCTTGGACAGAAGTATAAAAGTCTAATGATGTCGTTTCAACGTTATCAAAGGCCTCGAGGTGTAGAGATCGATCGTTGGTTACTTCTCCTCCATATGTTGCCCAACCAGCTGTTGAGGGGAGGATTAGGAAGGAAATGTACGTAAGGGGTTCAAGTGCTGCATCAAAGAGCAAGCCAATACTATCTCGAACCGATGATGCTCCTAAGAGTGGGAGGACAATATACGGTCCTGAGTCTGCACCCCAGACAGCAAATGTTTGTCCTGTATCTTCGTTACTTGGTTCGATGCCGAAAATTGGATGTGATGCTATATCAAACAATCCTCCGACACCTAGAGTTGTGTTAATAGTAAAACGTGCAAATTCTTGTCCGGCACCCTCAAATTTACCCTGAAATATACTATTAAAAAAACGTCGTGGCATCGCTAAGTTTGTGAATACGTTCTTAATCCCATGTTGGACTGCATCTGGCATTATAAAATCATATGTAGATGCGGCCGGCTTAAGAAAGAAAAAGTCAAATTTTCTGTTGAACTCAAATGTTTTGACATTTGTTGATTCCCATGGATCGCGATAGACAATGTCGGGGTTGGTCCTTCCCATGTCGTCAGCAAAAGGGTCTTCAAAGGGGTCTTCAAAGTTTTCCGCATATGTGTTGTCGGCTGAGGTAGATCCATTCTGATCTAGGTTGTGTGAAAGCATGTCTTCGGAATTGGGTGTTGAAGCACATCCAGTGGCAAAGGTTAGCCCTGCGGCCATTAGCATGATATTAGCCACTATAGAAGTGGCTTGTGAGTATTTTTTCCAGATTTTCATTTGCCGTTTCGTTGCATAGATAATCAAAAGACTTGGTTTTGTTCCTTTACCTCTGAGTCATCATACCTTAATGCCTATCAGGCCTAAAGGGGCAATGATAGTTTGTGAATTAGCGTGGCTAGAACCTTGCAAAGGGGCATACACTGTGTTAGCTTTTCCTTGTTTTCTCATATTAGGTATATCTGGCTTATAGCATGGCAGCTGAGAAGGAGGAAGAGAAAGGGTTCGTCATTAAGGACCGTCGTGCGCGCTATGATGAGGATAGCGCTGAAGACGCTCAATCGCAACCCCAAACTGTTGATGTTGAGGAGGCCACCCAGCCTTCTCCTCCTTCTGAGGACCCTACGGTCTCTCCAGACATTAAACACTCTTCCAATCCCCGAGAAGTTACCTTTCAGTCTTTTGTTTATTCGCTTGCGTCTTCAGCGGTAATGTTGCTTGGTGGAGAGGAAAAGGAGGGAGCGGAACCCAGTCCGCCAAATCTTCAACAGGCAAGTGAAATTATTGGAATTTTGTCTCTACTTCAGGAGAAAACTCAGGGAAATCTTACCTCTGAGGAAGATTCATTACTCAAAGATATGCTCTATACCCTCCGAATCACGTACGTCGAGCGGGCTGCAGCGAAAAAATAGTCTCCTGATTATACGCCTCCTGAGTTGTGTGGAGGGATAATATTTCATGTCAACAAAACATCCTATTGTTGCCATCCTTTTACTTGGTCTTGGGCTGTGGCTGGTAGTCAACCTTCTATTATCTGGTGGACTCTTCACAGACAGGATTCAGAACTTAGTTATTACACCATTACGAACCCATCTTGGCCCTGACGTTACTGTCAAAACAGTCCAGTTAACTCTACTTCCAACACGGCTTACTCTGAGGGAGGTGGTGATTCCACCGTTTGGTGATTCAATTGATGTACTGAACGAAGCTGTGCATATTGAGCAGATTAATATGAAGTTCAGTCCATGGTCTCTTCTTACGGAAACGCTAATTCTTCCAGCTATCACTATTACGGGAGTTGATGTATCTCTTCGTAATATACCAAATCGTATTGGCCCATCAGCACCATTAGGAATTCCTTTTTTATTGAGTGAATATTGGCCTCGTGAGGTTGTTTTGCGTGACGTTGCTTTTAAAGATCTGAACCTTACACTTGAGGCTAATTCAGATAGTAATTTGGTAGACCATTGGGTAATGACTGAGATGGCGGGGAGGTTACGATCTGATTTTGCAATGGAAACATTTCATGTAGATCTTACTGAAGGGTCTGCAGCACTTCAGGCAGTTGGTGTAGCTAAGGGTAAAATTAATTTTTCCCCAACCAAGGGGACAATGGTATTTGAGCCGCATCAGGTAGAAATAAAAAACTTTTCAGTCGGAGGAACATTAGGCGATATCGTGTTCCATGGAAATATTAGTAATCCCAATGCGCCTATTTTAGAAATTTATGCAGATGGGAAAAGCAGTTTTGAAAATCTCTATACACTAAGTACTTTTGATGACTTCTCAAGTTTTGGTGAAAGGCCCAATGGTATTCTTCATGTCAAAGGCGAACTGGTTGGAGCGTGGCCAAAAGTTAGCACTCGTGGGGTGTTTGGCGTGACTAATTTACGCCTTTCCAGCACAACTCTAAGTGATGTTCAAGGGAGTTTTCGCCTTGAAGATGGACAGCTTAAGGTAGATGAATTGGAAACAAATATTTTTAACGGAAATGTTCATGGATCGATACAGACAAAGTGGGAAACACAACAGCCGATAGATACTCAGTTTGCGCTTCAATATACTGGGACAGAAGGGGAAATTGAACTTTCTGGGTCTCTTGAAGATAGTAAACTAGACCTTGTGGTTAGTGGTTTTACTCACGATATTGGAAGCTTTTCAGAGCATGTGGATACTACAGAGCTATTCTCTGGAAAATTAGACCTTCAGGGAAGTATTACAGGGACAATACTGAGGCCGAAGTTAAACGCGCATGTAAATGTTGTAAATCTAATGTTTAGAGATCGGTATATTGATTCTGGTTGGATGACGCTTACATATGCTGATGGAGAAATTGATATTCCAAAGGCTATTTTTCGAAAAGGGGCTGGATTCTTTGATATTCAAGGGAAAATATTATTTGAGGGAGGGAGAAGGTTCCCATCTATTGATCTTGTGCTTACGAGTCAGAACGCTTCTCCTGGAGATGTTATCGCTTTGCTGGATCGTGAGTTTCCAATTCCTGAGCGGGCAAATGGAACGATGTTTGTCCATATTGATAACTTAGATAGCTATTTAATAAAAGGGGCGTTGTCATTTTCTGAGGGGATATTATTTGGGGAAGAATTTGATGAAGGGATAGTAGACTTTTTATTGAAACCCGAGGGAGCTACATTTACAAAGCTTGAGCTAAGACAAGGGCTTGGTGTATTTGAAGGAAGAGGTCAGATTGGATTTGATGGTAATTTTCGCGGTTCATTACGAGGTAGTGGACTGAATGCTCAGAAAATAAGTTGGGTCAAAAATTACCTCCCAGGACTAAATGGTAAAGTAAGTATTCATCTTGTAGGTTCAGGAAGTCTGGATAGGCCTCTTATCCATGGTGAGGTAAAGTTTCATAAGTTTCGTTATGGTGATGTGTTTTTTGGAAATGGCCATGCGGATATCCAAACTCGTAACTCTTCTTCCACACTAGTCTCTTCTTTTGATAGAGGGGTTCAGGTAAATGCAGCAATAAATTGGAAAGAGCAAGTACCCTTCACCGTATCTGCTAATTTTTCTGATTTTGATGGATCGGCCCTGCTTTATGGGCTTATTCCTACTGTTGAGAAAGCTTCTCTAGAGCTTACTGGAGATTTGCAAGCTTCAGGTTCTATTGTCGAGTGGAATAAATCTTCTCTTGTTGCTCAATTTCCGATCGTTCGTGCAAGTGTTAACGAATATGAGATTCAGAGTGATGGACGTGTTGAAGCGATTTTTCAAGATAGTGTGTTAACAATTAACAAGCTAAGGTTTTTGGGGGAGGATACCTCAGCTAATATAGCTGGGTATGTAATCCCACTTGAAAAATATGGACTCAATTTTACCGGAGATTTAAATCCTCGTATTGCACAATTTTTATCGACTGGGATCAGTGTTGAGCGTGGAATTGGAAAAATTGATATAGCCATTGAAGGCAAATGGGATGAGCCAAGAATAGTTGGTACGTATGGGATAGATCATCTTTTGTTACGTTCAAGGTTTTCTGAACAACCAATTCTTATATCTGATATGAGCATGCAGTTTAATGGGGAAAATATCTCGATAGACTCTTTTAATGGGGGCTATGGTGGAGGAGTAATTCATGGAGATGGTTTAGCTCTGGTCACCGACTGGAAGTTAAAAGATTTTAGTGTCAATGCAAAACTAGCAGATGTCGAATATTCAACAGAACCTGGTCTCATTGGTAGTTTAGATGGTGATCTCCGCTTTGAGGGAGGGAACCATCTCCAGAAGGTTGCTGGGGATATAACCGTGGAGAGGATTAAATCTAATGCACGGAGAACTGTAACAGACTTTCTTGTCAATAACTTTCAACCATTACTATCTTCTCCTGTAGGGCCTCATTTCCAACATCCTGTAGAAGTTGATATTCATGCAGTAGGGAAAAATGGATTGTACCTTCAGAACCCGCTGTTACGTTTACCCCTAGATATAGATATTTTAGTAAAGGGTACTTTGCAAGAACCAGAATTTTTAGGACGGATTGGTTCTCGTGGGGGAGGCATATTTATTGGAAAGCGCCAGTTTGACGTATTGGACGCCAGCATCGATTTTGTATCACAGCAAGATCATCGCGCGTTATATACGTTGCATGCGAAGAGTTTTGTTCGTTCTCATGATGTTGATCTTTTTGTTAGTGGAATTGATGACAAGGTTAACATTTCATTTGCATCGAATCCACCGCTGAGTGAAGATGTTATTCTTGCATATCTAAAGGACGATAACGCTAGACGTATGCAGTCATTTCCAGAGTTTCGTCATGATGATTCGGCGAAGCCTTTGACCTCTCCTCTTGCTAGTGATGGGGCGGCTCGAACGCTTCTAAGTCATCGTGTCGAGGCAGAAAAACAAGTTCTAGCTAATCGTTTGTACGCATTGCTCTCGACCCCAGCTGTGCCAGCTGATGAGCAACTTATTCGACTAAAGTATCCTGTTTCAGATAAATTTTCATTTGTTGGTGAACGTAATGAAGAAGGGCGGGTTGTCGGGGATATTAGGTTTACTATTGATTTTCCATGAGCGATGTATCTGTAGGTTTTTTGTTCTCCTCGCGCTCCTTGTCCCAAGCGAAATGCAGGCATCTGAGGTTTCGTTTGAAGGGCTTGAGATTCTAGAAATCCAACATCAGTCTCTAAGCACCCGTCCTGTTGTTACAGAACAGGATTTTGCTGAATTGTTTGATTTACGTGTGGGGGATTTATACTCTTCAAAACGTGCCAGACATGCGGTAGGTCTTCTTTATCGATCTAGGCCACTAAAAGATGTGATGGTTGATATTGAACTTTACAAATTGGATGGCCATGTTGGTAATGGCGTGATTTTAAAAGTGTTAACAGTTCCAAAGTCAAGAGTTGTTGAGATACTGTTTGAAGGGAATAATGGAATTTCTACCGATCAGCTCAGAGATGAGATTGGTATTGAAATTGGAAGCTTACTCTCAGAACACCTCGAGGGACGCATTGTAGAAGTACTAAAGGAGACCTATCGTTTTTTTGGGTATTTTCAATCGACGTTTGCAACGGAGTTGCGTTGGAAAGAACGTGGGACGGAGGCGAGTTTAAAGATTGCTATAGATGAGGGACCTCGTGCAACTGTTAGAGATATTCAATTTCATGGAAGCCTGGTATTAGCGCTTTCTACGCTTAACGATACGATTTCTACTGGCATTGGAGATCCATATGATGAGGATGTTGTCAGGCAAGACGTTCGAGATCTTAGGGCTCTTTACCATAGTGAAGGTTACTTTGATGTGACGGTTGGTTTGCCAGATATTCAATACGATGAGCAATTACAAGCAGTATCAATCAGAATTTGGATTCATGCAGGTACTAGATTGCAGGTTATTTTGAATGGAAATTACGCATTTAGTGACGCTGTATTAAATGAGCAGCTTAATTTTGGTTCAAAAAGAGTTCTTGATCAAGATGCTCTCGAAGCTAGTCGTGGAGTTTTGATGTCATTTTATAGGAATTCAGGTTATCCATTTGTGAATGTTCGTGTACATCATGAGGTTGTAGAATCGCTAGGTGTAACTAAAGTTTCTATGGTGATAGATGAAGGTGTTCCAGTATCTATTGGGGAAGTTAAAATTACTGGAAACAGCTCTATCTCAACTTCAGTATTACAGGACTTGATAGGGAGTTACGACACCCGTTGGTTCTCTGAACCTCTATTAAGAGAAGGTCAGTTAGAAAATGATAGGAGAGCTATTGAAGTTTTCTATCGCGAGAGGGGCTTCCCTGCTGTCAGGGTAAAACATACTATACGTTATCGTGAGGATCTAATTCCTGCTGAGGCGAACATCCATTTTCGAATTGAGGAAGGAGTACAACTCATTCTGGTAGATGTAGAAATTACAGGTAATGTGACAATGCCTGAAAATAAGCTGCTTGAAGTACTTTCTATGCGTCCAGGAATGCCCGTTACTCCAGTAGTTATTGAAGAAGGTCGTACGCAGCTTCTTAGAATCTACCAGGAAAGGGGATATAGGTTTTCAGAAATAGCAGCTAATGTGGTTAAGAAGTATTCGAATCGTGGAGTTGTGGTCAATTATAGTATTAAAGAGGGAAGGCCAGTTACTGTTGGGAAAATTAAATTTGAAGGTAATGATACAACGTTGGATTCCATACTGGCACGTGAGTTGAGTGTTCGTTCTGGAGATAGACTTAATCCGTACGCACTTGCCAGGAGTAGAGGTCAGATCAAAAACTTAGACTATATTGATGATGTAGAAATAAAAATTAATAGGCCCAATACATTGGAAAGTACCAAAGATTTGACGGTTAATGTTGATGAGAAATTTGGCGGAACAATTGAGTTTGGTGTTGGTTTCGGTGATGTTGAAGGTGCGAGAGGGTTTGTAGATGTGTCTCATTCAAATCTTTTTGGTACGGGTAGAACGATTGGAGCGCGGGCTGAGATTAGTCAAATTGAACAACGTTATGCTTTACGATATCGAGAGCCATGGTTTCTTGGACAACCACTGGATGCAGTTGCAACTGTTTCTTATCTGACGGAAGAACGGGTTGCAACAGATTTGCTTTCTTTTGATAGGCTGACAATTTATGAATATAAACAACCATTTGGAACGGCATTTGGGTTTGAGTCTCGTCTAACGGAGAATATGACTGCGACTATACTATATCGGTATGAGATTGATGATATTTTTAAAGTTCGTGATGAAATCATTGCAGCTCGCCGGCTTGCTGGGCTACCTGATGACAGACAAAAAATAACTATAGCAAGTCTTATGCCATCAATTATTTGGGATATGCGTAATGATCCTTTTAATCCAACGGAAGGATCATTTCATGCGCTATCTCTAAAACAGTCTGCAAAAATGCTAGGATCGGAAGACCAGTTTTATAAGTTCACGGGGCAGACTGCCTGGTTTTCGCCTATTGGAAAACGAGTTGTTCTCGCGCTGCAAGGTAGAGCAGGGTATACCGAAAGGTTTGGTGATACTTCACGGGTTGCTATTGTTGAGAGGTTTTTTGCAGGAGGGAGAAACACAGTTCGAGGGTATGATCAAGATACTCTTGGTGTAACTGGACAAACTGTTGTAGATGGTATTCCAACAGGTGGAAATGCAATGTTTGTATCAAATGCTGAGTTCCGAGTTGCATTACCTCGTGCGGTGGGACTCGTGGTATTTCTTGATGGTGGAAATGTTTGGAGAGATGCACGAAATATAGATTTTCACGATATGAAATTTTCAGTGGGTCCTGGCATTAGGTATAATACTCCGGTTGGTCCACTTAGATTAGATTTTGGCTATAAACTTAGACGTGAGGCTGGGGAATCTCCAGCGCAGCTTCATTTTACTCTTGGCCATGCGTTTTAAATCGCTATCTGGAGCTGCTTGACTGGGTGTACAATGTCAGTGGATAAAGGTTTAAAGGCTACAGATATAAGATCATCAAAAAATAAAAATGATGATCTGGATGCTTCTCTTCAATCAAAGCTAAACCTTCGACCAGTTTGGATAACACTTATCTTTTTGGTCCCATGTCTTGGACTTACCTATCTGTTAAACGAATGGACTGGTGACACGCCTTATATTCCAAGCAATATTCTTGTATTAACTATGCTGAACGTCGATCTCATTTTATTTATCTTGCTTGCCTTGCTTCTCTCCCGTAACCTCATTAAAGCATTTTTTGAGCGTTACTATGGATCAGGGTTTCAGTCAAAACTTATATGGGCATTTGTAGGGTTTTCACTTATACCTTCTGGCCTTTTATTTCTTGTTGCTAGTGGTTTATTAACTAATAGTGTTAATAACTGGTTTAGTATTCAAGTTGAACAATCGTTGGATGATGCACTCGGGATAACTGAAAGTTACTACCAAGATCAGAAAACGGAAATACAACGTAGTGGAAAGGCTGTGCGTGATGACATTATCCGGAGCACGTTGCTTTTAGAAGGACGGACAGAGGGTTTACGTGATATTCTTGATCGTAAACGGATTGAATTTGGTCTTGCGGCTGTAGAGATATGGTCTCCACAGATGGAGTTGCTTGGTTCGTCGACTAATCCACATTTTCCTGATGGGGAGTTAGTCCATCCCATTGAACCTGTGCTTGAGCAGGCCATTTCTGGCACGCAGGAGTTGTTATTTGAAAGTACTTCTTTTGGACAACTTATGCTTGTTGCCATTCCAATTTCTCTTGAATCTTTGGCTAAAGTAAATGATAAAGGGATCGATCATGCAATTGTAGTTGCGTATAAAATAATACCTGATACGGTTGTAACAAGGGGAGAGGCAATTGTCAGTTCGCTTGAGGATTACCGACAACTCAAAGCATTTAAGAATCCTATTAAGACATCATATATTGTTTCTTTTGCCGTGATCGCAATGGCAATTCTTTTTTCTGCGGCATGGTTTGGGGTCTATCTTGCTCGGCGCATTACTGTACCAATAGAAAAGTTGGCTGAGGGTACGAAAGCGGTAGCTTCTGGAAACCTTGGGATTCATATCGACGCAAAGGCTGATGGAGAAATGCGAACACTTGTAGAGTCATTTAATACTATGGCAAATGACTTGCGTATTAGTAATGCTGAGCTAGTTAAAGCACAAAAGATGGCCGCATGGCGTGAAGTTGCCCAGAGAATGGCACATGAGATTAAAAACCCACTAACTCCCATTCTACTTTCTGCTCAGAGACTTCGAAAAAAATCTCTAGAAGGTGCTGATAGAATTCAGCAAACAGTTCAGGATGCGACAGGTATCATCATTAAGGAGGTTCAGAGTTTGATGCGGCTGGTCGACTCATTTTCTACTTTTGCTCGAATGCCAGAGCCTATTATGGAAAGAGAGTCTCTCCATGATGTAATTCGTGATGTCAGTATGCTTTATACAACGGCTCAGCGTGATGTTGAGGTAACTCATAGTCTTGACAATAGAATGCCACTGATCCCCATTGATCGTGAACAGATGAAGCGTGTGTTCGTTAACCTTTTTGAAAATGCAATTGAGGCGATGGATCATAAAGGTCAAATCCAGGTGCGAACACGCTATGATGCACAGCAGCATAAAGTCCATGTAGAGGTCGAAGATGAAGGAAAAGGAATTCAACCTGAAGATCGTGATAGGCTGTTTTTGCCATACTTTTCAAATACCAAGAATGGCACGGGTTTAGGGTTAGCAATTGTAAATCGAATTATTACTGATCATCACGGGTATATTAGAGTATTGAATAATAAGTCTGTTGGAACTACATTTGCAATGGAGCTTTCTGTAAGGGAAAATTGTGAGCGATTATAGAGAGTATCTCATAGAAGTGGGTGAGTGACGATGGAATTTTTACGACTGAAGGTCTTTTGATTGTAATGATAGAAAGTGGTAGTAATGTTTGAGAACATGCTTTTGAGGGGAATCAATGTCTGATACTGTCCTTATTGTTGACGACGAAATAGCAATTCTTGAATCTGTTTCTGGAATTCTTCAAGATGAAGGATTTGGTGTTGTGACTGCCTCTCGAGGACGTGATGCATTAGCCGCAGTGGATCAGTGTAATCCTTCACTCGTTCTGCTTGATGTATGGATGCCTGATGAAGATGGGTTAACACTTCTGACTCGTCTCAAGGCATTGAGACCGAAAATGCCTGTTATACTTATTACTGGCCATGGGACTATTGATACGGCTGTTCGCGCCCTTCGTTTAGGTGCAGGAGACTTTCTTGAAAAGCCGCTTTCATTAGATGGTCTTGTCCAGGCTGTGAAGGGAGCTGTTGGGACGACAGTGGCAAAGGTGGATGATAGATCACCGGTAAGCCCAACGATTCACAGTCGATATGATGATAGTAAGCGGCTATCGGTAGTACCCCAGAGGACAATTGCAAAGAGTGTTGTGATAGGTGGGGTAGGGTTACATAGTGGTGTAAGAACTGGCTTAATTCTCCAACCACTCGGACTAAACCAAGGTATTAGGTTTAGTAGTCTTGCAGGGGATGGAGCTGTTGAAGCGCATCTTGATAATGTCGACTTTACTGGATATGCCACTACTCTTTTGAAGGATGGTAGGAGGATACGTACTGTTGAACATTTTATGTCCTCTCTACATGCTTATGGTATTACAAATCTTTTAGTAAAAGTTGAAGGAGAGCTTCCTATTCTTGATGGCTCTGCAAGTGAATTTTGTGAGCTACTTGACTCTGCGGGTATTGAAGAACAAAGGGGAACCTTAGGGAAGATTGTTATTAATCAAACTTTCAGTGTTACTGATGGGAGAGATGCTCAAATTTCTATTTCTCCATATGAGGGATTTAAAGTCACTTACCACTTATCGCATCCCCCGCCGGTTGGTGAGCAGGTTTATACTTTTGAGCTTGAGTCTTCAAGTAGGTTTCGTGATGAGATAGCACCCGCACGCACGTTTGGGTTTTTAAATGAAGTAAGTGCCCTTGAGGAAATGGGCCTTGCTAAAGGGGGAAAGCTTGATAACGTTATTTTGGTTTCAGATCATGGAGTAATTAATACGCCACTACGATTTCCAGAAGAATTTGCACGCCACAAAATACTTGACATAATGGGAGACTTTTATTTGCTGGGGAGGCCAATTAGTGGGGAAATTAATGCACGAAAAACAGGGCACACTGAAAATATTGCACTGCTTCGTGAGATTAGGAAAACGTTCGAATTATAAATAGTTATTATATCCTCCCTTTTTTAGCCATTAGGTTAAATCCTTTTTCCCTTATTTAAAAACAGGTTTCGAAAGTAGCATTATATTTCTTGCTTGTGTTTGTGCTGCAGCATTTAATTTTTTTGCAAGCCAAGTGAATGTTGCATATGAAAAAAAACAAATATGAGTTGGATCACGTTTGTAGTACCACTCAGAAAATAGTTTATGATCTGGTACGGTTTCCGTCATAATTCCAAGAACCCCCCCAGGTTTTAAAATCTTCCATAGAAGATTTAGTGTTTGTATTGGGTAGCGAAGATGTTCAATGACTTCAGTCGCAGTAATAAAGTCATACTGCTTGTTCAATACATCAGTATTTGGAGCATAAAAATAATCATAAATTTCCATGGGATACCCTGCTTCTCGAAACATGATTGAGAGTGTAGGGCCTGGACCAGATCCAAAATCTAAGCCTTGATCACCTAAGGTGAGTTTTGAAACCATAGGGATTAGTAATTTGCTTAGGAATTCTCTATATTGGGGATCTTCTGGGCTATTTTTGTGCTCATCGTAACGAGCTTTTTCTTTTTCAATTGATAGATGATATATGGGTGGTACAAATGTTAGCTGACATCTTTGGCAGCGAAGGTAATCACGATGATTGTCTGTGCAGAGTCTATTCGTTTGGAGTGTGAAGCAGAGTGGGCATGTTTTGCGCAACGAGTCGGTACTATTAAATCGAGTTTCTGAAGCTAAGCTACACATGTGTGCGTAAACGCCTATAGTATTTTAAGGCGTATACCATATGCCATTTGTTATAAAGCAGTCGATAGAATCAAGGCTCATGTGAATAACTAGCCCTACCCCGAGTAAACGAGTTTTTGGAATAAAACTGAGAACTAGATAGCTCACAATTATCATTGGTTCATGGAGTGGGTGAAACCCAATGCTGCATCTTTCAGGGTCATAAATTGGAATGGCGATAAGGTGGTCTAGGTCGACAAGCATGGTTGAAACCATAACTAAATAGCTAAAAAAGTAGTTTTTTGGAAACGCAATTTTTGCGACAATTGCAGGAGTAATAAAATGAAGGACGAGATGTAGAATGTGGTGGCCCCTTTCTAAGGTAAAGATGTTTGAAGCTTTTACTCTTGTTATGTACTTGTATGTAATTTTTTTTGAGAAACTTGGAGTAACCTAAGTCCTTGAGATCTTTGGACCATTGAAAGTGGACTTTATATCGAAAATGTTTGAAGTCAAGAGGTATGGCTTTTGGGAAGGACATCAAGAATTAATTCAAAAACCGTGCATGGCATTGTAATTTGCCAATTGGAAAGCACTTGAGGGTGGAGTTCGCCAAGAAGGCCACATGTTTTTTCTCCAATGACTAGGTTCCCGACACGTCCTTCTATAAATGATTCATGTGAAGTTGGTTCAATTTTATATATTAAGCCAAGAGTGTAGAAAAGTTGATCAACATAGGAATGCATTTCTGAAAAGTTTGCGTTAGGATGTGCTAGGAGAGCACAAACTCCGTTCAGTGTATCTGCCCGAGTTTCTGCTTTTTGATTGGGTTGAACAATTTCTCCTGCTTCAAAGATTCTATGTGGGTAAAAACTATGTGACGATGCAGCCTCAACCCGTAGTAAAGAAGGGATAATAGATTGCCGAACACAGCTGTATGTAAGTGACATGACATTATCAACTTCAATAATATGTTCATTTTTAAGGTTCATTTTCATAATTAGATCATCTTTTGAGCTTAAGATGTTTGAAAGAGTCTCCTGAAACCCAAAACCCAGCATAAGTTCTCTAACTTTATCTGATATTTTTTCAGATTCTGAGATTCCTCCTACGGTAAACTCCGAAGGAAGAGTGGCCGGAAAGGTATTATAGCCATTGCTAATTGCGACATCTTCGATAGCATCTACAGGATGCATAAGATCATCACGATAGGATGGCTGCTTTACAGAAAGAACTTTTCCCCGTGTTTTGACCTGATAGCCATATTCCACTAGGGCCTGTTTTGCAGCTTTTAGGGTTAATGATTTTCCAAGGACAGTGCTAACGTTTTCTTGGGAAACTTCTAGTTCTGGTGAACAGTTATAAGGTACTTGGAATTCCTGTCCTAATTCTGTTGGACCTGTGTAAATAACTTTAATGGGATCAATTTTTGCCCCACGATCAGCAAAGTTTACCGCAAAAATATTAATTGCCTGTAGTACCATGCGGAGATCTGTCCCAGTAACCTCAATAAATAAGTTTTGATCTCCTACGCGTACTTCCCCAACTTCACTACTATTAATTATAGGAGGGAAAGATAGTATTGTGCCTTTTGAATCCATTAGCACTGGAAAGTGGTGTTTACCATTAGAGGCAATCAGTGAGGTTCCATATTCAATGCCTTTTGGATGATTTTTAATAATTTCTGTTAGTGTCATAGGTTCTTCAAATCCCAATGGAGTAAAACGTGTAGTATCGGGATTTGTCAGGGTGTAGGTGATAGGAAACTGAATAGGATTAAGCCGATAGACTCCAATTGATACGCTTTTTCGTTTTCGCCCAAATATGTCAGCGAGTTTCTCTTGCGTTTGTATCAGTTGTGCCAATCCTTGTTCTGAAAGTGTGTATCCCGTTGCTTTAAACCCTGCAATATATGGCCTAATTGTATCTAGGCCTTGCGCGACCATAATTTTATCAATATTTTTTTTTGTAGGATTGAAGAATGAATAGTGGTGAGGGCCTTCATTGATTTTTATTCGGATTTGCCGTGCAATCCCTTCGGCACACCAGAGGTCAGGGCGGTTTGTATCTTGAAGTTCAATTTTTAACTCATCCTTATCAGCGTCATAGCTTTTAATCTCTCCTTTGACTAGCAATAACCATTTGTCCAGCTCCGTAAGAGTGAAAGGCTGTCCAATGAGTATGTCTAAGTCTCTTTTTGGAAAATCAATGGTAGGCATAGATATTAAAATGGTAGTGGTTTTTGACGGATGAGGTCGAGATTTGATGTGAAAAGGTCTCGGATATCATGAATGTCAAGTGCAACCATTGCCATACGATCCAATCCCAGCCCCCACGCAATAACTGGAACCTTTACGCCTAGGGGATGTGTAACCTCTGGTCGTAATAAGCCTGCACCTCCGAGTTCCATCCAACCCAGTTTCGGGTGTTCAACATGAAGTTCTACTGAAGGTTCGGTAAAAGGGAAATACGCTGGTACAAATTTTACTTTTTTTGCTTGAGCCATCTCTTTGGCAAAGAGTTCTAGTAATCCTAAAAGGGTTTCAAAAGTTATAGTGGTACCTAATACAATCCCTTCCGTCTGAAAAAAGTCTGTCGCATGAGTTGCATCTATCTGATCGTATCGAAAGCATCGTGCTATAGAAAAATACTTTCCTGGAATTTTTGGTTTTGCGGAGAGTGTGCGTGATGATACCGCAGTTCCTTGGCTTCTAAGTACAAGGCGGCGAGTACGTTTTTCATTAAAAGGGTAGCCCCATCCACGTGATCCAGTTGTCCAGCCATCTCTGTGGGTTTGGGCAATTTGACTGATATATGGTTCTGAAATTGATTCAGAATATAAGGGGTCTTTTACAAAATATACATCATGGATATCCCGAGCTGAGTGAAATTGTGGCATATAAAGCGTGTCCATATTCCAAAATTCGCTTTCAACAATTGGGCCACGCATCTCCTCAAAACCCATACTCACCAATCTCACTTTGACTTTATCTAGGAATGCTCGATAGGGATGCTTTTTCCCAACAGCAATTCTTGGAGGACGAAGTGCAATGTTATATGGTCGAGGTGTTTTAGTTTTCCACGACTCATCCTTGAGAATTTCTGGCGTGAGTTGCGCATAACCTTCTTTCACCCCTGTGGTCGAAACATTGTTGGCGATTGAAGCACCAGTTGTGGTGAGAGAAAAGGAGCGGATGGTAGTCTCATCAATTCGGAATGGCTCTTGTGAACGTCCTCGGCGCTGTGAAAATATATCAATAGTTTTTCTTTGGGTTTCAGGCCGATCAGCGTAATTGGATGCACCATGAGCGATATCCTGAATAAGCGTTTGGAGTTCAGTAACAAGGGTGCTTTCTTGACATGTTGGTTCAAGTGACCCCCCTGGACCAATACGTATTGACCCTTCCTTCTTTAAGGCTCCAATTGGACCGCTCAGGTCGCTTGCTTGTAACTCAAGGTTTGCCTGAAGTGTCTTCATCGTCAGGGGAGTATTATTCTGTTTGTATTTTATCGCGCTATTAAAGACTTTCTCTAAAAGAGAACCAGACTTCGAAAATTCAATCCCGGTTGGTGTTAGTGATACCGTTTTTAAAATAGATTCAGATGAAGTTTGAATGTACTTTTTAGCCTGAAGCCAGCCAATACTCATACTAACCTGTGCAGGTTCAAGGCCAGTGTGTTCGACGAGGGAGACTTCCGTTATGGGAGAATTTTTGTGTAGATCCTTAAGAACTAAAACTTCTAGAGGGTGTAGATTGGATAGTGATTGCTTTTCCTGAGTAGAAAGGTTTTCTGTGCTCATACCCGGTGTGTTTCCGTGGGCATACTTTTTATTCCTGCCTGGCGTATATTATTAATGGCCACGTCATACTTGGGTGCATTGAAAACTGAAGATCCGGCTACAAGAACTCTAGCCCCAGCCCGAACTATAGCGGTAGCGTTATCAGGAGATATACCTCCGTCAACTTCAAGTTCTACTGTTGATGAGTGTTCATCAATTAAATCTCTTGCCTTACGGATCTTGGTCATGATCGAGGGAATAAATGATTGTCCCCCAAATCCAGGGTTAACTGACATTATAAGTAGCAAGTCTATACTTGAAACAATCTCCTCAATTGTTCCAAGCTCGGTAGAGGGGTTTAGAGAAACTCCAGCTTTTACTCCCAAGTCTTTTATCGCGTGTATTGTGCGATGAAGATGTGGGCATGTTTCTCGATGGACTGTTAAAGTATTCGCTCCAGCACCGCAAAACTCTTTAAGGTAGTTGTCTGGATTGCTTATCATTAAGTGGACATCTAACGGAAGCTTTGTAATGCGGCGAATCGCTTCCACAACTGCTGGCCCAACAGTTATATTTGGCACAAAATGCCCATCCATTACATCAATGTGAATCCAGTCCGCACCAGCGGCTTCCACTGCTGCAACCTCTTCAGCGAGGCGTCCAAAATCTGCAGCAAGAATTGATGGTGCAATTTTTAGAGAGTGTTCCATATGTTCAAAAGCCAGAGCGCCGGAGTGCCTCGATCCGTTCCTCAATACGTGGGTGAGTTGAGAACAAGTTTGCAAATCCACCTGTGTTTCCAGAAATCTTCATTGTTGCTAACGCATCTTTTGTACCATATTCAATTTGTGATTGCTGCACCCAAGTCCCAATTGTTTGTAAAGCTGAGATCATTGATGAAGACCCATAGACTTTTGCAGCAAAAGCATCTGCAGCAAATTCTCGCTTTCGTGAGAACCAGCATATTGGAATCATTGCTAGAAATGAGAGGACAATTTGTAGAAAAATATATGTAGCAAAGTAGAGCATTGGATTACGATCTGCGACGTGACGTGCAACAAATTGGCTTAAGAAATAGACAAAAGTGTTCATTAATCCTGCTAGAATGGTTGTCGTTAGCATGTCGCCATTTCGAACATGTCCCATTTCATGCGCTAAGACAGATCTGACTTCTTCCTCGCTCAGGTTTTGCAATAGTCCTGTTGATACAGCAACCATGGAATTATTTTTACTAGGCCCTGTAGCAAACGCGTTTGGGTCGGGGGCATCATATATCCAAACTTCAGGCATGGAGATGTTCATGCCACGGGAAATTTCTTGCACAGAGGTTAGGACTAGGGATTCTTTGGAGGAAGTGGGCTGTTCAATGCGTTGACACGACAACATTGCTCGTGCCATTTGTTTTGAAAATGCCAGACTAATAAATGCACCGCCAAATCCTATAACAAATGACCAGAGGAGCATAGTTTGGTTAATAGACCCTCTTAAGTCTATCCCAAAAATTGGGAGGACGATTTCAACTAAAACGGTAAAGGTGATGGATAAGGTGACAAAAATTAAGACATTTGCAAGAAGTAGCAAGAAAATTCCTTTTAAGCGACCCATGGGAGCATCTCCTATTATTGTTTGTTTGCCGCTCTAGGGAGCGGAGTGTTTTTTAATACAGTACCTGGAGGGATTGTATGTCCAGACAGGTACGCTCGTACAGGCATTCTTCGACGTGATGCCGGCTGAAGTTCATAAATTGTAATAGTACCATTTCCCGTGGCAACATTAATTGTGTCTCGGGTGGCTTCAAGAATAGTACCCGGATTGTTGTCACTTGGAAAATCAAAAGCTTTAACTTCCCAAAGTTTCCATTGTTGGTCGCCATAGTAGGTATACGCACCAGGCCAAGGATCCATCCCTCTCACTAGATTTTCAATCTGATAAGCACTGGCATTCCATTGAATTGCACCATCAGTCTTTTTTAAGATAGGTGCAAAAGAAGCATGAGCGGAATCTTGAGGTTGAGGCACGAGAGTATTACTTTCAAGGCGATCAATTGTTTCAAGAATGATTTCTGCTCCAATGGTTGCTAGGCGACTAGCAAGTGAATTGGCATGTTCCCTTGGATGAATGTTAACGGATTGTTTTAACAAAATTGGTCCAGTATCCATACCCTCATCCATCAGTATTGATGTTACCCCTGTTTTTGTTTCACCATTGCAGATGGCCCATTGGATTGGTGCTGCCCCACGGTATTTGGGCAGTAGTGATCCATGAAGATTTATGCATCCTAATTTTGGAATTCCCAAAATTTTTTTTGGAAGGATGCGCCCAAAAGCAATCACAATATATGCATCAGCTTCCCATTGATTCAATCTAGAGAAAAACTGTTCGTCTTTGATTTTTTCTGGCTGTAAAACTTCAATGTTTTCCTGTAAAGCTAAATTTTTTATTGGAGGTGCACTGACTTGATGGCCGCGCCCCTTCGGTTCGTCTGGTTGTGTGATGACTCCAAGAACTTGGTGTTTAGAACGTAAAAGCGTGGTAAGTGTGGGCGCTGCAAATTGCGGTGTCCCAAAAAATACAACTCGCATAGAACTTAGCCCACGGTGGCTTGCTCATACGCACGGATCTTTGCGAGTTTTTTAATGCGTTTGGTGTAGAGACTTCGTTTCAATGGGCTGAGCCTGTCAAGCATTAAAATCCCCTGTATGTGATCATACTCGTGTTGCATCGCTCTAGCTAATAGCCCTTCTCCTTCAAGGGTGAAGGTATTGCCATGACGATCTAAACCTACCATGGTAATTCTCTCAGCGCGTTTAATTTTTTCAACATACTGGGGAAGGCTCAGGCAGCCTTCATCTTCGAAAATTTCTCCGTCTTGATGTAAGACCGTTGGATTTGTCATTACAATAGTGGGGTGTCCTGGATCCTTCACTTCTCCATCGATGATAAAGAGTTGTAGTGCATGGCCTATTTGGTTGGCGGCTAATCCAATTCCTGGCGCTGCGTACATAGTCTCAACCATATCGTCAATAAGGCGTTGGTATTCGGCGCCGAAGTCTGTGACCTCGAGTCCCTTTTGAGTCAAAATGGGGTCAGGGTAATGTCTAATTTCGAGAATTGCCACGTTTGTTCCTTCTCAGGTTTCTAACGGTCACTGTCGACAGTTGCGTGTAATTTTTAACATCCTGAAGGGGCTAAAATCAAGATTTTCCTGCATAAATGGGCTTTTATGGCATGCGCTATATGGGAACATTTATAGCTCCTTGCTCACCCCTGACATTGTGTTAGAATGAAGGCCTTCTCCATATGTTGTGGATATTTTGTGTAATGTTGTTTATTTCAAGGAGGCACTAGAAGAATGAAGGACGTAACTGGAATGGCTGTTTTGGTATCAATTATATGCAGCGTTATTGGGATTGCCTATGCTCTATACCTGACGATGTGGGTATTGAAACGTAATGAGGGCAACGAAAAGATGAGAAGTATTGCGCAGGCTATCCAGGAAGGTGCGCGAGCTTATTTGAATCGACAGTACCGGACTGTTGCGGCTGTAGCTGGTGTTATTGCGGTAGTTTTATGGTTAGCCTTAGACATGTTAACGGCCATCGGGTTTTTAATTGGCGCCGCTGCTTCAGCTCTTGCTGGTTATGTCGGAATGCATATGGCGGTACGTGCAAATATACGAACTGCGCAAGATGCACATGATGGTTTGGACCCGGCATTGCGAGTTGCATTTCGCGGAGGAGCAGTGACTGGCCTATTGCTTATTGGTCTTGGGTTGCTCTCTGTAGCAGGATTTTATGCTGTTGCAGAAAATATTGCTGGGATGGAAGGTGCCGTTCATGCCCTCATTAGTTTAGGTTTTGGAGGGAGCTTAATAAGCGTATTTGCAAGGGTTGGTGGAGGTATTTTTACTAAAGCTGCAGATGTGGGTGCAGATCTTGTTGGAAAAGTTGAAGCGGGAATTCCAGAAGATGATCCGAGAAACCCTGCTGTAATTGCTGACAATGTCGGAGATAATGTTGGTGATTGTGCTGGAATGGCAGCTGATCTGTTTGAAACTTATGTCGTGACGACTGTCGCCGCTATGGTTTTAGCATTTTCAATGTTCAATGGACAAGCAGAGCCAGTTTTATATCCTTTGCTTCTCGGAGCTGTCGCAATTGTTGCCACAGTTGTTGGTATTTGGTTTGTGCGTGTTGGAGCTAACGGAGGCATCATGGCAGCTCTATACAAAGGGTTGGCAGTTGCAGGTGTTGGGTCGGGCATTGCATTTTATCCTATAACAAATATGTTGATGGATGGAGTGGGTGGATATTCTGCTCTTGCATACTTTGGGGCAGCTATTATTGGGCTTGTTGTTACTCTTGCCATGGTTGTGATTACAGACTACTACACTTCCACGGAGTATGCGCCGGTTCGTGAAGTTGCCCAAGCTAGTACTACTGGACATGCAACAAATATCATTGCGGGGTTAGCGGTGAGTCTTCAATCTACGGCACTCCCTGTTGTAGTGATTGGTGCGGCTATTTTGGGTAGCTTTGAACTAGCCGGGCTGTATGGTGTTGGCGTTGCCGCTGTATCTATGTTGTCAATGGCTGGTATTGTGGTTGCAATTGATGCATTTGGTCCTATTACCGATAACGCAGGTGGAATTGCCGAGATGGCAGGCCTTCCCGAAGAGGTAAGAAATATAACTGATCCACTCGATGCAGTTGGAAATACTACGAAAGCAGTGACAAAGGGATATGCTATCGGATCGGCTGCACTTGCAGCAATCGTATTATTTTCTGAGTATGCGAGGGCTGTAAACAACAGAGAGGGGAAAGAGGCTGTTTTGTTTAACCTTGCCGACCCATGGGTGATAGTTGGCCTGTTTATTGGAGGAATGCTCCCTTTTCTTTTTGGGTCATTGTGTATGAAAGCTGTTGGTGAAGCTGGGGGGTTAGTTGTAGAGGAAGTGCGTAGGCAGTTCCATGAAATTAAAGGGATTATGGATGGGAGTGCTAAACCCGAATATGGAAAATGTGTCGATATTGTCACCAAGGCTGCAATTAAAAAGATGATGCTTCCTGGCCTTATTCCTGTTGCTGCTCCAATTTTAGTTGGCGTGATTCTTGGTCCCGTTGCTCTTGGAGCGATGCTTGTAGGTACAATTGTTACTGGACTTTTTGTTGCTATTTCCATGACGAGTGGTGGTGGAGCATGGGACAATGCTAAAAAGTATATTGAAGATGGGCACCATGGGGGAAAGCAAAGTCTTGCTCATCAAGCTGCGGTGACTGGAGATACTGTGGGTGACCCATATAAAGATACAGCTGGTCCTGCAATCAATCCAATGATAAAAGTTGTTAACATAGTTGCACTTATGATTGTAACTATGATTCCATAAATTTTTTATGGAGTTTTTTGATATACCAGAGGGTTATAATAGAGCAATATCAATGCTTGTCTTACCTAACTGAAGGCAAGGCTATTGAGATTAAGATATAGAAAGTATAAGTGCGTCCTATATGGTTTTTGATTAACGAGGTTGAAAGAGCCTTGTAAACGAATGTAGAACTTTGTACGGACTTTTACCCTTAGAATATTAGGGAGTAGTCTTTTGCCACCCGCCGTTCGCGAGAAGATTTGGAATTTTCCTCAGCGCACACCTGACATAGAAAATAGTCTCGTTAAATCTCTACAGATTAGTACCGTCACTGCGGCGGTGTTAACTGCAAGGGGAGTGACTAATCAAGAGCAGGCAATAAATATTTTGGGTAGTCAGAGGGAAATATTGCACGACCCTTTTTTGATTCCAGATATGGAACCTGCTATCGACCGAATTCAAAAAGCAATTCTGAGGCAAGAGCGTGTACTCATTTATGGGGATTATGATGTTGATGGAATCACATCAACAAGCTTATACGTTGAATTCTTCCGCTCCCATGGCCTTGAGGTCCATTATCAGCTTCCAAATAGATTTCGGGATGGGTATGGTTTCACTGTAGATACCATTAAACGTCTCCATGAATCTGGAATTTCGCTATTAATTACAGCCGATTGCGGGACAACAGCGCGTGATGAAATAGCTTTTGCCGGGTCGTGTGGAATAGACGTAATTATTACCGATCATCATGAGCCTGGTGATGACCCTGTACCTGAAGCATTAGGAATAGTCAATCCGTGTCGAATTGATTCTTCTTATCCCTTCAGAGGGCTATGCTCTGGAGCCTTGGTTTTTAAAGTTGGAATGGCATATGACAAAAAATATGCTGATAGTAATGATGTAAATATTCAAGATCGACATGGTTTGGACCTCGTTGCTCTTGCAACGATTGCTGATATGGCACCATTGTTGGATGAGAATCGTGTCCTAGTTCGTGAAGGACTAAAGCAACTTTCAATTAAGGAACGAGTTGGGATTAAAGCGTTGAAAGATGTAGCAAAGGTGACGGGAGTTTGTCGTGCTGAGACAATTGGGTTTGCATTAGCTCCTCGCATCAATGCTGCAGGGAGGATGGATGATCCAGCTATTGGTGTTCGTCTTTTAACTACGGACTCATCATCGGAAGCAAAAACTATTGCGAGTAAAATGGATAAGCTCAATCAGGAAAGAAAACACACGCAGCATGAAATGGAATTAGAAGCTGATGGAATACTACTGGCATCATATGACGGTATAGGCCCTGTCGTTATAAGTGCGCTTGGTTGGCATATTGGTATTATTGGTATTGTTGCAGCTAGAATTGCCGAACGTTATTATCGCCCTGCTGTAGTGATTGCAGTAGATGGCGATGGCATTGGTAGGGGTTCCGCGCGTAGTATTCCAGAGTTTGATCTATTTAGAGGTATTAGTCAGTGTCGAACATATTTAGATGCATTTGGTGGTCATCAATTTGCTGCAGGACTAACAATACAGCAAGAAAATATTCAGGGGTTTCGTGAAGAATTTACTTCAATTTTTAACGATGCAATGAATGGGGTAAACCCAATGCCACATATCAATGTGGATGCTGAGGTTGATCTTGAAAAAATATCTTTTGCGGTAGTTGATGAGCTTTCTAGTCTCGGGCCTTTTGGAGCAAAAAATCCTGAGCCAATTTTGGCTTCCACTGATGTAAGCGTATATTCATCTCAACGGGTAGGGAATGGCCATCTTCGTATAAAGTTTCGTACACGTAATGGTTATTTTTACGATGCTATTGGATTTGGAATGAGTGCGCTCTTAGAGGATGGTACTATTGGGAATGGAAATGTTGATGCTGCTTTTAGAGTTAGTCGAAACTTGTGGCAAGGTAAAGAACAACTGCGCATGCAACTAGTAGATGTTCGGCGAAGATTATAAAAATTCATGGTGGAAAGAATTAATATAAATCGTAATTAGGTGAATGCGTACTAGCGTATGGGCATAGCAGCTTTAGAATGTACCCGTATTGAGGATGTGATTGAGCGAGTGCTAGCCTATCACCCGACGGCAGATGTTGATTTGCTTCAACGGGCATACGATTTTTCGTCTCGGGCACACGAAGGTCAACAGAGACTTTCTGGGGAGCCATATCTACAGCATCCCCTCGCTGTAGCATCAGTTCTCTGTGCATTGAGGCTTGATGTCCCACCTATTGCAGCTGGCTTGCTTCATGATGTGGTTGAAGACACTGTGTGCACCTTTGAGCATCTTGAGAAAGAGTTTGGTGAAGAGATTGCTCGTTTGGTTGATGGAGTTACGAAAATAGGAAAAGTTGAGTTTAAAAGTGATGAAGAAAAGCAAGCCGAAAACTTCAGGAAAATGCTTTTATCAATGGCAGATGATATTCGAGTCATTATCATTAAACTTGCCGATCGGCTTCATAATATGCAGACCCTGAATCACTTAGAGTCAAGCCGAAAAACTATTATTGCGAAGGAAACACTTGAAATATATGCACCGCTAGCAAATCGTCTAGGAATTGGCTGGATAAAGAATGTTTTAGAAGATCTGTGCCTTAAGTCATTGCAGCCAGAAAAGTATGAATTGTTGAGGACTAAAGTATCAAAACGGCTTCAGGAGCGTGAGACGTATGTTGATGAGGTTATAGAGTTTGTTACTCGAAAGCTTGTGGAAGCTGTGATTAATGGAGATGTCGAAGGTAGGCCTAAACACCTCTATAGCATATACGAAAAAATGGAGAAACAAGGAATTTCTTTTGATGAAGTGTATGACCTTACTGCTATTCGTGTAACAACTGATACTCAAACTCATTGTTATAGTATTCTCGGGATTATTCATTCACTTTGGCAGCCTGTCCCAGGTCGTTTCAAGGACTATATAGGTGGCCCAAAGTCAAATCTCTATCAGTCTTTGCATACAACAGTGGTGGGGCCTCGGGGTGAATATATAGAGTTTCAAATTCGGACTGAAGAGATGCATCGTGTTGCTGAAGAAGGCATTGCTGCACATTGGCGCTATAAGGAGAATGACAGAGTTAGTGTAAATGACGAAAAGCTCTTTGTTTGGTTGCGGCAATTAATGGAATGGCATCGTGATCTTTCGGATAATCGACAGTTTATGAATTCTGTAAAGCTTGGATTATATGATGATGTGATTTATGTTTTTACGCCACAGGGTGATGTAAAAGAACTTCCTGCAGGTGCTACACCTGTTGATTTTGCCTATGCTGTTCACACTGAAATTGGACACCACTGTCTTGGCGCAAAGGTTAATGGAAAGATTACTCCTCTGACTACAGTATTGCGAAGTGGAGATTTAGTGCAGATTGTTACGTCTTCAACGAGGACGCCAAGTAAAGATTGGTTGAAATTTGTTCAAACACCCTCAGCCAAAACAAAAATCAAACATTGGATTCGAAATGCAGAAAAGATAAGGAATTTTGAACTAGGAAAACGTTTGATTGAGAAAGAAATGCGGAGACGAGGTATAGTGAGCAGGGGTTTCATCAGTAGCCACGAGTTTGAAGATTTTTCAAAACGTATTGGCTTTAATTCACCTGAGGAGCTGGTGAGTGGGGTTACTGTTGGAAAAGTTTCTTCAAGTCAGATTGTCAATCATATGCTAAAAGGTTTGAAGGGAGAGAGTCTTCTTGATCAGGGAGGAGAGGTCCCACACGCTTACCCTGAAGCTTCCTCCCATGATGATAGGAGTGTAAAAATTCGTGGTATAAGTGGCCTGCTCCATCATTTTTCTCGATGTTGTAACCCTGTTCCAGGAGATAATATTTTTGGATTTATTACTCGCGGACGTGGAGTATCAATTCACGCTTCAGGATGTCCTAATGTAGATGTTTTGGAGTGTCACAAGGAGAGGTTTGTAGATGTAGAATGGGATATATCATGTGATAGAACTTATCATGCAGGCATTTCTGTTTTAACAGTTAATGAACCTGGGTTACTAGCTAGCGTTTCTTCTACCATTACTGCAGGGGATGTTAATATTACCTCTGGTGATATCGCTGTTACTCATGATGGGAAAGCTACTCAAAACTTTGTCGTGGAGGTAACGCATTCATCGCAGCTAGAGCAAGTCCTCAAAAAGCTTATGAGCCTTGAAGGGGTATTGCACGCGAAGCGTGTCCCTAGAAGGCCTGCTAGCTCCTCTAGATTACGACGTTCTCATTCATCAAGGTAACAGGGGCATTATTGATAAATGGGGTCGTACTACTAGCATGTCACCGTGATTGGTTTTCTAGCCTATCTTTAATAATAAATGTGTGCAGGAAACATGTAATACAATGAGACACTTTGGTGCTTCTGAATTTGTAGCTACCTGCCTAAGAAGTATTGGCATTGTAATAGTATTGATGGCTGTACTGTTGCTTATTCTGCCATGGTCAGTGACTGCGAAGTCATTTTTTGCTTCGCAGTCCCCATATTATGCCCAACTTGATGACGAGCTGTATATCATTGTTGTTGCTGAAGCGATCAATGAAAGTATCGCTCAAGGTATGGCAGTGGTTATTCAAGAAGTACTTCAGAGGCCTCTCCATCTTTATCGACATTCGAGTAATAAGGTCATGATTATTCTTACTGGGTATCCCTTGCCCTTGGCTGATGCAGAGGTTATTGCAGAAGACATTAGAGGGCTAGATCTCTTTGAAGCCACTTCATATCCTAGTTTTTATCCTGTTAAGTCTTCTGACTACTGCGATCAAACTGGTCGTTGCCTTGCAATCTGGCATCCAGGATCTCTACCACGGGAAGATATTTAAGCTTAGTTTTAAGGCGTATTTTTTACCCATGCCTTGAAGGAGTTTTTCTTCGGCTCTCTCTAATTCAGGCTGTAGGGCTGGAGATCTTTGATGCTGTGCCATAAAAGCTCTCTTCCTTCTCTCCTTTCGTCTGATTTACTTCAATTAAGTGAGTGGCTCATTTCACGTGCTGGAAAATGGTGTGCTCCAGGGCTCCTGAAGGCTTTTGATCCTGTGAGCAGTATTTCGTCATGCTATGAGATACGCAATGAATAATTTGCCTTCGTAGCAAGTGGAGCAGGGGAGGGCCGGGTATCACAACTTGTTGATTCAAGAGAGGAAACGCTGAAATTTTTGTTTGACATCTCATGAAGTGGGTGTATACTTCACGCTAAGGTGGATTAAAGTGGGTAGTAGTGGGATTTATTTTAATTTAATTATAAGCCACGTTTTTTTGTATATATTTGAAAAATAAGAATAAACATACACCTGTTCTTATGAACGAAGTAGTTTTAAACCTTAAAGTAGGTAGTAGTGGTGTATATGTGGATGGTACGGTTGGAGGAGGAGGGCATGCAGAAGCTATCCTTAATGCCAGCAAGCCCAGTGGTGTTTTGGTTGGGATTGATAGAGATTCTGAGGCCCTTAAGGTTTCAAAGGCGCGGCTCAAAGGTTTTGGGGGTCGTGTCCAATTAATGCATCGAAGTTTTGATCGTATTGCTGAATGTGTCCAGGCAATTGGATTCAATGCTGTGAATGGAGTCATTTTTGATCTTGGTATCTCGAGTATGCAGCTTGATGATCCTCTGAGAGGTTTCAGTTTTCGTGCTGAGGGGCCTTTAGATATGCGAATGGATCAGGGAATGACTCGTATGGCGTCTCATGTAGTGAATGAGAGTTCAGAGGCTGAGCTGGGTAGGATCTTTTGGGAATATGGGGAAGAGCGTTATGGGCGTCGTGTTGCTAGAGGTATTGCTGAGCGAAGACTTTTGAGGCCAATTTTGACAACGGGTGAGCTTAAGGATGTTGTGCGTTGTGCAGTGCCAGCGTCCTATAGGGCGAGTAGATTGCATTGTGCGACAAGAGTCTTTCAGGCGATCCGCATAGCTGTGAATGAAGAACTTAATCTTTTGAGTCAGGGAATTGATGCAGCTGTTTCAATCCTTTCTCCTGGTGGAAGGATGGCTGTGATCAGCTTTCATTCCTTGGAGGATCGTATCGTCAAGCATGCTTTTCGTGCAATGGCTCGCGCAACAAATCCTGTAGTTGCTGAGGTATTCAAGAAACCACTTCGGCCTTCTGTGGACGAACAGCGTCAGAACGTAAGGTCTCGAAGCGCAAAATTGAGAGTAATAGAGAAAATATGCTGATTAAGGTTTTTCTTGCCGTGGCAATTCTTTCCTTGATGTTATTTACGGTCTGGGAGCGTTCTGCGATGGTGCAACTTGGATATGAAATTGAGCAGATGAAGCGTGAAAAGGTTGAAAAGTTAAAGCGGCAACAAATGCTTTTGGTTGAGTACTATGAACTTGTTTCTCTTGATCGTATCGAGGTTCTTGCAACGACTCAGTTGGGGTTGATTTGGCCAAAATCGGGGCAAGTGGTTTTAGTTTCTAGGTCTGAGGATGCGCTAGGGAAAGTTAGTGAGTGATATAAAAAGGAGAAAAATTCGATTTATCTTTTCGGTAGGGTGTATTGCGGTTGGATTTGCGATCCTTGTGTCTAGGCTCATTATGTTGCAAGTAGTCGATGCATCTGATTTTTCTCGTGAAGCAAAGAGGCAACATCAAACAATAAGGTCAGTTGAGCCTGGCCGTGGGACTATCTATGACCGAAGAGAGAATGTTTTAGCGATTAACAGTGATGTGCCTTCCTTGTTTGGTGATCCACCTCAATGTGTAAATCCTCGTGAAACGGCAGGGAGCATTGCCGCGTTGTTAGGGCTTGATGCTAATCAGGTTGAGAAGAAATTACGTACGCAGAAGTCTTTTGTTTGGATTAAGCGTGGCATTGACGACCGCGAGGCGGAACAGTTAAAGAAGCTCTCGCTAAAGGGAGTTGGGATCCTCAAAGAAAGACAGCGTGTTTATCCAAATGGGCCTCTTCTTTCACACGTCCTTGGATTTGCAGGCATTGATGGGTATGGATTAGAGGGAGTTGAGTGGAGGTATGACCGTTATTTACGTGGAACGCGTGGTCAATTGGTGATGGATCGAGATGCAGTCGGGCAGCCTATATTTTCTGAGGTTGTTTCTGGGCAATTGCCTGCTGTTGGCCATGATGTCGTCTTGACGATTGATGTGGGGCTTCAGTACATGGCTGAGACTGCCTTGGATGATGCAATTAAATCAACGGGCGCTAAGGGTGGCAGTGTGATTGTAATGGATCCTTTTACAGGTGGAATTTTAGCAATGACTGTTCGCCCGACATTTGATCCTAATGCTATTCGGAAATACCCTCAAGAGCAATGGAGAAACCGCACGGTAACAGATGCATATGAACCAGGCTCAACATTTAAAATTGTTGCAGCGGCCGCTGCTTTAAATGAAAGCAGTTTTAGTGAGGAAGATCGTATTTTTGCTGAAGAGGGAAGTTATGCCGTTGCGGGGACTACTGTGCATGATGAAGTGCCTCGAGGATGGATGACGTTTTCTGAGGTTATTGAACATTCGAGCAATATTGGAACTATAAAAATTGCTCAGCGGTTGGGTGAGGAAAGGTTTTCCGAGTATTTAAGTAAGTTTGGATTTGGGTCGAGGACTGGAGTTGATCTTGATGGTGAAAGCTCTGGGATTTTGCGACCAAGAGAAAAATGGAACCGTCGTTCTTTGGCTTCACTTTCAATTGGACATGAACTGGCAGTGACTCCTCTGCAAATGATTACTGCTGCCGCAGCTGTTGCAAATGGAGGTTTTTTGATGAGGCCTTATGTGGTCGCTGAGGTAAGAGATGCTGATGGCTCCACGGTAGCGAGGACAATTCCTCACGTTCGGAGTAAGCCTATTAGTGGACATGCTTCAGTAAATATGACTTCAATTTTGACGAGAGTTGTCTCACAGGGAACTGCAAAAAAAGCTTCGTTGCCTGATCATATGGTTGCGGGAAAAACTGGTACGGCTCAAAAAGTAGATCCTGAAATTCGTCGATATTCAAAGGATAAGTTTGTGAGTTCATTTTTTGGTTACTTTCCTGCACGTGCGCCTAAATTAATTATTCTTGTAGTTATTGATGAGCCGAGAACTGCTTCGTGGGGTGGAACTGTAGCGGCGCCAGTTTTTCGAAGGATTGCAGAGCAGGCTGTGCCGTACCTTAGTATTTTGCCAGACGGGTCTAGGCAGGACCTTGTTGCATTGCATGTTAGGAAATAAACTTTTTTGAGTATGGGTGATTTTTGTGAGGCTAAACGCGCTGCTTAAAGGTGTAGATGCATTGATGGTTTCTGGGTCTCCGGTGTGTGAAGTCGAGGCAGTCTGTGATGATTCACGTGAAGTGAAGGCAGGTTCGATGTTTGTTGCCATCAAGGGAATGAAGTCTGATGGAAATCATTTTATCTCTGATGTAGTTGATGCTGGGGCTATATCAATTGTTAGTGAAGAGTCACTAAGTGAATTTAAGGAAAAGTTTTCTGATATAGCTACTATACAAGTTACTGATTCTAGAGTCGCTCTTGGTGTTTTGGCTAGAAATTTTTATTGTGACCCGTCGGCGACGTTAACGATGTGTGGAATTACCGGGACTAATGGGAAGACTACCGTTGGGTACCTTGTCAAGGCAATTTTTGAATCTGCTGGAAATAGGTCTGGAATTATTGGAACGATAGGCTACGACATTGGATCTGAGCGATTGCATCCTGCATCCCATACGACTCCTAGTGCAGTGGTTTTGCAGCGAATGCTTAGCCAAATGGTGCAGGAAGGGGTAACTCATGCGGTTATCGAGGTGACCTCACATGCCCTTGCACTTTCTCGGGTATCTGGTTGCCTGTTTGATACTGTTGTTTTTACAAATCTAACAAGAGATCATTTGGATTTTCATGATAGCCTTGAAAGCTACTTTAATAGCAAGTTGCGGCTTTTTTCTTCAGAGTTTTTAAAAACAGCAGTGGATCAATCTAGTGTTCGCGCAATAGTAAATTTAGATGACTCTTATGGAGCTCTGGTTCGAGACTCATGCACTGTTCCAGTGATGTCTTATGGAATTTATGCGAATGCGGATATTCTTGCTCGTAATGTGACTATTACTTATGAGGAGACTGCTTTCACCGTTAAAACTCCTCTTAGTGAGTTTCCAGTCAGATCGAACCTCATAGGTTATCACAACGTTTATAACATGCTAGCCGCTATTGGTGTTGGTTTGAGTAGGGGCTGTTCAATTTCTTCGATCCAAAAAGGTATAGCATCTTTAAAATCTGTTCCAGGTAGGTTTGAAAAAATTGATGAAGGACAGAGTTATGGAGTAGTCGTTGATTATGCACATACTGAAGATGCGCTTAGAAAGCTTTTGAGTCTTGCCCGTACCTTAACAAAAGGTAGCTTGATTACTGTTTTTGGCTGTGGAGGTGATCGCGACAAAGGGAAGCGGTCAACAATGGGAAGAATTGCAGCCGATCTAAGCGATAGTATCATTGTTACCTCTGATAACCCTAGATCTGAAGATCCAGAAAATATCATCCGAGACGTGGTAGATGGGATTGTGGCTTCTGTGCAGGAACCTCCCTATAGAACTATACCTGATCGTGGAGAAGCAATCGCCAACGCAATCCACTCTGCCTGTCCGGATGATTTAATTGTAATTGCTGGTAAGGGCCATGAAGATTATCAGATTATAGGGAATCAGCGATTAGACTTTGATGATCGTGTTATTGCAAGAAATGCGATTGTGGGTACTCATGGCTCGATTTACGGTTGAAGAATTGTTGATTGCAACGGGAGGGAGGCTGTTGTCTGCTTCAAGGACCAGTAGACGTGCTTTTAGTCTTAGTGTTGATAGTAGGACAGCAAGCTCTGGTGATTTTTTTGTGGCAATCGAAGGAAGAAGTTTTGATGGGCATAATTTTGTATCGTCAGTCTTTAAAAAGGGGGCTGCTGGAGCCTTAGTAAGGCAAGGTTTTCGTGCCTCACGGACAATGCAGCGGGATTCAGTCTTAATAGCTGTAGATGATACTGTTCGTGCATTCCAGGATATTGCTTCGTTTCATCGTAAGCGATTTGATATTCCAGTTGTTGCTGTGTCAGGAAGTAATGGGAAGACAACAACAACTCAAATGATTGCCACAATACTTCGTCAAGAGCATTCCCTGCTGGAAACAAAAGGAAACTTTAATAATCATATTGGGTTGCCATTAACGCTATTGAGGTTAACTCATAGGCACAAGATGGCAGTTATTGAGATGGGGGTTAACCATTTTGGAGAACTTAAGCAATTGTGTCGAATTGCAAAGCCCACATTTGGGGTGCTCACAAATATAGGCCTAGCGCACTTAGAAGGCTTTAAGCATATTGATGGTGTCGCAAAGGCAAAAGGAGAACTCATATCATCTCTGCCAGCAAATGGAACTGCAATATTGAATGCAGATGATGAGTTTTTTGAATTTCTAAGTTCTTTAGCAAAAAGCAAAGTCGTGACATTTGGGTTTTCTCCTTATGCAGAAGTTAGGGCGACTCGTATGAAGGCGGATGGTTTTAGTGGATCTACCTTTTCATTGTGCCGACCTGGTTTTCGTCGACCAATGAGATTGAGCCTTAATGTTCTTGGTGAGCATAATGTTGCTAATGCAGCGGCAGCATCTGCTGTGGGTATTGCAATGGGTGTGAAGGCAATATCAATTAGGGACGGACTTAAGAAGTTTTCTCCTATTTCTATGAGGACCGAAATTGTAGAGTGGGGTGGAGTTAAGTTTTTAAATGATACTTACAATGCAAACCCCACGTCAGTAAAGGCTGCATTGGAAGCTTTATGCCGGTTGCGTGTATCTGGTAAGCGTATTGCAGTACTTGGAGACATGTTGGAGCTAGGAAAGAAATCAAAGGCAGCTCATCGAGAGGTTGGAATGCTAGTTGCCACTCTTGATGTTGATGAGCTTATAGTCTGTGGATCTATGGGGCCAGAGATTGCTATGGGTGCGCTTAAGGCAGGTATGTCGAAAAGTATTGTGTTTGTAACTGATGATAAGGATACGCTGTATCCAATTCTCACTGCATGTCTTGCTGAGCGTGTTGTTTCTGGAGATGTTGTTTTAGTAAAGGGTTCTCGAGCCATGCGTCTTGAAGGCGTTTTAGAGTGGTGGAAAGAGCAATTTTCAAAAGAGACTAATCTCGTGAGGTCATAAAATCTATGTTCTATATATTCTTATATCCCTGGGCCGAAGAGATACCGCTATTTAATGTGTTTCGTTATCTTAGTTTCCGAACTATATATGCCGTGGTAACTGCATTTGTGATTGCGTTCGCGTTTGCGCCGATGCTAACAAGGCGTCTTCAGGTGCTTGGGTTCACTGAGTCAATTCGCGAGGATGGTCCTGAACGCCATACTACAAAGCGTGGAACTCCGACAATGGGAGGGATTCTCATTGTGGGGGCAGTTGTCTGTTCAACTCTTTTATGGGCGGATCTTCGAAATCCCTATATCTGGCTAGCATTATTTACGATGATTGCGTTTAGTGCTTTGGGGATTCTTGATGATTACCGTAAAGGTGGGCAAAGAGCAAAGACTGAGCTTACAGTTGTACCAAAACTGACTATCCAGTTAGCCATTGCGACGGTTATTGGTATTACCCTCTATAGTTTTCCTCCATATTCAACCGTATTAAATGTACCGTTTTTCAAGTCATTTTCCCCAGACCTTGGATGGTTTTATATACCGTTTGCGGTTTTAGTTATTGTAGGAGCATCAAATGCAGTCAATTTGACTGATGGTCTTGATGGATTAGCAATTGGTCCAATCATGGTTGCAACGGTTGCATATACCGTAGTTGTTTATGTTTCTGGACATGCAGGTTTCTCAGAATATTTATTGATTCCATATGTTGAGGGCTCAGGAGAACTTGCTGTATTTACAGGTGCGATGTTTGGCGCAAGTCTTGCGTTTCTTTGGTTTAACACTTATCCCGCTTCAATTTTTATGGGTGATGTCGGGTCGCTGCCTTTGGGGGCAGCGCTTGGTTTAGTCGCTATCATTAGCAAGCATGAGCTTTTGCTTATCTTGGTAGGAGGAGTTTTTGTAATTGAGGCAGTATCAGTCATATTTCAGGTTTTATCGTATAAGTCGAGGGGAAAGAGAATATTTCTAATGGCTCCCATACATCATCATTTTGAGTTAAAGGGATGGAAGGAGCCTAAAATTGTTATTCGTTTATGGATCATCGCAATATTTTTTGCTTTGTTGAGTTTAAGTACTTTAAAGCTTAGATAGGCAAGTTGGCTTGTTGTTTGTTTTTAAACTTCATAGGTTGCCTGGTGTCTGATGTGAGGGGAGAGCTTAGAGGAAAGAGTGTCGTTGTTCTTGGGATAGCACGAAGTGGGCGTATGGCTCTTCAACTTTTGCAATGGCTTGGTGCTCATGTAACGGTTTTTGACAAAAAGCCTTTGTCTGAAATGGAAGAGATTGCGAGTGAGCTTGATCAACAGGAAATTAAATATTCTTTTGGAGTTAACGATTCGTCAATGCTGGAGTCAGCTGATTTAATCGTTGTCAGTCCTGGTGTCCCCATTGCATGGACGATTTTAGATGCTGCACGTCGTGCAGGAGTCCCAATTATTGCGGAGATTGAACTTGCTTTTCCATACCTTAAAGGACGTCTTGTTGGAGTGACTGGAACAAATGGAAAAAGTACAACTGTCACAATGGTTGGGAAGATGTTGGAGCAGGCAGGTATTCCTGTTCGGCTTGGGGGGAACCTTGGAACGCCATTGTCAACAATTGCTTTAGATTGTTTGCGTGGGGATGTGCTTACACCGGAGTACATTATTGCTGAATTGTCTAGTTTTCAGCTGGAAGCAATACATGTTTTTAGACCATGGCTTGCGGTCATATTAAATGTTACTGATGACCATATGGATCGGTATGACAGTTTTGATGATTATGTTCTGGCAAAATCAAAAATATTAAAGTGTCAGAAAAAAGGCGATTACGGACTCATTAATGATGATGATTCTGTTGTACGCACGATGTCTTCCGTAGCGACTTCTTCTTTGATGAAATTCAGTGCTGAGCGTGCTGTTGATTTTGGTGTTTATCTTGATGGGAGTCGGGTTGTTTCAAAGATAGGGGAAGATGAGCTGCTGGTTTGTCATATTGAGGAACTTTATCTCCAAGGAAAACATAATCTTCAAAATGCAATGGCTGCTACAGCTATTGCGCTGCTATGTGGTTGTTCCGTAGAAGTTGTTCGCGATGTACTCAAAAGTTTTTCAGGCCTTGAACATGCATGTGAACATGTAAGAGATTATCATGGAGTAACCTTTATTAATGATTCAAAGGCAACAAATGTTGCTGCAACAGTGCGTGCTTTGGAAAGTTGTCGTCAGCCTATAGTGCTCATTGCTGGGGGGAGAGATAAGGTCGCTGATTTTTCTAAGCTTGTGAGTGCTATTCGACTTTATGTAAAGGTCGTTATTCTTATAGGTGAGTCAAGGCAAAAGATTCATGCAGCTCTTGTAGCTGAGGCATTTCCTAAGCTTCCGATGTATTTTGCAGAGTCAATTAATGTAGCAATCGATTTGGCATACCGTGAGTCCAATGTTGGGGATGCTGTGGTGTTTTCTCCCGCGTGTGCAAGCTTTGATATGTTTGAAGACTATCAACACCGTGGTAGAGAGTTTAAAGAGCTAGTTTGTGCGCTACCTTAACGCGAAAGTTTGATGTAATGAGATTGAAATTTACAGAGAATTTTTTTGAGCCTGATGACAAGTCTTCGATGGATCAGGTCCTTATTGTTGTTACTTTGCTCTTACTTGGTGTTGGCATCATGATGATGTATAGCTCGAGTGCTCTTCTAGCTCAGCGCAAGTATGACGATGCCGCATTTTTTCTAAAACGACAGGGCCTCTGGATTTTTTTAGGGTTAATAGTTTTAGTTGTGATCTCAAACTTTAAACATCGGCACTGGAAAAAAAATGTTGGGTTTTTGCTCTGCATTGGACTGTTTTTATTGGCTACTGTGTTGTTTTCTCCTCTTGGGGAGCCAATTAACGGGGCACGTCGATGGTTGCGATTAGGTATTGTGACGGTTCAACCGTCAGAGATGATTAAGTTAGTTTTAATTATTTATCTTGCATGTTACCTCGATGGAAGGGAAAAGCGTTTACAAAGCTTTCTGCATGGCGCTTTCCCTGCTGTGCTTGTTATAGGGGTATTTGTAGGGTTAGTAGTCTGTGAACCTGATCTTGGTGCTGCCGTTGTAATTCTTACGATTACTGGGGGTATGCTTTTTATTGGAGGTACTCCCTTCCGACATTTAATGGGATTGGCGATCTTAGCGATTTCTATATGTAGCTATCTTGTGCTGCAGACTGCTTATCAGAAAGAACGTGTATTAGCTTTTTTAAATCCACATGCTGATCCAATGAACTCTGGGTTTCAAACAATACAGTCTATGCTTGCAATTGGGAGCGGAGGTATATGGGGTTTGGGGTTGGGTGAAGGTAATCAAAAGAGACTGTTTCTTCCTGAACCTCATACTGATTTTGTTTTTGCAATTCTTTCAGAAGAACTTGGGCTTGTGGGGGGGGTCTTTGTATTGGGGTTATACGGGGTTTTAATTTGGAGAGGTTTTCGTATCGCTTGGAATAGTAAAGATCTGCTTGGTTATTACTTAGCCTATGGGATTACTCTCCTTTTGGCATTACAAGTGTTAATCAATGTAGGTGTTGTGTCTGGAATGCTTCCAGCAAAGGGCTTAACTCTTCCATTTTTAAGTTATGGGGGATCGGCGATTGTGATGAATTTAGCTGCAATTGGAATTCTGGTTAGTGTTTCTCGTTCTCGGGGGCATACATGAAAGTCTGTATTGCTGCAGGAGGAACCGGTGGGCATTTGTATCCTGGTATTGCGCTTGCGGAGGAATTGCTTAGGCAAAGTGAAAAGAGCCAAGTAGAGTTTGTTGGTACGAGACGAGGTCTTGAAGCAAGGGTGTTGCCTAACACTGGTTTTGGGTTGTCGTGCATTGCTGTGCGTGGAGTAATGGGGGCTAGCCCGCTCATGGCTCTTATGGCAATTGTTCAACTTCCCATTGCAATTATGCAATGTATTTTTTTATTGCGCCGAAAAAGATCAGAATTGGTTATAGGTATTGGGGGGTACAGTAGCCCGCCATTAATTTTTGCAGCATTTTGTTTAGGTATTCCCCGTGTAATTGTGGAGCCCAATATTATTCCGGGAATGGCAAATCGTCTAGCGTCAAAGGTAGCTGATTTATCCTTGCTTGCCTTTGAAGAAACCACGAGGGCATTTCAAAGTGTTCCTACCAAAGTGGTTGGTGTTCCACTACGGAAAGAATTTGAAAGTATTCCTGTTCAGGCATTAAGTGGGAGCCCTGCTTCTGGACAGGAAACAATATTGATTTTGGGAGGAAGTCAAGGGTCTCGTGCGATTAATCGTGCAGTGATACGGGCATTATCCATCTTAGGTGATCGATGCTCAGGTATTCATATTATCCATCAGGCAGGGGAAGCTGATTGTATTTTTGTTAGGCATTTATATGCAGAGATGGATATAGATGCAGTTGTTGTAGCTTCACTAAATGATGTACGTAAGGCATATGCTGATGCAAATTTTGTGATTTGTCGTTCAGGAGCAGGGACAATTGCCGAGCTTGCTGCATGTGGGAAAGCTTCGATTTTAATTCCATTTCCTTCATCTTCGAAACATCACCAGTTACGCAATGCCGAGTTTATGTCTAATGCTGGTGCTTCAATATTGATAGAAGAGGCATGTTTAACTGGAGAAGTTCTTGCATCGGCTATTTCGGGGCTTCTTGATGACAGGACTGCTTTGATGAAAATGGAAGAACATAGCCTGTTTTTAAGTAAACGGGATGCAACCTCCCAGAGCATAAAATTTTGTAAAGAACTTATTACTCCGAAAACAAGTTTGGGGGCATAAAATTTTTTATATTTGAAAATCGTGTTTGGGAAAACAAAACATATACATTTTGTTGGTATTGGTGGATCAGGAATGAGTGGTATTGCGGAGGTTTTACTTGATTTAGGTTATACGGTGACGGGTTCTGATGTTTGTGAGTCAGCAACGACAAAGCATCTTAGAGATGTCGGGGCAATAGTGATGATTGGCCATGATGAGAAAAATATTAACAATGCTCAGGTAGTTGTCGCCTCGTCTGCTATATCCTCCTTCAATCCAGAAATCCGAGCAGCTAAAGGCAGTAGAGTTCCTGTGATACCTAGGGCAGAAATGCTCGCTGAATTAATGAGATTGAAGCAAGGCATTGCTATTGCTGGAGCGCATGGAAAAACAACAACGACGTCAATGCTTGCAGCAGTTCTTGAAGACTCTTTTCTTGATCCAACAATTGTAATCGGGGGGCGAGTTAATGCATTTGGCGGTGGATCTAGGTCAGGGCAGGGATCATTGCTTATTGCAGAAGCTGATGAAAGTGATGGGACTTTTCTGAAGCTATCTCCATCAATTGTTGTAATAACAAATATCGATCGCGAGCATTTAGATTACTACAAGAGTATTGAGAGAATTTTAGAATCATTTGCAGAGTTTGTGAAGAAAGTTCCTTTTTATGGTTTGGTAGTTCTATGTGGGGACGATCCTTTACTTCGATCTCTTATTCCAGTGTTGTATAAACGCTATGTTACGTATGGCATGCAAGAGCATGCTGATCTTGTGGCTTCAAACATAAAAATTCATGGTTGGAATTCAACTTTTACTGTTCATGCTGAAGGGAAGCTTGTCGGACAATTTACTATCCCCCTCCCAGGTGAGCATTATGTTTCAAATGCCCTTGCTGCTATTGCTGTTGGCTTAGAACTTGAGGTTCCTGTGAAGAAGATTTCAGATGGGCTCGCAGGGTTCTGTGGAGTTGAACGACGCTTGCAATGTATTGGAGAGAAGTCAGGTATTTTGATAATTGATGACTATGGCCATCATCCTACAGAAATTAGAGCAACACTTAGTGCAGTTAAGCAAGCTTGGGGGCGGCGTCTTATTGTTCTTTTTCAACCTCATAGGTTTTCGAGAACTCGCGATCTTATGGAAGATTTTTCAAGTGCTTTTTTTGGTGTGGATGTTCTTTTTATCACCGAGATATATCCTGCAGGAGAAGAGCCAATAGATGGTATTACTGGAGAAAGGCTAGTTGAGAAAATCAACATTGCAGGTACTTGCGCTGCCACTTTTATTGGAGAACCGCTAGAAGCTATGGATGAGGTTGTTCATGTTTTGAAAGATGGAGATATCCTGCTAACAATGGGTGCAGGAGATATAGGGAAATCTGGAAAATTAATTTTGGAAAAACTCTCATGAGTTTAGATTCATCATTGAAAGATACTCTTCAAAAAATACGTGGAGAAGCACATTTTAATGAGCCTATGTGGAGGCATGTTTCTTTTCGTATTGGCGGTATAGCAGATGCTTTAGTTGTTCCTCATGATCTTGATGACCTAAAAAAAATTGTCTCTCACGCTGGAAGGACAAGTACTCAGCTTACTGTAGTCGGCGGCACAAACCTTCTTGTTCGAGATGGTGGAATAAAAGGTATTGTTGTATCGCTTCAGAAATTTCAAGAGATAAAAGATGATGATTTATCTCATATATATGTGGGTGGTGGTGTGCGTATGCCACATTTGTTGAATGTTATAACGAAACGGGGTTATGGGGGGCTAGAGTTTGCGGCAGGAATTCCAGGAACGCTTGCAGGCTCTATAGTGATGAATGCAGGGACGATGAGAGGTGAAATGAAGGATGCGATTCAGAAAATACATCTTCTGGATCAAAATGGACATCTTCAGGTGATTCAATCTGAAGATCTGGAGTTTGGCTATCGTTGTTCATCTCTTCCTCAAGGTATTGTGCTTGGAGCGTGGCTCAAGATTACCCCTAGCTCTGTAAAAAAGGTTGATTCAAGTATTAAAGCTCTTTTGCGAAGAAGAAAACAAACACAGCCTCTTAGTCTTCCAAGTGCGGGATGTATTTTTAGAAATCCAAAGGGAGACTCCGCTGGACGGCTTATTGAGTTTTCTGGCTTTAAAGGGTATCGGGTAGGGGACGCGGCTATATCAACTGTCCATGCAAATTTTGCTGTTAATGTTGGGCGTGCAACAGCAAAGAATGTGCTTTCTCTAATTAGTAATGTACAGGCTGGAGTGAAGGAAAAAACTGGAACCTCGCTTGTCCTTGAGCTTAGTGTTATGGGGCGAGATTAATGAAGGTTAACATTTTGACTGCTCATTCGTTATGGGAAGAATGTTTGCTGTAAAAGAAAAACATATTGGTGTTCTGATGGGTGGAAATTCTGCCGAACGAGACATTTCAATGCGGAGTGGGGAAGCTATTTCTGAATCACTGAAGCGTCGAGGGTATGAGGTTACTTCCATAGATGTAACCTCTCATGTGGCAGAGGATTTACGTCGTGAGAATATTGAGTTGGCCTTTTTAGCACTTCACGGAAAAGGTGGAGAGGACGGTGCAATTCAAGGTCTGCTAGAGGTCATGGAAATTCCATATACAGGATCAGGAATTGCAGCTAGTGCTGTTGGAATGAATAAGGTTCTAACGAAAGCTGTTTTATCGGCATCTGGTCTTCCTACTCCAAGGGGGCTTGTTGTCACATCTGAAATGCTTGCCTCTATTATCCGAGATAAAACCTCTCCACCATTTTCATTCCCAGCTGTTGCAAAACCCATTGCACAAGGATCTTCATTTGGAGTTACTGTCATGCGTGGTGTTAATGATCTTCAGTCTGCTCGTGAAATTTCTAGTGAGTTTGGGGATCACATAATGATTGAAGAGCTAATCACTGGTCCTGAATTTACAGTTGGTATACTTGATGAGAAACCATTGCCGGTATTAGAAATTCTTCTATCAAAAACACTTTTTGATTTTGATACAAAATATGAAATTAATTCAGAGTCTCATGCAGCGCCTGCAAAGCTTTCTGGAAGTCGCATTAGAGATATCCAATCCCTTGCGCTTCAAGTACATCAAAAAATTGGATGTCGAGGTGTTTCAAGGGTGGATATCAGGTTAGATGACTCTGGTAACCCATTTGTATTGGAAATCAATACTATTCCAGGGATGACTAATGAAAGTTTGCTCCCGTTGTCGGCGCTGGAAATTGATATTGAATATGATGATTTAGTAGAAGCAATACTGTGTGGAAATGGAGGGAGCAATGACCTTGTGTCCTAAACTGAAAAGTATTTTTCAAAGTTTGCATGCAAGGCAGTATGCTTTTAAGATGATTTTTCTCTGGGCTATTTTTTGTGCCGGATATTTTTTTCCTTTTCCTGTTTTGTCCCTTGGGGGAGATCTGGAGTTGTTCTCTCAGCCATCAATGTTAGTAGATGGGGGAGAGAAATGGTTTTTAGTTAATGCAGATGGAGTTGTGCGAGGCACGATCTCTGATGATGTGCCTCAAGTTTTTCCTCGTTTGATTGGGATTGATCCTGACGCCCTACTTGATCAAGAGTTTAAGGCAATACAAGAAGTTCGCATTGGAGGTGAACTTGCAATGCTTCTCATAAAAAGTGCAGGTGATGGAATTTATGCAGGTCAATTGGAGATAGATTTTTCAAATCATGAAAATATTATTGCCGAAAGTAATGGGATGATAGTTAACTTTGGTAGCAAGAGTTTTCTCAATAAATGGAATCGTGCTCTGTATATTGATCAGGTTGCTGAGGTTAATATTTTCGAAAAGAGAGAGCTGGATTTGCGCTTTCCAAACACTGTTATTGTGCGTGAACAATGATGAGGCCTAGTGCTGGTAAAAAAAGTCGTATCATCGTTGGTCTTGATGTTGGTACTACAAAGATTTGTTGCATCGTCTCTTCACTTAATGATGAAGGGGAGATTGATATTATTGGCCTTGGCGTTAGTCCCTCTCGAGGGCTTAGAAAAGGTGTTGTAGTTAATATTGAAAGCACTGTTGAGTCCATTAAGAAGGCTGTAGAAGAAGCCGAACTGATGTCAGGTGTTCAGGTCAATTCAGTCTATGTAGGAATTGCAGGGAGTCATATTACTGGGTTTAATTCTCGAGGCTATATCACAATTCAGAATGAAGATGAGGGTGTTACTCAAGCTGATAAGAGCCGTGCACACGAGAAGGCAAAGCCTTTGAGAGAAACGTTTCCAAAAGATAGAGAAGAACTTCACACCTTGCCTCAAACTTATACGGTTGATGATCAAGATGGAATTAAAGATCCCTTGGGAATTTGTGGAGGTAGGTTGGAAGTTGATGTTTATATTATTACTGGAGCCAAAATGGCTATACAAAACGTCAAGAGGAGCGTTCAGCGTGCGGGTCTTGATGTGGCCGGAATTATTCTTCAGCCACTTGCATCGAGTAAGGCAGTTTTGACAGCAGAGGAAATGGAGTTAGGTGTTGCAATGGTTGATTTAGGTGGAGGCACTACTGACCTTGCAATTTATTCACAAGGAAGCCTTTTGCATACAGCCGTCCTACCCATTGGAGGAAATCACTTAACGCAGGATGTTGCTGTTGGACTCAGAATTTCTCAAGCTGAAGCAGAAAAAGTTAAGGTTTTACATGGGTCGGCAATGAGTAGCTTAATCGATGAAGGAGAAGTGTTTGAAGCGCATGGTATTGGTGGACGCCCGCCACGAACAGTATCTAGAAAAGTTTTGTCTGAAATTCTCGAGCCCAGAACTGAGGAGATATTTGAGCTCGTTGGGAGAGAAATACGACAAGCTGGTCATGAAGGTACAGTGGTTGCAGGTTTAGTACTTTCTGGTGGAACAGCATCGCTCGATAGCATTGCTGAAATTTCAGAAAGGGTTCTTGATCTTCCTGCACGGATTGGATCACCTGCTGATTTGAATCAAATGCGTAATATTGTTGATAACCCAAGTTATGCTACTGCGGTTGGGTTAATTCTAGAAGCATGGCGCTCTTCTGGGGGGGAGGAGTCAGGACTGGAGGTTACTTGGCAAAAGCCAAAAAATATATTTAAGAGAATAAAAGAATGGTTTTTTTAAGAGTAACGATGAGGAGGCTATTATGAAACAAGAGCGCGAGATGATGTTGTTTAAGGAAGCAACTCCATCCTCAGCAAAGTTAAAAGTCATTGGTGTTGGGGGAGGTGGTTGTAATGCTGTGAACTCAATGGTGGAGTCTGGATTAACAGGCGTGGACTTTATTGCGGCAAACACAGATTTGCAGGCTTTAGAAATTTCATTGGCACCCTCAAAAATTCAACTTGGAAAGTCTTGTACTAAGGGCTTGGGTGCCGGTGCAGATCCAGATGTAGGAACGGAAGCAGCAGTGGAGCAATCGGAGGAAATTCGTCAAGTACTTGATGGTTCGGATATGGTCTTTGTAACCGCTGGAATGGGGGGTGGCACGGGTACAGGGGCTGCACCTGTGATTGCGAGTTTGGCAAGGGAGCTTGGTGCTCTAACAGTGGCAGTTGTGACAAAACCGTTCCAGTTTGAGGGTGCTAGGCGTATGTCTAGGGCCGAAGAAGGCATTACCCAATTGAAAAAGAATACAGATACCCTTTTAGCCATTCCTAACCAAAGGATTCTGAGTATTATTGACAAGACCACCCCAATGACAGAAGCATTTACAGAAGCAAATGGTGTATTACGTCAGGCTATAGCAGGTATTGCTGATGTTATTACAACACCGGGGCTTGTTAATGTTGATTTTGCTGATGTGCGTTCAGTTATGGGGCATATGGGGCGTGCTGTGATGGGAATGGGGCGTGCTACTGGTGAAGAGCGCGCTATTACTGCAGCACGCAATGCTATGTCCAGTCCCCTCCTTGAGGATGGTGGGATTGAGGGGGCAAGAGGGCTTTTGCTCAACATCACTGGTGGTGCAGATCTTTCCTTGCATGAAGTTACTGAGGCTGCATCCATTATTCAGGAAGAAGCAGATCAAGATGCAAATATAATCTTTGGGTCTGTTGTGAACCCAGGGATTTCAGATGAAGTTGTAGTTACTGTCATTGCAACCGGTTTTGATAGCGCACTTGCACTACCAAAGGCTGTTATAGCCGAGAGTGTTTTAAGTTCAAGTAGTAATCCAATTAAATCGCGTACTCCTATGGAACCGCGTCTGACAAGTGTCAGGAAGGTTGCTGCAAGGAGAAATACTCAAGGGAAACTTCCACTTATGGATGGTGAATGGGAGGTTCCAACTTTCATTCGGAAATATACAACCTAGAGGTTTCTTCCAGTTGATAGAGCATATGGGGGAAGATTGGAGGAATACGGAGATATAGATCAGGGTATTAGTGAAGCTATAGAAAGGACAATGAGTTCTATAGCGGCGGCAGCAAAAAAAAGTGGACGAAAGAAAAGCTCAATTAGTGTTATTGCGGTAACTAAAACTGTTTCATTAGTTCATATTGAAGAGGCAATTAAGTGGGGACTTCAAGTACTTGGAGAAAGTAAGGTGCAGGAAGCGTTGCCCAAGATGGAGGAGTTATCTACGAGAAATTTATTTAAATCCTCTAGCAATGTAATTAGGTGGCATCTAATTGGGCATCTCCAAAAAAACAAAGTAAAATTTGTAGTTGGAAATTTTGATCTTATACATTCTGTTGATAGCCTTAAGCTCGCAAGGTTAATTAATGATCGCGCGAGTTCATTGAAAATAATTCAAAATATACTTCTCCAAGTCAATATATCTGGTGAGTTAAACAAATATGGTTTTTCACCAGATAAAATTTTACCGACTGTTAAGGAAGTTTCTCAGATGAATAACATTTCTCTACGTGGACTAATGACAATTCCTCCTCATGGTGAGAGTGAGAAAAGAACGAGAAATATTTTTTCGACACTTCGGGAGCTTTCTGAAATGATTAATGAAGAGCGTATTGATAATATTAAAATGAATGAACTCTCAATGGGCATGTCTGATGATTATATGATTGCAATAGAAGAAGGTGCAACAATGGTAAGAATTGGACGAGGGATTTTTGGAGAAAGAAAGCATTGATATGAGTGGTGGTCATAGTGAGTAGGAAAATTTCAATCATTGGTTCTGGTGCAATTGGGGAAGCTTTGCTTTCCGGGATCATTTCTTCTGGTGCCTATCCACTTAATTCAGTTTTTTCTTCAGACATATCCCCTGATCGGGCTAAGCTTATCGGGGAACGTTATGGAATTGAAACTTCTACAGATAATTCAAAAATAGTTTCATCTGCGGATATTGTTATCTTGGCAGTGAAGCCAAATCTAATTAACGATGTAGCTCTTGAGGTTTCGAAGCATATCAAAAAGGATACTGTCGTAATTTCAGTTGCTGCTGGTGTAAGTGTTCAGCAACTTACGAAAAGACTTCCGAAATCTACAAAGATATTTCGAGTTATGCCTAACATGCCAATGTTAGTAAAAGAGGGAATGTCTGTTCTTGTCCCTGGGCATGATATTTCTGGGGATGACCTTGCAGTTGTCGAAGAAATATTTTCTTCCGTAGGCACTACGCTTGTTGTTGAAGAATATATGATAGATGCAGTAACTGCTGTAAGTGGAAGTGGCCCAGCATATGTTCTTCTGCTAATTGAGGCGCTTGCAGATGCTGGTGTTAGGATGGGATTACCAAGAGAGATTGCGTTAAAGCTTGCAAGTCAGACCGCGAGAGGTAGTGCTTTTTTGCAGCAGATGACTGGGGAACACCCTGCAAGACTAAAAGATCGTATTACTTCCCCTGGAGGGACGACAATTGCTGGGTTACATGTTTTGGAAAAAGGAGGTTTTCGAGGAATAATAAGTGCTGCAGTTGAAGCCGCAACTAAGCGTTCTATAGAACTACGTAATGAGTAAAAAATAGATGGCCATAATTGAGAATATGACAATGGGAATTATAAGTCTATTGGACCTTGCCCTTAATTTGTATATGTGGGTAATTATTGTGAGGGCTCTGATCTCGTGGGTTAATCCTGATCCATATAATCCGATCGTACAATTTTTGAATCGGATGACTGAACCTGTATTAGGTCCAATTAGAAGATGGTTGTGGAATATGGTCCCAGCAATGCGGTTTGGCTTAGACTTATCACCCCTCGTGGTAATTATGTTGATAATTTTTATTCAATCTATGCTTCTGTCACTTATGCAGGGGAGGTTATTACAATGAAACTTACACCATTAGATATTCAACAAATAAAATTTCCAACTATCCTTCGTGGGTATGATAAGAACGAGGTAGATCATTTTTTAGAGGTTGTAACAAGTGCATATGAAGAGCTACTTAAAGAAAACCAATCTCTCCGAGAACATGGGGTTTCTTTGGAAAAACAACTAGGGGAATGGAAGAGAAAGGAAGAAACAATTAGTGAGGCTATGCTTGCAACTCATGCTATTGTAGGCGATTTGAAGGAGAATGCAAACCGAGAGTCCGATGTTATTATCAAAGAGGCCGAGCTTCGTGCAGATACCTTGATTCGTGATGCACAGCTTCAGGTTGCTGCAATGGAGGGCGAGCTTGTTCACCTTCAAAAGCATCGTTTAGTTGCCATCGAAAAAATTCGAGGGGTTATGAATGTATTTCAAACTGTACTTGATACTGCAAATGAGGATACTTCTTCCAATGGTATCGGTAGTACCTCTAATGGTATAAAAAATGGCTCGCAGGATGAAATGTACAATAATACAGCCATGTCTTCCGGTTAAGTAATGATCATAAGTGGGAATGGTATTACCTGAAAATCCAGAAGCTTCTTGTCTTATGACTGTTTATGCTTTTCCTCCTACAAGGCACGATAAATCTTGTGGAGTTGATAATGAAATTATTAGGTTGCGTGTGTCAGTAGCTCCTGTTGATGGAAAGGTAAATTCACGCTGTATCGATCTTCTTGCAAGTAGACTAAGTGTTCCAGTGTCATCTGTAGAAATTGTAAGAGGGAAGTCGTCTAAGATCAAAAGTTCTTCGATTCAATGGTCTAAGCAAAAAACCATCTTAAAAAGGCTTGCTAACTGATCCTCTTAAAGTTTTCTGTAAGCTATGCGACTGGATCCTATTGATACAGAAATGGGTCATGCGATCGATGATGGCGTTTTTCCCGGCGGGGTTCTACTTATAGCATTTCAAGGGAAGGTTGTGCATCATGAAGCGTATGGTTTTACTTCACTTACTCCTAACCCTTTCCCAGCAACAGTTGCCACAGTTTATGACTTAGCATCTCTTACAAAGCCTCTTGCAACAACCTTAGCTATTTTATTATTAGTTCAGGATAATCTCCTTGCCCTGGAACACCCTATATCTGCATATCTTCCTCAATTAGCTGATACGCATATAGGACAAGCAACTCTACTTCACTTTCTCTCACATTCTTCTGGGTTGCCAGCGTGTAGGCCATATTATTTAGCATATGATGCTGATGACTTATTTAAAGCGTACCGATTAGGTGATAAAAGCATTCGACAAAAAATATTTCATCAAATTTATTGTGAAGCTTTAGAGTATTCGGTTGGGGAGAAGATGATATATAGTGATTTGGGGTTCATTGTTCTCAGTGAGCTTATAGAGAGGGTTACTAAAATAAGTTTTGCTGAATTTTGTTTTACTAAAATTTTTTCTCCCTTAGAAGCAAATAACACATTTTTTATTAGTGCAAGTGGACCAGTGTGGCATGACCCTCAGAAATCAAAAACCTATGCTTCCACAGAAGACGATGTTTGGAGAGGCAGAAGGATTTCTGGAGAGGTTCATGATGAGAATGCCTATGCGCTTGATGGTGTTGCTGGACATGCTGGGTTATTTAGCACAGCTAGCGATGTGTATAAAATTACAAATGAATATGTAGAGGCAATTAGTGGGGCTGGGACTATATTAAGATCTGATCTTGCACAGCTCTGTACTACGCGGCAGAGAAAAGTAGAAAGTTCTACTCGCGCATTAGGATGGGATACACCTTCTACTGTATCGTCAAGTGGAAAATATTTTTCTACGCAATCATTTGGGCATCTTGGGTTTACCGGAACTTCAGTATGGGTAGATCCTATTGCAGAGCTTAGTGTTGTGCTGTTAACAAATCGTGTGTACTTTGGGAGAGATAATAATCTGATTGCGAACTTTAGACCTGTGCTACATGATTTAATTTATGAGACGTGTGTAATGTCTTAATCGCGGCTTCAATTTTTGGTAAAAAATCGCTCGGATTATATTCTTGAGTTGAAAGTTGAAATCCGGCTGCACTTGGGTGCCCGCCTCCTCCAAGGAGTGTCGCAATATTTGCGAGATTAACCTTGCAGGAGTTTGATTTTCTTAGACTATATCGACCATCTGATTCACTAAATAGTACGATAATACCGTTATCTAGCGACGCTTTGAGAGTATTGCCAACTTGGCTTGAGTACTTGTTGCATTTCGCATACAAAATGGTCAAATTCAGATTATCTAAAATGTATTCTGCTTTTGAATTTTGGGCCATTAGAAGGCTTTCCTCTAGCTCTTTTTTCGCATTTTTATAAGCGGATAATAGTTTTGGAGTTAAGGTTGCATCTTCACTAATATCGAGTAATTCGTGGTAGCCTTCAAGGCCACTTCCGTGGCGAGCTAGTTGTTCAATTGCAAGAGCAAGCTGCATTGCGTGTCCTTCTTTCCCATCGTGCAGCCATCGGTCGTGTTCGTCGGCAAGTTTGACAGTTTTCTCAAATGATGATAACCACTTCCCCGCAGAAGGTGATATTTGAGGTAGCGTATTTAGAAAATCAAAAAGTAAGTATGATGCCGCATATTCTGGACTTATTGTATAGCCTGTCAAATTAATATTTTCAATTTCAGATTTTGGTTTTTCAATGGCGTTACGATGATGATCAATCCAAAATACTCTCCATCCTTGTTCTATTAGCTGGTGTAATAATAAATCTGTCTTATTATCCTTCCAGGCCATGTCCAGGATCCAAAGGTCGTGTGGGTTTGTAGTTGTGGTAGATAATTTTTGAATGATGGAATCGAGTTGAGAAGGGTGCGTAAAGTGAGGGATTAGCGACCGTGTGCCATAATATCTAGATACTGCAACTGCGCAGGTTGTTCCATCAAAGCATCCTGGTCCATGCGACAGAAGTAGTGGGGGCCTAGCTGTGTCTAAATTCTCCTTGTTTTTCATCAAAAGTATCTACTAAGTTTTATAGTGGGATGTCGTCAGTCTCGGGTAGACATATTATAGCGACGAAGTAGGGTTGCCAGTGTCAGGCTGGAGTGATGCTTGCTGTCGTGCTAAGGCTAATGCTTCAACCTCTTCCACTAAAACTTCTTCTAAATCATCTGCTTTAACTTTTCGTACAAGTTTTCCTTCCTTGAACAAAATTCCAACACCTTGGCCTCCAGCGATTCCAATATCGGCTTCTTTGCCTTCACCAATACCATTAACAACGCATCCAAGAACAGAGACTGTAAGAGGCTCTTTTATGTGTTCAAGTCGACGCTCAAGGTTGTTTGCAATTTTGATAACATCAATTTCTAATCGCCCACAGGTTGGACATGCGATGACATTAATTCCACGATGGCGTAGCTCTAACGATTTTAGTATTTCAAATCCAATTCTGACCTCTTCACATGGATCAGCCGCAAGTGAAACTCGTAGCGTATCTCCAATGCCATCAGCAAGAAGGAGTCCCAAGCCAATAGATGATTTTACCGTTCCAGTGACAGATGTTCCTGCTTCTGTAATCCCAAGATGAATAGGGTAATCCATTGCCTTTGAAAACTTTCGGTATGCATCAACAGCGAGGTGTACGTCTGATGCTTTGAGAGAGACCTTCATATTGGTAAATCCAAGGTCTTCAATAACTTTAACATGCGTTACTGCGGATTCAACCATGGCATCCGCCGTTGGATAGCCATATTTTTGAAGCAACTCTCTTTCTAGAGAACCAGCATTGACCCCAACCCTTAGTGGAATGTCGTGGTCTTGTACTGCTTTAACAACTTCTCGAAGCTTTTCACGTGACCCTATATTTCCAGGGTTAATACGCACGCAGTCTACTATTTTGGCTGCAGCAAGAGCTAAACGATGATCAAAGTGGATATCAGCAATCATTGGTATAGTCGTTGCTGCTTTAATTTTTGGAAGTGCTGCTGCATCCTCTTCGGTTGGTACTGCAACTCTAACAATTTCACAACCAACTTTCTCCAGTTGCTGTATTTGTTCTATTGTCGCTTCGATATTGCGGGTATCAGTTGTGGTCATGGATTGAACGACAATTGGAGAATCACCTCCAATTGAAACTCCACCTACCTTCACTTGACGTGTTTTTCTTCGCACTGGTTTCATAGTTCAGAGTGTTTTCATCAATTTGTTAGAATTTTTTCAAAATCAGGGTATAGCATTTTTGCTACATGATAAATGCCATCAGCGTCAATTCCACATTGCTCTCTTAGGAGATGTTGTGGACCTTGATCAACAAATATATCAGGTATTCCAATTCGTTTGATTTTAACATTATTCACGCCATAATCAGCAAGGCATTCAAGAACTGCACTTCCAAAACCACCCTGAAGGACTCCATCTTCAACTGTTATTATAGCGTTCACTCCACGTGCAACAGTAGTGATAAGTTCAGTATCGAGTGGTTTGACGAATCGTGCATTTACTACGGACACTGAGATGCCGTCTGCTCTCATTCGTTCCGCGGCTTCCATTGATGGAGCTACCCCGGCGCCAATTGCGATTATTGCAATATCCTCCCCAGCACTGAGTAGTTCAGCTTTTCCAATTGGAATGCCCTTCATTTGTCTATTTAATGGTACATCAAGTCCAGTACCCCGTGGGTAACGTACAGAGGCAGGACCATTTAGAGTTAGTCCAGTATAGATCATATGTTGAAGCTCGTTCTCATCTTTTGGAGCCATTACGGTCATATTTGGAATTTGTCTTAAAAATGCAAGATCATATGCTCCATGATGAGTTGTTCCATCTTCAGCAACTAAGCCTCCTCGATCGATGCAATAGAATACTGGAAGGTTTTGAATTGCGACATCATGTAGTACTTGATCAAATGCTCGCTGCAGAAAGGTTGAATATATCCCAACAACTGGGCGCATGCCTTGAGATGCGAGGCCAGCCGCGAATGTAACCGCATGCTGTTCAGCAATGCCCACATCAAAAAATCTTTTTGGAAAAGCTTTTGCGAAACGATCAAGACCTGTCCCTCCAGCCATTGCAGCGGTTATTGCCACAATCCGTGAGTCTTTCCGGGCTTGTCTGATCAGAGAATTAATTGCGATAGAGGTATAGGATGGCACACTGCCTTTTTTTTCTGGCATGCCGGTTGATCGATTAAATGGAGGGCAAGCATGAAACCAAACAGGGTCTTTTTGTGCAGGTTCGTAACCAAGTCCTTTTTTTGTCACGACATGTAAGAGGAGTGGTCCAGTAAGGTTCTTTATGTGCTTAAGTATGGGCAGTAATTGACTAAAATCATGTCCATCAATTGGGCCAATGTATCTGAAACCAAGCTCTTCAAAAATAATTCCTGGAAGTATAAGGTTTTTTGCGGATTCTTTAGCACGCCTTGCTGCTTTCAGAATTGGCTCACCAATTCGAGGAATTGACTTTAAAACGATTTTAGCTTCGTGTCTTACCCATGTAGCAAAGCTCCCGGTAATTGTGCGGTTAAGATATGCGGATATCGCTCCAACATTTGGTGAAATTGACATTTCATTGTCATTTAAAATTACTATAGAGTCATTCTTAAGCATGCCGGCGTGGTTTAGGCCTTCGTAGGTCATCCCGGCAGTGAGGGCGCCATCGCCAAGAACTGTGATTACTTTATGCTCTTGGCTTAGGAGGCCTCGTGCAGCAGAAACTCCAACACCTGCAGAGACTCCAGTTCCTGCATGCCCAGCATTGAATACATCAAACTCACTTTCTTCCCGTTTGCAAAACCCACTAATACCTCCGAACTGTCTCAAGGTATGGAATTTACACTTGCGACCTGTGATCAGTTTATGAGCATAACCTTGGTTGCCAGTATCCCATATAATTCTGTCATTTGGCGTATTAAAGGTGTAATGCAGTGCTAAGGTTAGCTCAACAACTCCTAAGTTCGAAGCAAGATGACCACCAACCTTTGAGGTGGTGTCTATAATTATCTCGCGAATTTCTTCTGCTAGTATGGGGAGTTTGTCAATGGAGAGCTTTTTAAGATCAGCTGGGTCATTAATTGTAGTAAGTAGCGACATAGGCTTATCCGCTGACGGGAATTGAATAACAGTGGCTAATACAGGTTATTTTTACAAAACCGAGTGGCAGTTTCCCATAAAGGCAAATACACTGTCAATGGACATTTGGGTTTGTATAGAAGGCTAAAATGGGAAGTCTAGGCCTGCAAAAATAGCGGCACCTTCGGTTCCAAATCCTATATCAACTCTGGCCGCAACATTGGGTTTCGCAATACCTCTAAATCCAATTCCTGGGTTCAGTTGCCAGTTGGAAAATGTATTCTTTCCAAAGGTATCAAATACGGTACCAAGATCTATAAAAGGAGCTATTTCTAATTCGGCCATTGTCCCCATGATATTCCGCCTCAGTACTTGGATCCTCTCTTCGACATTGAATAGAGCAGAGTGTTTCCCTATGAAACGATCAACACCAAATCCTCTCAGGGTGTTTTCTCCCCCCAAACTACTTCGTTCGAAGAATGGGGTATTGTCTCCAAAGACCGTTTGAATGCTGGCATGCGTCACAAAGACAAATCTTTGGGATAACTTACTTGGGTAGAGGCCAGTGTATTCTGCATGGTAACGCTGATAAGTTGAGGTGAATCCCTCTGCAATATTTTGATTGAGCTCAGCATATGCAGTCATCAATGTCCCTTTGCTCGGGGTATCTCTATCATCTCTAGAATCGTAAAGAGCACCCAGCCTATGGCCAATAATTGTTGCCCCTTTACCTCCAATAACCAATGGAAAGTCATCCTGAAGAAAGGGGAGGGATCTTATGCCTCCAGATTTTATATCGACTTTACGAAAACGTTCGGTAAGTTGTACTTCAAAATCATCAGTGATTTGGTAGCCAAGTGTGAAGCGTGCAAGGCTTTCTTGGTTAGTATAATTGGTTTGGTCTGACTTCCGGCTTGTATTTGAAAGGCCAAAAAAACGCGCAGTGGCATCTCTAAAAAAACCACCTTCAACTTCAAAGTTAACCCGTGGGTGACCAAAGCCGTATTTTCGGTAGCGTGCTAAAATCTTTCGCTCAATTGTTTCTGTGTATGACGCCATAAGACGGTAGTCACTATCGTCGGTTGGAAACCCAAGTAAATTGAGACTTGCGCGTGATCCAAGAAACTCATTGAAGACATACATTGGAGCAACAATTGCACGTATTTCGTTGTTCTCATCGCTAGAAACAAGTACGGGGAGAGCGCCGTAATCATTGCCACCATTTTCTGAAGTAGCAATAACGGGTAGTAGGAAGTGTGATTGGGAGTTTTGGCTTTCTGCCGCAGCGCAGATATTTGGAAATAAAAGCACGATTGCGATAAGGCATGGCCACAGCCATGTAAGGCGCATTAATCACTCATAAATTTATGGAGAAGGGGGAAGGGCGGTTTTTTCTTTTAGTCGTTCAGTTAGCGTAGCAAATGATTCTGAGCGAATGATTCGGTCAAATTGTTTGCGAAAATTTCCCACGAGGCTAACATTTTCAATTATCACATCATAGATTTTCCATTCTTGTTTTTTCTTTCTCATCCGGTATTCGACGGGCACCGTGCCTGATTTGGCTACAATTTCTGTTTTTACACGAGCAAAGTCTTTTTTTATTGTTTCATCCAGATAATTGACTTGCTCATTTGTTCGTGATTCGATAATTGTAATATATGAATTCATAAGTAACATGCTTAGTAGTTCAGTAAATTCTTTCTTTTCCTCAGCGGAACGTGCTTTCCAGTGTTTTGCGAGGGTTCGATGTGCCATTTCCCCATAGTCAAATCGTCTAACCACTATTTCTTGAAGGCGCTCTCTTCGGTCCTTTGTTTTTTCAATTGGTGAAAATGTAGGATCCTCTAAGACCGCTAAGAGTGCATCAGTTGTTTGTTTGATGGCTTGAGTTGGGCTTGGTGCTGCTGTGGCAAGCTGATTGAAGTCAAGTAATACGAAAGCTGCCAGAAGCAAAACCCATCTATATGTGTAGATGTGTGTAGTACGCATTTAGGGGTCTCCCCAAGTGGTCAATATATGTTAAGGCTGTCTATGTCGTAGTATCCACGACAGAGTATACCATGAGATATTATGTTTCTGTGACTATTGGAGGACCCGCTCCAGGGCCCAAGGGTTTAAATACTCTCAATAATACTGCAAGGAGTGTGAGATTACTCATTAATGCGACGATCATAGCCAAGCCCGTAAGCAAACCAAAGTAGATTGTAGGGATAAAGTTTGAAAATGCAAGAATTGAGAACCCAACCGTAATTGTAATCGCAGTGTAGTATATAGCCTTTCCAATGCTTCCATGGCACCTATCTATAGTGTTTTCGTATACAGGGTGATTTGAAAATTCAATTTGAAAACGATGTATATAATGAATGGCATGATCAACGGCAATGCCAACGGTGATTGCGGCGATAGTAATTGTCATCATGTCGAGTGGGATCCCTAGTACACCCATCAAGCCAAGAATAATACTTGCCGCAAGTAGATTTGGGATAATTGCAAGTATAGCCAAGTACATGTTTCTAAATAGAACTATAAACATTATGAGAATACTAAAAAATACGACTCCAATTGTTGCAATCTGAGATTTATACAAGCTCTGGAGCATATTATTATATAGTACTACCATTCCACTAAAGCGAAAGTCCTCTTGGGCAAAACCCATGTCGTCACGAAGAAATCCTTCTATCCGTTGAATCAGAGCTTTTCGCCTCAGTGTTGGCGATGAGTCAATTAGGCGCATGACTAGGCGTATTTGATTCCCGTCTTCTGAGAGGTAGGGAGCAATGAGTGTTTTCCTTACTTCCTGTGGCATCATTTCATCTATCAAAGCAAGCTGGTAATCATCAGGTACTTGGTTGTCATTGAGATGTTTTATGATTTTAAATGCAGTTGCTATGGAAAGTACTTTTCCTACTTCCGGTAATTGTTCAAGGTGGTCATGAAGATACTCGACTTTTGTCAGCATGTCGGAATGTAACCAGTAGGTATCTTGTGTTGTGTCTTGGTCAGAGAAGGGATCATCAAAAGGATCCTCGTGTGCCAACTCATCTGTTAAAACGCTGTCTTCAAGGTATGCCATAAACTTTTTGTCAGGGTCAATGATGATTTCAAGTGGCGTTGTGCCTCCAAGTTGAGTGTCAATAAGTTTCATGCCTTGGTGTATGGCTGTAGTACTTTTAAAGTTATCAATAAATCTGTTTTCAACTTCAAGTTTTGTAATTCCTAATATACTTGCCAAGCCAAGTATTACGCATAGTATGAGTATCGAGTACTTGTATCGGTGCGTTAATGCTGAGACTGAAAGCGTAAAAGATTGTGTAAAGTCTCTACCGTGAGCGGGGGTCTCTGGTTTAAGCAGGGAAAGTACTGATGGGAAAAAAATAAAGTTTATAATGAAGGCGACTACGATACCTAGTGTCATCATCCAACCAAAGTCAATGACCGGCCGTATTCCGCTTACCATCAAAGATCCAAATGCCACGATTGTCGTTATAGCAGTGTAAAAACACGGTTTGGCCATGTTAGACATGGTTGCTGTAACCAAGCTCCGTTGGTCGTGTTGACTATTCTCCGTCTGCAAAATACGAAAACGGACAGTTAAGTGGATGGAAATAGACATCGTTATTATAAGAAGCAAGGATATGAAATTTGATGAGATAACGGTAACGTGCCAATTGAAAAATCCAAGCATGCCAACCATTGTCCATGCGGCAATAAAGCAGCAACTTAATGGTAGTATGACCCAGCGAAGTCTTCTGAAAAATAAAGTAAGTGCGAGAATTAGAAATCCAATAACTCCAGTTCCAAATACGATCAGATCGTGCTCAATAAATTGGATCATATCTGACGTGATCATGGAAATTCCGCCCAAATACATTTTGGCTTCACCTGAATGATTCTCTATAATTTCTCTTACAAGAAAAATTTCTTTGCGTTCACGTTTGAGAGCATTTTCATGTACGACAGAAAATTCATGTAGCACATTATCAAGTTCCAACCTTTGATTTTTTGTTAGGCCATTATTCGATTGTTTTTCTTTGAGTTGGTTGCGCCGATTGAGTAAAGAGTGATAATTTTCATCTCTGGAAAAGTTAATGAGAAGTGCTGTTGTTTTTCCATCAGGGCTGACGAGTTGATTCCGGTATAGGGGGCTTTCTAAAAACTCTTTATAGGCAAGTTGTTTGTTAATGCCTTGCGTTTCTAGGCTTCTAACCTCTTCACCAAGCTTGGATAAGGAAACTCTTGGACTATTAAGCAATGGAACATCAAGAATTGTGAGGACAGATTCGACTCTAGGTATTAGTGTCAGAGCATCACGTAATGATCTTAACTGAGAGAGGGTGGCATCCGATAATAAGTTATCTTTCGGTTGATATGCAATAACAAGGAAATCATCTGCGCCATAATGCTCTCTGATTGTTCGGTAGTATTGGAGGTCTGTATCGTCCTCAAGAACGAGGGACTCCGCTGAAGCATCAAGTTTGAAGTTTGGGGTTTGTAATCCAAAAAATATAACAATAATCCCGACGAGTGTGAGTGCTATAAGTGGATACTTAATGACGGTAGTGTGATAGAAATTTACTAGGAGATATTTCATGTCATTGAGCTCATAGGTTTGATATTTATAGTTCTTCAGGCAGCATGTAAGATCAAGCTATGAGGTAGCTACTAACAAGTAGTTTCATTCATCGTTCTATCATCTATATGTCAATTAGAAAGAGCTACCGTATGAATGTGGCATATAGGGGAAATGGTAAAATTGCTCCAGGTATGTTTTGGGTTAGTTCTATTATCCGGGTCATAACTTGGGAGAGTGTTGGACATACCATCCCTCGTTCTTATTCTGTTTGGCAATATCATCAGCTATAAGTCGAGTGTTGGTTTTTAGACTTTGGTACATCGAGAGAGCCCACAATGGAAAATATTGGCCGTACCAGTGATAGCGAAGGTAGAATACGCGCGGGAATCCCGTGCCTGTATGGAAGCGTTCCTCCCATGAACCATCTGTTTTCTGTGAGCGTATTAATGCTTCTATTCCTCGCGTAACATGGTCTGATTCAACCTCTCCTGCGCATAAGAGACCGATAAGTGCCCACGCAGTTTGAGATGCTGTACTCTCTCCAACTCCGGCGAGACTTGGATCTGCATATGATTGGCATGACTCACCCCAGCCTCCATCATCATGTTGGGTTTCTTTAAGCCAGGTTACTGCATTACGTATGTATGGCTGGGAAAGGTCTTCACCTATACTACGTAATCCTGCTAGTACAGACCAGGTGCCATAGATATAGTTTACACCCCAGCGGCCATACCATGAACCATTCTCTTCCTGGTCTTTTTTAAGATATGAAATTGCTTTTTGTGCGGGGCCAAAAGTTCGATCAAATCCGAGCACCCCTAAGAGCTCTAGAACGCGGCCTGCAATGTCTGCCGTACTGTTGTCAAGTAGGGCTTGATGGTCAGCAAAAGGGTGCTCATTACATATTGTCGTATTGTTGTCCTTGTCATACGCTGCCCAGCCACCATCGCTACCTTGCATTGGTAAGAGCCAGTGAAGGCCACGAAGAATTGCTTGCCGTTGCTCAGTCTGATTTGGGAACTCCATCTTTGCAAGTGCCATAAGGACAACAGCTGTGTCATCGCAATCTGGGTAAAGTTCGTTTTCAAATTGGAAACACCATCCGCCTGGCTGTGCTTGGGGGGCTGAAACTTTCCAATCACCCTCTTTTTTTGTCTGTTTTGACAGCATCCACTGACCAGCTTTAATCAGAGCTGGGTGTGTTCGTGGAATCCCTGACTCTACCAGTGTATTGCTCATTAAACACGTATCCCAAATTGGTGAGAAGCAAGGCTGAAGATGAAGCATGTCTTCTGACTCAACTTCAAGTTCTTCAATCTCAGACAATGCTTTGCTAATAAGTGGGTGGTCGGTTCCATATCCAAGAGCATGCAGGGCAAGCACTGAATTTGCCATTGCTGGATATATGGCTCCGAGGCCGCCGTTTCCTTGCATCCGTTCCAGCATCCAATCGGTTGCTTTCTTGATAGCGAGTCCTCGTAACGGAAGCAAAGGTCGTTGACTATAAAGATGTAAGGCAAAATCAACCAACAGAAAAAGATTTCTCCAACTCACGAGACGAGGATCAGCTTCAAAAGGAGGCCCCTTACGAACACGTACTTGATTTCTGGGCACTACATATAGCTCATCAATTGCACATTCTTTTGGTATTTGATTTACAGGACGTGACGCGTAGATGATTAGGAGTGGCACCAAAACAACGCGAGACCAGTAAGATACCGAGTGAATATTAACTGGGAATTGCTTTGGAAGAAGAATAATTTCTGGTGGCATGCTTGGTATTCCATGCCAGTCATACTGATCAAACAAGGCTAGCCCAATTTTAGTAAACACGTTAGCTTTGACTACACCTCCCATTTTTAGAATGATTTCTCGTGCATTCCTCATAAAAGGTTCATTTGGTGAAACGCCAGCAAGTTTTAATGCAAAGTAAGCTTTTACTGAAGCACTTATATCGCTTGGACCACCATAGTAAATTGGCCACCCTCCATCTTCACATTGGGCTGCTTTTAAGTAGCAAACTTTCTTTTTTTCTTTCTCTGGGTCAACCTTGTCAAGCATTCTTCGGAACATAATATATTCAGATGTCAGGGTTGAGTCCGCTTCAAGTTCAGCTACCCAAAAACCGCGTGGATCTTGCTGGTTAAGTAGATAGTGGACGCTTTGATCCATATGTCTTTTGCAAGTTTCCAAAAGCTTTTGTATGTCTTCTATGGAAGTAATAGGTGAGGCTATGGTGTCTGTAGAGGAGCCTGAAGATTGTTCTTCAAAATCTTTTAGATTAGATGAAGTCTCTTGTGGCTGTTCCATTGCCAGGCTTGTTAGTGAATCGTCTGGTGGCATCCCACGACGAAACGCCGGAGTGATATTCTTTAGAAAACGTCTAAACAGGCTCTTTGAAGGGTGTTTGTGGGGGGTATCGCTGAAAGCGCGGCTCATTGTCTCTTAGTCAGTAAGTTTATACCAACTCAGTAAGGCCCTTCTGGTCTAGGATAATAATCTGTCGTTTTTCCATAGAAATTAGCCCTGCCTGGCGAAATTGCCCCAACGTTAAGCTGACTGTCTCGCGGGTTGTTCCTATCAGGTTGGCAAGTTCTTGGTGTGTTATCTTTGTTTTGAGGGCACGACCTTCAGGAATATCTCTTCCAAAAGAATCTGCAAGATTGATCAGAAGATGAGCTAAGCGTGCGGGAGCATCCCTAAAAACTATATCTTCAATGCGATTCTCAATCTGTTTCAGGCGGAACCCAATTAACTTAGTTAACTTAAAACTACACTGAGGCTGGTTCTTTAGAAAATGCTCAAAGTCCTCTCGTTTAATTAAGCAGATATCCGCATCATCGATAACCTCTGCCACACTGTCTCGTGTGGTTTCTTCTAGGACTTCAACTTCCCCAAAAATTTCCCCTGGCTCGAGGACTGCTAATGTTAATTCTTTCCCGTCATCACCAATTTTTGAAATTTTCACCCGGCCTGATTTTAACAAATAAACATAATCTCCAGGATCACCTGGGAGATAAATTGGCTGCTTTTTCTTAAAAGCCTCCATGCGGGTCATTTGATTCATCTGATCCATCTCAACGTCGCTGAGATCGGAAAATAGCTTAACTTGCTTCAGGTACCAGAGCTTGCTTTTTACGATAGATTCCATATTTTTCTATTAGGAAAAAGTTGATGAAAGAGGCTGAATTATACCAAGAAGTGTGGGTAGCATTCAAGCAGATGATGGACTGAAGGTGGTTTACTAGGTCTGCTGATTTTCATTTTCAAGGGTAGCAGAAAGAAGCATGGTAATTCCGGGTTCAGCCATGGTCGTACCATAGAGTTTATCCGCAGCAGCCATGGTCTGTTTGTTGTGTGTGATGAGAAGAAATTGTGCAGACTCAGAAACCTCTTGGACTACCCGAATGAATCTTGCGACATTTTCATCATCCAGTGGAGCATCTGTTTCATCTAACACGCACAATGGGGTTGGACGTATAACGTAACTTGCGAGAATGAGAGCAAAAGCAGTAAGAGCCTTTTCTCCACCTGACAGCATAGAAAGTTGCTTTAGGCGTTTCCCTGGTGGTTGGGCAACAATATCAACTCCGGCTGTAATGGGGTCAGGATCATCGAGGATAAGGTCGGCCATGCCTCCTTCGAAAAGACGGCTAAACAGGTCATTAAATGTTTTTCGAAGTGCATGAAATGTTTCTTTAAAAAGCTGGCTAGTTGTATCGTTTAAGCGGGTCATAATTTCTTCAAGTGAGGCAATAGATTGCAAGAGGTCATTTTCTTCTGCCGTTAAGAATAGTACACGTTCATCTAGGGCTTGTGCTTCCTCAGCGGCAGCAAGGTTTATAGGACCAAGGCGATCTCGTCGTTGGCGACGTTGAGAAAGGGTGGTGCGCGTGAGCTCAAGGTCAATATTTACATCACCAAGCTTTTCTCTCACGGCGTCAATAGAGGTTTCATAGGTTCCAGAAAGCAAGTTTTCAAGATGGTCAAGGCTTGTGGTGTGTTCCATGCGGTTAACTGCATAATCGTTGAGCGTTTGTCTGACCTCTTCGAGAGATTTCTGAGTGTTGGTATGGGCGGTGTCCTGTGTTCGTGTAAGCGCAATCATTTGGTCTAAATTTGCTTGTGCAGCGGAGACCTTAGAATCGTGGGAGTTGATTTCGGCATTCAGTTGGTCGATTGACTCTTTAAGTTGGGTCGTATCAGCCTGTGCAGAGTTGCTTTGCTCAGTCATTCGATGTTGCTCGTTTTTAAGATGGGTTGTTTTCTCTTTTCGGTCTTGGGTGGCCTGTTGAAGAGTTTGAATCTCTGCTTGTAGAGTATCGCGTCGTGACGAAAGTGTATGTTGTGTGAGACGCGTATGATTAACTTGTTCAAGGCTGCGTTGGAGAATATCCTCACTTCTTACACTTGATTGTTGGTGTTGAATGAGAAGCTGATCTACTTCTTGGCGATGCTTAATTAGTGTTTCTTTTTTTTGTCTCGCTTCCAGCAGTTCACCCTTGAGCGATGTTAGGGCTCTTTGGTCTGTTTCTAGAGATTGTGTCAACCGTTGCGCATCTTCTTTCAAGCGCAGTAGTTCTTGATCAGTACGCTCCTTGTCTTTTTGGGCATTTAACAGATGAAGCTCTTCTTCTCTGGCGGCTCCCTCATCGGACAGTTTTTGCTGGTTTTGATTTTCAATGTTTGTGGTAATTTCTTCACATTGTTGCTGAGCTGCTGCTGCTTGTGTGGTTGCGGTAGATAGAAGGTCATCTATCCCCTTTACCTCACGTTGTCGTTCAAGGAGACCCATGGCTGAAGGAACTGATCCAACGCCCACAATACCCCCCGCGTCAACGTATTCTCCGTCAAGTGTTACAAAAATTGCTTGGTCTGGAAGTTGGTTGTTCAAGTGAGTTGGTTGTTTCTCCCAGAGTTCAAGTGCGCTATCCAGGTTTTCTACAATGACTACAGTATTAAGTAAATAGTCAATGATATGCTCAAATTCTGTAGTAGTAGTTACAACTTCTCTTGCATTGGCAACAACGCCTGGTAGAGAGTTTCCTAGAGTTTTCAGGGGTGCCTGCTTGCGTGGGTGGAGGGGAATAAAGGTGCCTAATGATAGACCCTGTTTACGAAGGGTCTTGATTGCATCTCTAGCTTGAGAGTGACTATCTACAATAACGCCACGAAGACGTTCGCCTAAGGCAACCTCTATTGCACGTTCATATTGCGGAGGGACCTTTAGGACTTCAGCAATCGCTCCTCTAATTTCTTCGCTGGCAAGTTTTGGTCCTTGCTCTCCATAGCTGGACCACTGTTCTGCTAAGACCCCCTGTAAGGCAGTACGACGGGATTCAAGTGCAGTAACATGTTCGTTTGCGGCGCGTTCTTCCTCGACATGATGCAGGCTTGAATGATGTAGCTTTTCAAGAACTTTCTCGTGTTCTTTTATACGGGATTGATGGTGTTCCCAGCGCCTCTTAATGTTTGATATTTGCGCTGTGAGCTCAGATTGGTGTTCTGTTGTATGTGTAATGGTGCGGGTTAGCGTGGCATGATTGTTTTGGTTATATTCCTGTCTGCTGAGGAGTTCTTGTTCTCGTGTTTCTAGGGCACTGATAGTTTGAGCTTCCGTATTTTCTTCTGTCAATACCTTCATCGTCTTGGCACGAAGTTCTTCCATTGTTGTATGGATTGTACGTTGTTGGTCTTGAGCAGTCTTCAATTCTTGTTCTTGTGAAGTGAGAATTGCTTCTGTCGATTCAAAGTCATGTTGAAGGGTATCTAGTGAAGCATTGCAATCTTTTTGGCGCTCTTCATCCCTTTGGGCATCGTATTCAATTTGTGCAAGAGATGTGGTTACTTGTTGAAGTTGAGCCTCGCACATTTTTAAAAGTGTATGTTGTCGTTCCACGGCTTCTAGCGCACGTTCATGAAGAATCTTTGAAGCAGTCGCAGCATCTTTTTCCTCCGTAAGCTGTGCAGATGCTTCTGCCTCAAGGCGTTTCGCATGTTCGCGGTCAGTTGCAAAATTAGTTAGTTTGATGGATAGGTCGTTCTCTTGTTCGGTTGCTGTATCTATCTGTGCTTCAATTGCATCTAAGTGATCGCGATGCTCCTCGTAGTCGTGCTTCACCAAAGAGAGTTCTAGTGTACGTATCTCCTCATGAATGGTTTTGTATGTTTCAGCAGCTTTTGCTTGGCGCTTTAAAGAGGATTGTTGTCGTTTGAGCTCGCTAATCAGGTCTCTAAGTCTGAGGAGGTTTCCCTGGCAAGCTTCTATTTTTTGCATTGTGGCAGCGCGCTGTTTTTTGTAGCGCATAGTTCCAGCTGCCTCTTCAATCATTGTACGGCGATCTTGTGGGGAACTTTGAAGAAGAGTATCTAGTTTGCCTTGCTCAATAATTGTGCACCCTTTTGAATTTGCTCCTAAGTCAAAAAATAGATCTCTAACATCACGCAATCGACAGGATTTCTTGTTGATTGCATACTCACTTTGCCCGTCACGGTAGAGCCGGCGGGATATGGTTACGTCTTCCTGGTCGTTGGGTAGATCCGTAAGAGTGAGTACTACCTCGGCCATTCCCAGGGGTGGCTTGGAGGCTGCACCGTTAAAAATGGTGTCCTCCATGCGTTCAATTCGGAGTGATTTTTGCGACTGTTCCCCTAAGGCCCAAAGTACTGCATCAACGAGATTGCTTTTTCCGGTACCATTTGGACCGACGAGTGCAGTGATGCCGGTTCCGAAGGAAATTGAGGCCTCAACGAAGGATTTGAACCCGATGATATCGAGTTGCTTTAGATGCATGTATGTTTCACTTTTTCGTGCTGTAAGTCTCTTCGTCGGGACCTATGTTATAACATGCATAGGAGTGACTTGCAAAACAAAACTATATAGCAGTTTTTTAAATTTATATTAAATTTTACTTAAAAAACAACATGTTACGATTAAAAATTAAACATATTGTTTAATTTAGAAAAGTAAGGCCTTATAGTATTGAAATATTTTCTGCTCGTATGGTAAAAAGTGTAAGACATATGACGATATCTCTATATGTCATGTTATAGTATTATGCATATATGGGTTTATATGACGGGTAGCAGCGTTAGTTTCGTGTCTTTTAAGGAGGCTTCACATGTCCAATGATTTCACCACGACCCAATCTGTAATGGATATATACGCAGAGGCAGCTAGGAACGGGAAGCAGGTATGTACGCCGGATGGCTATGATATGAATTTTTTGTCGAGCTACATTCCGCAGTCCGTACTACAAATTGCTAATGGTTGTGGGGCTCCTGTTGCTCCGGGAACTGTGCGTAGAGGTGAAACAGTTCTCGATATTGGTTGTGGGGGAGGGATCGACTGTTTTGAGGCATCGCGTGAAACCGGAAAGGACGGTTTTGTTATTGGTGTTGATATGACTGATGAGATGCTAGATATTGCCAAAAACTCTGCTGCAGCTGTTGCGGAAAACTTGGGATATCCTTGTTCCAATGTTGATTTTCGAAAAGGTGAAGCCGAAAGACTTCCCGTTGATGATGGGATAATTGATTTAATTATCTCAAACTGTGTGATTAATTTGGCTCCGAATAAAAGATTGGTCTTTAGTGAGATACATCGTGCCTTAAAGGTTGGCGGGAGATTTACCATTTCTGATGTTGTTGCCGACGCAGAAATTCCAAACTATTTATTAAATGATCGTGTTCGGTGGGGTGCCTGTCTTTCAGGAGCAATGTATACTCGCGACTATCTTACGACAATATGTGAGGCGGGATTTGTTGGTGTCCACCAGGTTAATGTGACTCCATATGGTGTGATTGATGGAATACGTTTTTCAGCTTTAACGATCACTGGATATAAGGGTAACGATATAAATTATCAGTCTGCGAAAAGTGAAAGTTGTGTAAGGTATGCCTTGCTTAAGGGGCCTTTTAAAAGCGTAGTCGACGAATATGATCAGACTTTTGTACGTGGCGTATGGCATGCAATTGATCAAAGGACCTCTGATCTTTTGCATTTGCCACCTTTTCACCCTCTGTTTTCGTTCTCAAATACTGTGAAAGCAGGGGATGTAGTAAGGCCTGACGATCCAACAATTTTCAAGGTTCTTCCTGAGGACAAACCCTGTGTATGGTCAGGTCATTTTGCAACACTTAATAGCCTTTTCAAGAAGGCTGAAGACGATGACCATCACGAATTTGAACGTGGTGTCCCAATGGAAGTTTGCTCAAAAACTTATGACGTATTAACTACGGATCAATATGCAGGTTTTTTTCATATTTTAAACCGTGCTCAACAGCCTGTGTCTGGTGAGGAGGTATCCTGCAGTCCGACTGGGGAATGTTGTTAGTTATGGCTAGAGTTTCAAATACTAAGTCTGAGCGGAACTCAAAGGATTGTGCTGGTTTTCTTCGTGCTATGGGCGATGACACGAGATTGCGGATCCTCCAATCGTTGCTACATTGTGAGCGCTGTGTCAATGATATTGCACATACGCTTAATTTGCCACAGCCGCATGTATCGCATCATCTGCAGATTTTAAAAAATGCAGGTCTTGTTGAGGGGAGACGTGATGGACAACGTATTTGTTACCGGCTTCTTCCTGAAATTAGAGAAAGCGTTTCAGGTCAGAAAGTAACAGCAATTGATTTAGGTTGCTGCCGCATTTCATTTCGATAGTCCCCTATGATATGAGAAGAGTCCTTTTTTTTATTTGTGTTGCGTGCTTTGCCTCTGGGTTTTCCCCCTATGAGGTGCATGCGAAAAAAACGTTCGTAAAGCTTGCAGGGTCCTCAACGGTTTTGCCCATAATTGTACGTGCTGCTGAAGTTTTTTCTTCTCATAATCTAGACATACAGGTGATGGTGAATCCTGGAGGCTCAGGAGTGGCTGTGAAGTCAGTGGGGCACGGTCTCGTCCATATCGGGATGATGTCAAGAGATATTTTGGATAGTGAAAGAGAAGGGTTTCCAAAAGCAGAATTTGAAACACATGTGATTGGAAGGGATGTTATAGCTTGTGTAATTTCATCGGAAATTCGTGATGCTGGCGTGACTACAATTTCAAAGGAAAATATAAAGAAAATTTATCTTGGAGAAGTTAACAATTGGATTGATGTTGGTGGGCCAGATCGTGAAATTGTTGCTATCGATAAGGAATTTCATCGCGGGACGAGACACGTTTTTATGCAATATCTGTTTGGACAATCAAAAGTAAAAACACCTGGGACAGACCTTGTTACAGGGTCGAACAATGAGCAATATACAAAAGTTTCATTAAGTGATTCAGCTATAGGTATGTTGTCATATGCGTGGCTTGATAATGATGTCGTTGGTGTAGGCATTCGTGATGGTGATGATGTCTTTAACCCTACGAAATCGTCTATAGAAGATAACAGCTATCCTATAGTAAGGGATTTAACCTTGATAACAAATGGGTCAGCCACAAGTGCTGCCAATCAGTTTATTCAATTTCTTTTGAGTCCATCTGGGCAAAGGCTTGTTGCCGAGATGGGCTATCTTCCTATTCAATGACTTTCTGGCTGCTTGCTGGGCTTTTCATTGTATCCTCCTCGTTTACTGGGATTATCTTAGTTTTTCTCTTGAGCGGGAGTCTTCCCATTTTTACAGTATATGGATGGGAGTTTTTCATTGGAACGGAGTGGTTTGTTGGCGAGGCATACGGGGCATTGCCAATGGTTTATGGCACGATCATTGTTACTGCTATAGCACTGTCTATTGCAGTTCCGTTGGCACTTGGAACAGCTGTCATAACATCTGAGGTGCTAACTCAGAACGCTCGATATATTTTAAAATCTATGATGGAACTTATGGCGGGTGTGCCAGGTATTGTCTATGGCTTACTTGGCATGGTGTTGGTTGCAGGATGGGTTCAGGATTTGTTTGGGCTTATTGATGGGAATTGTCTTTTAACCGCTGGGCTGTTGTTGGGTATTATGATTCTTCCTACGGTTATGACACTCTCCGAAGACGCAATTCATGCCGTTCCAAATACTTACAGAGAACAGGCTCGTGCTCTTGGACTTCATAAACATGAAATCATTCTCTATGGAGTTTTACCTGAAGCTGTGCCAGGTATTGTAGGCGCAGTTCTTCTGGGAATGAGTCGGGCGATGGGAGAAACGGTTGCGGTAATGTTGGTTATTGGGAGTGTTGATAAATTACCAACTCCTCTCTACAACCTATTTGCACCAGCACAAAGCATTGCATCGAAACTTGGACGTGAGGCCGCTGAAGCTATTGGGGTAGGGCTTCATTGGAATGCGCTTATTGGCTTAGGCTTGATCCTGTTTACCATGGTTACTACGCTTACGTGGTTTGGGGAGCGAATAGGATGGAAAGGACGTCTTCACCGAATATGAGTGCTGCAAGTTATCGAAGGCCTTTTGGTATATTTTTTCTAGCACTTATGTCTTTCGTAACTCTCGTAAGTGTAACCTTTTTTGTTTGTATTGTTTTGATAATGATTGTGAAAGGATATGCAGTTATAGATTGGGATTTTCTTTTTCAAGAATCGAGAGGGTTTGGTACTGAAGGGGGGATTAGGTCGCAGATTATTGGAACATTACTCTTAGCCCTAGGTGCGGGTCTGCTTAGTCTTCCTGTTGCCTTAGGGACTGCACTTTATCATTCGGAGTACCTGGGTGTGCGTTTTAAGACAATCACGATGCAACTTATTTATGCGTTAAATGGAGTACCAACTATTCTGTTTGGATTATTTGGGTACCTTGTATTCGGGATTTATTTTGGGTTGGGGATTTCTTGGATGAGTGGTGTGCTGATTCTTTCGATAATGATTCTTCCAACCCTTGTTGTTAGTATTCGACAGGCAATTGACGGTATTCCTGGGCAATATCGTGAAGCTGGGTTGGCGTTGGGGATGACTACTCCTCAGCTGATTCACGGGGTGATTATTCCGCAGTGTATCCCTGGAGTTGTTACCGGATTATTTTTGGGTTTGGCACGTGCGGCAGGGGAAACAGCAGCAATCATGTTCACTGCAACAACGTTTTTTGGTGTTGATATTCCACAAGATTTTAACGATCCAGTCGCTACATTACAGACACACATTTTAATTCTCACTCAAGAGGCAATAGACCCAGCGGTAACAGATGTTGTCTGGGGAAGTGCGTTGGTTTTAATGATCATAGTGTTATGCTTTAGTGCAACCGCACTTACTATACGAGCTCGTATGAGACTAGGGTCTTAGAATGGGACACAGATCAAGCGTGACATTTACTCTCAAGGATGTGGATATATTTTTTGGGACAACTCCAATACTTACTAGGGCTAATGTTTCGATTCGTAATTTAGGTATTACAACTGTTATAGGATCGTCGGGAAGTGGGAAGTCAACCTTACTTCGGACCCTAAACCGCTTGAATGACCATTATCAAAACTTTCGATGTACTGGTACTGTTCTCTACGAGGGTAAAAATATCTATGCGGAAGAAAATGGAGACCTAGAGATTTCACAATTGCGCAAGGATGTTGGAATGGTTTTTCAGAAACCCTGTTTATTCCCAACTAGTATCTATGAGAATGTTTTGTTTGGGCTAAGGAGGCTTTCTCTGAGGCAACGTAGTGAGTTTCCTGAAATCGTAGAGTCGATGTTGCAGGCAGTTTCTCTGTGGGATGAAGTTAAAGATCGATTGAAACATCCAGCAACGGAATTATCTCAAGGACAACAACAGCGGTTATCACTCGCGCGTGCCTTGGCTTGTGAACCTCGTGTGTTGATGCTTGATGAACCAACAGCTTCTCTTGATCCTCAATCTTCAGAGACTATTGAAATACTGTTACGAGAGCTTGGTACTCGTATGACAATAATTCTTGTGACGCATAATCTTGCACAGGTTCAACGACTTTCGACGGAAGTGGTTTTTCTGTGTGATGGATGTGTGTGTGAATATGGCAGTGTTGATGATCTATTTAGGTCACCAACGGAAGCAAAAACCCAGCAGTATCTTGCTGGACACACCGTATAGAATATGCTAGCGTTCGGTCGGTTTTTGGCTTTTAACCTTACGCGGCCTTAGAGTCCGAGCGCACTGTGCGCCTGTAGCTCAGCTCGGATAGAGCAATGGCCTCCGAAGCCATGTGTCGGGGGTTCAAATCCCTCCAGGCGCGCCAGAGTGGGCCGTTAGCTCAGTTGGTAGAGCAGCTGACTCTTAATCAGCGGGTCGTAGGTTCGATCCCTACACGGCCCACCACTCTATCCTTTGTTTCGGTTGCCGCAGTGTCTGGTACCATTTTGAACTATCTCTCTGGTATGTGAGTTTTAGTGAATATTTTGCTATCTCAATCAAGACGAGGAAAGTATGCTCTTGCTATTCTTGCATTGATGGGGGTAGGGGCTTTTATCTACTTTGATGTGGGCCAGTACTTAACACTTGAGACGTTGAAGAGTAATCGAGATCAACTTCTTGATTATGCCCATCAACATTATGCTCTTTCAGTATTTTTCTTTATAGGGATTTATTCTTTACAAACTGCGTTGTCCTTGCCTGGGGCAGCAATTTTAACTTTGACAGGTGGGCTTCTTTTTGGGACTCTACTGGGTACTCTTTATGTCAATATTGCTGCTACAGTGGGTGCTACTCTTGCTTTTCTTGCTGCAAGGTATCTTTTTCGTGGATGGGTTGAGAAAAAATTTGGAGATAGGTTGATCCCACTTCAAGAAGGGTTTTCAAAAAACGCTTTTAGTTATCTTTTAACATTACGACTTGTGCCATTATTCCCTTTTGTTCTTGTTAACTTGCTGTCTGGACTTACACGTGTTCGTGTTGAGACATATGTGTTTGCGACAGCATTAGGCATTCTTCCTGGTAGTTTCGTCTATGCAAATGCTGGTCAACAGCTTGGTATGATTAATTCATTAGGTGAAATCGTCTCAGTTGAGGTATTGGGTGCCTTTGCATTACTCGCAGTCTTTGCGCTAGTTCCAATTTTCTACAAGAAGTTTCGAACTCGTGATGTTGTGTGATAAGGCCTGTAGTCAGTCTGTGCAACAATCGTTAGTCGCGGTAGTTATCAAATTGTAGTGGCATTTCAAGGTCTTGATTCTTTAGAAAGGCAATAACTTCCTGTAAGTCGTCTCGTTTTTTTCCTGACACCCTGATCTTCTCTCCCTGAATAGAGGCCTGTACTTTAAACTTTTCATTTTTTACCATTTTAACAATCTTTTTGGATAGCTCGGTCTCGAGTCCTTGCTGCACGTTAACTACTTGTCTGGCATTTCCGACATTAATCTGTGGAGAGTCACTCTTTAAACAACGGATGTCAATGGATCGGCCAGCTAGGCGTTTTGTGAGGATGTCAAACAACTGTTTCACCTGAAACTCGTTGGGCGCATGCATAGTGATGGTGGTTGCAACGAGTTCAAATTTTGCATCTGTCCCCTTAAAGTCAAACCGTGTTCCTAGTTCACGGGTTGCTTGATCAACGGCATTGGTGACCTCTTGGATATCAACTTCTGAAATAATATCAAATGATGGCATGATGTCTCCGGATAGACGTTACCGCGTGAATGGCGTGGAGAAAGGTATCAGGTTCTAGGTGCAATTTTCAACATTTTAACTTTAGCTGTTAGAGCTATTTTTTTCGTAGAACTGCCTGACAAACTACAACTCTGTTGTTTTTAAGGTTTTGTACTTGGTTTATCAACTTCTGTGGAGCCGTTGTACCCATTAAGAGGTGTACCCCTAGTGGCGTAGCATTGGGTGTTTGTATTTTCTTTGCTGTTTCATCAATCCACCGAAGAGCGGTTGAGGTTTTGTCAACCCAGTGTATTATTTCAAATCCAACTTGTGTCAAGGTTTGCTGGATAACCTCTGGCGTTGCTAAAAAACTAATGGATGGGTGTTTTGCCCATGGGACTGGATATTCAATATCTCCACCAGGTCCTTGGAATACATCATGAAGGACAAGTTGCCCGTTTGTCCGAAGCACGCGCGCCATCTCCTCATAAAGTTTTATTTTGTTGCTAATGTTCATTTGTGCATGTTCTGTCCAGACGACATCAAATGATTGGTCGTCGAAGGGAAGAGCAAGTGCAGTGCCGTGGTGAAATGAGACTGTTTGTTCAAGCCCAACAAGCTTCCCCAAGGCTGTTGCCACTTGAATGTATTCCTGAGTGAGGTCGATCCCAGCGACTATGGAATCATACTCTGATGCAAGGTACCGGGCTGATCCACCTATACCACAACCGACATCAAGAATATGTAGTTTTGAGCGAAGTTGTGCAAGGGTGGCGAGCTCTATCGTTGCTTCCCGCCCACGTGTATGAAATTCATCGACAGGTGCAAGATCAATGGGTGTGAGCTTTGTAATGTCCTTGCCTATGGACCTAAGTACATCAAGAATAACGTTAAGAAGATCAGGGATTTGGTAATGGTCTTCAATAGGTTCAGAAGTCGTAGACATTAGGAGGGGCCTCCAGCGCTTAGTATGCCACTTGATTCAAAACGAGTATTTGATAATGCATAACTTTCTAAGACTTTGCGCGAGTGCAATCCCAATTATTCGGGGTCATGCATGAGTGTGATGCCTACAAACCAGCCTGCGCTTTGGGCAATTGTTTGCAGCGCGTCAATATCAAATCCATTGGTTGGGTTATGTCCAACGTTTCCATATCCTGTGGTCTGTCCAACCTGACACTGAGAAACTTGGTCAATCAGTAACAGCTGCATTGCAAGAACACCATTTTTTTTATCTTTGGGCGTCTTTGGAGTCCATGACTCAACAAACATGATTAATTGGATGACTGTCGGATTTTTATCGGCCGTGGGAACTACGTGATAGATGTCCCGTGCACGCCCTTCCTCCAAAATTGCAGCATGAAGTAGAGCAAAAAACTCAGGAGGTGCTTGTCCGATATTTGTAATTTTCGGAACCTCTATGGTTGTGTAGTGACTTCTCTTATCTGTTGTACAGTGGGGATAGGTTGTTGGTAGTGTGCTTTTCGTTGTGGGATGCAAACTGTTTGATAGATTAGAAGTGTTTGATACTGATTTTTTGGCACATCCCTGGTAAATAAATAGTATTATAGTCATAGCAGTGATGATTCTGACAGCGCTATGTAATTTATGTCGCATGATTGTTGTCGAGCGTTAGTAGCTTAGAATTTATACAGGCAATCGTCATATCAAAAACCAAAAGAGGTATTTAGGGTTCTTGAATGTTGTGATACCAACCTGAAAAGATAGTGATATTGTAGGATATAATAACATAGAAGCCGTGTGACGTGCCGTGTGGTTTCTTTGAGGTATGTACTATGGAGTTGTTTTTTCATAATTGTCCGTGTCAGGGGGAGGCCTCGTATGTAGGCAGTTCTTTTGATGATCATACGGAACTAGTGAAAAAACTTGAGACAATTCGGTCAGGGTGTTCTGCGTTAAAAGGAATCTTAATCCCCAATACTGTGTGGGGTGATGTTCGCACAGGCATTTTGAACTCTGATGATAATGTGCTTAATCATATAATTTTAAGAATGTATCAACAGGGAACTCTGCCCAGGGTTACAAACCCCATACATCGATATCTTACTGATTTCAATCGTACGAGAACACGCCTGAACAAAAATCATCTAAAAGCGTTTAAAGAGTCGTGGGGGGGGGATGATTTTCCTCAAACTGAGCGACAACGAATACGTGTTTTTTGGAGACGTTTTTCAGAGTTACATGTTGCAGAATGGATTGAAACAATGGGGTGGACAATTTCAAACTTGGAGATGTGGGGTGCACGGCTGGATATCGAATGTACTTCTCCTGCCAACATTGAATGTGTCATTGAAGTAAAAAGTATTGTTGCGGAAGATCTTGAACATGTGCTGGAGTTGGGCGGGGATATGGCAAATGGTGTGCCCATCCAAAACTCGCCCTATCATCCTTCTAACCTTGTCTTGTTACGAAGTTTGGAGGCTGCCGGCAAGGTACGCGATTGTGAAAAAGTTCGCATCGCGTGTCTTGTGCTATCGGAAGACATTTGGTCTCGATTTGAACCCGTGTTGCGTGAAAGCTGGAATCTCTGGAACGCTCCTCGGTTTTTGGAGCTTTCCCCCAAGCTGCAGTCTGCCATCCAACGTGACAATCAGGTCAACCCTGAGGATCAAGAAGAGCTAAAAGCAATCTTACATTGCCTGAATGCGTTGTGGGTGCTTAAAAGAAGCCCATCGTTTGAGCTCTCTTCGTATGCCACTGTCCCATTCAATACGCCTTCACCTGCACCACAATAAAAAAGTATCTTTGTCCTGAGTAAGCATTAAGTGTGCAGTCGGATTGACCATCGATTACAGGGACGTTTTATGTTCTTGCATCCCAAGTTCATCCGGGGAGAGCTTCGAGTGTGTTGATCCGTGCATCGGTGAGTGTTGGGGCCTTCTTCTTGAAGTCCGTTCGACGACTGTTCACCCAGGTTCCCAACGAAAACTCCTCTGGCTTTGGGGTCTTGTGTGCTTGAGGCACGCGGGCAGTGCCGTGTGCATTGACGTAGGCGTGCAGGTGATCAATGACTTCTTGTGGAATCTCTGCATGGTGCCAGATCTTATTGATGAGGGTTGAATAAGGAGGGTGGGTTAAAAGGTAGAGACGGGTTAATGCTTCAAACGCATCTCCCTTTATTGTGTTAAACCGTTCCTCTCCACTCAGGGCTTTCAAGTTGGACATAAACTCGTCCCAGGAATTTGATGATGTTATGTAGTCCAGGTGTAGGTGTGGAGGGTTAGTCTTCATAGGGAATTGTTTTTCTGAGTCGTTTGAGAATTCCTCGGCGGTGTTTGGTGTCGAGACGCCGTTGCCGAGAGGCTGGTGTGGGGTGTGTATTTTTTCTTTGCTGCGGTAACGTAAGAGCCGTGCCTAATAATGTGACCAGTTTTTCCATCGCATCTTGCCGGTTCCGATCCTGACTTCGGTACCGTCGTGCATCAAGAATGAGAATGCCATTGTCTGTAATTCGGTTTCCTGCAAGCTGGATTACTCGTGCATGTACACCATCAGGGAGTGTCTCTGGTGGGGGAAGTGTATAGCGTAGTTGGACTGCGGTTGAGACTTTATTGACGTGTTGGCCTCCGGGGCCGGATGCACGCATAAATCTCCACTCAATTGAGGCGTCGTCGATAGAAAATGTGTGCGTTACTGGAATCATGCTGTGAAGCGGATTTTTTTTCTCGTGGTTATGAAAACTGGGTGTCGAATGATTATTTTTTTATATACCTCCCTAAGATGGTTCTAACTGGCGTATATTTATACGCATATTGATCTTTTGATTCAAGAACTCATGATATCGCGATGGAAAATCTTATGGTTGATTGCGGGGGCAGAACTTCTGGTTATGTCATTGTGGTTTTCTGCCTCTGCCGTTGTTCCGCAATTGATTGAAGTATGGCAGTTGACTGCGAGTCAGCAGGCATGGTTAACGATGAGTGTTCAACTGGGTTTTGTCGTGGGTGCGTTCATCAGTGCCCTCTGGAATATTTCTGATCGATTTCCTGCGCATCGTGTGTTTGCGCTGTCTGCGGCTATTGGGGCAATCATGACGGCGTGTATTGCATTATTCCCTGTAGGGTTTGCCTGGGTTGTAATATTGCGTTTTTTGACTGGGGCGATGCTTGCTGGAGTATATCCGCCAGCTATGAAATTAATGGCATCGTGGTTTAGGGAAGAGCGAGGACTCGCAATTGGCATTCTTGTCGGAGCCTTAACGGTTGGTTCAGCCTCTCCACATTTGATTACAGGAGTTGGGATTATTGGAGAAGGAAGTGATGTGGTGTCATGGAGGGCTGTTTTGTTAATAGCCTCAGGACTTGCAATGTGTGGTGCTTTTGTTGCTTTAGTGGGCGTCCGTCCAGGACCGCTTTTACCCATGGTAAGTAAATTTGATTGGCAATATGCAGGTCGTATGTGGAAAGACAGGGCTATGAGGTTCGCAAACTTTGGATATTTCAGCCACATGTGGGAGCTATACGCAATGTGGACATGGGTCCCTTTTCTTTTGCTTTTAAGTTATCGCAGTGCAGGGTTGGCTGATGCTCAAGCTCATGTTTGGGGGTTTATCGTGATTGCGGTTGGGGGGGTTGGTAGTATGATTGCGGGGGGGGTGGCAGACAAGCTTGGTCGTACGCGTGTTGTGATCGCGAGCATATGTGTATCAGGGTTGTGTGCCCTGGTTGCCGGTTTTTTCTTTTTTTCACCCGTACTTCTTACCGTTATTTGTGTGATATGGGGTTTTGCTGTTGTTGCAGAAAGTGCACAGTACAGTGCGGCGATCAGTGAGCTGTGTGATTCTCGTTATGTTGGAACGGCATTGACGATGCAAACCTGTATTGGATTTCTTCTGACGATGTTGACTATCTATTGGATTCCCTCCTTAGTTGAGCAGCTAGATTGGGGAGGAGCCTTGTCTGTTTTGGCTATAGGGCCAGTTATTGGGCTTTGGTTTATGTGGAAGTTACGTCAGTTGCCGGAGGCGGTGAAGATGGCATCGGGTCGTCGCTAAGTATATTCCTGAGCCTTTCCCTCTCCTCTCGTGCGACTACAATACGATTTAAGGCTGGTTCAAGTAGTTTGGCTTGCCATGGTAACAATGGTCCGTGTGTAATAATTTCTTCTAACGTTTTTGCATTTTTCTGGATGATAGATGCAAGTGCAGCTTTGGGTGCAAGAACAGAGGAGTCAATGGAGAGTTTTTTTGCAATACTTGAGGATGCTTTACGTAAGGCGTCGATGTCTGGCGTATTGTCTTGAAAGCGACGTTTATGGGGAATGCTTTTTTTGAGGGGAGGCCAGTGGCCTTCTGGTAATGTTGCTGCCTTTTGTATGGCGGTTTTGAGTCGGCCCAATCTACCTTGATGCATGTGGCGAGGTATTGGGGTGTGTTCGTCAAATATGTGTTCGGATGCCGCTGAAGCCCAAATTGTTATGGCAAGTAATTTTTGATTGTTCAGCACTTTAAAGGGAGGTTTGTCAATTTGTCGTGCCTCCTTGTCTCTCCAGTGCCATAGCTCTCGAAGGTATGCAAGTTCGCGCTGTGTGCACCCACCACTATTTTTTATGCGCCACAAATTTTCAAGATCTCGTACCGTATCTTTTCCAGTAGAGATAACCATCGATTGACATGCTTCCCGGTGCCATTCGCACCGGTTAACTTTAGCCATTTCAGCACGCATATGTCGTGCAAGTGACTCTAAAAATCGTGTATCGTTTCGCGCATAGTCAAGTTGCATTGGAGTAAGTGGTCGTTGTGACCAGTCAGACTTTTGGCCTTGTTTGGTAATGATGGATCCAAAGAAACGTTCAATTAGTGCGGCAAGGCCAAAGTGTTCATAGCCAAGAATTTTTGCGGCAATCATGGTATCAAAGACTGCAGCTTTTGGCCGAAACCCAAAAGAGGTTCGAAGCATTCGAAGATCATAGTCCGCCCCATGAATGATAAGGGACTTCGTTGATAATATATCAAATAGTGGCGTAAGGCTTATTGATGAGAGTGGGTCAATCAGGTAGTCTCCACCATCCGAAGAAATTTGTATCAAGCAGACTTTTTCAAAGTAATGGTGTAGGCTGTCGGCTTCGGTATCGAGGGCAATATCATCCGTATAGCTGAGCTGTGATATTAATTCTTTAAGCGTGGCATCTGTGTCAATATATCGGATGTTGTGGTCAGTTTTGGTTAACACGGGGTTTACTTCAAGTATTCGGGTATGACCAGGTACATACTTCAGATTGTAGTAAGGATTGGAGGTAGATCATGGCTTTTTGGTTAATCAAGTCTGAACCGTTGGCATATTCGTGGAGTGAGATGATCAAAGATCGACGTGCACCGTGGGATGGTGTTCGAAACTATCAAGCTTCAAACAACATGAGAGCAATGAAATGTGGGGACTATGCATTTTTTTATCACTCCAATAAAGGGATGGAAATTGTTGGTATTGTGAAAGTTGTTAAGGAATATTATCCTGATCACACTGACACATCTGGTCGTTTTGGCATGGTAGACTTCCAAAAAGTTAAATCAGTAAAAAATCCTGTTTCGCTCAAATCAATCAAGGCTAATCCTGCACTCTCCAATATTGCATTAGTACGTCAATCTAGGTTGTCAGTAATGCCTATCCGTGATCGTGAGTGGGAGATTATCCTCGAAATGGCTAATACTCAACTGTAGCAGTAAGGGTGGGGAAGTATTTATCCTTTAATCTCATGCACAATCACGTTGTTGTCTCTATTGACATCTAAAACTTCCTGCTTTTGATCAATTACGATTAGAACAAATTTTCCAGCAACTGATGCAAGGTTTTTTTGTTTCACAACGCGTGCTTTTTGCTTTCCTTCTTTCAGGCGGTTGAATCGAAATTCTTTGAGGATTTGGTCCTCGCTATCCAGTATATTATCGTCGGAAAGAAGCACCGAAATTAAAAATGGGCCTTGCGCGAGCTCAGTTCCAATATTGTTTAGAGAAAACTTTGCAACGATTTTGTCTCCTGAAGCTTTAACTTTTCGCTTGACAGATGTAAAACTTGCAGTCAGGTCTGGTAAGTCACTGCGATCGGCAATACCGTCATTGTCTCTGTCGATGCCCATGCGTTTTCCTGATGCTGAAGGAACGCAAGTATAGGTTAGTTCCTGTCCTGTTTGCAGTGCAAGCTCACGTAAGGCTATATCGGTAAAGGGAGGCTCATTGTTTTGATCGCTGGTGAATGATTCAGTGTCAACAGTAAACAACCAGCCTCTAGGCTCTCCATTAATAACGCCTTTAACGATGAGATCACATTCTGTCGCGAGTGGTTCACCTAAAACTTCAAAGCCGGCTTGTGCACGTTCAATCAACAGGTCAATGCGGGGATTTACAGCTTCTGCATTTGTGGAAGTTAGGGTGATTTGTTGACCAACAATGGGCGCCAAATCAGTGTCAAAAGCCAAGAGAAATTCTTCAACTTCCTGACGTTGTTTATCTGTATCGAATACGGCTCTAGGTAGTTCGGTGAACACGATAGCTTCGTTCAGTCTAAAGAGCGTGTCGATGCTCCCATCATGGAAGAACCCTGATCCCCTCACTTGGTCGCCTTGATGTGAGTGATCCGTTGGGTGAAAAAATGGAGTTTGTGGCATGCCAAACATTCCTACCTTTTGGTACATGTTTCGTAGGTGAGGAATTTTTACAATCTGTGGTCCATTTTTAAACCCTACTGTGCCATCAGTGCCAAAATGCCCAAAAGGAGCGTCCAGGCTATGACATTCTTTACAGGAGAACCCAGGGTTTGTTGGTTTGTTGTAAAATTTTCTCCCGGCTGCTTGTGCGTCTGTAAGAGAGTTATTCAACGGACGAACGGGGTTGGGGGGAAGTACGACGTCAAGCATAAAATTGGTAAATGCTGACATATCATTTCCACGAAATGGAGTTTTGGGGTCATTGCCCATGAGGCTTTCAAAGGCCACAATAAACTTCGTAAAGGCTACAAATGTATCAAATACGTCACCGCCTGGATCGTTTCCAGCAGTGCGATCCCCTCTCCAGTGCATGGACCCATTATTGATCATGCCACGCAATGTTTGGGTGGTCATTGGTCCTTTCATGGGATGAAGTTCCGGGACATTGCCTGTTCCGTTAATATTTGGGAATAGCTCTGCGCTTCCTCGACGTTTTACCTCAATTGGGTTTTTTGCGACGTTACCGTCAGGATCTCCTAAGTTCCAGGTTAAACTGTCGAGGTCACCAAACACATGACAACTTGCACAAGAAGCTTCGCCGTTACTAGAAGAAACATTTGCATCATAGAGAAAACGACGGCCCTCAACTATATGTTTTGGTTCTGGGTTAAACATTTTGATACGGGTATCTTCCGTTCCTGTATTTAAATCAATTACTGCAATGGAGTTATCAAACCTTGTGAGTGCATACATCCGTTGATGCGTTTCGTCTAATATTAATCCAGTAGGTCCGCCTTCACTTAGGTCTATATAATTTTTGCTTTCGCTTGTTGGGTCAAAGGTGTCAGTTTCAAGTTCTTCCGTATCAAAAACACCAATTTTATTTGATCCAAATGCAGCTACATACAATGTTCCACCATCTTTAGACACGACCATTTCTAGCGGTATGGATAAACTATGTTGTTTAGTGCCTGGTGGAGCTGGTTGAATGGCGTAATTGATATGTTTGTTGAGGTGGCGTGGAAGTACTTGAGAGCCATCGAGTATTGTAATGCCCATTTCATGAAGATGTCCTTGAACGGATACCGGTACGCCTTCTGGTTTCGAAGATGTCTCCCGTACAAAAGTCCCTGGGCCTTCAAATCGAATGTGATTCTGTGCATCACTTGTTGAAACATATACCTTTTGATTGGCTGGGTTGACCACCATGTTAAATAGTATGGTTCCTACATGTGAAAACGCAGCCGTTTCATTGAGTGTTGTTGCGTCAATGGCGAACACATCAAAATCTGGAAGATCAAAGCGAACCGCATTGTTCCAGTTCCTATCTAATTCATCGCGCCAAGTCTTGCTGGCATTATCAAATTTGAGGATTAATCCTGCTTCGGGACGACGATCACCTTCAGCGTTGTGGTGTGGTAAGGGGAGGCCTCCTGGCATTTCAATTCCCGAAATTTGACAGGGACCCTCAACTACATTGTTGGCGATGTTAATGTCACTGGTGTCACAGACCATAGTATCGCTGATCGTTGTAGTTTGATTACCTGAATGAAATACGGCAGCGTACACAGTTTTTCCGTCAGGAGTTACAGCAAGCGCACGCGGTGTATCTCCAAAAAGTTCGATGATTTTTTCTGGGGTCCCCCCTAGTGTGTTACCAAGGGAGAGTGCATCAAAGACCCATATATCAGCACGTGGAATGCCTGGAGTAGTAAACTGGGGGTCTCCAGCACCTGGTACTGTTTCAATGGAGGGATGGGTTCTATGTTGCCCTCGATGTGCTGTAGTGATAAACGCACGGTTTTTGTCTACTCCGGCAAAAACAATATCTCGAGGTTCATCCCCAACCAAAAGAGTTTTTACTACGCGTGGTGGTGTTAAAGTGGTATCGATGATTGAGACACTATCCGAGAGGTGGTTTACCACCCACACCTCAGTATTTGTACGTGTTGAGATTGCAACGGGTTCCATGCCTACTGGTATAGAGAACTGATGTGTCAGTCCTTGCTCATCAACCTTAAAAACTTCAATCCGATTGTCAGGTGTATTGGCTGCAAAAAGGTGTGTTCCATCTGGTGAAAGCGCTAGCGGACGAACTTGGCCACTTTCAAACGCCATGAATGAGGCAAAGATTGGTTGTGTGTACAGTAAGAGAAGAAAAGTGATACAGCAACGCAGTATAGTCTGGAAGAAGATTCTGTTATTCCGGTATTTAAGGTACGTAAGTATCATAAGACGCCCCACGGTTATGGTGACAATACACAATACGCAATGAGTGTCGCAAGTATCTAGTATTTCAGGTACTATTTAGTATGCAGTTAAAACCCAGGTTTTTTCTAAAAATAGCCTTGTTTTGCCTAGGGGTGGGCTTGTTTTTGTGGCTTATCCAACTCGCGGGAATTGATCGACTATTAGATACTTTTTACGAGGTAGGCTGGCCACTTTTTCTGATTTTTATTCCATACGTCATTGTGTATCTTCTTGATGCACGTGGATGGCAGGCTACGTTTCACCACAGGCCAAAGCTACTGAGCTTCTATAGACTTTTTTTAATTCGGACGGCTGGGGAAAGCTTAAATAATACATTGCCTTCGGCGTATTTGGGAGGGGAGCCTGTAAAAGCTTTGTTGGTCAAACGGTTTAACGTAGATATGGCCGAAGCTTCTAGTACTGTTATTGCTGCGAAAACTACAATGACTATCGCTCAAGCCTTGTTTACTTTGCTGGGTTTTGGCGCACTGTATATTTCGCTTGAGCGGTCGATAGTATTATCAGGGTTTTTCCCCGTTGCCTGGATCGTCTTCATCGTTGGGGTGATTGGCATTGGTGTGTTGGTGAGATGGCAACAGACTGGGTTTACTCGACCGTTAGTTCGCTTGGCACGGGTAAGTAAGTTATTTACTCAAGTACTGCTTAGATATGAAAATTCCCTTATAGCTCTTGATATAAGCCTTGCAAGGCTTCATGGTCAAGCCAAGGCAAAGTTTTGGGTTTCAAGTGGGTGGTTTTTCTGTGGTTGGATGGTTGGGGTATTCGAAGTTTATTTCTTTGGGGTTATTTTTGGGGTGCCGTTGTCTCTGATTGATGCCTTGGCCATTGAAGCGCTAGTTAACATGTTACGGGCCGTAGCATTTATAATGCCAAGCAATATTGGGATCCAAGAGGGGGGCATCGTATTGCTTTTTCTCGCCGTAGGCCAAACCGCATTTTCTGGGATATCATTCTCACTTGTCAGGCGTTTTCGGGAGTTAATATGGATTGGATTTGGGTTTGGGCTGCTTAACTGGTATGGCTGGAGAAATCAGGAGATGCCTGACAATCTGGAAAAGTAGGCTACAAATGCACGCATGCCACCTGCTGCTTGCTCCCAATCAAACTGTTCATTAGGTGCATGATAGCCGTGTTCAGGAAGGCTAAGGCCTAAAAATAGAATGGGCACTTTCCAATGGTTGAAAATTTTTGGAACAGCACCTATTGATCCCCCTTCACGAATAAAAACAGGGCGTTTTCCAAACCCTTCTTTGACTGCTTCTTGGATCGCCGTAGCGTATTCGTCTGTGGTAGAGCTTTTGTAGGGGTGTAGCATGCCTTCACCTTCTACTCGAATTGTAGGGTTTAGCTTTTTTACAAACTTCTGTAGTAGTTTCAGTATCTTTTCTGGCTTTTGTTTCGGAACAAGTCTCATACTGATTTTTAATTCGGCATGGCCTGGGACGACTGTTTTAATGCCTGGACCATGATACCCACCAACAAGACCATGGACTTCAAAGGTTGGCGATGCCCAAATTCGTTCAAGTAGGTCGGCTCGGTTTGTTGTCCTCAGTTTTCTGAAGCCGTGCGTTTTTTTGAAATGATCTACTTTGAACCCTGAGGCAAGAAACCCTTGAAGCTCTGACTTTGAGGGCGGAATTACATCATCGTAGAAACCAGGTATGTGGACATAACCGCTTTGTGCATCTGTGCAGGCAGCAGCAATTTCAGATAGCTCTAAAAGTGGATTGCATGCCGCACCTCCCGTAACTCCAGAATGAACGTCCGTAGTCCCTGTCGTCAAGCAGAGCCGTGCCCCAAGCATCCCACGCAATCCATATGGAATGGCTGGCTTAGTCCTCGAAATCCAAATAGTATCAGAAACAAGAACTGAATTTGGTTTCGTAATCAAATTCTCTTTCGTAAAAATATCAGAAAAATTTGGGCTTCCAATTTCCTCTTCACACTCCCATAAAAATTGTATATTAATTGGTATGCCTTCTTCTGCAGCATATCGTGCTGCCAGCAGTGCGGTAATGGCAGGACCTTTATCATCTGTGGTTCCTCTGCCATAGTAAATTCCATGTTTTTTTCGAAATGTAAATGGAGGATCTCTCCATTCTGGTTCTTGTGCAGGTTGTACATCAAGGTGGTTGTATATCGTAATAGTTGGAAAGCGGGAATTGATATGCCAGCCTCCGTAGACAACAGGATATCCTGAAGTCTGTATAATTTGAGTGCGCGCACCAAGGTGTTTAAAAAACTGAGAAGCAAGTTTTGCCGTCCGCAATATATCTTTGGCATGCTTTGGGTCCGCACTGATCGAAGGTATTTCGACCAGTTCCGCAAGCATAGTTTCAAAGCGAGGCTTCGAGGATGTAATGTAATCATTTAGTTTTTTATGGTTTTGTATCATAAAAACTCCATCTAGGCCTCATTGCATAAGGGCTGTGTATATACTGAGTTTGTGGCACGGTCACTATAAAACATAATATATTTCCAGGGTATAGCAAGATCAAGGTGATATGCCGATCTCGTTTCATACATATTTATTTTTTATCTCTATATATCGCGTTGTTTGTGCCAGGGTAATGGCCAAGTTGCATCGTATTTGATTGCCAAAGTTTTGACCTCATGATGTTAGCAATGTGCTAAAAAGCTAAGGTGTAAAATAGTTATAAATAAAGGCGCATACGGTAAACATAAAAAAACAATCAAGAATGATAGGCTCTTTAGCACGTACCAACAATGCTACAAAAAAGTTATTCACAGAACGTCGTGGATAAGTGTGTGGAGGTGGATAACATCGTTCGCCGTTGAGGCCTTGTCTAGCAGATTGCATAAATTTTAATCATTGTAAATATTAAGTTTGTTGTGTTTGGTATCTAGTGTAAAGGTACGATTGTTGACGTTACTTTTCTGACGGTTCAGCATCACTTTTAGGTTTTTGTTTTGCTTCAATTACAACAAAATCTTTATTTCCAATGAATTCATTGTTAGCAAACAATCGAAAGTCATATCGTCCTGGTGTGTCAAATTGAACACGTAGAATGGTGATTCCGCAGTCAACTATCTGTAGGCGATTTTTAATCTCGATAGGAGGTAGAGTATTTTCTGCAATTTGGCGGTTCTGGTCCAAGTGTATAAGTTTCAATGTGAAAGTATAGCTTCCCTCTGCATCAGTGATGCAGAAGTAGATGCTCATTAGAGGGTAACTACAAGGGAAGGAGTTTGCGGCAACATGAGTGAATATTCCAATAAGGCTTTTTTTTCCACTATTTCTATCCTCAATAACTGTATCGCATGTTACGATAGCTTGGAGTGATGGTCGTAAGCTCATAAGACTTTTACTATTGAATTTTAGTAGGCTATAGCAGCCTACCGTAGCACTGACTGAAGATCAAGTTATTATGATATAAGTCCAATAGCATATAGGGGCATGGTCGTGGGGTATATATTGATATTATCTATCGATATTAAACATATCCCTCATGGTATTTTCGCGCAGAGAAACTGTAGATAAAGTGTTTCTGAATAACTATAGGTTAATTAGTGAACGTGTTGGAGAAACGTATTATGTTTAGAACATTATGTATAGTGATCGTATGTACCTTCCTTCTTGTGACAGAGCTTGCTTTTGCTATGAAGGTTAAGTTGTTGACTCTTGAGCAGATGATTGAGACAGCAGAGGTGGTTTTTATAGGTGTATGTATTTCGAGTGAGTCGAAAGAAGATCAGCAAATCAACAGGATGGTGGACGTAACGAAGTTTGAAGTGATTGAAGTAATAAAAGGTAATATTAGTGATACGCATGCTATTCACCACTATGGGGGTATTGTGGGCAAAAGCGCTAGTCGAATTATAGGAATGCCTACATATGCTTCTGGAGAAAAAGTAATATTGTTTCTACACCCTGAAAGTCAATATAGGTTGACCTCTCCAGTAGGTATGTTTCAGGGAAAGTTTAACTTTGTTGTGGATGAAAAATCATTTACATCTTCAATGGTAGTAAATGGTATTAACAATATTGGCTTACTAAGTAGTATGCAAAGTGATTCATTTCTTAGCGATCAAAGTTTTAACAAAACTCGCTTGAAAACTCTGCAGCGTTTGATAACGAGGGATAGAGGTCCTATCCCATATGATGATTTTATGTTTATTGTCAAAACTTTAGTCAATAGACAAAGCACCGGGGTTGAACGATAGAGAAATGCTCAATACTCATCTGCACTTATTGATGGTACTTTTTGTATTTGTAGGGAACATGTTCTTTCCTGTATTGGGTTATCCTGGTGGACCTTTTGAAGTTAATAATGATGGAATTCCACGGGTATGGGATACAAGAAGCCCTGTTTCCTTCCATACAGATCAAGGCTCCTTAGGTCTTTTGAATAACGAGGAGGCAGTAGCATTAGTTCAAGCAGCATTTCAGGTTTGGGAAGAGGTTCCATCAGCATCGGTTACCTTTACTCCAGCAGGAAAGTTGCCGATCGATGTTGTAGGAGAGAATGTTTTTGAGGTGGTAGATGTTGTGGGTGATGGCATAAGCCCGATTGTATTTGATCATGATGGTACGGTGACTGATGCACTATTGGGTATTGGAGCAAGTCGTTTTGTTTTGGGTTTTACCAGCATTGAATTGGGGAATGGGGACGAGATTTTTGAAGCACTGGCTATCTTAAATGGTACAGTTATTGACGGTAACTTAAATAGCCGTAATGTACCGATTGAATCATTTTTTGCCACAATTGTTCATGAGTTTGGACACTATATTAACTTGGATCATTCACAGGTCAACCTTGAGCTTGCCTTTGATAACGATCCATCCAATGACGAGGGTATTCCGACCATGTTTCCCCTTGCTCTTGATAATGACAGTAAAGTATCTCTTCATCTTGATGATATAGCTACTATCTCTACACTCTATCCACAACCGACATTTTTAACATCCACAGGAACGATTTCTGGTGAGGTTCTTTTAGGTGATGGAGTTACACCCTTTCAGGGAGCGAATGTAATTGCCAGAAACACTTCTGATCCTATTCATGACGCGATTTCGGCGGTTTCCGGAGCGTTGTTTTTAAATAATCTTGGAGGAGGGAGTGATGATTCTTCTTTAGAAGGGGCGTATGTAATTTCGGGGTTACCTTCAGGCAACTACACTGTAGAAGTTGAACCAGTCAGTCAGAGATTTACCGGAGGTTCGAGTGTAAATCCCCTTGATCCCCCAGCAATTTTTCCAGCTTCTCGCGAGTTTTATAATGGTGAGGATGAATCGGGTTTAATCGAACTGGATCTTCCTGACGATAAAACTGAGATTGTGGTTTTAAAGGAAGAGTCTGTTGAGGGGATTGATATATTACTGAATACGTTAGAGCCAGATGATACTGATATAGGGATTGCTCTTGCATTGACAAAATTCAAACATAAGATAAAAGAATCTTTTGACAGAGTCATTGCAAGGCTTCACGTTACTACTGTTGAAAGTATATTTTCGACAGTACCAACATTGATAGAGATGTGGGTTTCCGATGATGAAAGCCTTGATAGGGATATTGATAGTCTTATTGCTGTAGATGAAATAAAAGTTGAACGCTCCTTCTTGGAGGACGCTGCTAGAGTTAAATTTAAATTTGATGCCTCTGAAGATTTAGATGGGAAATTTGCGATTTTTTCTATTCAAAATAGCCTTGAAAATGAGGTGCAAAGAAAATTAAGAAATAACGTGGTAAAAATGATTGGCGGACGTAATTGTACTAAAGACTCATTTCGTCGTGAAGAAGAGCCTAATAATCAGTTAGGAGATGAGCAATCAATTGGAAAGTTAGGTATTGATGAGTGCATGACTATAGATGGGGTGCTTGTTAGCTCCAATGATGGAGCCTTTGATGAAGATCTCTTCAAGCTTACTGTTAAGGTACCAGCTATTTTCACAACTACTCTAACACATACTGTACGAGGAAATTTCGACTCTTTTGTGTTTGGCCCTGATGGTCAAGAGGGAGTATGCAGGGAGAGGTTTGGTGAAGAGGTGTGTGTTTTGGAAATATCTGAGGGAAATAATACTCGCATCGATATTGTTATTGCATCATTTCGTGGGGAGGGCGAGTATCGTCTCGATATTCAGGCATTCGATTTAGATAGTAGATGATTTTGTATATTGTCTGTGAAGTGCTAAGAGAAATCTTAGTGGTTTTTGGAGTGTGTATTGTGTTAAGACTTTGAAGGGTTGTTTCTAATGGAGTTATAGGTGGTGTGTAATTTCAAAAAAAAATTATATATGGGGGCAGGTATATATCCAGTATTTTTTTTAATATTTACCTTTTTAATAGTTATTCCTCTGCATGCCCAAACAAATAATGAACTTCAGGAATATAGCGTCACCATTACCAATCTTACGAAAGGGCAACGTGTTTCTGCCCCCTTGTTGTGGAGTCACAATGATCGGGTTACATTTTTTAATTTAGGAGTGCCTGCTAGCCAGGCCCTAGAATCAAGTGCAGAATCTGGAAATACGGGTTTGTTTGCAGATATGTTTGTGCGATCGTCTGATGTTCAAGATGTTGTTAAGTCTGCTGAAGGTTTATTGAATCCTGGCGACTCTGTTACGTTACGTCTTGAAGGTGGAGGCATATTTAACAGGGTTTCTTTTATTTCCATGCTGAATCCAACTAATGATGGTTTTGTCGCTGTTCAAGGCGTTAAATTACCAAAAACTACTAAGGTGAGGGTTGTGGATGTTCCTGCATATGATGCGGGAAGTGAAGTTAACGATGAACTGTGTAGGTCGATTCCTGGAACAATCTGTGATGGTGAAGGAAGGTCAAGGGAGAAGGGTGAAGGGTTTGTTCATTTGCATATGGGTATCCATGGCGTGGGGGATCTTAGCCCTGAAGAGCGAGATTGGAGAAACCCAGTTGTTAGAATTTCAATAAAAATGACGCAGCCTATGACGTCTCCCTAACTTGATTAGAACTCCCATTCAAACCAGATTTCGTGATTCGTGCTAATTGGCTGTTCAGTTTCTATATCCAACTGTCCACCAGGTACGAGGCCATGTCCGACGTTATCTTCGCAGTGACTGACAATGCGAAGAGTAAAAGGTACGGTAGGGCTCGTTCCGATTGCAATTGGGTCAAAGTCGTCATTAAGCTCGTGAAATGGAACTGCACCTTTTATGAGGGGAAAATCGAGTAGTATTTTTAGTTTTCCAGCGCCTGTTTCATCAGTAAAAAACCCATTAATCTGGTCATCTGACCCTTCACCATTGTCACCGGTTCCGGCGGGAAACGCATCTTCGTCCAAGTTTCCAGCAGGGGTTGTTGCAGCTAAACTCCTGAGTGCTCCCATGGGTGCCATGGGAGTTGATCCCATACGAGACATGCCGTTCCACGAGAGAGGACTGACTCCGGCGAGTCTGATCCAAGCGGTCCAGAATACGCTAGGAACGGTATCTTTTACCTTTATGGTAATCTTCGTTTCCCCGTCCGCTTGTTTGATTTTTGCCTTTGCACTTGAATCTGGCCACATTGAAGATAAACCGCAGGGTGTTTCGTCTACGACGACGTTTTCAAACTCTGCCGAAATTTTTGTTTGAGCGTATGTGGTAGTACTGTTAAATAAGAGTAGAAAAGTTGTGGTAACACCTAGTAAGACTACGAATTCTCTCGATAGTATGCCCATAATAGTATTTGCCTCCCCCTTGGCTATATTATCTATTTTATCGAAGTTTCTAGTTTCCTAGCAATAGCGTTACAAGGGTGCCTCCAAGTGTAAGTGCAATTGTTCCTATCATAAGAGCAGCCAAGCTAGAGATTTCAAAACTATCGAGGATTTTATCGGTTACCCAGAGAAGAAATGCGTTAAGTACCAGGTGAAATAGCCCAAAAGTCACTAGTATGAGTGGAAAAGAGAGAAATACAAGGATGCCCTTAAAGAGCCAGGATAGAATTGAATACGTGCATGCTACAGCAATTGCGGCGCCATAGTTTTTGACAGTAATCCCGGGTACAAGCTTGGCAACCATGAAGACAACCAAGGCGTTCAGAAGCAAGCTCAAAATAATAAAGGTCACAACACTCTCACTTTTGGAGGATTTATTTTTTCAATTGCAAGGGAACACATGCCATGGGGATAATTGTAGAACATGTCTGGGTGTAATTGGCTCTCTGGAGCTCACTTTTTTGCAAGGAAGGGAGTTTTTTACCTAGTAGCGGTAGTAGTCCGGCTTAAAAGGCCCCTGTGAAGGTATTCCGAGATAATCTGCTTGCTCATTGGAGAGCACGGTCAATTTTACCCCTAGTTGGCCAAGGTGCAATCTTGCAACTTCCTCATCCAAGCTTTTTGGGAGAACGTGTACACCTACCGGATATGCATCTGGGTTACCCCAGAGTGCAATTTGTGCAAGAACTTGGTTTGAGAAGCTATTGCTCATGACAAATGATGGATGTCCCGTGGCGCAACCTAGATTGACCAGACGGCCTCTTGCCAGTACCACTATTGTTTTTCCATCTGGGTATATAAATTTGTCTACTTGGGGTTTGATTTCTACTTCAGAGATATCTGGATGATCGACCATGTATGCGATGTCAATTTCTGAGTCAAAATGACCGATATTGCATACAATGGCATTATCTTTCATGGCATCGAGGTGCCTTCCATCAATAGCTTTCATGCAGCCTGTAGCGGTAACAAAAATATCTCCAAGTGATGCGGCATCGTCCATTGTCACAACTTCAAAGCCCTCCATTGCAGCCTGAAGAGCGCAAATTGGATCAATTTCTGTTACGAGAACGCGGGCACCAAATCCTCTCATCGATTGAGCGCAACCCTTACCTACGCCACCATATCCAGCTATTACTACGACTTTTCCGGCAATCATAACATCAGTTGCACGCTTTAGGCCGTCAGCTAATGATTCACGGCATCCATACAAGTTGTCGAATTTAGATTTTGTAACAGAGTCATTGACATTCATAGCAGGGACTTTGAGGTCACCTCGTTCATGCATCTGGTAGAGACGGACAACTCCAGTTGTGGTTTCTTCGCTTAATCCTCGTATAGACTTAATGAGTTCAGGGTTTTTGTTGTGAACAATTGCAGTAAGGTCCCCACCATCGTCAAGAATCATATTGAGTGGTTTCCCATCTTCCCAGTAGAGGGTTTGTTCAATGCACCATTCATATTCTTCCTCTGTCTCACCCTTCCAGGCAAACACAGGAATTTTGGCGGCGGCAATTGCGGCGGCGGCATGATCTTGAGTTGAAAAAATATTGCATGATGACCAGCGCACACTAGCGCCAAGAGCAACGAGGGTTTCAATTAATACTGCGGTCTGAATGGTCATATGGAGACAGCCGGCAATCCTGGCACCTTGTAAAGGTTGCTCACTCTGATACTTATGGCGAATTGCCATGAGCCCGGGCATTTCTTTTTCTGCAATCTCAATTTCTTTTCGACCCCAGTCTGCCAGGGACATGTCAGCTACTTTATAGTCGTGTACCGCAGTCGCCATAATAGAAAAAACCTCCAATGACTATGTTGTTATACCCATCTACCTAGGGCAGCAAAAGGCCCCCATTGAAAAACAAAACGTCGCTTGCTGGGTTTATTTGAAGTGATAAAACACGCGAAACTGGCCCATTAAAGCATGAATAGCCGCATAAGCCAAGTTTTATTGAGGTGGGGAGATCGTTTTTTAGTCATTTTATTGGCGAAATTATTTTTGTTGTGTGTTTTCCATGGTAGGGTTTTTTTGAGGTCCTAGTGGTTGTTCAGTAGCTCTGAGTAGGTTATTATTACCGCCGTTTTTCTTTATATTTCAGTTACTTCTGGTATGCATGCGTATAAAATACATACTCTTAATGCTGTTGCTCATCGTATTAGACTCTGAAGTAGGCATTGCCTATACAGTGGTTGACGTGACCGATGGTGCTACGATTCGAGCTACGGTAATTTTTTTAGGTCAGGCTGCTGCTCCTGATGTCTATTACATGCAAAAAAACCCTCGTGTATGCGGTAAGGCTTTAGATGCAAAGGATGGCGCACGTTTTATATCATCTGTACGTGCGCCTGAAGGTCACTTAGAGGATGTTGTTGTATTCCTTGATGAGGTGGACAAAGGAAAATCATTTCCGGCTAATTTAAGTCAACTTTCAACCTTTACATCCAAATGGTGTACTTGGGAGCCTCGTGTTGGGGTCTTTGTTAATGGATCTTCTATTATGGTCACGAATTTAGATACAGTTGTACATAATCCTATTGCCTATGAAACAGTAGGACAGGCACGATTAAACCACTTTAATATTCCACTGCACTTTCAGGACACACTACAGAGAACTGTGACGTTACGGAAGGGTAATTTCTTAAAACTTGAATGTTTGCAGCATCAGTTTATGCATAGTTGGATTTTTAGGATTACCAATCCTTATTTTGCCATTAGTCGTTCTCACGAAGTGCTCGAGATTGACAAAATTCCTCCTGGCAACTATGTGTTACATGCTTGGCACCCATCTCTTGGTATACAAACACGGTCGGTGACATTAATGGCTAATGAAGAACGTGAGGTAAAATTTGAATTCTATTGATTCGCATTTACTGATTGCTACTGCAGTTTTTGCATTAACGTATGGTCTGATTGTATGGGATCGTATTAACCGTGCTGTGGTGGCCTTGTCAGGCGCGGTATTGATGATTCTTTTGGGGATCATTAATCAGGAAATCGCAATTGCAGGTGTTGATTTTAATACTATTGGCTTGTTGGTTGGGATGATGGCCTTAGTAGCCATTTCTCGAACAACAGGGATGTTTGAATACGTTGCGATTTTGAGTGCAAAGATTATGAAGGGGGATCCTTGGGGATGCCTTGTGATGCTTGCAATAGTTACTGCAGTGTTTTCTGCACTCTTGGATAATGTTACCACCGTGATGCTGATTGTACCCATTACCTTGCTTGTCACGGATAAATTGAAAGTGACGCCATATCCATTTCTCGCAACAGAAATTCTTGCTTCAAACATTGGTGGTGCGGCAACCCTTATTGGCGATCCTCCCAATATCATGATAGGAAGTGCTGCGCATTTGACCTTTATGGACTTTATCATCAATGTTGCGCCGCTTATGCCCGTTGTGTTTGTTGCTACTTTGATACCGATTTGGTTTCTCTATGGAAGGCAAATGGTGGCGGATCCAAATGATCAGGCAAAGATTATGGAACTTAACGAACGTGAAGCACTTCATGATGTGGTATTACTCCGAAAATGCTTAGCGGTTCTTGGTCTGGTTGGAGTGGGGTTTATTTTCCAACATCCCCTGCATCTTGAAGCAGCCACCATTGCGTTGACTGGTGCCGCATTTCTTTTTTTGATTAGTGGTGTGGATTTTCATGAGAATATTGAAAAGATTGAATGGACTACAATTTTCTTTTTCATTGGGCTCTTTATTGTTGTCGCTGGGATTGAGCATGCCGGTCTGCTCTCCATCATGGCACAGTGGGTATTGGATGTTACTCAAGGTAGTATTTCAACGGCAGTATTGCTGATTTTGTGGGTCTCTGCAGTCCTTTCGGCTCTTGTAGACAATATTCCATTTGTTGCGACGATGATTCCTATGATTCAGGATATGGAAGGGCCTCTTGGAGGAGAGCAGGCGTTGCTTCCTCTATGGTGGGCATTGTCTATTGGTGCTTGCTTGGGTGGCAATGGAAGTTTAATTGGGGCATCTGCAAACGTAATTGTGGCTGGTTTTGCAGATCGTGCAGGACATCCTATTGGGTTTGTTCGTTTTCTAGCGCTTGGTTTTCCCTTAATGATATTATCTATCGTGATTGCTACAGGGTATGTGTATTGGCGGTTTATTTGAGGTCGATGCAGTATAGGTTACTCACTACGTAAACTATTCTCTGAGGTTTGTATAATAGCAATTCTTGCAACGGGGTTTCTCCAGTCTCGTTCTGCCTCGATTAAATCACCAATGCCATGGATTCCGGCGTGAACGTGGATAAATCCTTCTCCTAGGGTGTTGGTTGATAACCCTTCGCCATCACAGAGTGGTCCGGGGATTGAAGCACAACTTTCGTCATTAAGCTCACTGCCTGCATCATACGCTATAGCAGTGCCAACTTTGGTTTTGTTTTTTTTTGGTGGGAGTTTCATCCCCAGAATTGAGAAAAACCCGTCGTTTGTTGGGTTAAGTACTCCCGCGGCTGAGATGCGTGAGTTGGTTGTATTGCCGCTCACCGTTATGGTTACGCTTTCTCCAGGGTCTAGACGGGCTTCTGAGTTTTGAATATCAAGTACATCTTCGCTGTCTTGCAGTAGTGAAATCATAGGGGCGCTATCACCACTCTCTGCAAAAATAGTGAGTTCGTCGTTTGGGGCTGATCCTGCATTAAACATAGTAAAGTTCTTCGTATGTGTTAAGACGAGAATTGATGTAAAGGATTGTCCTTGGGTTAAATTGGTAATTGTCACTGTATAAGGAGTCAAAGCTTGGGCAAAGGCAAGTGGAGCAATGTTGACAAGCACGGAGGTAGTCACCAGGACATAAAAAACAATTCTCACCATTCTTTAAAACTCCTTCCTGTGAGTTAGTGTGTTTGTGTAAATTGACTGATTGATATGTTAGGCATCTGAATTATATTCTATACTAATGAGCGTGTCTCGAGTAGTTTATAGTCAAATTGGGGGGTAGTGGTTAAATGTTTGCTCCAGTCCTGGGTTCAATATGCGGATACTGGTAATAGAAGATGAGCCCAAGGTAGCCTCTTTCATCCAGCGGGCTTTACAGGAAGAATCATATGCCGTTGACTTATGTGCTGACGGCTCCACAGGTTTGGATTTTGCAAAGGACATTCCTTATGACCTTATTGTTCTCGATTTAATGCTTCCTACCTTATCAGGCCTTGATGTACTTAGAGCATTACGTAAGGCAAAAGTTACCACACCAGTGATCATTCTCACTGCCAGGTCCCAAGTAGATGACCGTGTTGCTGGTCTTGATGCTGGAGCAGATGATTATTTGACCAAGCCGTTTTCAATTGAGGAGTTGCTTGCGAGAGTGCGTGCACGTCTTCGGCAAATGACTCATACGATGGATGTAATTGAGGTAGACGATTTAGTTCTTAATCCTAGCACAAGAGTTGTTACACGAGGAGAAAGGCGAATCGAGCTGACGGCAAAAGAATATGCATTGTTAGAGTATCTCATGCGTAATGCCGGCCGAGTACTTACGCGCGCTATGATTACAGAACACGTATGGAATATTGACTTTGATACTTTTACGAACGTGATTGATGTTTATATTGGTTATTTACGACATAAAATTGATCATGGCCACGATCGGCGATTAATTCAGACTGTTCGTGGAAGTGGCTATCGATTACAGGCAAACGAGTGAAGATTAATTCCATCCGTCTTAGGCTTACTCTATGGTATGGCTGTGTCTTGGCGACGATTTTATTGTTGTTTGGGTCTATTTCCTATGTGGCAATGGAATATGCGCTTAGTCAACAGATTGATAACAAGCTTCGTGAGGCGAAGGATCGCTTAATGCCTGCCATAGAAGAATACTTGATTCCCACATTTGAACAGACAAACATCTTTAGCCCACTTTTACTGCAGCAAGGAGCAGAAGTTGCTGAAGAATTTTGGGCTCTTGCTGGGATGGATAAATTTTTTAAAATTGTTGGGCCAGGGGGGTTTAGACTTTCTGGTCCTGCGGGGAATATGACTCTTGCATCGGTGAATATAGATCCTGAAACTATTCCACTCACTGAGTATACATACCGTGCTGGGCTTGATGGTAAGGTAATACTTGAATCCGTTGAGCTTGGAGAAAACCTATTTATACGCCTTTTGACCTTTCCTATTCATGCCAGTAATGCATTAATAAAAAGTGATGATAGCATCTTGATGTTTCTTCAAATTGGGACATCCATGGAACCTGTTACTGAAGCTCTGCAGAGGTTACTGCTTGTTTTAATCCTGGGGGCTCCTATGGCAGTGCTTGCTTCATTACTTGGAGGATGGTTGCTTGCTGGTCGTGCGTTGAAACCGATTCAAACGATTACACAAACTGCGCAGCAAATTGCAAAAGGAGACTTGAGTAGACGCATTAAGGCATCACCATTTGAAGACGAAATTGGCAGATTGATCTCCACGATGAACGATATGCTTGGGAAACTTGAAGTATCATTTCGCCAGGTAAAGCAATTTAGTGGAGATGCTTCTCATGAGCTACGTACGCCATTAACTGTAATGAAAGGGGAGACGGAGTTTGCGTTACGTAAACCTCGAACACAGGAAATTTATAGAGAAACGCTTGAGAGTAATCTAGAGGAAGTTGATCGCATGAGTCAGATAATCAATGATTTGTTACTACTCTCCCGAGCCGATCTTGGGGAAATTGTTCTTGATATGATTCCATTAAGACTTGATAAATTAGTTAAGGAAGTTGCGCAACAGGCTGCTATCCTTGCTCAAGTGAACTTTGTAACCGTTAGCTTAGGACAAGTAGAAGATATAACAATACGAGGTGATGAGTTGCGCCTTCGAGAGTTGCTGCTAAATCTAATGGACAATGGAGTTAAATATTCACGATCGGGTGGGGAAGTGACTATTGCACTGTGCGCTGAAAAAGGAAAGGCTATGCTTTCAGTTGTGGATAAAGGTATTGGCATTCACGAGGAAGATCATGTCCGTATCTTTAATCGATTTTATAGAACGAATGAAGCACGGACACATACTAAATCAGGAACGGGCCTTGGTCTCGCTATTTGCCATTGGATTGTGGAAGCTCACGATGCAAGAATTTTTGTAGAAAGCTGGCCTGAAAAGGGGGCAAAATTTACTGTTTGCTTTTCACTTCCACAATAAAGAGATGCTTTTATTTGTATAAATCATAATACTGTAACTTAAGGTTCTGTCTACTACTTTCCTCAAAAGCTAGTTTTCTAATAGTTTCCCACGATCTATTCAAGAACATCTAAGAATATTCTCATCTTCTTCTAATCCATTTTTAATATTCTCATGATATTTATGCGCTTGGTACATATCATGACTATTTTCGAGGGGCAATAGATCTCTTACGGCTTTATAAGCAATGCGAGATGATTATGCAGAACACAATCGCAGATATTATATTTCCCCGCGAGGCTCCCTCTACCTGCCTACTCCAAGTGAGAGTCTATTGTGACTTTCAATGGGAGCCTCGCCTACAGTTGTAAATCAGTAAAGGAGGTGGGGTATGAATTGTGATCGCTGTCGTGGGTTACTCGTGGAAGACTCAATTTGGAGTTTAAATAACGATTTTTTAGAGGTGCGCTATATGCGCTGCTTAAACTGTGGACACCATGAGTTTATAGATAAAGGGATCAAGACTCTTGAAAAATCATCAAGGCCACGATTTCCCGTTGCAGCCTGATTTGAACGTATAATTTCTGACTTTTCAAATTGCTCAGAGTATTTATCAATATTATTTGATGCTACCGTCGCGCAGCAAAAATGGGGATTATTGGTGACGGCAAGGTTTTTGTCACTGATTTGTAAGAGATTGTGCGTGTAAGGATTGGAAAAACCGGTTCGAATGCCCTATGACTATTACTCTGCGATAGTATCGCGATGTATGGAACAGCATATTGGAAATTGATGCTGATCGTGAAATTTGCTGTGGGAAGGATGCAGTTAGTAGGACCTAGCATTTACGTATCGGGACCCATGATTCATCTAACCCAATCTGGCGATATGCTGCAAAAACCTGTTCGACTTCCTGCTTAAGTAGCTCAGCGTGCTTTGTCAAGATGCGACAGGTGTAATAGTTTTTGGCTATCATGCTGTGTCCTGAAATACTGTGTTCTTTTTGTAATGGTGTTTGCAGCGCGTTGATAATCTTTTCAATTTTTCTATCTTCTAAAGCTATATATATTGTTCCTGCATAGGGGTATTCCTCAAAACTTCCTATTGCACTCGGGTGATGGATAGTCGGTTGCAGGAGCATTTTGTCAAGAATGATGCTGTGAGTGTTATTGTGAATATGAATGTTATTTTTAAAACGGCTGAACTGAAACTTTTCTCCACGGGTGAGTCGGCCAGCACTGAATAAATCTGCAAATATCATTGTTGCTCCGGGTTGCAGTGTAATATCAGAGTATTGCTCATAATCAGCGTTGTTGAATAGGATGACATGATCTGGAAAATATTCGAATGAACTATTTTCCTCAATGACGCAGTGGAGTGATTGCTGGCTGGGTTTTCCAAGTGTTTTGTATACTTTTGTCGCAGCTTGTGTGGTGAGAAAAACTTTACAGTTTGGTCCGAGATGTACGTTGATATCAAGCCGATCACCACTAACGATACCTCCTGTAGGAGTTAAAATGTAAACATAGGCGCGGCCGTACGAATCAAAGTAATATGGACGAAAGCATTGGAGAGGAACATGAAATTTCGAGTGAATAAGTTCGGTGCGCCCATTGCGATGTTCAAATTCTAGATCAAGATTCCCATGATGGGCCGTCATCAGGTAACGGTTTGACTGGATATGGTGGGGGTGCGGCATGGAAGCAGGGAGCTTTCACATATTTAGTGAGTTAATTGCTGTGGTTCTTTGCGTTTTGTTTTATCGATTTGTGGGGCTTGCTTTGATCGCTGTATTGATCCAATCAACGACTGCTGCTACTCCGTCTCCATGTTTGAGATCAGTCATGATATAGGGCTTTTCGTTTCGCATCATCTTTGTATCCCGTGCCATTATTTCAAGTGATGCTTCAACCATTGGGGCAAGATCAGTTTTGTTGATAACGAGTAAATCAGATTGAGTGATTCCAGGGCCTCCTTTTCTTGGAATTTTATCCCCGCCAGCCACATCAATCACATAGATAGTTAAATCTACTAATTCACGACTAAATGTTGCAGCTAAATTGTCTCCGCCGCTCTCAATAAAGAGAATGTGAAGCGATGGGAATCGATCTTTTAGCGTGTCGATTGCCTCAAGGTTTAGAGACGCATCTTCACGAACTGCCGTATGTGGACATCCACCCGTTTCTACAGCGATAATGCGTTCCTTAGGCAAGGCCTCACTCCGGATTAGAAATTCTGCATCTTCTTGTGTGAAGATATCATTTGTTACAACACCGATTTCAACTGTTTCACGCATCGATTTACACAGTTGATCAAGTAATGCTGTTTTTCCAGATCCTACCGGACCACCAATCCCTATTCGTAGCACTTGACTCCCTCGTAGTTATGTTATGAATAATCGTGAATAACTGTTTTCATGTTGCATCATTCTAATATCAAGCCCTAGGCATGAAGGGGCTAAATCATCAAGGTTACGAGAAAGAATGGCATTAGAGGCTTCAGTAAGTAGGGAAAGTTGGCTGGCAATTTGTTGCTGGCCCTCAATTGGTCCAATAATTCGGAGGCGGATTGCTGCAGAAATAATTGTGCTTAACCAAGTGTATAGGAATATCTTAATGCAGTCTTCCCTGGAGATATCTAGGTGAGCAAATAATGCCCCAAAAACTATAGGATGATGCCCATGTAGTTTTCTAGTTTCTACCATGGAGCTTAGTTCTAGTATTTCTTGATTGGGGTACACGCTAGAAATTGTTGCTGCAAGCCTTCGACCCATTTTGATACTTGCTTCTCTGGGTTCCCTTGCAAGTTTCATTGTATGAATCATATTGTCTAAATCTATTATCTCTTCCCAGGATTTTTTTTGGGAGGAGATGTAGGACATTGATGTGAACAAAGCATCCCCATGACCCAGCCCTACTCTTACGGAAGTTGAGATAAAAGATGATAGCGTTTTCGCGTCGTGTACGCGATCTTCCTGTGCATAGGTTTCCAGTCCGTAGGAGCATGCAAAGGCTCCTGTAGGGAATAGACTGTCCGCAAGTTGAAAAATTTTATAACTACTATCACCTTGAAAATGTGACATTTTGGAATTGTAGCAGTACATTATGTCTAGTCAATGAGCCTAAAAAATCAAGCCACTCAAATCCACTAGACATATTTGTCCCTAAATGTACAATATTGTATTAAAAAATTATTGTTTACCTGTTTTATGTCTTGAGAGTAAATTTTTTAAGTTGTTGATATATATCAAACTTTACTCACTTTTTCTCTCTGTATCCTTTTAGGCATTGAACTTGCATTAATAGGTTCTATGTGTCGATTATGTGCAGTGCGACTTTTTTGTATGATATGCGGAAACGTTCAATTATTATTATATGGCGCTAGCTTCTGCAGGGTTAGCTCACACAAAGGAGGTTTTTATGTTTAAGGTCGGGGGATTTGGGTTTTTGTTGGTTGCGTTTCTCTCAGCCATGTTTCTTTTTCCTGTGGGGCCTACTTATGCAGGAGGAAAGATACAGGTTGGTGATGATAAGTGGATAGATTTTGGGATGGGGCTTCGATCAAGTTTTCAGACTACGGAGGATGCTGCACCAGATGGGCGTAATCCTAGTACAAATGCTGGAGTAGATAACTTTCGACTTTATATCAATGGGCAGATTCATAAGTATCTGAAGTTTGAGGTGAATACTGAATCAACTGGTGGCGATACGAACGACATGTTCATTCTCGATGCGATTGCAAAGGTTGAGTTTAATCAATACATCAATTTGTGGTTTGGGCGTATGTTGGCCGCCGCAGATCGTGCTGAGATGTCGGGACCGTTTTTTGCCAGCACGTACACTTTCAACAAGACCCCATTCTACCCGCAAGATTTTGGTAACCCTCATGGCGGAGGGGCACATGCAGGAAAATATGGTCGTGACGAGGGAGTCAATTTGTGGGGTGCCCTAGGAGAACAAAAACGGTTGACCTACGTTGTTGGCGCGTTTGATGGTTTGAATGGTGGTGCTAATCAGGCTGATCAGCCACTTGTTGCGGGACGTGTGAGTTACAATTTTTTAAATGTTGAAAACAATCCTGGCTACTATACCAGCAGTACCTACTATGGTGCACAAGGGGATATTTTTACCCTTGCAGTGGCTGCACAGCATCAGAAAGATGGTGCGGGGTCGATGTCGAGTAGCTCAGACTTTACTGGTATGAGTGCAGATCTTTTGTACGAAGAAGTTTTTGGAGATGGCTCTGTCGTTACGGTTGAGGGTGAGGCGAAACAATTTACGGCTAATTATGGGGCGTGTGTTGCTGGCGAGGAGTGTTTTGGGCTCTTTGATGGACAGGCCTTTATGGGCAAAGCTCTTTACATGATGCCAGATAAGGTCGGAATTGGGCACTTGCAACCCTATGCTGGTTATACCGAGGTCAGGCCAGATGTTGGGCCTAATCAAAGTGAGATTGAAGGTGGGCTTAATTACATCATCGATGGACATCAAGCCAAGGCTTCCTTGTTCTATCAGCATGGAGATATTAATCGATTTGATTTCACTAACAATGGTCTGAAAAACACCACTATCGGGTTTGCCTTGCAATACCAATTTTTGTAAGCAATCGTAGCTATGAGAATGAGTGAGCATAAAGAGGAGGGTTACTAATGACTCTTGGTGGCTTAAGTCTAGGAGGTTTTATGAAACGACGTAGTGGTCTCGTGGTTGTTGCACTACTTGTGATGATCGGGCTGAGCTTTGGTTTATTGAGTTCGCAGGCGGCTTTTGCTGCTGATAAGGATCCTATAGAAGTTGGGGTGCTACATTCTTTGAGTGGGACGATGGCTATTAGTGAAGTTTCACTAAGAGATGTAGTCGAGATGGCTGTTGAAGAAATCAATGCATCTGGGGGCGTTTTGGGAAGACAGGTGAAACCAGTCGTCGTTGATCCAGCTTCCAATTGGGATTTATTTGCCGAAAAAGCAAAGCAGTTATTACTTCAGGATAAAGTAGATGTGGTGTTTGGGTGTTGGACTTCAGTAAGTAGGAAGTCTGTTCTACCTGTCTTTGAACAAAACAACGGATTGTTGTTTTATCCTGTTCAATACGAGGGGGAGGAATGTTCAAAAAATGTCTTTTATACTGGAGCAACGCCTAATCAACAGTTGATTCCAGCTGCTGAATACCTCATGAGTCCAGAGGGTGGAAGTTTTAAGAAATTTTATCTCTTGGGAACGGACTATGTTTTTCCACGAACTGCTAATAAAATTTTAAGAGCGTATCTGTTGGCGATGGGCGTGCCTGCAGAAAATATTCGCGAAGAATATACGCCGTTTCATCATCAGGACTATCAGACAATTGTTGGTAAGATTAAGAAGTTTTCGAGCGGTGGAGATACGGCAGTACTTAGTACAATCAATGGGGACAGTAACGTTCCATTTTACAAAGAGTTTTCCAACCAAGGCTTAACTGCTGACGATGTTCCCATTATGGCATTTAGTGTGGCGGAAGATGAACTTCGTGGTATGGATACAAGTTCTCTGGTCGGGCATCTTGCGGCATGGAACTATTACCAGTCTATTGATACGCCAGGCAATAATGATTGGGTAAAGCGTTTTAAGGCCTATGCCAAGGCTAAAGGTCTTCCTGGTGGTGAAAAACGTGTGACTGATGATCCTATGGAGGCGGCATATTTTGGGGTGTACCTCTGGAAAGCTGCAGTTGAGAAAGCTGGAACAACAGATGTTGATGCAGTGAGAAAAGCAGTTTATGGGCTTGAATTTGATGCTCCAGGAGGTCCCAAAAAAGCTGATGCAGTAAACCATCATATGTATAAACCAGTTTATATTGGTGAAATTCTTAAAAATGGTCAGTTCAAGATTGTTTGGAAATCTGATGGTCTGGTAAGGCCTGAACCGTGGAGTGAATACACTAGTCCTGACAAGGGATGTGACTGGGTAAACCATGCAGGAACCTACATAAAGGCTGGAAGCAAAGGGAGTCCAAAGGATTCTGGAGAGTCAAAAGGGTTCTTAAAAAGATTATTTGGTGGGTAACGTAATTAATTGGAAACTGTATTGTTCTAATTCATTATCCACAGAATTAGAGCTTTTCTCTTACAATGCCTGGTCATGGGGTAAACTCATGGCCAGGCATTGTTCAAAGTAGGATATTGCCTGGCGTTTTTTGGTTTTTATGTCAGGCTGTTTTAATGGTGTGGGTGGTATGTGCAATTGAAGGTTAGTTGCTGTTTTACTAGCAGGTGAAGATGAGTTTTTCTGGGAATCTTGTGCGGTCGTTTTTAGTAATTTATTCTCATGTGTCTTCCGTGACACAACGTATGGACTTGCTGCGGTTGTGTGTTTCTGTTTGTTTCCTGCTTTTGTTAGCATCCCCACTATTTGCAAAGACTCTAGTATATAGCCAGCCCGATGTACTAATTCCTCAAGTGCTTCAATCTGCCCTTTCTGATCTCGCAGGCGATGATCGTGAGATTCAAAAAGCTGCCATTATGAAGCTTGGTGGTACCGGAGATCCGAAAATACTTGAGATTTTAAAAGAGTATCGCATTGGTAGCGTTTATATATGGATGAGCCCTAATGATGGGCAGGTTTTAGTTCTGGGTGGGGATGAGATAATCCAGAATGAAAAAGCTGCTGTACCCTTATTTGCGCCTTATGGGAAGGTGGAAATTATACAAGAAGATGGTATGCCGTTGTATGTTTTGCTTGATGATCTTAGGCAGTTGCAACCAGACCGCCGTCTACGAAAAGTGGTGAAGCGAGAAATTGACGCATTGAAAAATAGAATCAATTTGCTTGATAGCGATTCAAATATTCGTAGGTCTGCCGCTATGGATTTTGGGCGGCGTGCTGATCAACAGTCTCTTCCTTTTCTCCAAGATAGGTTAACGATCGAAGGAGATCATTGGGTATCTGTTTCACTTGAAAACTCAATTAATCTGATTATGCTTCGTGACGACGATCCGACCGTACGCCTTGCTGCGGCCACTCGTCTTGGGGAGTTACGTTTTGAGGATTCCCAACCGTTTTTGGAAAAGGTTTTGAATGGATCAAAAGTTGATGGTATTGAACGTGATGCCGATGAAAAAGTTAGGATTGCGGCTGCTTTAGCAATTAAAAGTATTGAAAGTTGGGCATTTTACTCACGTACTTTTCAGACAGTGTTTCGTGGACTTAGTCTCAGCTCTATTCTTTTGCTGATGGCGCTTGGTTTGGCCATTGTGTTTGGTCTGATGGGTGTTATTAACATGGCACATGGTGAGCTTATGATGCTTGGTGCCTATTCTACTTTTGTGGTCCAGGAACTTTTTATTGCGTTTATGCCGTCAAATCAATTTGACTATTACTTTCTTGTTGCGCTTCCTGTCGCTTTTTTGGTTGCGGGCAGCTTTGGTTTAGCAATTGAGCGTGGCGTTATTCGGTTTTTATATGGGCGTCCGTTGGAGACTTTGTTGGTAACATGGGGACTTGGTTTGATTCTTCAGCAAAGTGTGAGGCAAACATTTGGAGCTGCAAATGTCGATGTTATTTCCCCATCGTGGTTAAGTGGTGGAATGCAAGTCATGGTTGGGGTCTTTATTCCTTACAATAGACTTTTTATCATTGTCCTCACGGTGGTTTGTGTCGTAGCGACTTATTTCTTCCTCTTTCGTACGAACACTGGGCTTAAGATCCGTGCTGTTACTCAGAATAGGGAAATGAGTGCCTGTCTTGGCATTCGGACTGGTAGAATTGATGCATTGACTTTTGCGTTAGGGGCTGGTGTAGCTGGTTTAGCTGGGGCAGCGCTTAGTCAAGTAGGTAATGTTGGGCCTGATCTTGGTCAAAACTATATTGTTGATTCTTTTATGGTTGTGGTAACCGGAGGTGTTGGAAAACTAGCAGGGACGGTTGTTGCTGCTTTTGGCATTGGAGGATTGAATAAATTTCTTGAACCTCTACTAGGTGCTGTATATGGGAAAGTCTTTATTCTTGGACTAGTAATTTTATTTTTACAATTTAGGCCATCAGGGTTTTTTCCTGCAAAAGGCAGAGGTCTTGAAGTCTCTTGATATATATCAGGTAGCGTAGAATGTTGGTATCTCGACAGAAGAAAAAAGGGGAGCTGTTAATTCTGAGCTGTGTTGCATTCTTTCTCCTTATCGTTATACCTGTACTAAATGTTTTCCCAGGGCAAGATTCATTCTTTTACTTGACAGATTTTCAAGTAAATTTACTGGGAAAGTATTTAGCTTTTGCTATTTTAGCATTAGGGATTGATTTGATCTGGGGGTATACCGGCATTCTTAGTCTTGGACATGGGGTTTTTTTTGGCCTTGGAGCTTACTGCATGGGAATGCATCTAATGCTTCAAATTGGTGATCGTAGTGTCTATGGATCTGCCTTACCTGATTTTATGGTTTGGAATCAAGTTACTGAATTACCTCTCTTCTGGGTACCATTCTCCAGTTTCCTATTTACTTCCGGGGCGATTCTGTTTGTGCCTATGCTAGTTGCGGGGATATTTGGGTTTTTTGCCTTTAGAAGCCGTATCCGCGGTGTGTACTTTGCGATTATTACTCAAGCATTTGCACTTTCCGTCTGGCTTCTTTTTAATCGTAATGAGATGAACTTGGGTGGGACAAATGGTCTAACAGACTTCAAGACATTACTAGGATTTGAACTTTCTGATCCGAATACCTCTCGTGGTTTGTATATAGTAACCGTCATTGCACTCATTGGGGCTTACTGCTTTTGCCGATGGTTAGTGCGTTCACGACTAGGAAAAGTTCTTGTTGCTATTCGTGATCATGAAAACCGCCTACGATATTCTGGGTATTCACCTGCGACATTCAAGCTAACGGTATTTGTTATATCCGCAGGCCTTGCAGGACTTGCGGGGGCACTCTATGTTCCACAGGTTGGAATTATTACTCCAAATCAGATGGGTGTTCTTCCCTCAATTGAAATGGTGGTATGGGTTGCGGTTGGAGGGCGTGGCGTTTTGTACGGTGCTGTAATTGGCGCCGTGGGGGTAAATTGGGCTAGAAGCTTTCTCACAACAAACTTCCCAGATCTGTGGTTGTATTTCTTGGGAGGGTTATTCATGGCGGTTGTCTTGTTCTTCCCCAATGGTATTGTTGGGCTATTTCAGCGAGTGCGGTCTTATTTGAGCAAGATAGGCCAAAAGTCTTCGACTAGTGATTCTACTGAGCACAAGGAAGCTTCAACGTGATCAGTGAGCGTGGCTCTATTATTTACGTGGAAAACTTGACTGTAAGTTTTGATGGTTTTAGGGCTTTGAACTCTCTAAATTTTTTTATGGATTATGGTGAATTGCGTGTAGTAATTGGCCCAAATGGTGCTGGAAAGACAACGCTACTTGATGTTATATGCGGTAAGGTGAGACCTACAAAAGGCAGGGTCATTTTTGGGAAAGATACAGACATTTCTTCATACCCAGAACATCAAATTTCAAATCTTGGAATTGGGCGGAAATTTCAAACTCCATCGATCTACCTTCATCACAGTGTTCAAGAAAATATTGAATTATCGCTACGACAAAATAAAGGTGTGTGGGCTGTACTATTTCAACGATTATCTAGTGAAGCTGAAGATCGCATTCAGGATATACTTCACATGACTGGGCTTCAAGGACAAGCTTCTCAGGTAGCTGGTAGTTTGTCGCATGGAGAAAAGCAGTGGCTTGAAATTGGTATGGTAATGGCGCAGGATGCGCAGTTGCTTTTAATCGATGAGCCAGTAGCTGGTATGACTGATGATGAAACTGAGAAAACTGGTGCACTCTTGCAAACCATTGCAGAAAAAAGATCTGTGTTAGTCATTGAGCATGATATGGAGTTTGTTCGCCAAATTTCTAAGAAGGTATCTGTGTTACACGAAGGCCAGCTTTTGTGTGAGGGGTCTGTTGAAGAAATACAAAATAACGAGCAAGTCATGGAGGTTTATCTTGGCCGAGGGTGAGCGGCCTCTTTTAGCATTGGATCAGGTCAACATCGCGTACGGGGAAAGCCTTATTTTGCGAGATGTCAACTTGACGGTTCCACGTGGGAAGATTGCTTGCTTGCTTGGGCGTAATGGGGTGGGGAAAACCACAACTTTGAAGAGTATTGTCGGGATTTTGAGGCCGACCAAAGGTTCAGTTATTTTTGATGGTGCCAATGTAAATCGCTGGGCAACTGAAAAGCGTGCTAAGCGTGGCATTGGATATGTCCCGCAAGGAAGGGATATTTTTTCGTCTCTGACTGTACGAGAAAATCTTGTTGTTGGGCTTGAAGCGCGGACCACTTCTAATGGGAACAGTACTTCTTTTGAGGATATTTATGACTTGTTTCCTGTGTTAAAAACGATGCTTTCCAGGTTGGGTGGTGATTTGAGTGGTGGGCAACAACAGCAATTGGCAATTGCACGAGCACTGTTGGGAGAACCACAATTATTGCTTTTAGATGAACCCACAGAAGGAATTCAGCCATCGGTGATTAAGGAAATTGAGGGGGCTATTACGCGTCTTAAGGAAAAGGGAACTGTTTCAATTCTTCTGGTCGAGCAGTATTTAGAATTTGCTTGGCGTTTGTCTGACATATATTATGTGATGGAAAAAGGTGCCATTGTGTCGTATGGTGAAACTAAAGATTTAGACGCAACTACTGTTAAAGAACATTTGACGGTTTGATCTGAAATGCATTTGTCTCCTCGAGAACAAGAAAAATTAATGATCTTTTCTGCTGCTGAGGTAGCGAGGAGAAGGAAAGAGCGTGGGTTAAAGCTGAATTACCCTGAAGCTGTTGCTATTATCAGTGCCGAAATCCTTGAAGGCATCCGCGATGGCAAGACTGTGTCTGAGCTCATGGTTTTTGGAGCAACGATATTAACTCGTAATGACGTAATGGAAGGTGTGCCGGAAATGATCCATGATGTGCAGGTCGAAGGTACCTTTCCCGATGGCACAAAACTTGTGACTGTGCATGATCCCATTCGCTAGTGTTAGGCAATGATCCCTGGAGAAATCAAACACTCGGACGAGCCTATTGTTGCAAATGAGGGTCGAGAGTGTGTAAGCGTTGTAGTTTCCAATACGGGTGATAGACCAATTCAGGTTGGCTCTCACTGCCACTTTTTTGAAGCTAATCGTGCGCTGGAGTTCAATAGAGAGGTAAGTTATGGAATGAGACTTAACATTCTCTCAGGGACCGCTATTCGCTTTGAACCAGGAGAAGAAAAAACTGTTGAATTAACTCAACTTGGAGGACATAGAGTTATGTATGGGGTTAATAACCTTGTTTGTGGAAAACTCGACAGTCCTGATGTCAAAAAGCAATCTTTGGCCGGGGGGGTTCCGTCTGGCAAGGTGTAGTTTAATTCATTGTTAGGTGTTTCAGAAAAAAGGTAGAGTGAGAGTGTCATGGGGTTGAATATTGACCACAGAGCATACGTTGATCATTACGGGCCTACACGTGGGGATCTTGTCCGGTTGGCTGACACGCAGTTGTGGATTGAAGTTGAGCAAGACTTCAACGCTTACGGTGATGAAGCAAAGTTTGGGGGAGGAAAGGTTATTCGGGATGGAATGGGTCAGTCTTCTGGTGCCACTGGTACACCTGATCTTGTCATCACAAATGCGGTGATTCTTGATTATACGGGAATTTTGAAAGCAGACCTTGCCATTAAAGATGGGAAAATTTCTGCTATTGGTAAGGCCGGAAACCCAGATACTATGGACGGGGTGACTGAGGGTATGACGATTGGTGCTGGGACTGAGATTCTTTCGGGTGAAGGAATGATTCTAACTGCTGGAGGCATTGATAGTCATATCCATTTTATTGCTCCACAACAGATTAATGAGGCTTTTTATTCAGGCGTTACTACAATGATTGGTGGTGGGACTGGGCCAGCAACGGGAACCAATGCGACAACTTGTACGCCAGGTCGATGGAATATACAAAGAATGTACCAGTCGGCTGAAGCTTACCCGTTAAATTTTGGGTTTCTTGGTAAAGGGAATGCGTCGCTTTCTCCTGCCCTTAATGAACAAATTGAAGCGGGGGCTATGGGGCTAAAGTTGCATGAAGATTGGGGAACCACCCCTGCAGCAATTGATTGTTGCTTGGATGTTGCTGATCGCTACGATGTCCAGGTTGCGATCCATACTGACACCCTTAATGAAGCTGGATTTGTTGAAGATACTATTGCAGCCTTTAAAGGGCGTACCATTCACACTTTCCATACCGAAGGTGCTGGTGGAGGTCACGCGCCTGATATTATTAAAGTTTGTGGACAGGAAAACATTTTGCCATCTTCTACTAATCCAACAATGCCATTTACTGTTAACACTATGGATGAACATTTAGACATGCTTATGGTTTGTCATCATTTAGACCATCGCGTACCTGAAGATGTTGCTTTTGCTGAATCGAGGATTCGTGCGGAGACAATTGCTGCAGAGGACGTCTTACACGACATTGGAGCATTTAGCATCATGGCATCAGATTCTCAGGCAATGGGCAGGGTTGGTGAAGTCATCTGTCGGACTTGGCAAACTGCAGACAAGATGAAGCAGCAGCGTGGGCGTTTGGAAGGGGAAAGTGGAGAGAACGATAATTTACGAGCAAAGCGTTATATAGCAAAGTACACCATAAATCCTGCAATCGCGCACGGTGTGGCTGATGTTGTTGGGTCAGTGGAAGTTGGTAAAATGGCTGACCTAGTTCTCTGGAAACCTGCCTTCTTTGGTGTGAAGCCAGAAGTAATTATTAAAGGTGGTTTTATTGCGGGTGCGTTAATGGGTGATCCAAACGCGTCAATTCCAACGCCTCAACCGTGTTTTTACCGACCAATGTTTGGTGGGTTTGGGCGTGCGATCCAAGAAACTTCTGTTCACTTTGTGTCTCAGGTGGCTGCCAAGGCTGGGAGTCTTGGCTCCCTGGGATTGCAGAAAAGAGTAATCGGTGTAAAAAATTGTCGCAATATTGGGAAACTTGACATGAAGCTTAATAATCTTCTTCCCAACATTGATGTCGATCCTGAGACTTATCGTGTTACGGTTGATGGAGATCATATTACCTGTGATCCTGCTTCACGCCTCGCATTAGCTCAACGCTATTTCCTTTTTTGATTTCCCTCCTCAATTTTTGTACAACTGCAGAGGAATATGTATTGTGAGGTTTTATCAATTTTTAACCATTTGTGATAGTAGGCCTTATAGTCTAGCTTTTTCGCGGATTCTTGTGGTTCTTTGATGCGCTAAACTCTTGTCGTTATTGATAAATTCTCTCGTTAGTGTGTTGCAAATGACTTGATGGATGGGATATAGTGGCCAACGAAATTGTGAGATGGATTGCGGTGAGCCCCGTGGTGAGGGGGGGCTGTCACGTGGCTTTCATTTGAGGAGGTAACGGTGAAACAGCTAGTCAGCCTAAAAGCTTTGGTTTGGGGTATCGTTGTCATGGGTATACCCCTGATAGTTGCAGGATGTGTTACCCGAGAAACCTATGAGGCTCAAGTGAAGCGGGCAACAAATTTACAGCGACTTCTAGCAGATGAGGAGAAGAAACGTAGTACAGATGCTAGAAAGTTTAGACGTGAAGTACGTGAATTGGAGACACTAAACCTTGAAATGGAAGATCGCAATAGAGAACTCTCTGCGCAAGTTGCCATTCTGCAGGATGAGGAGGCGAGGATACGAGAAGAAATTGGTTTTCTTCAACTTCAACCAACGGCTGTTCCCGATATCCAGGAACACACAATGGACATTGAAGATGTATCACCGTTTGAGTCTTTTGAAGTTTCTCCTCAACTTGATATACCCGTCCCACCGGTTGTTTTGGGAGATGAGTTAACTCAAGAGCGTAATTTTTTGGATGCGATGGAGCAGCCACTTTACCATGTGGTTAAGCCCGGCGATACGTTATGGGGAATTTCCAAGCGTTATGCTACAAAAGTGCAGCTGTTGAGAGAGTTAAATGGTTTAGTCGGGGATGAGATTTACGTTGGGCAAAATCTTCTTGTTGGATATCAATAGAGGGTAGATAGCGTGCAGCGGGCCGAAGTGGCGGAACGGCAGACGCACTAGATTCAGGGTCTAGCGAGGGCAACCTCGTGGGGGTTCAAATCCCCCCTTCGGCACCACACCTTTCTTATCGAGTTTTCCCGCCAGTTCCACGCTTTTCCAGTTTGAGATGTCATGTTGTATCTTCAGTCTTGGTAAACTCTCATATACTTTTGTCAGTAGTAAGTAATTTGTGTGAATGGGATGGTAGGTGGATGACAAGTAAGGAAATCATAGCTGAAACAAACCGTTATATTATGAACACTTATGCCCGGCAACCTCTTGCACTTACAAGAGGGGAGGGGTGTTTCGTCTATGACCCTGAAGGGTGTGAGTATATTGACTTTGTTTCTGGGATTGCGGTTGATGCACTTGGACATTGTTCTCAAGAGTTAGTACAAGCGATAAATGATCAGGCAGCCACTTTAATGCATGTTTCAAACTTGTATTATACAGAACCACAGGTTCAGCTAGCGAAAATTCTTGTTGAAAATTCATTTGCAGATAAGGTGTTTTTTTGCAATAGCGGGGCAGAAGCAAATGAAACTGCAATAAAGTTGACTAGGCAATATGCGGAAAAAACTCATGGACCTGGCAAGTTTGAGATTCTCGCAATGGAAAACAGTTTTCACGGACGTACAATGGCGACCATTACTGCAACTGGGCAACCAAAGTTTCATGCTGGCATTGGGCCGCTAGTACCAGGCATTCGACACATACCATTTAATGATATTAAAGCAGCTGAACATGCCATTAGTCCAAAAACAGCAGGTGTATTGATAGAACCAATTCAGGGTGAAGGTGGTGTTATTGCTGCTGATGAAAATTTCATGCTGGCTCTTCGAGATATATGTGATAGAGCTGGTAGTTTGTTGATTTTTGATGAAGTGCAAACAGGCGTTGGGAGAACTGGAAAACTTTTTGCATACGAACATTTCGATGTGGCTCCAGATGTAATGACTTTGGCGAAGGGCCTTGGTGGAGGTGTTCCTCTTGGGGCATGTTTATCTACTGAAAAAGTTGCCCAGGCATTTAGTCCTGGAATGCACGGGTCAACTTTAGGAGGTAACCCATTTGTCTGCTCTGTCGCGTATGTTGTTGTAGAGAAATTACTAGAGTCAAATGGTTTGCTTTCTTCGTGTCAGGAAGTAGGAAAGTATTTTTTTGAGAAACTCTGTGATTTAAAAAGTCAATTTGAATGTGTTAAGGAGGTACGTGGGCAAGGCTTATTGCTTGGCTTGGTAGTGAGTGATAATGGTATTGATATTGTCGATACTTGCCGAAAACATGGTTTTCTAATCAATTGTACAGCTGGGAATGTCCTGCGCTTTGTGCCCCCTTTAACTATTAATAATCGTGAAATTGATCAATTGTGTGATCTTCTGGTAGAGATTTTTCGCGGGGAAAAGGGCAAGGCTATATTATGAAAAGAATTCATCTTGAACGCATCTTGGATCTGAGCTCGGATGATATTCGTGAGATACTTTCTCGTGCAATAGAATTGAAAAGAACTTCTACTAAAAAATCCATGACTCTTCCGCTTACCGGAAAAACCATCGGGCTAATTTTTGAAAAAGCATCAACGCGTACTCGTATTTCATTTGAAGTGGCAATGACTCAGTTAGGGGGACATTCCCTTATCCTTGGCGCGGATGGTAGTCAAATGACACGGGGAGAAAGTATATCTGACACCGCAAAGGTCCTTTCGCGGTATCTTGATGGTATTGTGATTAGAACTTTTGGGCAGAATATTCTTGAAGAGTGGGCTTTGCACTCGACAGTTCCAGTAATTAATGGACTTACAGACCTGCATCACCCTTGTCAGGCATTGGCAGACCTTCTTACAATTCAAGAGCGTGCTGGGAATATTGATGGTGTTAAGGTAGCGTATGTTGGCGATGGCAATAATGTTGCACATTCATTAATTGAAGGGGCAGCCCGTATGGGAATGACTTTATCTCTTGCTTGTCCGGTAGGGTATGAACCTGATTCTAGCATTGTTGCGGAGGCTCGTGCCGGATCATCTTCAAGTGAGATAGAAATCGTACACGACCCTTTGATTGCGGTAAAAGATGCTGACTTTATTTATACTGACGTTTGGACAAGTATGGGTTTTGAGGGTGAGCAAGTCTCTAGAACGAAAGTATTTTCTGGATTTCAGGTAAATTCATTGCTGCTGGATTCTGCAAAACACGGAGTTTTAGTTATGCATTGTCTTCCTGCTCATCGAGGGGAAGAAATTACGGCTGAAGTTGTCGATGGACCGCAGTCGATTGTTCTTGAGCAAGCAGAAAATCGCCTGCATGTCCAGAAAGCAATTCTAGAGCATTTTTTGGGAGAAAGTGGTTAACTATGAGTACTGATAATAAAAAGGTTGTTCTCGCATATTCGGGAGGGCTTGACACATCAGTTATTCTCAAATGGCTTATTGAAGACGCTGGCTACGAGGTTGTGGCATTTTGTGCGGATCTTGGTCAGGGAGAAGATTTTTCTTCAGTACGAGAGAAAGCAAAGGCTGTGGGTGCATGTAGCGTTTGTATTGAAGATCTACGTGATGTTTTTGTGGAGGACTTTGTTTTTCCCATGCTTCGTGCAAACGCGGTCTACGAAGGTTGTTATTTGCTGGGTACTGCGATCGCAAGACCGTTAATTGCAAAACGTCAAGTTGAGATTGCTCAGAGTGAAGGTGCTAAAGCAATTGCTCATGGTGCAACAGGGAAAGGAAATGACCAAATAAGGTTTGAGCTTGCTGCACGTGCTTTAGATCCTGAAATAGATATTATTGCTCCGTGGAGGACTTGGTCATTTAGATCAAGAAATGATTTGCTAGAATATGCAAAGAAACACAAGATTCCTGTCTCTGCATCTCCATCTAAGCCCTATAGTGTAGACCAAAATATTTTTCATGTTAGTTCCGAAGGAGGTGTGCTTGAGGATCCATGGGTAGAAGCACCTGCAGATGTATATCAGATTACGGGTGCACCTGAGAAAGGGCCAGCATCACCTCAGTACCTTGAAATTGACTATGAATCAGGTAATCCAATTGCTATTGATGGAAAGAAGCTTTCACCGGCTGAATTATTAGGTTATCTAAATAAGCTTGGAGGAGTTCATGGGATCGGGCGACTTGATCTTGTTGAAAACCGCTACGTAGGTATGAAATCACGAGGTATTTATGAAACACCAGGTGGAACTATTCTTCATATAGCGCACCGAGGTATTGAATCAATTACTATGGATCGTGAGGTTGTTCATCTACGGGATGGCCTTATTCCTCAATATGCGAAAATTGTTTATGAAGGGTACTGGTTCGCTCCAGAGCGAGAGATGCTTCAAAAATCAATCGATGAGGCTCAACGATACGTGTCTGGGACAGTTAGAGTTAAATTATATAAAGGTGCTTGCACTGTTGTTGGGCGTCGATCCGGTGTGTCGTTATATCGAGAGGATTTAGCAACCTTTGAAGAGGATAGTGTATATCAGCAGAAAGATGCTGAAGGTTTTATCAAACTAAGTGGGCTTCGGTTAGCTATTCAATCCTCTCGTCGTCGTGAGAAACCATGAGTTCTAAAAAAGGTAGTAAAGAGAAGCTTTGGGGAGGTCGTTTTCGAGTGCCTCTTGACCCTGAAGTTGAAAGGTTTAGTAGTTCGTTGCTCATTGATCAGCGACTTTATCGATATGATATACGGGGTAGTATTGCGCATACAAAGACCCTTGCTAAGGCCACTCTTCTTACATCCTCAGAGGCCTCAAAGATTATTAAAGGTTTGAAGAGAATAGAGCAAGAGATTGATGCTGGAACGTTCGTATTTACAAGTGGTGATGAAGATATTCATATGGCTATTGAGCGACGGTTAATTTCTCTAGTGGGCAACGCCGGAGGGAAACTGCATACGGGGCGGAGTAGAAATGATCAGGTTGCCGTGGATATTCGTTTGTTTATAAAAGATCAAATAACGGGTTTGCTAAAAGGTCTCATTGTGTTTCAGCAGGCATTAGTAAGCTGTGGAACTCGATATATAGATGTTGTGATGCCAGGTTATACACATCTTCAGCGTGCGCAACCGGTGTTGTTTGCTCACCATCTTCTGGCTTACGTTGAGATGCTAGAAAGAGATAAACAGCGGTTACATGATGCATTTAAGCGTGTAGATGTTATGCCTCTCGGTTCAGGAGCACTGGCTGGACCAAATTTTTCTCTTGATAGAAAATATACTGCAACGCTTCTTGGTTTCCGAGCAGTGACGGAAAATAGTTTAGATGCAGTGTCTGACCGAGATTTTATTTTAGAGGTGCTTGGAGCCTTTTCTATTCTTATGACACATCTTTCTCGGCTTAGTGAAGAGTTAATTATATGGTCGTCACATGAATTTAATTTTATTGAACTTGATGATGCATTATGTACCGGAAGCAGTATGATGCCTCAGAAGAAAAACCCTGATGTGCCTGAACTTATTCGCGGAAAAACTGGGAGAGTTTATGGACACCTTCTTGGGTTGCTTACCCTGATGAAAGGTTTGCCCCTAGCATATAATAGAGACCTTCAGGAAGATAAGGAGCCGTTCTTTGATTCCATAGATACGGTCAATGCATGCGTGAGTTTGTATCCAAAGTTATTTGAAAGCATCACTATCAATCAAGGTGTTCTGGCCGCCGCATCTAATGATGAATGGCTTTTTGCCACTGATCTTGCGGATTATCTTGTAACGCGCGGTGTTCCATTTAGAGAGGCACATCATGTAGTTGGTAAAATGGTGAGATTCTGTTCAGATAGTAATAAAAAATTTACGGACTTTACCTTGGCAGAGCTGCGTCAGTTTTCCAGAAGATTTGATAAAGGAGCAATGGCAGTATTAACAGTTGAAGGGTCAATTAAAAGGCGATCAACTATTGGAGGAACGGCTAGAAATCGAGTTAAAAAGAGGCTTGCTGTGCTGAAAAAATCACTACAACGACAACTCAAGTTGTGATATGAAGAGTTGGTGGTTTTTTTTGATTTTGCCTGCGTTGGTTTTCTTATTTATGGGGTGTGGCGTGAAAGGTCCGCCTATTTCACCTGAAGGTTTTCTTTATGGTTCAACTGAGGGAAAAAACTCTACTAGTACTATTGAAGAGGAAGAAGACTAATATAAATTATTCACTGTAGGTATCAGTTTGTAAACTATATGTAACTTACTGATAGGCACTACGAAATTATTTTTGGAGCTGTACATATGCATGATTTTGATTTTGTCGATGGAAAGTTTTCTTGTGAAGGACTGTCAGTAGAGTCTGTTGCAAGTCAGGTAGGTACGCCATTTTATCTATATAGCCATGCAACTCTTCAGCGCAATCTCACAGATTTTGATTCTGCATTTTCTGATATCCCTCACTTAACTGCTTTTGCAGTGAAAGCAAATTCAAACTTGGCTGTTTTAAGGCTTGTTGCAAAACAGGGACTTGGGGCGGATATTGTATCTGGTGGAGAGCTCTATCGAGCAATTCAAGCAGGAATTGATCCAGAAAAAATTGTGTTTGCGGGTGTTGGAAAAACTGAGGAAGAGATTGAATACGCACTTGAAATGAAAATTCAAATGTTTAATGTTGAATCAGGAGATGAGATTCGTGCTATTAATAATGTTGCACTTCGGGTGGGAAAGAAGGCCTCAGTTGCGTTGCGTGTAAATCCAGACGTTGATCCAATGACTCATCCTTATATAGCGACGGGCCTCAAGAAAAGTAAGTTTGGCATTGGAGCAAAGTTTGCGCTTGATAGTTTTGATGCTGCAACTCAATGTGAGGGTATTGATGTAGTTGGTGTCCACATGCATATTGGGTCTCAGTTGACAAAAGTGACTCCTTTTGTTGATGCGGTAAAAAGACTTATTGGGTTGATAAAGCAATTAGAAAAACGTGGAATTGATTTGCGTTATCTTAATATTGGTGGGGGGCTTGGAATTTCTTACCAAGATGAAACTCCACCTCGCCCAGCTGATTTGGCTAACGCTTTGATGCCTCTTTTAAAAGACTTAAAAATTACTCTGATACTTGAACCTGGTAGAGTGATTGTTGGAAATGCAGGGATTCTTGTAACAAAAGTGCTATATACCAAGGCTGGAGATGGAAAGAATTTTGTTATAGTTGATGCGGCCATGAATGACTTACTACGACCGAGCTTATATGAGGCGTATCATAAAATTTTCCCAGTTACCCAGAAGAAGGACAAAAGTTCTATGCTTGTTGATATAGTTGGGCCAATTTGTGAGTCTGGTGATTTTCTTGCAAAAGATAGGGAGCTTCCTGAGCTAAAGCAGGGAGACTTGCTTGCGGTTATGAGTGCGGGAGCTTATGCATTTACGATGTCATCAAACTATAATGCCCGTCCTCGTGTTCCTGAAATTATGGTGAGTGATCAAAATATTTACGTGGTTCGTGAGCGTGAGCAATATACTGATCTAATTAAGGGTGAAATGATACCTGGGTTTCTCTCATAGCAAATGCTAAGGAGTAAAAATTTTAGTTCCGCTATGATTCCTTTTACAAAGTTAGCAGGTAGTGGAAATGATTTTATTCTTATTGACAATAGGCGTGGTGTAATTCCTGCTTCAAAGTTAAAGCGCCTTGCAGTGCAGTTGTGTAGGCGGGGTCTGTCTGTTGGGGCTGATGGTTTAATTATCGTTGAGCCGTCCTCTCGTGCCGATTTTAAATGGGTTTTTTTCAATTCTGATGGAAGCCGAGCAGGTTTTTGTGGAAATGGCGCACGTTGTGTAGCCCGTTTTGCTCATATTAAGAAAATTGCGCCTAAAAAAATGATATTTGAGACTCGAGTGGGCCTTATTACTGCTCAAGTGATGAGTACCCGGGATGAACGCGTGAAGGTTTGTATGCCAAACCCAAAGAATCTTAGGTTAAACCTTCAACTTCTCATTAATCGAAAGGCACATGTAGTACACTCTATTGACACGGGAGTACCACATTGCGTTTATCTTGTTAAGGATATTAATGCTGTGGATGTTCAAGGCTTAGGTGAAGCTATGCGGCATCATAAGCTCTTTTCTCCATCAGGGACAAATGTGAATTTCGTAACGGTTTTGAATGAAGGGCATATCAGTATCCGTACCTATGAGAGAGGTGTTGAAGGTGAAACATTGGCGTGTGGAACGGGGTCTGTTGCTGCCGCGGTGATTGCAAACAAGCTTTTTAGCTTTATCTCACCAATAACGGTAATTCCATCAAGTGGCATCTCTTTGATTGTGTCATTTGGCTTTAATACGAAAGGGGCGCATCAAAATATTTTTCTTGAAGGCGACGCACGTGTAATTTACGATGGGCATATTAAACCAGGAGCTTTAAACTAGTAGAGGGCGAGAGTGTATTTTTATGAAAAGCTATAAAACACAATATCGTGGATCAATGGTGGCCATAGTTACACCCTTTAAATCAGGGGTATTTGATGGTGAAGCTTTAGAAGGCCTTATTGATTTTCAGCTTAAGAATGGCACATCTGGCATTGTGCCATGTGGTACAACTGGAGAATCAGCAACTCTTAGTCATGAGGAGCATCGTTGCGTAGTAGAAGTTGCAGTGAAAGCTGTTGGTGGACGTGTGCCTGTAATTGCTGGCACAGGATCAAACAGTACTGAAGAGGCCATTGATCTCACGCGGCATGCAAAGCAAGTTGGAGCTGATGGCGCACTTCTCATTACGCCTTATTACAATAAACCAACCCAAGAAGGACTGTTTCTTCACTACAAATCTGTTGCTGAAGCCGTAGATATTCCAATAATTTTATACAATATTCCTGGGCGAACTGGGGTTAACATGTTGCCAGAGACTGTCGAGCGTTTATGTGCAATAAAAAATATTGTTTCAATAAAGGAAGGGTCTGGATCTTTACAGCAGATGACTGATCTTATTCGGCGTTGTGGAGACCGAATGCCTGTGTTATCAGGAGATGATGGATTAACTCTTCCGATTTTGGCAATTGGTGGTACAGGAGTGATTACAGTTTCCGCAAACATTATTCCTAAAGATGTTTCTTCAATGATTGATGCGTTTGAAGATGGAAGACTTGCTGAAGCAAGAGCTAGCCATCTCAAAATGGATCCTCTTGTTTTAGCACTTTTTCTAGAAACTAACCCTATTCCAGTTAAGCAGGCCCTTGCCTTCATGGGAAAATCTTCTGCAGAGGTTCGTCTCCCTCTTTGTCAAATGTCTGATGGAAATCAACATTACCTTCGAAAAATTATGTCGGCGTACGGATTGTTGTAATGCGATTGATTATGTCTGGAGCAGCTGGTCGGATGGGACAGTGTATTATTGGCTTAATTCACCGTGCTGAGGATTGTGAATTAGTTGGGGCAATTGAGGTTCCGGGACATCCTGCAATTGGGAATGACATTGGGGGTGTTTCCGGATGTGGGGAACTTGGGGTTTTTGTTAGTGATACATTGGAACCAAATATTAACAATGCTGACGTAGTAATTGATTTTTCGTTACCTAGTGGAACACTGGAGATTGTAAGAGCCTGTGAGAAATATAAGGTTCCATTGGTGATTGGGACTACAGGATTATCATCCGAACAGATAAAACAATTAGAAGGTTTAGTACAAAACTTTCCTTGTGTGCTGGCACCTAACATGAGTATTGGTATTAATACACTTTTGGATATTCTTTCTCACATGGCAAAGGTGCTTCAAGAAAACTATGATATTGAAATAGTCGAAGCGCATCATCGTTTTAAAAAAGATGCACCTAGTGGAACGGCTCTTGCATTGGCTCAAGCAATTGCAAAAGCACAAGGTAGGGATTTGGACGTTGTTGGCATATATGGGCGGCAGGGTGAACGCACTCCTGGTGAGATTGGAATGCAATCGATTCGTGCAGGGGATATTGTTGGAGATCATACTGTGTATTTTGGTGGTGTTGGGGAGCGAATTGAAATTACGCATCGTGCGCAGAGTCGAGAGACTTTTGCCTATGGCGCTATACAGGCAGCTCGTTGGGTCACAAAACAATTACCTGGATTATATGATATGCAAGATGTTTTAGGACTTAAAAGATAAGCTATCGTTATAGTTTTGTGTTTTTTGTAAAGTCGTTAAATATTATTTAACTAATTTGAAGGAACTTGTAAGCATGAAAGTTGAATTAAGCGACAGAATTAAAAATCTCCCCCCTTATCTTTTTGCTGCAATAGATGCTGCTAAGCAAAAGGCTAAAGATAAAGGTATGGATATCATTGATCTTGGTGTAGGGGACCCTGATCTTCCCACCCCAACTTTAATTATTGAGAGTCTTGGAGTGGCTTCGAAAAATAAGAATAACCATCAATACCCTTCTTACATTGGGATGTTGTCATTTCGTGAGGCAGTGGCAAGATGGTATCAACGGAGGTTCTCTGTTGACGTTGATCCTGTTCGTGAGGCGCTAACTCTTATCGGCTCTAAGGAGGGCATTGCACATGTTCCGCTAGCATTTATTAATCAAGGTGATGTTGTCCTTGTGCCTGATCCTGGCTATCCAGTTTATTCGGTTGCGACAACATTTGCTGGCGGAGATGTTTATACGATGCCATTAAAAAGAGAAAATGGGTTTTTCCCAGATCTCAGTATTATTCCCCCTGATATATGTTCTCGAGCAAAGCTTATGTTTTTAAACTACCCTAACAATCCAACAACTGCCGTGGCTACAAAGGAATTCTTTGAACGTGCAATTGCCTTTGCAAAAAAACACAACATTATTATATGTCATGATGCAGCTTATACAGAAATATATTTTGATAATGTTCGCCCTATAAGTTTTTTGGAAATTGATGGTGCGAGAGATGTTGGTGTTGAGTTTCATTCATTGTCAAAGGCGTTCAATATGACTGGGTGGCGTATTGGTTCGGTTGTAGGGAATAAGGATGTTATTGCTGGTCTTGGAAAAGTAAAAACGAATATTGATTCAGGTGTTTTTCAAGCAGTTCAAGAGGCAGGTATTACTGCTTTGGATGCTGATGATAACCTTGTTCAAGGTTTACGGGACATTTATCAAGAACGGAGAAATGTTTTAGTATCAGGTTTAGAGTCTATTGGTATTAACGTCTATCCTACCAATGCAACATTTTATGTTTGGATGGATGTTCCTACATCCTTCACCTCAGAAAGTCTTTCAAGTCATTTGATTGAAACTACGGGTATTGTTGCTACTCCAGGAAATGGCTTTGGAGACTCAGGTGAAGGGTATCTCCGCATGACCCTGTGTACGACGAAAGAGCGTCTTGCCGAAGCGGTTAATCGGATGAAAACTATTGGCCTGTAGATGTGCAAGCCTACCTCGGTATAGGCTCTAATCTTGGCGATAGGAAATCGTGGTGTACACAAGCGATTTCCCGCTTAGTTGAAAATCCTAGTATTGCCTGCCTTGCCCAGTCTTCTATGTATGAAACAGAGCCGGTTGATGCTTTCGATCAGGGGTGGTTTATTAATTGTGTTGTTAGTATTGAAACACAATTAACTCTCCAGGGTCTTTTTTTATTTTGTATGGAAATTGAGCGTGAACTTGGTAGGGTTAGGGCTAGAAAGAATGAAGCACGTATAATTGATATTGACGTATTGTTCTATGGAAATGAAATATCAAATACACCAGAGCTTGTGCTTCCTCATCCAAATATTGAAACCAGAGGTTTTGTCTTGATACCTCTTGCTGAGATTGCGCCAACATTTTTTCATCCAGTACTGCATCGTACCATTCAAGAACTGTGTGATCGGCTTCGAGTAAGTCCACAGGCTCGACAATACATGGTTAAACGGGTTGATTGATGATGAAGACTATAAAAAGTATCTCTGCAATGCGCCGATATACAATGCATTTAAAAAAAAGTGGGTGTTCAATTGGGCTGGTTCCTACTATGGGAGCTCTACACGATGGACATTGTGCATTGATCAGGGCAGCTAAGCGAAATCACAATATTGTCATAGTGACTATTTTTGTAAACTCCAAACAGTTCAATTCACGAGGTGACTTAAAAAGTTATCCTCGGTCACTTCGAACTGATAGGCACTTATGTGGACATGAAGCTGTAGATGTATTATTTCTTCCAAATGAGAAATCCGTTTACCCTCTGGGGTTTCAAACGGAAGTTTTTGTCAAAAATCTTTCAAAGGTATATGAAGGAGCTGCACGACCTGGGCACTTTAAAGGAGTTACTACTGTTCTGGCAAAGCTATGTCACATTGTATCACCGGATCAACTGTATCTGGGTCAAAAAGATTATCAACAGGCTATAGTTGTAAAGCAGATGTTATCTGATCTGAATCTTCCAATTTCATTGTCAATACAGTCAACAATACGTGAATCAGATGGTCTTGCAATGAGCTCACGAAATTTATTGCTCAAACCCACTGATCGAAAATCTGCGTCTGTACTTTATCGTGCTTTGCAAGAAGGGAAAAATAAAATACGTCTCGGGGAGCGTTCGGGGTACAAAATCAGGCGTTCAATTTTGGCTGTGTTGCGTACTGAACCATCAGTTGATATTGACTATATTGCGGCAATGCATCCATACACGTTAGAGGATATGAAGCTTCTTAGCAAGAAAGTAGTGCTTGCTATAGCCGTGCATATAGGGAATGTGAGGCTTATTGACAATATTGTTGTTAGGATAGATAAGTAAAGTGGTCGGGGCGAGAGGATTCGAACCTCCGACATCCAGCTCCCAAAGCTGGCGCGCTACCGAACTGCGCCACGCCCCGCCATTTTAGCTACAATTTTCCAATAAGTTCTTTTTGAATACTAATCAAATTTTGAATTGATTTTTTCCCCAGGGCTAGAAATCCTGCCAATTCTTCATCACTAAATGTCATATGCTCAGCAGTGCCTTGAATTTCAACAAACTGTCCTTGACCAGTCATTACCAAGTTCATATCAACTTGTGCCATTGAATCCTCTTCATAACATAAGTCGGTCATTAGCATATTACCAACTTTCCCAACGCTTATGGCTGCTAGGTAATCAGTGAGTACTGCATTTTTGATTAGGCCCTTTTCTCTAAGTATCTTGATGGCATCGTGTAGAGCGATGAAGCTTCCAGTAATTGATGCTGTTCTTGTCCCTCCGTCGGCTTGGATTACGTCACAGTCAACCCAGATCGATCTCTCTCCAAGGGCATCAAGATTGGCAATCGAACGAAGTGATCGGCCTATAAGGCGTTGAATTTCATGGGTCCGACCCCCAATCTTTCCTCGCGACGATTCTCGTGGGCTTCGTTGATGTGTTGAACGTGGAAGCATTGAATATTCCGCAGTAATCCAGCCGGTACCTTTGTCTCGTAAAAATGGGGGAACCTTATCTTCAATTGATGCAGTACATATAACTTTAGTCTCACCCATTTCGATTAGGACGGAGCCTTCAGCAGACTTAATAAAATTTCGTGTAATTTTTACTGGTCGATGGGCATCACATTGACGGCCATCGTTTCGAATCATTGCTGCATGAGTCATGGTATTAGTCAGAGTGAGGTGGTTGTTTCTCTTGGTGTTTTTTAATTTTTAGAGCAAGATAGATTCGAAACACGAGTAATCCTATGATTAGTAAAGCAACTCCCCCAAGGAAGAGTTCAGTGTGTCCAATAATGTAAGGCATATTAACCGAAATAGTGCCGTTTTGACAGGGGAAATTCAAGTATGTTACGGTCTTTCTGTAATGAAAATTGGACCTAAAACAGTAGTTGAAATGGACTATGCCGTGCTTCTTGATTCTGGGGAGGTTGGAGAGTCGACCTTTGGTCGTGGGCCAATTGAGTTTATTTATGGGGACCAGACTGTTGTTCCTGGGCTCTATAAGGCAATATCAGGGCTTGCTAAGGGGGATCGTCGATCTTTTAAACTTGATCCGATGGACGGGTATGGTGTGTATGACGATAAGGAGGTGAGAGAAGTACCTAGGGCAGGTTTGCCTCCAGAAGTAGTACCAACGCCTGATATGAACCTTCAGGTTCAGGATCCAACAGGTCAATATCGATTAGTCACAATTAAGGAAGTCGAGGATAATACTCTCGTTGTTGACTTTAATCACCCATATGCTGGAAAAACACTAACTTTTGACGTGCTAATTCGAAATGTTCGTGAAGTTACTGAAGAAGAGCTTCAAAATGGTTTGGTATCGAAGATGGAGGAAGATGACCACGAGCATTCTGATATGTTGAGTTCTGGTGGTGGTATCATGGAAAGTGAAGATGAGCCTCCAGATTATCCAGATGCTTTTAACTGAGCAATCTTTCCCTTTGTCTTCGTTGTTTCACCTTCCTTGTTATTTATAATCTGATCGACCTACCCGTGGACTGAGTTGCCAGGAGTAGTTTTTAGTAGTGTTTATTCGTGATCGAATATAGGGTAGTGGTGTTGTATTCAGGGTTTTGTATTTGAGCTTGCTTTGGGCTCCGCGGGTGTGGATGTTTTCGAAGGTGTTGGAGTTTGTGTTTTAGTATCTGTGGAAGGGGAGGAAGCATTGTTTGTGGATTGACTCGTTTCTTTTTCTTTCTTCGTATCTGAATTCTCTTTGCCAGTTTGTGTTGGTTTTTCAGAATCAGGAGGCTTTGATTTTGAAGAGTAGTCGGTAATATACCATCCGCTACCTTTGAAAGAGAGACCAGGGGGAGATATAAGCTTTGTGACCTTTCCGTTGCATTTTTCACATTTTTTAATTGGTTTATCAGAAAACTTTTGGATTACTTCAAAGGTATAGCCACATTTGTCGCATAAATATTCATATAAGGGCATTAATGGATCTCCTCATAAGCTAAATTTTTTGTACAGCATTCTTTATTCGTAAAATCCCATCCTTAATTTTTTCAATAGTAGTGGCGTATGAAATACGAAAGTGTGATGGTGCTCCAAAAGGGTTACCAGGAACAACAGCAACACGAGCTTCTCGGATTAAATACGTTGCAAGGTCGGATGAAGTTTTTATGGTTTCTTTGTCGAAGTTTTTCCCAATGAGCTCAGCCATATTGGCAAACCCATAAAATGCACCTTCAGGATTAAGGCAGGTAATTCCAGGGATGCTGTTTAATTGTGTATATATTATCTGTCTACGTTCGGTAAATTCTTTAATCATTGGACTATAAAAATTTTTTCCCTCTCGTAGAGCCCCAATGGCTGCCCTTTGTGCTATCGAACTTGGGTTTGAGGTGCTTTGGCTCTGAATAATACCCATGGCTGATATAAGATGTTTAGGTCCTGCGGCATATCCAATTCTCCAGCCAGTCATAGAAAATGTTTTTGAAACACCATTTATGACAATTGTTCGCGCTTTAATCTCCGGGTTTAGTGAAGCAATGCTATGATGTTTTTGGGTTCCATAGACGAAGTGTTCATATATCTCATCCGAAATTACAACGAGATTGTGACGAATAGAAAATTCAGCAATGGCTTTGAGTGTTGCTAGGTCGTAGACAGCTCCTGTAGGGTTAGATGGACTATTAAGGATGAAGGCTTTAGTTTTGGGTGTGATAAATTTTTCTAGCTGGTTTTTTGTTATTTTAAACCCAGATTGTTCATTTGTAGGTATAAAAACTGGCGTTGCACCATTTAGTCTGACTTGGTCGGGGTAACTTAACCAGTATGGTGAGGGTATTAGTACCTCGTCTCCAGGATCTAATAATGCTTGCATAAGATTGAAAAGAGCGTGCTTTGCCCCACACGAGATAATAATTTCTTCCTTCGTGTACTCTAGGTGATTCTCTCGTAGTAATTTTTCGGCAATTGTACCTTTGAGTGAGGCGATCCCAGAGGCCGCAGTGTATTTGGTAAAGCCCTCCTCTATGGCCGCTATCGCGTCTTTCTTAGACTCATTTGGGCTTTCAAAGTCAGGCTCTCCTGCAGCTAGGTCAATCACATCAATTCCTGATGCGCGCATTTCATTAGCATACGCAGTAATTGCCAATGTGGCCGATGGTAAGACGCCTTGTAGTCTTTCAGAAGTTTTCATGGTGTTTATCCTTGTTATATAACTGCAATAATCGATCGGCAACTTGAGGAGGTACGAATTGTTTTATGTTGGCTCCAAAGGCAGCTAATTCTTTAATGGCACTAGATGTAAGGTAAGCATACTTTTCATTGGGAATTAGTAATAATGTTTCAATTGAAGGATGAAGTTTCTGATTGATCATGGCCATTTGGAGTTCATACTCGAAATCTGAGGGGGTGCGTAGTCCTCTGATGATAGCGTGTGCTTTCTTGTCTTCGACATAGTTAGTAACCAATCCATCAAATGATTCAATTGTAAGGTGTGTGAACGAAGCAGTAGCTAGACGCGCAAGCTCAACACGTTCTTCAAGGGAAAATATAGGGTTTTTCTTCAAGCCTTCCGCGATGGCAATATATAGATGGTCGCAGAGATTAAGGCTTCGTTGAATGATATCAAGATGGCCATTTGTAATGGGGTCAAATGTGCCTGGAAATACAAGTGTTCTCATCGCTTCTCACAGTCGCTCATAATTATCTTAAGGCAGTAGTAGGGGTATATATTGATAATGCAGAATCCCCATACTGATAGGTTTTTGTTTTTAGTAATTTTTCATATTTGTCGTTCATTTTGGTTTTGGAGCTATGCTCTATTACGACAAGACCATCAGGTTGAAGCCAAGTGTCTGTTTTTATAGTTTCTAGGACAGATTTTGGTGTTGATATGTTGTAGGGAGGATCAGCAAAGATAATGTCTACCGGTGTTATGTTTTTAGGGATATTAGTAATGTAAGATTCTACAGAAATTGTAAAAATTTGTAAGGAACTTTTTTCTTTGTCTGACATTGATTGAGAATATCGGGTAACATTTTTTTGTAGTAACTGGGCTGTTTTTTTATTTTTCTCAACAAATATTGTCATTAAGGCTCCTCGGCTATGTGCCTCCAAGCCAACGCTTCCAGTTCCGGCGTATAGGTCAAGGAACACAGAACCTACAACTTTTGTACTTAGAATATCAAACAGTGCCTCTTTCACACGACCCAAAGTAGGGCGAAAGGATAGGTTTTTGGGAATAGGGAACGACAGTCCCTTTCGTGCTCCGGCTGAGATTCGCACTGATATAGTCTCGAGATACAAGAAATGTTTGATGCTGAGAGAGAAATATATACTTGTTACTGTGGTGCTGCTTATTTAGGTGAAGATTGTTTTTTCTTTGAATCAAACTTTTTAATTGGTTCTGGTCCAATAGCAGATTCAAAGTTTTCATCTCTGATATCAATGTAGTCAATTAGCCAGCTCCCATCAACTTCTAGGAGGTGATAAATCTCATATTGAACAGTTGGACCTTTAATGGAGTCTACGGAGCTCTTGAGTGTAATCTGTATCTTGAGGTCCTCCTCCTTTATACTAATAAGCTCGCCACCTAAATGTTTATATTTTACATAGTCAATATATGGGCCATACATTTCAACCCAGGCATCTTCTGACATACCACTACGATGCGTTTTGGTCATCATTGATGCAGCACGTTTGTGGTCTATTGCATAAGTTTTCAGCCACTCTTGAACAAATTTATAGGCAGAGGATCCTTGGGGAGTAGGGTTGTCTTTTGAGAAAGCAAAAGCTGGAAGTAATAGCGAAAGAGCAAGGATAGTGAAGAGAATGTGGTGTTGACGGGGTGCAGGCATGAGCACAGGATAAGGTGTAATTTAGGCTAAAAGATAATTTGGCTATCCGCCAAGGCTATCTAGCATCTCCTTTGGAGTGCGAGCAACGCATGTAAATATTGGCACATCCCTTCGTGTATACCGACTGGCTTCTACTCCTCGAAGTGCATGGACAAGGTCAAGAAAGTCTTTTGGCTCATCAGTTTCAAACGCAAGCATAAACTCCTGATCACATATTCCAAAAGAGTATGTCGTGTTTAGGCGTACTGAAGGAAACTTGTGGCCGACTTCAATATGTTCATCCATCATACCTTGTCGTGCTGATTGGCTCATAAGATACCAGTCACGAGTTTTCTCAAATGGATAGACGAAGTTGTATTTTGCTTTTCCAGGAATAATAGCAAGGCGCTTTCCCTCTTGACCTTCGTGAACGTGCTGATCGATGTATATAGATCGTTTGGTCATGGATAAGTAGGAGTAGGGTGTATGGAGGTATTTTCCGAGGCCTGTAGCAAGGAGAGCTGTTCCCATTTCTTGAAATACCTCTAGTTCATAAGAGATGCGCCACAGCATCATATCGCAGTCACCGCGTATGCCGATAGTTGAGTAGCATACCGTAATCAATTTTCCTTGGTAATCCGTAAGGACTTGCTCAAACTCCTTTTTCCCTTTTGCCCGTTCATCTGGTGGCAGGCGCCGCCACGCAGGGTCGACTTTGTAGAAGAGGAAGTTGACAAACTGCTGTTTCGCTTCTTTCTTCTCTCCAGGCATTACAAGATCCTCCTTTGGTCAAGCAACGTGTAGCGGTTACGTCAAAAACTCAGTTTTGTAGCACTTACGGGTCTACGTTGTCAATTGAGGCGCTGTTAGTAAGGAGTCTAGTTTGAAAGGTCATAAAGGGAGGTTAAGAGGCTTGGTTATGTTAAAGTCGTTTCTCGTTATGAGGGTGTTGTGATGGGCACCAAATGCCTGATTTTGGCATAGTTTCTACTGAAACTGCTAGCTTACGATCAATTAGCATTTGCCCGACATCAGTGCCATCGACTCTGATTCTGGCACTATATCGAAAAAAATTCCCCCGTTTTGCATCTATGAGATCGATAGTGTGTGCCTTGTTAAGTATCTCATGGAGTATATTTTTTGCTTTTACTGCCAAAGTGTGTTCAAGAGAACATTTTCCAGACATTAAAGGTACGTTTATCCCAGTGATACGAACGATTACGTTTTCTCCAAAGATTGGATGTGCTTCTAAAACTCGAAACTCGCAAGTTTTTGCATCTTGGCATTGATGATATGTTACGTCCAGGAACTCTGCCGACAGCAAGGAGGTAGGGGTCGCTATCACTAGGAGTAGAGCGATCAGACCGGTAATCATAAGTTACTAAAGAAGAGGCCTAGTTACGCAAATCTCTGATAAACTGTTCCATGTCTTCAGCGATGTCGTCGAGCTTTTGCTTTGCGGTAGGTTTAAGGGCATTTGCATCATCCTGAACATCAAGTAGGCGTGTACGGAAACTATTGATTTTTTGTTCGACTCCTTCGCGAGCTTCTGGTATGGCGCTGGCCTCAGTTAAGAGTTCTATTACTTCACTTACTTCGTTCTTCGCCTTTCCAAAATTCTTTTGACGAATTTCATCTCCGGCACCTATGGTTAAGGTTTTTGCCTTCTTCAGGCTTCTCCAGAGTGTCAAGTCACGCTTTAGTTCAGATGATTTTTCCACTACCGTTGATGTCACTTCTTGTACTTGGCCTTTAAGGGACTCTACAGGGTCTTCTCCCTCTTTTTTTCCTCCAGTATAGTAACCAAATGCAAAGATTCCTGTTGCAAGCACGAGCAGACCAAGTAGTCTGAGTAGTTGTTGGAAGAATGTTGACTTGGGACTTTCGCTGGTTGACATAGGTTATCCGACCTGTAGTGTAAGGAGGCTACATAGCTCTCTATGCTAAAGTATATGCCATATTTGTATATTACTGAAACGAAGGTTTAATAAAAAAACTTTCTGTAGGTGCTTCAATTTTTAAAGACTCTCCTAAGAACTTTATAACATGAACGCTACTTCACTATCCTGACAATTGTATTTGCTTCATCGAGCCCGTCGATTGTAGCACCAAATTCAGTCAATAGACATATATATTCAATTGTTTCTAGCGTAATAATTTCTCCAGGGACTAAGAGTGCGATGCCTGGAGGATATATCGTAACAACTTCCGCAGATGTTTTTCCTGCGGCTTCGCGAAGAGGTAGAGGATGGTGCTTCGAAAGAAATGCTTCACGAGGTGTGAGAACTCTTTCCCCTGGTATGGGAGGAGCTGTAAGGTTGGTGGAGTTGTAATGTGAGTGTTGTTTTCTTTCAGTTTGTGCAATTTGTGCGAGTGCATTTACTAGGAGGTCAATATCTTGTTTTCGATCTCCAATGCTAATGATTACCAAAACATGAAATGGATCTGCCATCTCAGCTTGAACCTGATACTTCGTATTCAAAAGTTGTGAAGCTTCAAAGCCGCTAAGTCCAAGATCTGACACTCTGATTGTAAGTTTTGTTACATCAAGGTGATGGTGGTCTTGTCGCCCAAAACACTGAAGTCCTTGAATTTTATTTATACGCTCCCGTGCATCTTCAGCTAAACGAATTGCACTGTTTAAAAGCTTTTCTCCCTCCGTTGCCATTTGCATTCTTGCAAGGTCGAGAGAAGCCATCAGAATGTATGAAGGACTTGTAGTCTGTAAAAAGCGGAGATTTTGAGCTAACCGGTCAAGGTCTATGCGTTTTTCATTGGCATGAAGCATTGATGCTTGAGTCATTCCACCAATAATTTTGTGGGTGCTTTGTACGATGAGGTCAGCTCCAGCATCTAGGCCTGATATAGGCAAATCTTTGTGAAAGTGAAAGTGTGGCCCATGAGCTTCGTCTAAGAGGACGGTCATGTTTTTTTCGTGAGCATACTTTACTATAGGTGCTAGATCGGCACACAAACCGTAATAGTTTGGACTTGTGAGAAATAGAGTCCGTGCTTCTGGTGCTCTAGTGCTTGCGGTCTTGACGTCATCGAGTGTGACATTTACAGCCAGCTGGAGAGTAGAGCTAAATGCTGGGGAGAAATAGCTTGGTGAAGCTCCACTAAGTATTAGACCTGTGATCACTGACTTGTGTGCATTGCGTGAGACTAATATGGTTTCTTCAGTGCGGCATGTAGTGGCAAGCATGGCGTGAACACCCCCACTAGTTCCATTAATGAGGAAGTATGATCGATCAGCTCCATAGGCTAATGCTGCAAGGCGTTGGGCGTCTTTAATAACACCTACTGGTTTCTGTAAGGAGTCAACTTCGTCAAGTGTAGTGAGGTCTATTGAAAAAATTTTTGGACCAACAAATTTCCTGAATCGTGTGCTAATTCCCTTTCCACTTTTATGGCCTGGTGTATGAAATGAGACTTTCCGGCTTTCTGCGAGCGCAACCATGGCATCAAAGAGTGGGGTTTTGTATTGCTCGTCATTGAGGTGAGAGGACAGGGACATTACCACTTTAAGATGATAGCGTATTCAGTTGGTGGCAAGGAAAAACCTTGTAGCCTATCAGTTATTTTGATAAGTAACGGTGGAAAACCAGGCACTTTTTCAGTACTCACCAATAGGTAGGATCATACAGGGAAAGCATATAAAGGATGGTTGTCTTCGATAATTCGATCGACCTTATCAATATACTCAGTGATATGCTTTGGAAGTGCAAATTGAGCTCTGCATAGCTCGCCAGTAAGATATTTCATGTTTCCGGTTACACGCTTTTCTATGCGTGCCTGGAATTCCATTGTAGAAATATCACAAGGGTCAAGTGTTTTTGATGCAAAACCAAACCCCCAAGGCCATCCGTAAGCGGGCACAAAAGCTTGGTAAGGACGGACCACGGGAAACTTTGTTTTTAATGTTTGATAGATTGCCCCATAATTCAACAAGCTGTTTATACTAGTTGCGCCTGCCTGGACTGCAATTATTCCATCCTTGGTCAGTCGTTCGTTGACAAGGCTATAAAATTCTCGTGTGAAAAGAAGGTAAGCTGGGCCTTCCTCAATCGGGTCTGATAGATCAATTATGATTACATCAAAAGAATCCTTAGTATCTTCAAGGTATTTACGCGCGTCAGCATGAAGTACTTGAGATCTTGAGTCATCAAATGCGCCTAGATGCCAGCTTGGCAAGTATTCTCGACAACTCTCGACTACATCTTTATCGATATCCACCATGATTGCTTGTTTCACTGATGGATAGCGTAGCGTTTCACGTAAAGTGGCACCCTCACCACCACCGATGATCATTACTCTTTGAGGGTCTGGATGTGTGAGCATTGCTGCGTGAACTAAGGCCTCATGGTAAATAAACTCATCTGATTCCGTAGATTGTAGCTTTCCATCCAGTACGAGACATAGACCATATCCTTCGGTTTCGACGATATCAATTTGCTGGAATTGTGAGGCTTTAGAGTAGAGAGTTGATTTCACGCCATGCATGTGAATTTCATGCGGCGCGAGTTCTTCATGGAACCATTTGCAATTTTTCGGGCTGGCCATGGGAGAGGATACCTGTGAGCGGCACGCAGCCGCGCTTCACTTCGTACAGGGTGGGTTGTTCGCATTCAAAGGCTTCAATCAGTTGTTGCGCGGCTTGTTTTGGTTTCAGGGTATCACCACAGGTAAAAATATCGATAGCCGCATATTCAAACTCTGGCCAAGTATGGATAGCAAGGTGAGACTCAGTAATAACAACCATACCGCTTACGCCAATAGGATTAAACTGGTGAAAGTGGGTGTCGACAATAGTTGCCCCAGCCGTGTTGGCTGCAGCTACCATGATTTTCTCAACTTCTTCTGCATTGTTGAGAAGCGTTGGGTTACATTTGTGTAACTCAACTAAAAGGTGCGTTCCTAGCGCTTGCACTCTTCCCTGTCCCTCCTTCCACTAATAAGCCGGCTTCTTGGAAAGACGAAGACCGTGCTCCTTTCCACCTCCCCGGGATTGAATCATAAAGCCTCGGAAGCTTACGACCAACACATGTGGTTGCAACTCTAGGCTCAGGGCAGCAAGATAAGGGAAGTCCGTTGATTTGTCAATGAATGGCCTGCTTGGAGAATAATATTTTAAAGCATTTTGTGTGTTTTTTTAAGGTAGGTTATATTTTGCTATCTTGACGGGTTTTATTGGCGCTCAATATAATCTCCGTCTGCTTTATTTTTACACATGAGATGAGGTGAAAAATAGAAGATGATTGATGTCTGTAATGTTACAAAGAGGTATGGAAACTTCACTGCCGTTGACGGGATAAGTTTTTCGGTTGCCAAGGGAGAAGTGGTGGCATTTCTTGGGCCGAATGGTGCTGGAAAAACAACGACGATGCGTATTTTAACCTGCTTTCTTCCAGCTACCTCAGGTTCTGCTAGTGTGGCAGGATTTGATTGTTTTGATCACCCTATGGACGTGAAAAAAACAATTGGATACTTGCCTGAAGTGCCGCCATTGTATCCAGAAATGACGGTTACAGAGTTTCTTGAATTTTCCGCACGTTTAAGGGGGGTCCCTTCCCACAGAGTAGATCAGGCTGTTGATCGTGTTGTAGCGCGTGTGTCACTAGGAGATGTCCGTAGGCGATTAATTGCAAATCTTTCACGAGGCTACCGCCAGAGGGTTGGATTAGCTCAAGCATTAGTGCATGAACCGTTGGTTCTCATTCTTGACGAGCCAACTTCTGGTCTTGACCCACGACAAATTATTGAGATTCGGGAGTTAATTACTAGTCTTGCTGAAAATCACACAGTAATTCTTAGTACCCATATACTACCGGAGGCTACAGCAGTATGTCGTAGGGTGGTGATTATCAATGATGGTAGGATTATGGCCGAAGATTCTCAAGATAGATTGTCTGCAAAGTTACGACAATCGTCAAAAGTCAGTATGGTTTTGCGTTCATCGACAGCAGAGACTTTGCAACAGCTTCAAGAGATGCCAAGTGTCCTGAATGTTTTTTATGAGAATACGATGCCGTACCCTACGTATTTAGTAGAGTCTGCAGCAAATCAAGATCTTCGTGAAGATCTTGCACGTATTGCAGTAAATAGAAACTGGGGGCTTGTTGAGCTTACATCCATGACTATGACCCTTGAAGATGTATTTTTGAAATTGACAAGGGAAGAAGTTTCCTAACTCTGGATTAGCGCCTGCTGTGGTTACTTACTAGTAGTCAAGCACGCTCTGGTTTTGCAATAAAAAAGAGGTTTGAAAATGATAAAGCGTGCTTGGATAATGCTTGCGTTTTTATCAACTCTTTTCGTCACTATTCAAGCCGTCTGGCCGTCATTTTCTTACGCAAACGAAAGCTTATGTGCACCTCTTCCCTCCCTTAATCAGGGTGGACCTGTTGTTACAATAACTGCGGAGGAAGCTAGCACTCTTCCCTCTGTTGTGGCGCAAGCTGCGCCAGGAACAACTATTCTGCTTTCGGATGGAGTTTATAAGCTTAATGGGAAAAGCTTAGTATTTCGTGCCTCTAATATGACTTTACGGGCAGCTTCTGGAAAACGTGAGGCTGTTGTGCTCGATGGACAGTACAATTCTGGAATAATCATTCAGATAGGAGCTCCACATATCACGATTGCAGATATAACGATTAGGAGGAATAAAAACTATCACATTGAATTTGTTGGTAATGGAAGTCATGCTCTGCTTTATAATCTCCATTTACTCGATGCCGCACACCATTTTTTTAAAATTGGCACAAATGATCACATACCTCAATACAACGATTTTGGAACAGTTGCCTGCTCACTTTTTGAACTTACACATGAGGGGAGAGGGAAAATCGAAGCCTTGAATGAGGAAGTTTCTTGTATTGTGGGAGGCATAGAAGCTTATCGTGCCTTAGGGTGGCATGTTCGCGACAATGTTTTCAGAAACATACATTGCACTAATGGAGAGCACGCAAACTACTCAATCAACTTTTCAAAGACAAGCAAAGATACTCTTATAGAGCGTAATACCATTTTAAATTGTGCACGTGGCATTGGGTTTGGTGTAGGAGAAATTGGAACACATCGAGATTACGATAGTAGTTCAAAAGCTGTTGTAATAACAGCAGCTACTGGTCACGTAGGTGGTGTTATTAGAAATAACATTATCTTTGGACATATTGGAGACTTGTTTAATGTTGGTATCAGCTTGGAGCACGCAGTTCAAGCATCTGTCTATCACAATACGGTTATTTCCACTGGCGGAACATTTTCGTCTATTGATACACGGTTTTTTAACTCGGACCCAATGATTGTTAATAACCTTATTCGACCCCGGATGACCATTCGTGACCGTGCTAGACCAAATAACATTGGGAATATTGAAATACGCTCTCTAACTTTGTTTGAGGATCCTATGGGAAATAACCTTCACCTTCTTGGAACCGCTATCAAAGTAATTAATAAAGGGATTCGACTAAATGATCTTGTTGTAAGTGATATTGATGGTGAGATGAGGGACGATATGCCTGATGTTGGAGCGGATGAGTATGTTTCCTCACCTTTGCCTTAAGCTTTAATCATGGAATGTTGTAAGTCGTTATATTATTCGGGGTTTTGCTGGTAGTTATCCAAGTGATTGAGACTCAGACTTTAATTGTTCTGCTAGTTGTTGACAATGAGTTTCCCAGTGATTACATGTCGCATGTGTTTGTTGTATTGCAGCACCAATATATGTTTGAGGGTTTTCAAAAAGGTTGCGTTGCTCAGTAGATAAGTTTTTAAGGTATGGAGCTAGCGATTTGTCTTTCCACATTAGTTCTGCAACTGATGTTCCTGTGATTCGTGCCTGTTCAACAACTTTTTTTGCGCCGCCATATCCATCTGGATGTCCTTGTGTTGTAAGCAGTATATATAATGGCTCAGCTAGTATAGCTTCAAATTCTGTCCCTTGTAATTGGCGTGACATCGAATTTTTATCCACCTCAAGGCGGTCTAGAGCGTTGGTCAGTCGGTTGGTAGCGTAAATGAATGCAGTAAAGAGTTCTGTGATAAAACGCGCAGACGCTGAGTTAGTTAGATCCCTTTGATGCTCTGAGATTTGGTCCATATAAAGAGTCATCATTCGTGGCATCATAGCCTTCCACATGCTTTTCACAAATTCAAAGTTAGATGGGTTTTGCTTATGAGGCATTGTAGATGATCCTACACGGTCAGCATCATATCGTTCGTGTACTTCTCCAATTTCGCTTCGATGGAGTTGTCGAATGTCATCTGCAATATTTGCAAGAACAGAAAAGGTTGATGTTACTGCATGGACTAGATCGGTGATATATTCTGGGTGGACGATTTGAGTAGAGATCTGAGTATCAACGGGTTGTAGCCCAAGTTTTTGCAAGACGGAACGTTCAAAGTCGACTGTGTTTTCAGGAACTAACAAGGAAAGAGCATTATATGCACCAACTGCACCGGATAGTTGACCGCGCAAATTGAGGCGGGCATTTTCAATTAGGTGTATTCGGTTTCCAACTCTAGCAGCGTAGTTCGCCATTGCATAGCCAAATGTAATGGGTATTGCATGTTGTCCATGCGTTCGACCTATTTGAATAGTATCGGCATGTGCACGTGAGAGAGTAATGATAGTGTTTTCAAGCCTAATAAGGTCTGGTAGAAGGATCTCTCTAGTTAGTTCCTTCAGGCGAAGCGCCATGGCTGTATCGGTAATATCATTTGATGTTGCACAGAGGTGAACAAAGGGTTGAGCTGTTTTGCTAATATATGTTTTTAGACAGTTGACTAGCGCACGTATGTTGTGCCCAATTCTTTGTTCTTCAGCGTATACATCTTCAACCTTAATTTTTTTAGATGCACTTTTAAGCTCTTCTGCAAATGTCGCAGGAGCAATGTTCTGCTCTACAAGGACTTCAGCTAGTGCAACTTCAACTCTTGCTTGATATCTTACATACGCTTCTTCAGAAACATAGGGCTTTAGGCGATTGAGAAATTCCGGGTTTGCCCCGTAGTATCGAGAGTCAATTGGACAGGCCATATCCTGAGGTAAATAGGTCACGTCACTTATCTCCATATGAGTGTAAAAGGGCTCGCATATAAACCGTAACATGCTGATTGTTATTTTGAAAGTGTAAGTCTATGTTTCAAGAACATCGTCTTTTCATTACGCTGGACCTCCCTGATGAAATTTGTGGAGAGGTTGTCCGAATACAGGCTGATTTGAAGCATGTGCTTGATGAGTCGATTTTGAGATGGACTCGTATCCAAGGGATACATCTTACTCTAAAGTTTTTGGGGACAGTAAAAGAGGAGAGTATTAGCAGTATTCAAGACTGCATGATTAAAGTTGCTAAACAGCAAAAGCACATGCAAATTGAACTAAGGGAACTCGGTATTTTTCCAAACGTTAAACGTCCAAAGGTATTGTGGTGTGGCATTTCAAGTCAGTCTGACGGTCTCCTCAATCTTCAAACCAGATTAGATGGTGAACTTGGAAAATGGGGTTTTCCAAAGGAGAGGAGAACATTTGTGCCTCATTTAACTATTGGACGTTTTCGAGGAGTAATCAATAAAAATAATCATTTTTTGAATGCTTTTCAGGGTATTCGTGAGAAAGGAAGCAAGTCCTGTGGGCAATTTGTATCGGCACGGTCTATTAGTTTGATAAAAAGTCAACTTCATCACACGGGGTCCATATACACTTCGCTATTTACTGTTCCATTTTAGTAGAGTTTTGCCATAATAAATCGCTTTAAGCGATTGACTAGTTAGAAGGTGTCGTGTGATTCTGGCAGTCAATCCGAGTTTTCCGTAGCTGGCACGCTACGTCTATTCTAAAGCGTGTTGTTAAGTCAATAAATACTTCTTGTTGACGGTCTGGTTTTTCAAGAAAATCAATCAGGTAGTCCATTTGCTCAAGATCTCCTTCACGCCAGTTAAATGCAGCAAGTTCGATAGCGAGATGTTTAAATTTTGGTAGTCCATTGTAGTCAGCACCTGGTGGCCCGCTGCGGCCCGGAAGTAAACGTTTTTCTCCTAAGTAACCCTGAAAAGTATAGAATGCATCAGTATGTCTAAGAAACTCTAGTTCATACTCAACTTCGTATTCCGGATCGGTAATATCATCAGTTGACAGCCATGGGGTATGTTTGCCTGTTACTAAGTAGGGAAGATTAGCTGCCGTCATAAACGGAACTGCCCGCCGTTTTTGGCGTCCCAGAAGATGAGGGTAGAGCTCATTGGAGTTGAGTGCTGTATCGATTTTAATACGGTTATCTTTAGGGAAAGGCATATCACGTCCGAGAATGTAGGAGCGAATGTAATTGTGTTGTTGCAAAATAACAGAGACTGGGTTACTCCCTCGGTCAAGTGCCACTCTGGCCATAGTGTAGTGGTCTAGTTGGTGCCAATCGTGTGGATCTCCAACCCAACTTACTATAGTCCGAAGCCAGCCTGGTATTCCTGCTGGAACTCCAGAACTTCGAAAAACAAAGTGATAGGTGAGAAATGTATATACTCCTGCTCCGGGGACGTCCGCATGATCAATGCGTGCAAATACTATTGGCGTAATAGGTTTGCCGGGGGAGGCTTTATGAACGAAGGTAACATAAGGATCTTCTTTGTATTGATTCATCAGGCTGGGGGTTGGATTATCGCTAATGACTTTACCTGCGCCGTTGTAAAGGGTTCCATTGGCAATGTAGTTTTTATAAAAGCTAATTGGACCTTCTTGTCCTTTGCCAAGAAATAAACGTGGCCGATACTTTTGTAGTAGTTTCTTCTCTCGGGTTGTGGGGAGTGATGCGTAGCGGGGAAATGTTGAAAAGTGTTTTTGGAAGCCTGGATATTGGGAAAAATTTGTTGATGAAGTTTGTGAAAATGCAACGCTTAGAATGCTAATAAATACTATGATTAGAGCTATTGCCAGTAGAGTATTTTGATTTATACGATGTGTCATGAAAAAGTGTGTAAATAATGCAGGCAGTAACTATTGATACATGATGAATAATGTCGCTATTACTTGTTTCTAGTTACTTTTAAGTTGTCCGTCAACCATCCGTAATACGCGGTTAGTTCTTTCTGCAAGGGCTTCATTATGCGTAACGAGAACAAAGGTGGTCCCCATACTTCGGTTAAGGTCCTGAAGTAATTGAAATACATCATAACCTGTTTGGGTGTCGAGATTTCCTGTAGGCTCATCTGCCAGTACCAAGCTTGGGTTATTTAGAACTGCTCTAGCAATTGCTACACGCTGTTGCTCTCCTCCTGAGAGCTCTCCTGGACGATGTGAAAGACGATGTTTAAGCCCAAACTTTTCAAGGGTATTAATCGCGCGGCTTGTTGATTCATCTGTTGAGTGCCCCATAATGAGGTTTGGGAGTCTGGTGTTTTCTACTGCAGTAAATTCTGGGAGCAGATGGTGAAATTGGAATACGAAGCCAACATTTTGATTTCTGAAGTGAGCGAGATGGCTATCGGAGCGATCAAAAATTTTTTCTCCATCAAATTCAACAGTTCCAGAAGTTGGTCTATCAAGTGCGCCGAGAATGTGTAGAAGTGTAGATTTCCCTACGCCTGAAGCCCCAACGATTGCAAGCATTTCACCACGTTGTATTTCTAGTGTGATTTCCTTAAGGACTTCAACACGTGAATTGTTTATATGAAATGATTTACAGAGGTCTGTGGTTTTGATCATCGTATAGAGCGTGCCTTCAGTGATATATGGTGAGGTTAAAGGAGTGTCTCATGGCATCAGGTAATCTCTGATTAATATATAGTAGCATCATTTTTGTACATATTATTCATATCGAAGAGCGACAGCTGGATCAAGTTTTGCCGCTTGCCTAGAAGGATAGATAGTTGCAAGTAAACTAATCAAAATAGCTGATAAGCCAACAGTCAGGACATCAAATACTTTGATCTCTACTGGAATACGGCTGATATAATATACATCAGTGGGAAATGTATAGAAGGTTTGAATTGCCCAGCAGATTGAATAGCCTAATGGGATACCACACATCGTTCCTGCCACACCAATAATAAGGCCATCGAGCATAAAAATTCTCATTATTGCGCGCGGTGTGGCGCCCATAGTTTTTAGTATTGCAATCTCTCGACCTTTTTCGACGACGATCATCATTAGTGTGCTGATAATGTTAAATGAGGCAACAAGAATTATTAGAACCAAGATAACAAACATCATTAGTTTTTCCATCTTTAGTGCAGAGAAAAGATTTCGATTTAGTTCCATCCAATCGCGTGCCCAAAGGGGGGAGCTAAGGGCCTGATCAATTTCGGTGGCAACTTTATCGGCAAGAAATATTTTTTCGACTTTGATAGCAATGCCGCTAACACTGTCGCCTATATTGAAAAAATCTTGTGCATTGTTAAGTGAAATGTAGGCTAAGGAAGTATCATATTCGTACATTCCAGAGTCGAAAATTCCAGCTAGACGAAATCCTCTAATCTTAGGTGTAGCACCAATTACGCGTGTTGAACCAATGGGAGACACTACGTTAACACGGTCACCAATCGTTACTTGAAGCACGCGAGATAATTCTTTTCCTACAATAATCCCTGGTAGTGATGAGTTTGAGGGTAATTCTTTTTTTTCACGAGGTGTTTCTAGATCTTTGAGTGACCCAACGATCAAATTTTTTTCAATGTCCGTTACGGAGCCTTCTCGATTAGGGTCAATACCGTTTAGCAATACACCGCGCACTCCGGCTTGAGATGTCAGTAAAATTTGTCGATATATAAAGGGAGATGCAGCAATGACATGTGGAACATGATTGACCTGATCGACAATTGTTTCATAGTCAGTGAGATTCTCCCCAGTTTGATTAACTACTACTACGTGAGACTTTGTCCCAAGAATGCGTTTTTGAATATCCTCCTTAAAGCCAGTCATGATGCCCAAAGTGGCAATAAGAGCAGCGACACCAAGCGTGACTCCAACTATTGATATAATAGTATTAAAAGATATTCTATGTTGGCGATGTTTCGATTTTAGGTAACGAAGGCTGATGGAAAACTCGTATGGAATATTCACTGAGGATGCTCGGGGCGTAGTTGAGGGAATAGGATAACCTCACGTATTGACGCTTGATTGGTTAGGAGCATAACTAGACGATCAATGCCAATGCCCTCCCCAGCAGTTGGTGGGAGCCCATATTCAAGGGCTCGGATAAAGTCTTTGTCTATTAGATGTGCCTCGGTGTCCCCACTTGCTCGGAGTGCAGCTTGTGCTTCAAAACGCTGATATTGATCAATTGGATCGTTAAGTTCTGAAAATGCATTTGCAATTTCCCGGCCGGCAATATAGAGCTCAAAACGATCTGTCAGCATTTTTTTGGTTGAACACTTTTTGGCTAAGGGAGAGATTTCAATTGGATAATGTGTAATGAATGTTGGCTGGACGAGATTTGATTCAACTGTTGATTCAAAAATAATGTTCATGATTGCTCCTAGGGAAGCATCATTTGAGACTTCGAGTCCCTTGTCGCGTGCAGCCTTTAGGGCAGTTTGTTGGGTTTCAAGGGCATCTCGTGGGATACCGCTAAATTCATAGACAGCCTCTGTAAAGGTAATTCTCCGCCATGGTGGGGTAAGGTCAAGTGTGTGTTCTTGGTAGGGAATTGAAGTGGCTCCACAGATTACTTGTGCAGTATGCGAAATTAATGACTCAGTCATGGGCATTAAGTCTTCAAAGTCTGCAAAGGCCATGTAGAACTCTAGCATTGTAAACTCAGGGTTGTGGATTGTTGAGAGCCCTTCGTTTCTGAAGTTTCGATTTATTTCAAAAACTCTTGGAAGACCTCCAATAACAAGTCGTTTGAGGTAAAGCTCTGGGGCAATTCTGAGATAGAGATCTGTATCTAGACTATTATGGTGAGTCACAAATGGGCGTGCTGTTGCTCCTCCTGGGATTGGGTGCATCATTGGTGTTTCAACTTCAAGAAAGTTTCGTTCGATAAGAAAGCGGCGAACGGTCTCAATAATACGGCTTCGCTGAACAAAAATTCTGCGAACCTCTGGATTTGAGATAAGGTCAAGATAACGTTGACGGTATCGTGTCTCAACATTACTTAGCCCATGCCACTTTTCTGGAAGTGGTTGGAGCGACTTTGTAAGTAATGTAAGTTCTGAAATTGCAACAGTTAGTTCGTCTGTCTTGGTTCGAAAAAGTGTACCGGTAATACCAATCCAATCACCAACATCAAGGTGGCGCATCACTGCAAAGGCATGAGTGTCAAGAGAGTCTTTTTTAAAGTAGACTTGAATGGATGCATCTTCATCCCGAAGGACTCCAAAAGCAGTTTTTCCAAAACGTCTGAGAGTAATGAGGCGGCCAGCTAGTGTGCAGGATATCTGATTTTGGTCAAGGGTTGTGCTATCTGTTGTTTTGTGTTCTGCAAGAATTTTCGATGTTCTATTTACCTGTTCAAAACGGCCACCATACGGCTCAATGCCCAGATCACGAAGCTCCTCTAGCTTTTTTACGCGCTGTTCGCTTTGGTCGCTACGCTCTTCCATGGCAGTAATTAGGGTGTACGCGAAGCACGCTGTGTTAGGTATGTTTCAATGAATGGGTCGAGGTTGCCGTTTAAGACTGCCTCAATATTCCCTATCTCATGGTTAGTACGGTGATCCTTTACGAGTTGGTATGGTTGATAGACGTACGAGCGAAGCTGATTGCCCCACGCAATGTCTTTTTTATCTCCAACAAATGCTTGCATTTCCTGATCCTGTCTCTCTTGTTCCCGTGTGTATAGGCGGGCATGTAAAACTTTCATAGCGGCGCTTTTATTTTTATGTTGTGAGCGTTCATTTTGGCACTGGACAACAGTGCCAGTTGGGATATGAGTAATGCGAATTGCGGAAGAGGTTTTATTTATATGTTGTCCTCCTGCGCCGCTTGCACGAAATGTATCGATGCGAAGGTCTTTGTCATCAATAGTGATATCAACTCCTTCTTCAATTTCTGGATAAACGAAAACTGAAGCAAAAGAGGTGTGACGGCGTTTGTTGGAGTCATAGGGCGATATTCGTACTAATCGGTGTACCCCAGCTTCTCCCCTTAGGTAGCCATATACATAGTCTCCAACGATGGATACAGTTGCGCTTTTGATTCCGGCTTCATCTCCTTGAATAAGGTCGACCGTATTTACTTTAAAGTTTCGGCGTTCTGCCCAACGGATATACATACGCATTAACATTTCTGCCCAATCTTGAGATTCGGTTCCTCCTGCCCCTGGATGAAATGATACAATGGCGCTGTTAATGTCTTTTGGTTCCGAGAGCAACATCTGTGTACGTACTCTCGAAAGCTCACCCTCAAGGCTCACCAATTCTTCAGTCAGTTCGACGAGTTCATCCTCTGCTCCTTCAGACTCGACAAGCTCGAGTAGGGTTTGTAAATCTTGGCCGCGGTTAGTAAGTGTTGTCCAGCGTGTTAATTCACGTTCAAGAGTTTGCTTTCGTCCAATAATTTGTTGAGCCGAGGATTGGTCAGCCCAGAAATTAGGTTCAGCCATTTGTTCATTGATGCGATCCAAGTCGGTGGTCATAGTAGCGAGGTCAAAGATGCCCCCGTAGTTGCCGTATCGTTGCATGAACTTCATGAACTCGTAGTTTGATATCATCTAGCATGGCAACCTCTCTATCTGGCAGGGGAGGGTTACGGTGCATATGCACCATGTTAACGTTAGATCACGCTAAAATAAATATTGGGATTGATTCTTTCACGAATCTCGAAAAAAAATGGTAGCATAACCCTCAGGAGCTAACAAGCAATAGAACCTATTGCGGAAGTTACATTAAATATGTTTTCAGAGCTGTATAATTTCTTGCAGCCTTTATATAAGAGGATTGAAGATGACTATGGACTCTAGATCAGACCTATCTAGTGATTACATATGCCAATTTAGGCATATGCTATGTATTATTTTTGGCATCATTGGGGTAGTGATGTTTAGTGGATGTGTAGGGGCGTCAGTTGACCGAAATGTGGGTGATGCTGGGACTACTGCGTCGAATCTTGTTAAGGATGGTAAGACCAAAGATACCCGATCTGGGCAGTTGCGTTCCTTGACTGCAGGTTGGAAGACAGATTGGACACAACATTTAATGTCGTATGATGAATTGCAGTGGAGTGGGGCAAAGCGGGATGAGCTTCCTGCGATTGATAAACCTCACTTTATTCCACATTCTGAGGCCTCTTCATGGTTGATGGATAATGAACCCGTTATTGTAGTGGATTTAGAGGGTGAGGTGAGGGCTTATCCATTACAGATAATGATACTGCATGAGATTGTGAATGATACGATGGGGAGCATTCCAATTGTGGTAACTTTTTGTCCACTGTGCAATTCTTCAATTGTTTTTGATCGAAGGGTTGCAGGGACAGTCTACGAATTTGGAACATCTGGACTCCTTCGTAACTCTGATTTAGTCATGTACGACCGAACTCATGAGAGTTTGTGGCAGCAATTTACGGGTGAGGGAATTGTTGGAGAGGCTACAGGTCAACACCTTGATTTTCTGCCGTCAAGTTTGGTGGGTTTTGGGGATTTTCGTAAGAGCTATCCTGATGGGCGTGTTCTTTCTAGAAAGACGGGATTCAACAAAAAGTATGGGCGAAACCCCTTTGCGTATTATGATACGGTTGGCAACAAGCCTTTCCTTTTTTCAGGAAAAACAGATTCTCGTCTTCAGGCAATGGAGCGTGTAGTCAGTGTAAGTTTTGATACGGTTGAGATTGCATATCCGTTGACAGTTTTGGCCGAGCAGGGGGTGGTAAACGATACGAGAGCTGGTAGGCATATTGCAATATTTTATGGGCAAGGTACAAGTAGTGCCCTCGACTCAAGTCAGATCTCTAAAGGGCGAGATGTGGGCTCCACAGGGGTTTTTGATGCTGTAGTCGATGGAAAAATATTAACATTTCGGCGAGATGGTACTGATCTCACTGACGAAGAAACGAAAACACGATGGAATATTTTTGGACAAGGTGTTGAAGGAGCTTTGAAGGGAAAGCAGCTTGTACCGATTGTTCATGGAAATCATTTTTGGTTTTCGTGGGCTGCTTTTAAACCTAAGACCATTGTTTACCAGTGAAAATGGTGTTGGAATGTGGTCGAAGTCACTAAAACTGCCCCAATCAGGGTTGTATAGTACTAAATTAATACTGTGATCGGGGTTTTTTACGTTTTTATATGACGTGGTGTATTTTGTAATGTGTTGTTCTGTCTTTAGGTTTCAATGTTTCTATCCTACTAAACTAGATCCCCAGAGGCGGCATTGGCCGTTAACTTGCTACCTCTAGCCTGATCAGAGTTATTTGCCCACTATGTGGAAAACTATCGTTTCATTCAGTAAACGCGTCACGGGTTCAATGCCATTCACAGTGTTTATTGTGATGGTCATTTTGGGTAATGCAGTGGTTATTGGAATGGAAACGTATCCCTCCATGCAGATGCGTTATGGCGAAACTCTTGATCTTGTTGACAAAATTATATTGGGTATTTTCATTGCTGAGATTATGCTCAAAATTATCGCGTGTGGCCGACGCCCGTATGACTTTTTTCGTGATGGGTGGAACACGTTTGATTTTATTATTGTTGCTGCAGCATTTATTCCAGGTATTCAGAGTCAAACAACTATCTTGCGTTTAATCCGGTTACTACGTGTTCTTCGCCTTTTAAGCGCGTTGCCTAGTATGCAAGTTATGGTTCTTGCTGTGGTCCATAGTATCCCAGCTATTGGCCAAATGGCTTTGCTAGCTAGCCTTTTGTTTTATATTTATGCAGTTATAGGTCAAACTTGGTTTGGTGCGCATGATCCACAATATTGGGGTACAGTCCATATAGCACTCCTCAGTCTTTTTCGTGTATTGACGCTTGAGGATTGGACGGATCTTATGTATACCACAATGGAACGTTACCCTTATTCGTGGGTTTTTTTCGTGAGTTTTGTTCTGTTTGCCACATTTGTGATCTTTAATATGCTTATTGGTGTTATTCTAAATAGTATGGATGAGGCAAGGAAGACTATTCGCGATGAACAAGCGCGTGCACATCTTCCTGATTTACTTGATACGGTGAAAACTATTCGTGGAGCGCTTGATGACATTGAGGAACACATTGATTCCTCAAAGACAGATTTGAAAAAAACTGCTGACCAGAAGAAGGGTTTAACTCCCTAGTTAAAGGTAGGTTTTACTGTATGTTCAATCTTTATGGGTAAAAGGACGATATGCTAATAGCTAAAATATATATTTTTGGAGTTTTTCTGCTTGGAATGTTGTTTGTTGAGGTGGCCCCAATCAAGGCTTCTGTGCTTCATAATGCAGCAAAAAGTGGAGACGTAAAAGAAATACAGAACCTTATATTGGCTGGTTATGGGCTAAATGAAGCAGATAAGGCGGGTAATCTAGCACTTCATTATGCTGCAGCTAATGGACACAGTGAAGTGATTTTCCTCTTAGCTAAGCATGATGTTGACTTAGATTCTATGGATATGCGAGGGCGGACTGCGCTTCAGATTTCCGCTATTGCGGGAAAACTCGAGACAATGGAGGCGTTGTTGGTTAGTGGTGCAAGTGTAGATGCAAAGGCCAAAACTGGTGAAACTGCGCTGCATGTTGCGACATTGTTAAAGAACGCTGATATTACAGCGCTTCTGATAAAGCATGGGGCTGATCTAAATATACTAACTCGCCATGAAACGATTAAGGCCCTAAACGGGTCTCCCCTGCATTGGGCTATACAAAGAGGGGATGGCAAGATGGTTGATCAACTGATTATGGCTGGTGCAGATATGGATCTTAAAAATAGTCGTGGGCTAACCCCTTCAGATCAGGCGTACTCTGCTTATCTCAGCACGCGAAACTCAATTTACTTTGAGATGTCACGTTTGCTTAAAATTCGTGCTGATCAGCGGAAAATGGAGTAGGGAGCTGTGTCAAGGTAGCTTAAATTCCTGAGTAGCTATTTATTTTAGCGATTTTTTGTGCTACCGGGAAGATTGGTTCTTCGTCGTGTAGCCGGCAGCAGTATTAACCCCAATGTGATTAGAGTGCAGGTATACGCAAATACGTCGCCATACGCAGTATATATTGTTTGATCGTATCCTAGTGTTACGGTATCAGTAATGGTTGTTTGTTCTAGGAGATTGGTTCTACTTTTTATGCTTCCATCAGGATTAATAAATCCTGAAATGCCTGTGTTTGCGGCTCGTGCAAATGATATCCGGTTTTCAATTGCGCGAAAGACAACCATAGAGAAATGCTGATATGGAGCCGATGATTGATCGTACCAAGCATCGTTGGTGATTGTTATCATGTACTCTGCGCCTCCTTTAATAAATTTTCTTACTAAGCTTGGGTAAATTACTTCAAAGCAAATAGCCACTCCGAAGCGTCCGTGGGGTCCGCCTAAAATTGTGTGCCTGGTGCCTGGGATATAATCACCTATGCCATTTGCTAATTTGTCGATGAATGAAAGTAAGGGAGGTACATATTCTCCAAAAGGAACAAGGTGTATTTTGTCGTAATGATTTAAGATAGTGCCTTGTGAAGAAAGAAGGTATGCTCGATTAAGGAGATGTGGCTTTCCCCTGGCTGTCTTCCGCAGAGCTATACTTCCGAAAATAAGAGGTTTTTTTTGTTTTTGAACCAATGAAACAATTTGTTCACGAACGCTATCCTCTTCCGCAAAAACAAAAGGGGTTGCTGCTTCTGGCCACACAATCATATCCGCGTCGGCTGATTTATCTTCTTTGCTTACATTCATGGTTAAGCTTTTGTATCTATCCATTATTTCCTTTTGAAATGCAGGATTCCACTTTTGACTCTGTTCAATATTGGGTTGAATGAGTGCGAGCTTGATTGTTCGCGTATCGTGGGTTTTATTAAGAGATGTTTGCTTTACTTCTCCATAGGTAAGTGTGAGAACAAAAATAATAACCGTGATTATTGATGAGAGTGCTATCCCAGTGACTGATGGTATTTGGTGTCTTCGTAGATGCTTGAAGAAAAACTGAATAATTAAGGTGATTAACGCATTACCTAAAACAATAAGAAAAGAGATCCCGTACACGCCGGTTATATCGGCAATTTGAATTATTGTTAACCATTTATATTGAGAATATCCTAGTAATGCCCATGGAAACCCTGTGAAGGCATGTGTACGGATGATTTCAAGGGTTACCCAGGCGGCTGGAGCTGACCAAAGTAGTAGTGAAGGGTGAGAAAACTTATTTGAGAAAAAGGTAGCTAATGAAGAGAATACCGCAACAAATGTTGCAAGGTATCCGGCCAACATGAGTAGGGTGAAAACACTTGCAGGTAATGAAATCTCGCCATGCTGGTGGACTGCAATTGCAATCCAGTATATGAGGCCACAGAAGGCAATGAGTCCGGTAAGCCAGCCGAGCCCAAATGCACGCTGTGTAGAGGTGTCTCTAGAGGCGAGTAATAAAGGGACTAGGCAAATCCAAGCTAGGGCACCAAAATCAAAGCTTGGAAAACTGAGAATAAGTAGAATTCCAGACAATATTGCAGCAAAAATACGCCACACGATGTTTCGACATTACCTCATTTTTGAGTATTTTCCAATGCTATAGAGTGTCTCAGCGTATTATACCGCATATTTTGGGGTTGCTGATCTTGCCGGACCCATGTACACTTGCGCACTCTAAGTACATGTAAAGTCTGACAGGTGTGCATGCTCATAGGGGGTTATTGAGGAATATGGCAGACTTGACCGTTATAGGCACGGATACAGAAACCCAAGATACTAGCCAGGCTGCTATCTTGGTTGTTGATGGTGACGTGGTCGCTCGCGATCCACTAGTTGGGCTGCTTCGAGACTCTGGTTACATTGTTGAGGCTGTGGATAGTGGGGAAGAGGCGATGGAGGCCGTGCGGCGTTCAGCGGTAGATCTTGTAATAACGGACCTTCACTTACCAGAGATTGATGGAGTTGAATTGCTTCGTAGGTTGGAGCAAGTTAATGGTCGTTTGCTTGGTATTGTGTTGACTGGTAACGGAAGTATGGCGCATGCAGTACGTGCAATGAAGGCTGGAGCGTTTAATTTCATTACCAAACCCGTCGATTCCGATGCTGTGGGGGTTAGCGTTCAGCGTGCTTTGGAGTTTAGAAAATTGAGGGAAGACAATCAGCGGCTTCAGTCTGCGGTAAGGGATAGGTATCATTTCAAAAATCTTCTTGGCAATAGCCCTGCAATGTGGTCGGTTTATGAATTAATCGAAAAGGTATCAGAGACCGATAGTCCCATAATGATTTCCGGTGAGAGCGGTACGGGGAAGGAGTTAGTTTCTCGTACCATTCACTACAACAGCAGTAGAATGAAAAATCCTTTAGTTTCAGTTAGTTGCAGTGCGTTCCCTCAAGATATACTTGAGCGAGATATTTTTGGGTATGAGCAGGGCGCTTTTGCTGGAGCCGTTGTTGCGAGGATAGGAAAGCTTGAGCGCGCAAACGGAGGGACAATTTTTCTTGATGATGTGACCGAAATGGGCTTATCTCTTCAGGCCAAGCTTTTGAGGGTCTTGCAGAAAGGGAAGTTTGAGCCTGTGGGTGGGAATCGTACCGTTAAGGTTGATGTTCGTGTTATTGCTGCAACTAACCGTAATCTTCAACAGGCTGTTGCTAATAAGCAGTTTCGTGATGACCTCTACTATCGACTAAATGTAATTGATGTGACTCTTCCCCCACTTCGAGATCGTGTTTCTGATATTCCTCTACTTGTTGAATATTGCCTGGAAAAGTTTTCAAATGGGAGGCCTGATGCCGTTCGGGGTATATCGTTAGGGGCTGTCCGCCTTCTAGAGCGCTACACATGGCCTGGAAATGTTCGTGAACTTGAGAATGTGTTAGAGCGAATTGTGACTTTGAAACGTGGTGGTATGATTGAGGAAGGCGATATTCCCAGCAATATTTCCCAGGCACCTGCTCCAACTCTTCAAGGTTCTTCAGGGGTATTTGGGGACACCCTACCTCACCAAGAGGTTGAGTGGGGGCATGATGTAGATATTGATCTGTCAAAATCTGTTGATGCATACGAAACTCGCCTTATTATGGAGGCTCTTCGGAGATCGAGGGGAGTCAAAAGTCGTGCTGCTCAACTACTGAAGATGAACAGGACCACACTAGTCGAGAAGTTGAAAAAGAAAGGCCTTTCGAAGTCTGATTTTAGTACCACCCTGTAGTGTAGACGTTAAGTTTTTTTAATGTCACTCTCTTCCTGATATTTTGCCCCTGTTGTATCATCCGAGTCTTCGGCTTGTTCTCATCCCGTAGGGTATATACTTAGTATATTTTGTGTTTTGCTATTTATAGCGTTCGTATCTTTAGGTTTATCTGAAAAAAGTAAACTTGAAGAGGGTAGGTTTGATGGAATCATCATCGTTTAAACTTAATCAACATGGAAATGCGTATTTTTCTCGTGGTGATTATGTAAATGCATATCAATGCTATGCAAAAGCTTTGAAGGTAGATAGGGGGAAAGGTGAGCAGAGGTCGTTGGTAATAACTCTGGGCAATTTAGGTAATATTTGCGCAGTTAATGATCGTGTAGATGAGGCAAAACAGTATTACAGGGAGGTTCTAGGGCTTTATCGATCGCTTGGAGATAACCGAGGGATTAGTATTACTCTTGTTAATTTAGGTAATTTGTCAGCGGATTGTGCAGATTGGGAGCGCGCTAGAGCGCATTATTTAGAAGCGTTGGACTTGATAGATCCTAGCGGCGATCCTGCTAGTACGGCAACACTCTATCTTGATTTAGGTTATGTGGCAAAAGAGACCGGGAAGTTTGACGATGCAATCAAGTATTGTAAGTCTGCAATTACTTTTGCACGCCGTGTGGCGCAGGATACGATCATGGCAGATGCTTTTCGAATGATGGCACGAGTCTATTTGAAGGCTAAGCAGTATGAGGATGGTATTGACGTATCTCGTACAAGTTTAGCTATTGCACAACGACTTAAAGACGAATTGCGAATGGCAAGTGCGTGGTATCTAATGGCAGAGGCATATGAACATCAAGGAAGTCTTGCAGAGGCAGCGGATTTATTAGAATTTGTTGTAAGGGTTGATCGTAAGTATGGTTTACCCAATCTGGGTAACAATGAAAGAAGACTTATAGAATTGAGGCATCGTAGTCGTGTTAAAGGGTCAATTAGTTAGTTTGTGAGAGAGTGCATTTTAGTACCTGAATAGCATATAGTACATCTTCTTCGGTGATATCGAGATGCATTACAGCTCGAAAAGTTGTTGATGTAAAGCGTGAAACAAGAATTCCTTCGTTTCTGAGGGTATCTAGCAGTTTATCTGGGTTTTTGGAAACAGACCCAACATCAAACACCACAATGTTGGTTTGGGTTGCAGTGCTATCAATCCCTATGCCAGGAATTTCTTCCAAGTTAAGTGAAAGTAGCTTTGCATGTTTGTGATCATCATGCAGCTTGGGAATATTGTGTTCTAATGCGTAGAGTCCGGCTGCGGCTAGGATGCCTGCTTGCCTCATCCCTCCGCCATACATTTTTCTAATTCGACGCATGCGTGATATTCTCTCATTGCTTGAAACGATCATTGATCCAATTGGTGCTCCAAGACCTTTTGACAGGCAAAATGCTACTGTTTCAAAGTGTGATGCGTAGTGTTTAGCACTGATACCAGTCGCACAGGCAGCATTGAACAGGCGCGCACCATCAAGATGCATGGCAATGTTTTTTGAGGATGCAATATTGTGAATTTCCGAGATAGTTTCTATTGAGTAAATTGTTCCACCTGCTCTGTTATGGGTGTTTTCTAGGCAGATCAGTGTTGTTGGAGGGGCGTGAATATCTGGTATTCGAATTGCATTCTCAATTTGTTCGGGAGTGAGAATGCCTCTTTCACCTTTTAGTAAAGCAGGCTGAATTCCTGCCAAAGCCGACGCAGCACCATTCTCATAATGGACAATATGTGCATCCGCCTCAACAATCATTTCTTCACCTGGATTGGTAAGTTCGCGAATAGAAATTTGATTTGCCATTGTTCCGCTGGGAACAAACATTGCTGAGGGTTTCCCCAAAATTGCAGCAGCGTAGGTTTCAAGTTTATTGACAGTAGGGTCTTCACCCCAGACATCATCTCCTACTTCAGCTTCAGCTATGGCTTGACGCATTGCTGCCGTAGGTTTTGTCATTGTGTCGCTCCGAAGGTCAATAATGCGATGCATAAGAGAGGAAATCTTATTTGGAAAATATAAAAAGTCAAGTTCTCTCTTGATACTCGTAAGAGGGTATAGGTAGGATGACTTAGTCATGAGAAAAATTACGAAAGAAAATCAGTCTGGAGTGTTTCTTGATTCGGCTTCTCTGCGGCCAGAAGAGTTGAGCCTTGCTTCCTTGGACAGCGTACTTTCAGAATTAAAATTTTATGATCAAACAGATCCTTCAGTTGTGCTTGAACGTATTAAATCCTCAAGTATTGTAATTTGTAATAAGACCTTGTTAGCGAGAGAGATTATTACTCAAGCAAAGAACCTCGAACTCATTGCAGTTGCTGCAACTGGAGTTAATAATATTGATTTAGATGCTGCGAGAGAATGTGGAGTAGTCGTATGTAATGCGCGTGGGTATTCTACTCCTTCTGTGGTTCAGTTAACATTTACATTAATTTTATCACTCATGACTAAATTGGTTGATTATGATAAGGCAATTTCTTCAGGCGCGTGGCAAATCAGCAAGCACTATTGTCTTTTAAATTTCCCTTTTTCTGAATTAGCAGGGAAAAAGATTGGCATTATAGGTTATGGGGATATTGGGAAGGCTGTAGCACGAGCTGCAGAGGGGTTTTGTATGGTTCCATTAATTTCGGAACGAAAAGGAGTGACTGAGGTTCGTGAGAATCGTTTGTTATTTGAAGAACTTCTTGTACAGGCTGATATTATAAGTGTGCATTGTCCTTTAGTTGCTGAAACGGAAAATTTGATTGCCGAGCAAGAAATATCACTAATGAAAAAAGGATCTTTTTTGATTAATGTGTCACGGGGAGGGGTGGTCAATGAAGGTGCATTGCGTGATGCTTTGAAGCAAGGACATATTGCTGGTGCAGGGGTAGACGTTTTGACTAATGAACCTCCTAAGGATGGAAACCCACTTCTTGATCCAATGATTCCAAATCTTATTATCACGCCACATATTGCGTGGGCAAGTCGAGAGGCACGGCAGCGGCTTATCGAACAGATTGCTGAGAATATTAAATGTTTTTTAGCAGGAGTCCCCAAAAATGTTGTTAATTAATATACTAGGTGATTCTGGTATTTGTGTGTGAAGGGGAAATTTTCTGGTCATATAGTTAATTTGTGGCTCTAGGGTGGTGTAGTCATAATGATTAATCAGGATGGTAATCAGTTTTCAGTCAAAGTTTCTAAAGATATTCCTGCGCCTATTGATCAGGTCTTTTTCTATTTCGATGCCCATCCATTTTGGGAAAAATGGTGGATACACACTTTGGAAGTCTATGATGGGATGGAAAACAAGGATGGAAAGTTTTCGATTATATGCGAAAATATGCGAGAAGACGTAATGTACACTGTCTCAGGGGCGGTTACCTTAGTAAAACCGAATAAATCTATGGTCATTGATTGGAAGATTCAACAGCTAGATAATCCCCCCCATCAGACAATTGTAAATGTTAATTTTGATAAAAGCTTTGTAGGAACGTCAGTTGTAATTCGTCATACTGGTTTTATGAGTTATGACGCGGCTGCACTTCATGATGAAAGTTGGATTGGAGGTCTTCACAAAGCTTGTTACTTTATAATGAGAATGTAGTTTATGAATAATTTTTATGGGGAACCTTGATGGATGTATTGGTTACAGGGGCGAATGGTTTTGTTGGCACACATCTTTGTCGTTGTCTTTTGAAACGAGGTGCAAGAGTGCGTGCTTTAGTACGTAATGGGTCAGATAGTGACGGCTTAGAAGGCCAGCAAGTTGATATTGTGCGTGGTGATATATTGGACGTTACAAGTTTAAATCGTGCTGCTGAAGGTTGTGAGCAAATTTATCATTTAGCCGCAAATGTTAAATTTTTTACTAAAGACCCTCGTGCAATGCGTACCGCAAATGCTCAAGGGACTCGTAACGTTATTGAGGTAGCAAATAACGTTAATGCTAAACGCATTATACATACCAGTACGGCAGCAGTACTTCGCCGAGGGGAAAAATCATTCCTTGCAGATGAGTCAATGTTGAAAAATGATCATGAGGCGGTTGGGATGTACGAGCTTTCAAAACTTGAGGCTGATCGTGTTGCCGTGACTGCTGCACTGGATGGACTTCCAGTGATGATTGTTAACCTTTCCGCCCCAGTCGGACCTGGTGATTCAAAACCATCACCAATTGGGCATACAATTATCCAGTTTCTTCAGGGGAAGTTTCCTGCGTACACTGAATCGGGTTTAAATCTTGTCAATGTCCGTGATGCAGCGGAAGGCCATTGTCTTGTTGCAGAAAAAGGAAAGATTGGAGATAGGTATATCATTGGTGGTGAGAACGTTACGCTGAAGGACTTTCTTTGCACATTGAGTGAACTATCAGGAGTGCCCCCACCAAAAGTGAGAGTGCCGTATGCTCTTACCTTACTCGGAGGCTTAATGGGAGAAATTACTGGACGTTTGACCAATAAGGAGCCGCTAGCCTCTTTTGCTTCAGTACGTATGGGAAAGTATCCTCATTATGTAAGTATTGATAAAGCAAAAGAGGAATTGGGTTATTTGCCAGGTCCAATCCTAAATTCATTGAAAGAGGAGATTGCATGGTTTCGGGAAAAGGGTATGGTCTGAAATTTCTAGTGAACAAGTATTAAGGCGTTTATTGTGAATTCTCTTTTATTACTCATTGAGGGAGAGGATGAGCTGCGTCCGCTTGTTAAGGACCTTAATGCTACTCCTGTTCACGGCGCAACAGGTTACTTTGAGGTAGTATTGCCTAATGAAACAAGAATTATTTTGGTTACTACCGGAGTTGGTCCTGAGCAAGCATATCAAGTAACACTTACTGCAATTCAACACTTTAATCCAGGGTATGTGCTTTCTGCTGGCACATGCGGAGCATTAATTGATGGTCTTAGTATTGGAGACTGGGTGGTAACAGGAAATGTACGATCAATAGGGAAACCTTCGGAAAACTGGCCAACATTAAGATCTCTGCAGAGCCCTGATTCAGAGTCCGTTCAACGTTTTGGCCAATGTTTGAATGATAAATTAAATTGGCATCAAGGAAGATTAGTAACTGTTTCGAATGAACCAGTTCATGGACTGCATGAAAAACTAGACATTGCAACGCGTCATGAAGCTATTGCAGTTGATATGGAGAGTTTTGGTATTGCCAGGGCAGCTATGGAGCAAAATTTGCCGTGGATAGTTGCGAGAGTGGTGGTTGATACCCCAACTTGGCCATTGCCAGAGCTTGGCGCGATGAACGTTCACACTGGACGACCTCCACTCTCTGGAATAGTTAAGTATGTTCTTCTAAATCCTTTTGTTGGTCCGAGAATCTTGTATAGTCTGTGGGCATTAGTTCAGGTTTATGCATGTCGCCTCGCTGAGGTTTTGCCTGATTTCACTGCGGATTCAGTGTCATCTGAAAGATTGTAGTTATGCAGGAAGTATGTGTTTAATAGATATTTCCTTATTTGAAATTTGAATAGCGTTTAAAGTATCTATTAACCTCTGTTTTGGCTTATCCATGAGCTTGAGTGTAGTTTGTGAGAGGGGTATACAGGGCAATGAGCTTTTCTTCTATGCTATTTGACCGAATTCGACCGATTTATGCAAAGATCTTAACTCATCCGTTTTTGACTGGTTTGACCGATGGAACTTTAGATGAGGCGTCATTTCGGTTCTATGTTACCCAAGACTCTTTGTATCTCAAAGATTTTGGTCGTGGGCTCTCAATTCTTGCTGCGAAGTCGCCCAGCGATGATGCCGTTATTATGTTTAATGACCACGCAAAAACTGCAATTCTTGTTGAGAGGGGTCTTCATGATGAGTTCTTCAAAGAATGGGGCTTTTCCTCTTCTGACTTGGAAGTAGCCGTGCAATCTCCAAATACTCTCCTCTATACTTCTTACCTTCTCCGTGTTGCCTATGAGAGGCCATTTCATGAGTGCCTTGGGGCATTCCTCCCGTGTTATTGGATTTACTGGGAAGTTGGAAAAGAACTTCAACGCAAAGGGTCAAACGTTTTGATTTATCAGCGTTGGATTGATACGTATGCTAGTGAAGATTTTTCCACCGTTGTAAAAGAGGTCATTGCGCTTACTGATCAAATTGGGGAACAACTAACTGTGGGAGATCAGCAACGTGTTGCAGAGCATTTCGTAGCGACATCTCGCTTTGAGTACCTTTTTTGGGATATGGGATATCATTGTTCTGGCTGGACGATTTAAGAATGTCAATGCGAACTTCTCTTGCGTGAACGTAGATGGGAGATGGCCACTCCCGTAGATTTTGAAAAGGTGCTGTTACTTAGTCAGCGGCTTCAAGGTTTTGGGTTTAATGTGGTCTCTCCAAAACAAGATTTAATTTGTTATGTAGAGGAATGGAAAGTCAATTCTCCTGCAGATATTCTCCTTCTGGATAAATGGCCAAATGAGGATATAACTCTTGTTGCAACTAATGCGAGTTGGGAGGGGGATTTTTACCTGCTTGCTGGTGCTTATCACACCGTCTATAGATCCTATCAACGTGACGATACTTATTGTTCTATAAGCCATCCATGGAGTACTTCAAGTTCCATGCAAATGCATGACTCTCAAGGGATGTTTTGGCTGGGTTTTAGAGGGAAGCATCATGGATTTATTCGCGTAAGGCTTCAAACTGAAGAGGTTATTACTCCAGGTGAGACGAGAGCAAATAATCAACAGCCTCTTTGGATTAAAGAAAGAGAAAATGCTTTTCAAGTCGCAATAGAAAATTTAAACTTGCCTCTAACTCTTTCAGTGGAACAGGAAAAGGTTGTGGTGAGCTCTTTGAATGGTGATGCCGTGTTATTTTGCTCTTGGCCAGATGCCTTTGGCCCATGTCAGTTTGAATATAATCTTGCTGATCCTTTTTATTGTCTTGTTCCAGCTACTCAACTTTCGAGAACACTTTCAACTCAATGCGCAACTGTCAGAGCTTATATGACGGGTTTTGATATGAAAGCCCTGGATGATTTTTGGAGAATTCAACCTGAAGGAACTTATGCCTATCGGTGTTGTGTGCACTGTAAAGCCGAAGATCTCTCTACGGTTCAAGAGGTAATTCAGCCATCGGGAAGGTTGTATGCGACAATTTGCGAGTTTCAAACTCAGGAACTATTGCCCCATGGTTATGATGCGTGGGCAATTGTTGGAGTTATAGCATCCGAAAATAAATTTAAAGTTGAAGTTCGACTGAATCGTGCTCCTTTGTCTGAAGCAGATATGTTGTCTTGGTTGGAGGCAGTTATAGGCTATCCGATGGTATATTCGCCATTGCCAGCATTTCCTTAAAGCAATTATAGAAAAGTACTTTCTAGGATCTATATTATGCATGCCACAATCCAAACGATGTTTTATTGGTTGCACAGTAGAATTGTCAAAGGCAATCTGCCTAGACCTTTAAGTCTGAGCCTTCTTCCACTATCTTTGGCATACTCCTTACTTGTGAGTATTCGTTCAAAATTATATGTGTTTGGTGTTTTAAAACCTCGTGAACTAAATTGTCCTGTTATTAGTGTTGGAAATATTACTGTTGGGGGTACAGGGAAAACACCTTTTGTAATTGCCATAGCAAACTGGTTAAGGTCAGAAGGAAAAAATGTTGGAGTAGTGAGTCGTGGATATGGTCGAGATGATCAAAAACACACTGTGCTTGTTTCCGATGGTACTCAGGTTTTAGTTGATGCATACAAAGGAGGCGATGAGCCAGTGCTTATTGCTGGACGATGCCCAGGAGTTTCAGTGATTGTAGGGATTGATAGATATGCTGCTGCCAAAGAGCTTTATGATCGTTTTTCTTGTGATGTGATGATTCTCGATGATGGGTTTCAGCATCTTTCCTTAAAACGTGATGTCAATTTGCTTCTCGTCGATGATAGTGCTGGATTATGTGATGAGCACGTTTTACCTAGAGGACCAATGAGGGAGCCATGGATTGCTGCTAAGCGTGCTACTGCCGTAATTGTCACAAGAGCATCATCTTCTAAGGAGGACATAATGCAGAAACTTGGAAGCTTGCCATTGAGAGATATTCCTGTAGCGATAACAAGGTTTTCCTTAGAAAGCTTTATTAATATTTCTACAGGTAAGACTATTGCACTGGACAGTATTTCTGGAAAGCAGTGTGTCGCCTTTTGTGGTATTGCAAACCCAAGATCATTTTCTGGTATGCTGGAAAATGCTGGTGTCATAATTCATGAACTCCTGAGTTTTCCTGACCATTGGAGATATACTGTAGACGATTTTGCTATCATTACAGGCAGCACAGAAGGCTGTGCTCCAAAGTTGCTAATAACTACGGAAAAAGATGCGGTAAAAGTTAGGCACCATCTTCCTCCTTCTCTAGAAGTTCTTGCGGCCAGAATGGTGATTGACTGGGATTTTGGTTGGAATTTTATTGAAGAGCAATTAATGTCTGCGATTAGTAATTCGAAGTGTGGTTTTAATTCAACGGTAAACTAAGGGCAACTAAATATGATTAAGATAACGCAGAAGGCTATTGATCAATTAAGGCATGTAATGCTTGAACACCCTGATGATCCTATTGTACGTGTGACTATCTGTGATCTTAGCGATACGCAATTGCAGTATAATATTACCCTTGAAGATGCTACTCAGGAAGGTGACAATGTTCAGGATGTTCAGGGCGTTATTTTTGCAGTTGAGACTCAGAGTGCGCAAAGAATGGATGGTGTCACAGTAGATTTTGATCCTGGAAAGGGTTTTATGTTTCTCCACCCCGACACTGATCATAATCATGAAGAAGAACCATTTGACTTTTCATCATTGAATTTAAATTAACTAGGGTCGACATAATTGAAGTGTAATATTAAAATTTAGCAGAGCACTAATCATCGTATTTTTTTTAATGTTTGATAGAGAGGTGTTTTTTTGAATGCACTAAGTGATTTTTGGAGGGTTGTCGGAGATGTTTCAGATGCTGGCGTTCTAGGGGTTAGTCTTGGCAATGTACTTTCTGCCTTAGGAATTCTCATCTTATTTTTAATGATTAGGCGGATTTTTTTTAGGGTTGTAGTTACATCTATTACTATGGTGACAAAAAAAACTAAAACAACTCTTGATGACATGTTCTTGGCAGCCCTGGAAAAACCACTAGAGTTTGCGTTTGTAGTGGTTGGGTTCTACGTTGCGGGTGAAGCAATTCCAATGTCTGAAGAGGTGGCTTCTATTTTTGCCAGGTTTATTAGGTCATTAATTGCCTTTACGCTTTTTTGGATTCTTTTTAGGGCATTAAATCCGTTGTCATTCTTAATGGATCGCGCGCTTAATATGATTGGTGACCCCAGTATGCGTGATACCATGAAAGACTTTTTACTTAAGTTAACAAAATTTGTTGTGATTTGCCTCGGTGTTGCGGCCGTATTTCAGGAATGGGGATTCAATGTTGCAGCAGTATTAGGAAGTTTGGGAATCGTTGGTATGGCGGTTGCTCTTGGTGCGAAAGACTTTATCGCTAATTTATTTGCAGGGTTAACAATATTTCTTGACCGTATATTTGAAAAAGGTAACTGGATTCAGACGCCAGATGTTGATGGGGTAGTGGAGAACATTGGTTTTCGAGCAACGAAGATTCGTCGTTTTGATAAGGCACTGGTTACTATTCCAAATGCGCGTTTAGCTGGTGATGCTCTCATTAATTTTTCGCGTATGACGAATCGGAGAATATACTGGATGATTGGGGTAGAATATCGTACAACTCAGGACCAGCTTCGATTGATTATCAATGATATTTCAGCTTTTCTAAATCAGGATCATGATTTTGAAACAGATCCAGAAAAAACAAAAACATTTGTTTTTGTCGACTCTTTTGGACCTTCAAGTATTGATATCATGTTGTATTGCTTTACCAAGACGACAAAATGGGATGAATGGCTTAAAGTAAAAGAACGACTTGCTTATAAGGTAAAAGGTATTGTTGAGGGGCACGGTGCAGGATTTGCATTTCCATCTACTTCCCTATATGTCGAAACCCTTCCCTTTGGGAAACCAGAAAGTTTTGTAATTCCAGAACAGAAGCTTGGGACCGAGCCTTCTGCATCATAATTTTTAAACGCGTCAATATTATCCTTCGTGTAATATTCAATGCGATTTGATTTTTTGTATATTGCATTGCACTAAATTTAAACCTTTCCTTGCCTTGTTGAAAAGGGAGCATTTGATTTTACTGTTCCTGTTATTATTCTAACTGGAGTTGGTGGTGGAACTCGATCTTACGAGAATAAAGCGGGTTCTTGTTAGGCCCCCAAATTGGCTAGGGGATGCTGTAATGTTCTCACCAGCTCTCGTCGATATCCGTCGAGCATTTCCTCACTGGCATATTTCTCTTCTTGCAAAGCCTTCCGTGGCTGACCTATTCAAGGAGTCACCATACGTGGATGATGTTTTACTTTACGATGATCCAGGAATGCATGCTGGATGGAGAGGGATGTTTAAGCTGTCTATGAAAATACAAAGAAAAAAATATGATCTTGCCATTTTATTTCAAAACTCCATTGGAGCTGCAATACTTACTCGTTTAGCAGGTATACCAGTTCGGCTTGGCTACGATACAGATATGCGAAGGCAATTCCTCACTCATCCTGTTACTTGTCTAATTGACATAAAACATGAATCGACAATTGACTATTTTAGTGGCTTGCTCCCTACATTGGGAGTTACCCCTAAGGAGCGTATTCCGAGGTTTGATACCACCACTGTAGAGGATGAACGTGCTTCTAGTATATTGCATCAATATGGAGTTAAATCCACAGATTCTCTTATTGGGATCAATCCTGGGTCAGTATATGGAACTGCAAAACAGTGGTCTTTTCGTCGTTATGCTGCTATTGCCGATCGTCTTAACCAGACTACTGGGGCAAAAATTATTATCTTTGGAGGTCCAGGAGAGGAATATCTTGGTTCTCGTATGGCTCAAATCATGCAGAGCGCTCCGATTGTATTGAGTGGAAAAACAAGTATTCGTGAATTAATGGCCTTGTTGAAGCGGTGTCGAATGCTCTTGACAAATGATACTGGACCAATGCATATGGGAGCGGCATTGGGAGTTCCACTTATTACCATCTTTGGACCAACAAATGTGCGGTCAACGGCCCCTGCAGGTTTCAATTATAAACTACTTACAAGTGAAGTAGGCTGTGCTCCTTGTTTGTTGCGAGCATGTCCTACTGATCATGCATGTATGAATGGCATTAAAGAAGAAGAGGTTTATAAGGAGGCCATGAATTTGATGAATTTCCCTCAAGTACGCAAGAGTGTGGGGGTATTTTTAGATCGAGATGGCACAATAAACTATGATCCAGGCTATCTTTCTAATCCCGAATCACTGAAGCTGCTTGATGGAGTATCCCGAGCAATTGCACGGATAAACAAATTGCCCGTAAAAACAATTGTAGTTTCCAATCAGTCTGGGGTTGGAAGAGGTATGTTTTCAGAAATTACGCTCGCTAAAGTGCATGCTCGTTTACGAGAGCTTTTGCGTGTTGAAGCTGGAGCAATGCTTGATGGAATTTACTATTGCCCTCATCACCCGGATGATGACTGTCAATGTCGAAAACCTCGTACAGCTATGGTGCTTCAGGCATCAAAGGACTTTTATCTCGATCTTCAGCGGTCTTATATGATTGGAGATAAGGCCTTGGATATGATGCTTGCCATGAATGTTGGTTTGAAGGGGTTATTTGTAAAGACAGGTAAAAATCCGAATGGTGAATTGGAGAAACTTGCTGAGAAGGGCATAAAGCCAAATTATATAGCAGATGGACTTCCGGAAGCCATTGAATGGATATTTGGGGATTTACAAGATGGCAGCTAAAGTTTCCAAACGTATTCTTATCATCAAACCAAGCTCTTTGGGTGATATTGTTCATGCTCTTCCAGCACTTGCAGAAATACGAAAAAAAAACCCAACTGCATTTATTTCATGGATGGTAAAAAAAGAGTGGGCCCCTATGCTTCGTGGACATCCTATGCTTGATGAGGTGCTCGAGGTTAATTTTACAGTCTCATCATTATTCAGTGTAGTTAGAGTTTTGCGAGATAGATGTTTTGACTTAGTATTTGATCTTCAGGGGTTATTGCGCACTGGATTGTTGTCGTGGGTTTCTGGTGCCCCTATTCGTATTGGTTTTGCTGACGCACGGGAGGGGGCCTATTTGTTTTATACGAGAAGTATTATTGCGCCAATGAGAGAAATGCATGCGGTGGATCGGTACCTTTTACTTGCTTCGTATCTAGGAGAAACTATACCTGAAGTCAACTTTGTGCTACCAGACTCTGAGGAAGTTCGTACTAAAGTTAAAAATTTATTTGATGGCGTTGGTCTTGATTCTTCTGCGCGTGTAATTGGAATTGCACCGTCAGCTCGATGGATTACTAAACGGTGGGAATCTAGTTCATTTGCAGAGGTTGCGGATCAGTTGCAAGATACGGAAAACTGTAAAGTTGTTTTTATTGGTGGACCAAATGAAAACGAAAAAGTGTGTGCTGTGAAAAATTTAATGAAAACGACATCAGCAAATTTAACTGGGCTGACTGCAGTAAGCGATCTCCCCGCAGTAATGCAAAGGTTGTCGGTACTTATTACTAATGACTCGGGGCCAATGCATATAGCCGCAGCAGTGGGAACCCCAGTTGTAGCGCTCTTTGGTCCAACGAGCGAGTTATGTACTGGGCCATATGGCTCTCTCCACAGTGTTTTAACATCATATGTGGAATGTCGTCCCTGTTTTCGCAGGAAATGCCATAATTCAAAGACGCATGAGTGTCTCACTTCAATTTCTGTAAAAGACGTTATGGTAGCGACAAAACGTATACTTCATGGTGAAGGACTGACTTGAAATCAATATCTGCTCAAACATGAAGTTATAGCGGAAATTTCTTTATGCGATGTTTTTCACAAGGATGCTAATGTGAGTTCACAGGTTCCCATCTCTGTCTATTTTTTAACGTATAACGAGGAAGCCAATATTAGGGATGCTCTAGAAAGTGTGGTATGGGCAGATGAGATTGTTGTTGTAGATTCGTTCAGTTCCGATAAAACTGAGAAGATTTGTCGAGAGTTTACAGATCTTTTTTTTCAATATCCGTTTGAAGGTTTTGGCCGACTACGAAATCAAGCTATTGCACATGCCAAACATGATTGGATACTAAGTGTAGACGCAGATGAGAGGGTGTCAGTTGAGCTTCGCGAGGAACTTATTTTATTGATGGAATGTGCCCCCAGTGCTGATGCGTTTTATGTTCCCCGTAAAAGTCACTTTTTGGGGGAATGGATTCAGTATGGTGGTTGGTATCCTGATTATAGGCAACCTCAGTTTTTCCATCGTTCGCGTATGCGATATCAGGAAGACTTAGTGCACGAAAGTTTTGAGATTATCAATGGAGCGCAAGGAAAACTAAAGTACTTGCAGGGACATGTTCTTCAATATCCTTTTAGAACCATTAGCCAGTATCTTAAAAAGATGCATCGCTATTCCAGTTTACGTGCAGAGGTGATGCTTAATGAAGGGAGAAAATTTAAAACCCATCAATTGGTTTCTCATCCGCTATTTACGTTTTTTAAAATGTATATTATGCGACAAGGGTTTCGTGATGGCATCCCTGGGTTAGTTTTGGCAATTTTATACGCGACATATGTGTTTACGAAATATACAAAGCTTTGGGAATATTATGATCAAATACGAACTCAAAGTAATTTCAAGGACTTTGATAGGACTGCCTGAGAATTAATGACAGTAAGGGTGCGTTTGTGGAAAAGTATACCAGGTATTTTTTCATTCTATCGAATCAGAGACAATTAAGTTTAGCGTAATTGGTGATTACATGACACTCTCAGTTGTCATAATTACAAAAAATGAAGAAGTGGAAATTCATGCTTGCCTTAAAAGTGTAAATTGGGCAGATGAACATGTTGTTATAGATGCTGAGAGTACAGATGCTACAGTGGATTATGTCAAGGCCGCCTTGCCCTCTACTTATATAATAAATAAGCCTTGGGAAGGGTTTGGATTACAAAAAAACTTTGGAATTAAACAGGCCTCATCAGACTGGATATTAATACTTGATGCTGATGAGCGAGTTACTTTAGCCTTACGTGATGAGATTCAGCAACTGTTGATGGGGCGTGGACCAGATATGGCAGCGTATCGTATTCCTCGAAGAAACTTTTACTGGGGTTACTGGCTTCGTTATGGAGGCCTTTATCCTGATTATCAAATTAGGCTTTTCCGGAAAGAAGCAGCTATCTATAATGATGCTCCTATTCATGAAAACCTCATCGTAAATGGGAAGATTGGTACATTGTGTAGCCCTCTTGACCATTTTACAGAGCGGCGTGTCAATGACCATTTTGAGAAGATGGATCGATATACGACACTTGCAGCAAAAGAAAAATTTCAGCTCGGCCATTTAGTTACTTGGCGCCATCTCATGCTGCATCCTCTCATAACTTTTTGTAAAGTCCTACTTATTAAACAAGGCATTCGTGATGGTGTCGCGGGTGTTGTTCATAGTCTTTTTGCGAGTATGTATACTTTTCTAAAATACGCTAAGTTATGGGAACTGTGCCGTAATGTTCACGACACTTCTGGGGATTTATGATGGCAGTGAACCCCAATGATACTGCCCCAGAGCTAAAAAAAGTTCTTTTTCTTCATGGTATAAATTCTATTGGTGGGGCTGAACGAGATCTTTTAAGTATTATTAAAGCATTAAGCGGGTTTCATCCAATTGTAGTATGTCCTAGTGATGAGCCATTAGTGTCTTTGGTACGAAGTATTGGCGTTCCTGTTATTTGTATGAGCTTCCCTCCATGGCGGAAGGTGAAATCCCTTCCTGTGGTTATTCCAGCAATGTACCGGCTATTTAGAATTTTGGTAAATCAAAAAATTGATCTTCTTCACATTAACGATCTGTGGTGGGCACCGATGGGGCTTGCTGCATCTCGTCTTGCTGGTATCCCATGTGTTACACATGTTAGGGCAGATTATACTTCTCGTCACATAAAACATTATAAACTCAAAGCTTGTCAGATATGTATTCCTGTATCAAAAGCCGTGGGTCGTTCTCTTCAAGCATCCGGAGTAAACGCTTCCCGTATACGTTTGGTATATAGCGGGATTGATCTTGGTAAGGTTGCTGAAAATTATGATCGTAACTCTCTGCAGGTTCGATATGGTATTACCCCTGATCGTGTTGTGATCGGGTCAGTTGGGAATCTTCTTGCAGTTAAGGGGTATGAGTCATTGATTAGTGCTGTCGCCCATATTAAAACAGTTATTCCTTCAATACTTTGTTTAATTGTTGGTGGTGGAGAAAGACCATATGCTAAGACGCTTCATGCTCTTGTTAAGGAGCGTGGACTACAAAATAATATTATTTTTACTGGATTTTGTGATGATGTTTACCCCGTACTTTCTATGATGGAAGTTTTCGTTCTTGCTTCAACTAGTGAAGGATTTGGAATTGCACTGCTTGAGGCTATGGCCATGGGAAAACCAATTGTTGCTACATCTGTAGGAGGAATTCCGGAGGTTGTGATACATGGAAAGACTGGATTGCTTGTGCGAGCTATGGATCCTTTATGGTTAGCACGTGCAGTATCCTATCTTTTAAGAAATAGAAAAAAAGCCTTGGAAATGGGTAATCGAGGGAGAGAAAGAGTGGAAACATATTTTTCAATTCAATCAGAGATAAAAAAACTGGAAAACCTTTATTCAGAGGTTCTAGGTATGGAATGCCCGCGAGGGTATTTCTAAGATAAGGGTTAGGCTGGCGGCAGATGAAGATTGGTATTGACGTAACGCCAATGTTTAGGCAGCGTGGAGGAGTTGGGTGGTACACGTATCATTTGATAACATTTCTTGCACACATTGATAAGAAAAATACTTATGTCCTATATTGTGAACCCTCTTCAAGGGTTTCTGATGATTTTTCTATAACACAACCAAATTTTTCAATAGTTAAGGTGTCAAAATGGAACATGCGTTCTCAAGCGAGATATGATCACATAGAATTGTTTCATGGAACCAACTATAAGCTTCCCGCCTATGGAAAGTGTGGGAGCGTGATTACAGTGCATGATCTTGCTCTTGAGCGATTTCCTCATCATTCAAGGAAATTTTTTGGACAACGCTGGGCTTCTTGGAAGTCCCAAAAAACATTTACACGGGCAGATCGTATTATTGCCGTGTCTCAACATACTGCCCAAGATCTTCAAGCCTATTATAAAATCCCTTCAGAAAAAATTGATGTTGTTTATCATGGAAGCTCATTTGGATTATTGCATGCCCATAATGTTACAGGGACTCTAAGTAACCTTAGTCATGTATATGGTTTGGGTGAGAGTCCATATATTTTGCATGTTGGGGGAGGTGAGCCAAGAAAAAACATTTCAACGTTGCTTGAAGCCTATGCAATGCTTGGAGATCTTCGTTCTCACTACAAGCTTTTACTTGTAGGAGTTATGGGCCCTTGGAAAGAGCAAATTATGCGGCAAGTGAAGCAGCTTCAGTTGCAAGATTTTGTTATAGCGGCTGATTATGTTTCGTATGGGGAACTCCAAGTACTGTATCAAAATGCAGCGCTATTTGTTTATCCATCACTCTATGAAGGCTTTGGTATTCCGCCTCTTGAAGCAATGAGTAGTGGAGTGCCTGTTATAACCTCTAATACTTCGTCTCTTCCTGAAATTGTCGGGGACGCAGCTGTAATGATTGATCCAATGTGCCCCGAAGATTTTATGACATCAATAGCTATTGCGTTAACCAACGTAGAATTTAGGAAAGAACTTATAAAAAAAGGGCTAGCACGAGCAAAAAAATTTTCCTGGGAGCAGGCAGCTCGTGATACTCTGGCTATATATACCGATGTAGTTAAAGAAGCAAATGATAGATCTCTCATCCATTAAGAATATTCTTGTTATAAAGTTAAGGTATATAGGTGATGTTCTCCTTGTTACACCATGTTTGCAGGCAATCAAAGCAAATATTCCAGATGCAAATGTGACCATGGTCGTTAATAGAGGGACGGAGGCTATTTTACATAATGATCTCAATGTCGATAGGCTTGTAGTAATTGATCGACAAAGTGTTCGTGATGGATTCTTTGCGGTTATGGATCTTCGAAAGAAGACCTATGATCTTGTTATTGATTTTACGGATGGAGATCGGTCAGCAATCATGACACGACTTGTAAGGGCGCGGTACCGCGTTGGCTACAATGCCGAATGTCGTTGGCGAGGGCGTTGTTATGATCAAGTTATACTGTCTCAACCCGAAGAAATGCATACAGTCAATTACCATTTACAAGCACTAAAAGATATCGGCTTTGCCAGCGGGCACTATAGCCCATCAGTCGTCTTGGGGCCTGAAGAAAATCAGTATGCAAGAGAACTATTACTTGACTACGGCATTAGTAATGAAGAAAAAATTGTAATCATACATCCTGGTTCACGATGGCTAGCGAAATCATGGTTTGAAGAACGTTATGCTATGGTAGCTGATCAATTACAGCGGTTTCATTCTGTTCGTGTGTTGTTTTCTGGAAGTGAAAAGGAACGTATGCGAGTTAAAAAGATTCAAGAAAAAATGTTGACGACATCAGTGTCAATTGTTGGACAGACAACGATATTACAGCTTGCGGCACTTATGAAGAAATGCACATTATTTCTTGGTAACGATAACGGTCCAATGCATATTGCGGCAGCAATGGGACTTCCTGTTGTGGCAATATTCGGTCCCACTGATCCAAAAGTTTGGGGGCCTTGGGGCAAAGGGCATCATGCTATTTTCAAAAACTTTGATTGTAGGACGTGTTTTTTTTCTGGGTGTAATTTAGGAGAGGGCAGCTGTATGGGAGCGGTGTCGGTTAATGAGGTGATGGATGCAGTCGCTGATTGCTTGTCAGCGGATGATCAAAAAAAAAGGTCTCAATATGCGTGAATTAAATGATGTCCTTCGTGGAAAGGCTCAACGAATTAAATTGGTTGCTATGGACGTTGATGGTGTCTTAACAGATGGTGGGATGTATTATTCGGAGTCAGGTAGCGAGATAAAAAAATTTCATAGTCGTGACGGCATGGGCATAAAACTATTACAACGTCTTGATATTATTACTGCACTTATTACATCAGAAAATACGAAGCTTGTTCAACGTCGAGCCGATCGTCTGGCAATTCCAGAAGTGCATCAGGGAACTTTTGAAAAAGATATAATTATCCAAAAACTTTGCAAAAAGTATTCGATTCTTATGGAAGATGTTGCTTTTATTGGAGATGATGTTAATGACCTTGAGGCATTAATTCAGGTAGGGTTTTCTTTTGCGCCAGCTAATGCCGTTAACATTGTACAAAAAACTGTTGATTATGTCTGTGAATGTAAGGGAGGTGAAGGGGCTGTTCGAGAAATGAGTGACTTAATTCTTTGTGTTCAAACTGTATGATCACGGCCTTTTTAGACCGGAGTATCCAGTGGGTTTTGATGTTTGTAGCCGCAGCGATTCTTGTTGCTGATCTAAACCATATAATTGAATATATATTTATTGCACTTGCAATTATAGTTTTATTGAGGCAGGTGATTGATCCAAGCCGGAGTTTAGTGCACACTTCCTTAGATCTTCCAATTCTTTTTTTTCTTTCTTGGGTATTTATTTCTATCATGGATGCTAGTGATCCTTCGTATAGTTTATCAGAATGGAGAAAGTTAATTGCTCATGTTTTAATGTTTTTTCTTATAGTCAACTTTCTCTCTGAGGAGAGGCAGGCTCAACAGATTTTAGCGGCTTTCCTCGGTGGGATGCTTTTGATGAGCATCTATGGGGTTTTCGAGTTTTTTATTGCAGAGGCGTCATTTTTTGATCAATGGAACCAACGTGTAATCCGTGCTGATTCTCTGACCTCAACTTACAATTGGTTCAGTACGTATCTTATTATGGGGATTCCTATTGCTACAGTGTGGTTACTATCAGTGAAACATTATCTGTGGCGGAGTATGTTGTGGTTCACCCTGATTGCAGCATTGGTGGCCTTGATCCTTACTTACACTCGAGCGGCGTGGGTTGCTGTTTTGTTGCAAGGATGCCTCCTGCTTACTTTTAAGGTATCAAAAGCATATAGGATACTGATCCTTTTTGGTAGTACGGTCTTCTTAAGTGGTTTCCTGTTTCTATCAATGAACAATATAGCCGTTATAGATAAGAGTGAGCTCAGCGGTATTGAGCATACAAGTAATACGATGAATCTTCATACCTTGAAATGTAGACTTAACATCTGGCAATCAGGTATCGAGGATATTATGAAATCCCCAGTTACTGGATATGGCTATGGAACAAAGACTTTTGCAAAAAAGTATCATGCCACTCTGATAGATGAATGTCCTGCCCAGCTTCATAATATTCATAGTAGCTACTTGAGTGTTGCATTTGGATCTGGAATTCCTGCAGCCTGTTTTTTTGTATGGATATTTTTGTGCATTTTGTATGGTACTTGGCGGGGGGGGGCTAAAAAACAATCCGAGTTTCAGCAGATGTTGTCGCTCGGAGTTTTTTTGATGACTATTGGTATGATGGTCCGGATAGCCTTTGATGTAATGTTTTTAGGGATGTTGGCCGTACTGTTTTGGATGCTTGTCGGGCTTATTTTCGGGTTACAGTATGGGGCTGCATCAAGTACCAATAAATTTTCTCATCAGAGATAGTTAGGTGTTTTCATAGATAGCATAGGCGATATTGGTTATAAGCATTGTAAAAACTTAAGAAAGTCATCGCGTTCATCCCACCATTGACGAGCTTGTGCTTGGCGGTAGCCATTGTGAGCAATTTTTTTTCTCAGTTTTCCATGTTCAACAAGCTTACGTAGTGCTTGTATATGTTCGTCTATATCGTTATAGGTTGGCATCAAACATGTCACATTTGGAATGCAAAATGAGCGGTTACCTATTACATCAGGACAAATTACAGCTACTGCACTGGCCATAGCTTCAAGTGGTGCTAGATAAAACCCCTCCATTGGGTTTGGCGTTCCAATAAAAATATCGGTATTTCTCATTCGGTCGGCAAGGGTATTTTGTGAGATAAGCTGATCAATAGACTCAAAGGTGATGTTATGTGGTGTATTCATTGATTTCCAGTGGTCTCTAATTTGATTTCCAAAGGTGTTTTTCCAGTTTGCATATAAAACCTTTAATTTATGTGGAGAGGTTTTCCGGTGGTTTGTCGGGTAGAAAATTTTAGTATCGATTACGTTCGGAATTGTACAAGTTAATGAGTAATTGGTTACATGAGGGGCAATGGCTTTTGAAACCTCGGGAGATACGCAGATACGGGAGAAATTTTTTCTTTTTAGCAAATCAAGAGCATATCCATTGAGGAAATCTGGGTTAACGTGTCGGATATGTTGGATGATATGAACAAATTTCTTCTCAGGGAGTAGTCGCGAGGTCAGGTTTTCAATTTTTTGCCAGTCTAGTGGCCATGTGAAGAAAATTGTGTCCCAAGTATCAAGGGTTGTTGGAGTATGAATATGAATTTTTGATACTTCTTGCGGTGTCCAATCGACACTGCCATTGTCTCCGGTAACCCATAGGCCAACCTTAAGGCCAAATGATTGGGCATGGGATAGGTAATGTAGTATTTTGACATTTCCTCCCCCCACACTTGACATTGGCATTACAAATAAAATTGATTTCATAGGAAGACCATGTTTGTGCAAGCGCATGGTCGTCCGAGTTTGTACATAGAACTTTCTTACTGACATGATGAGTAATGCCTTTTGATTTTGGGTGGCCTTGATATCAAATTATGAGGTTTTAATTTTCATAAATGTAATCATAAGTGAGCTATTTTGGTAAAACATTTTTCATTTTTTAACCAACTTTGCCTATGCCCTGTAAGAGGAAATTGAGATTATGTAGTATTGGTTGGACGTGTACGCCAATCAGTCGTTCTTACGTTATCATCTCCTGGTTTTGGATCACGTGAGTAGTAATAGAGCGCAATTGATTTTCTTGTTATATGGGGCGGCGTCTTTAGGGGTTCTGGATGGCCATGACACGAATTGGCATCAGTATTAAAAATAACGCACCTATTAAATACTGGGAGGATTCGTTTAACGCAGCGTGTCATTGTGGACTCCCAAAGCTCAAGGTGGCCTCCATAATCTTCTTGCCAATTTTTGTTAAGAAATATAAGTACATTAATTCTTCGATATAGTTTTAACTTTTGATCAAAATTAAAATCACTGTGAATTTCCAGTTTCCCACCAGGTAGTATTTGATGTAGGCCGCCTCCTGTAAAGTGCGGGTCAGAGATTAGACCTTCGATCCCTGTTAGTGTTTCTAGAAACTCTAACATTGCGTATGAGTTCAGTGTGAATAGTATATGTTGTAAGATGGGAGAGGCATATGAGAGGCGTTGTGCTGAACCAACTCCAAGTTTTTTAGGTTGGTGTATTGTGTCCCGTTGTTTCCAGTCAAGCCATAGGGAGGCATCGGGGGGAGGGAAATGCTTAAGTGCAGTGTTGGCAATTTTAGTGGGAAGAAAGCTGTCAATTACAGTATGTGGAAATGGGCTTTCAGTATGGTAGGTGTCGTGGTGAGTTTCAGCAAGCTTTAGAAGAGGTTCTCTGTCAAGTACAAATGTTTTATCGTCATTCAGATCAAGCAACCCTTTGAACAGATTTGTGAATTTCATATGAAACCCTTCACTTTAAGGGGAGGTAATTAAGGTGCATATCATCCACGCAAACCGCAGTGTATCATGAATGCTATCATTGCAATGGTATAGGTTTGAAAAATTACATGTCTAGCGTTGTGGCATTCAACACTTGTTATGTATTTTTTTAGTAGCTCATTGTGTTAGCGTATAGAACTTGAAGATAGTAAAAATATAATGTGAACAAAAATTCTAATGCAAATGACTATAAAAGTTGAAGATAACATAGTTCTTTTAGGAGCCCCTAGAAGTGGAACTTCATTTCTTACTAGTATATTGCATAATCCACCTAATAGGGTTTGTTTAAGTGAGCCTCGTGAGATTGATGAGTTGACACAATCATCCAATAGTCCAAAGGAGTTTGTCAGTGGGCTCCTTGTGTTTATGGAACAAGTACGAGACAGCATTGCCCGTGGAATACCAGTTGAAAATCGAATTGATCCTCTCACGGGAGGGCTTGCAGAGAATTATGCTGTTCGCTATGAGAAGAGTTCTGGTAACTGGGAAATTTCTTCAGGGTTTCAATGGCAATCACAGAATATTCCAATTCCGATGAAAAAATTTCAACTTTTAGTGAAACGTAATGCTCCCTTAGTCGCTGTAGTTGATCAGCTTATCGATTGTCCTGATTTGACGGTATTTGGCATGTTACGTGATCCTATAGCAACAATCCTTTCGTGGAGGTCTTTAGATCTTCCAATTTCTCAGGGACATTTGTATGCGGCGGAACTGATATCTTCTGAACTTCGAGGTTTGGTTACAGAACCGAATTTACTTCTTCGGCAAGTTAAAATTCTCAATTGGATATTTGAGCGAGTTTCGACATATGTTCCTATGCATGCAATTATATGTTATGAAGATCTTATGGATGATCCATATAGTGCCTTGGCACCAACTGGATTGACCATTCCTCGTAAGGTGTCCCCCCTTCATTCTCGAAATTCGAGTATTTATTATGATCATTCTGAGGCAGATCGTATTTGGGAGTTGATAGAGAAACACGCCCCTCATATTCTAATGTTTCAGGATGGACGGTATGGAAAAACGAGAGAAAACCGTACGTCATCTGCATGATGAGTGTTGAGTGATGCTATGAAATTATCGCCTCAATCTTCATCATTTTCTCTCACTCTAGAAGAGTCCAGGCGAATGCTTTTTGTTACGGGAATTCCTCGGAGTGGGACTAGTTTAATGGCTCATTTATTAGATCAATTGCCAAATATAGTAATGCTCAACGAACCTCGTGAAGTACCACAGTTGTTTAAGGATGAATCTTTAGAAAATTTTTTTTCGGCGTACAAGATATGGCGGTCAAAGATTGCTAACCGTGAAGGCATTGAGAATCAATCTGTAGACAATGTAGTTGTATCTGATACTTGGTCTGATGGGGAGCGGCGGCTGTATTGCCCTACAGTGTCCCAAGAAGATTTTGTCTTGGGAACAAAAAACCCTCTTGCGTATCTAATTCGTCTTCAATCAATACGTAGAGCTTTCCCTGGAGCTCATATTCTTGTACTTGTTAGGCACCCATACCACACTATTAAATCATGGAAAAGGACATTTTCTCACCTTCGTGATGCAGCAATTAATGGGTCAGCCGTTTTTAATTTTGCTAATGAGTCTCAACGCCGTGATATTGATAAACTTGTTGAGATTAAAGATTTAATTACACGCCGGGCCAGTCTATGGAATTATCTTGCCACGCAAATTCTTGCACATATGCAGGATACCGTAGTTATAAGGTATGAGGATCTCATTGCTAACCCGTTTCCGTATCTTCAAGAAATCTATCAAAGTCTTTTCCCGGGCGCATCCATTAGCGATGTCCAATCTCTTTCAAGTCGAAATTCACCCCTTCTTGATGACCTCGATGGGAGTGAGCGAGCTTGTATCAAGGACGTTTGCGGAGCCTCCGCTGGTAGATTGGGGTATGAGGATCTGTAGCCAAGCAACCCTCCGGTTCTAGCTTATTCCTGCACTCCGTAGCTAATAAGGTTCTTTTAGTCCACTAAAGATTGCGTCAACATAGTGACATAGCACTATATATGGAGTATGATTACCCAGATGGAGCAGATAGAACCAGGTGGAGGTGTTTTATGAATAGTGCTGCGCTTTCTCGATTTTTGTTCCTCTTGGCATTGATATGTGCTGTGTTCTTGTTCCCAAGTGGCTCGTTTGCGTTACCCCCGACTTTAAGCGGTGTTGTTGTTGAACCGTCGGTATTATCAGTGGGGTCGGGTATTCGTGCAATCACAATTTCTGTGCTTGCTTTTGATCCTGATGGTGATCTGAAAAATGTTAAAGTTCAGTTGAGACGTAAAGGTTTGCCTAAGCAAACCTTTAAGCTAACCGATGATGGTACTGGTGGAGATGCGGTAGCTGAAGACGGGCGTTTCACAACACGATTAGTTCTTGATACTGCACGAACAGAAAATGTAGCTCTTCGTATTCAGGCAAAAGATCAGGCTAAAAATCGATCGAGGCAGGGTCAAATTGTATCAATTGTAAATACTGCTGTTGCGCCTGTCCTAGATGCTTTGACTGTGACACCAAGTGTTCTTGAACCACAGGGAGGCAATCAGGTGGTTATGATTTCAGTGAGAGTTCTTGATCCTAATGGAGATCTCAGGAATGTAAAACTGGATCGCTTAATAGCACCTGGTGCCAGAAAAAAAGCAGAAAAATTTGGGCGGTTGCTTGATGATGGAACACGTGGGGATATTATTGCTGGTGATGGAGTTTATACTACGCGTGTTTCTTTTAACCCACTCGATAGTACTTTGATTCCTCTACAGGTTCGAGCAAAAGATCTTGCTAAGAATAAAGTTGCAGTTGAATTTGATCTGAGAGTTGGAACGAGGGCTGAGCCGTTAGTTAGTGCCGAAATTGCAGATACAAATGACGATGGCCGCATTGATGGTTTGGATATACCTGTATTAATGAGCCGCCTTGGGACTCGACTAGGAGAGAGAGGATATTTCGAGAGTCTTGATATTGTGCCGGATGGGGTTATCAATATGTTGGATGTTGATATGATCCAATCAAACTTTGGCGTCACTGATGTTCCAACATTTACTCCTGGAGAATCTGGAACTGTGTTTCGTGGGCGGGTGTTAGATGGTCTTGGCCTCCCTTTGTCTGGGGTTATGGTGAGACTTGGTCGTACAGGGTTTCTTGCGGCTGAGACAAACGTGTCAGGATTATTTAGGATCGTTGCGCCATCTACAGAACTTGGAGAAACTGTCGTTACTTTTGATGCTAAAAATGCAAGAGATATTTCGACCAACGATGGACTTAGTGGAAAGTTTCCAACGCTGACAGACTTGCCTGTTTTTATAAATGGGGGAGCAGATAATATCTTTCGCGATATTTCATTGCCAGAACTTAATCTGAATGGAGCAGTTGACTTGAATAATGCTTTTGATTCTGTTGCTAGCATTGGAAATAATGCATTTCAAGTTAAGTTTGGTGAGGCGCTTATAGTACAAAACAATGGTGTCGAACTTCGTTTTTCAGAGGGTTGTTCTCTTACCTTCCCGCTAACTATCGCGCCAGAGCTTTCTGTTACACAGATTTCTCCTGCGATGTTGCCAGCCGTATTTCCACCTGGAAAAAGTTCCACACTCTTTGGCGCGGTAAACCCTGGACAGGCGAGCGTAAATTGTCCAGTGGGGTCACAGTTTGGGATAGTTTTTGATAATCCTGATAGATTAAACGTTTCAGACGTACCTGTATTGCACGGAATTGTGGATGGAATATTGCAGCCGCTTGGAGGGCTTTGCGGTGTCGTGGATGTAGACACTGATGCAGAGGTAAACGATGTAGATGACAGGATCCAGTGTGGCCCAATTCCGACGCCCTTGCAGCTTGGATGGTATTCTGCTGGCATAATAGCTTCACCTTGTCCCCGCACTACTGTTGTTGGGACTGTTCGTAGTGAGGGGACTGTAAGTGGTCCTATTGGGGGAATTTCAGTCACAATGCCTGGAGCCTCTCCAGTTGTTACTGCCGAGGATGGGTCTTTCACAATACCAAACGTTCCTGCAGGGCCAAATGGTATATTGTGCGAATCGAATTCATTTCCTGTGCGAGTGTCTGTAAGTGATGGTGATGTGGCGAATAGCTCGCAGTCTGTTCAGGCAGTTCCGGGTGGGATCACCAATCTTGGAGAAATTACTTTGGGAGACGATATCACTGTGACTTTGATATCGAACGGAATTGTGTTTCTTGATGACACTCAGGCGCAATTTGCTCCCGTTTTGGCGATTGCTGAAGGTGCAGAGAATACGACTGCAATAATGTCGACTCCTCCTCTTCCTTTGGCATCCTCGAGTGCAAAGGTGCTTTTAAACTTTGCGAGAGATCAGGGAGTTGGTACGCGTACTGGAACCGTTAGTTTTGAGATGGCTAGTAGAGTGAGTGGTGGCGAGTTGGTCGCTCGTTTTTCTCCTGTGACATTTGCAACGACTGTGGACTCTGTCTTTATTGACCTTTCTCAAACCACTATTGATTTCTTTGGAAAAGATCCTGCTAGACCAGCAGGCCAGGCATTAGCACCGCTACCTAATGATGCTGTATTAACTCTTGGAGCATCTCCGGGGTCATTGGTCTTTGACCCGAATGCATTTGCACCTATTCTTCTACAAGCTGGAATTGAACCCTTTGATGCAGTGTCAGAAGGCTTTGTATATGTGATTAGGACCCCTGGTATTTCAACTCGTTTAGCTCTTGGGCCTGACACCTGTCCACAGACCGCATCTCCATGTACAGAGGTTACTCTCATTACGGGAGAAACTGCTGCTGTTAGTACTGTTATTCCAGATACTGTGGAAGATGCGGCGGTACCAGCTACTAATTAGAAAGATATAACAATATCACCTCTGTGCTAGGTGTGAGTTTTTTTGTGTATGGGGGATAGGCTATTTAGGTGTAATGTTTTAGATGACTGGATATAGGAATGTAGCTTTTTTTTGCTTCTTCTTCCTTCTGTTTGTAGATCACGCGAGTTCTGAGCTTCCATCTGGGTTTCAGGTTGAAACAGTTGTTCCTGATGCTGAGATTCCTGTTGCGCTTACAGCTGTGGACGATGGGCGTATTTTCTACGCTGAGCTTTTGACTGGTGCTGTTCGGGTAATACAGGATGGCGTTTTGCTTTCGGAGCCTTTCTTGACGCTTGATGTTGCTACATCATTTGATGTTGGGGGGGCTCGTGGCCTGGGATTGCTTGGCTTAGCGGCTGATCCTAATTTTTCAGAAAACGGGTTTTTGTATGTGATGTATACTCCAACTCCCAATGAAATTGTAGTATCTCGATTCGAGGATGTTGCAGGAGTTGGTATTGATGAAGTTGAAATTTTGAGGCAACCAGGGGATGGGAAGCACAACGGTGGTAGGTTGGTTTTTTTACAAGATAATACTTTCTTGATTACAAGAGGAGATACAGGGTTTAAAGATTTTTCTCAGGATCCTGCATTGGTACAAGGTAAAATTCTTCGGATCAATGTAGATGGCTCTATACCAGACGATAATCCAATCGCTGACTCTCCTGTTTATGCGTTGGGTGTTCGAAATAGCTTTGGTATTGCAGTGCATCCAATCACTGGGGAAGGATTTTTTAGCGAAAATGGTAGAAATGAGGATGAGATTAACATGCTCCATGCCGGAGGGAATTATGGTTGGCCTATCTGTGCAGGGAATTGTATTTCTCCCGATCCTCAGTTTACGGATCCCATCCTCAATATTACTCCATCTATCTGTCCAACTGGCATGGACTTTTATTCTGCAAATACTTTTCCAGAACAGTATCGTAACGATCTTTTTTTTACAGATTGTAATACTGGACAAGTACAAAGAATTAAGCTCTTGCCTCCGCTTTATGACAAGGTAGTAATGCTGGAAAACTTTGTTCCAGGGCAAACTATGGGGACCTTAGATGTTAAAACGGGGACTGATGGAATGCTTTATTTCACAACGTTTGATGGAGTTTTTCGTGTTGCCCCTCCTCTCGGAAATGAGGCTGCAGCAGAAGTTTCTGGTTTTGTCTCTGGAGTGCGTGGGGATGGAAGTCAAAAAACAATTGTTGGTGCAAAGGTTGTACTTAAAGAACGTAGTAATGGAGCTACAGTTTTTAAACATAAGACTATAACTGATGAGCAGGGACGCTATCATTTTACGGGATTACCCGCAGGGTCATATAAGCTAGTCGTCAAGAAAAAAGGATATAATAAAGAGAAAAATATTATTTCTCTTGAAGTGGGTAATCCAGAAGACTTTGATATTGTGTTAACGGAAAAACTATCATAAGGGACAATAAAAAGTTCCTTAGCCTGACCTTTTGATCCTAAAATCTATATTATTGCCTTATGCCATCGGTTGAACATTCTAGTCAAATTTATTTTCTTCACATCCCTAAAACCGGAGGTACGTCTTTAAGGAAAATCATTGAATCACAATTTTTGCCAGAAGAGATTTGCCCATGTTCCGTTATGCAAGATCTTGCCGAGATGGTGAAGCGGGATAGCGAGGAACTTGGTTGTTACAAGCTAATTGCAGGGCATATGGGGTATACCGTTCCCTCCCTCTTATCTGTTCCACCACGAATCATTACTATGATACGTGAGCCCATCGCGCGCACAATTTCCAGGTTTAGGTATATGAAACAGCACGCTTTAGGCATGACGCGTGCACCATGGGACCATGAGCCATTTTTGGACCCTGCGGTTGCTATAGAAGATTTTTTATCTTTTCAACCTATGCGCCGGCTTATTACTAACTTTCAAGTTCGGAATTTCGCATTAGACTTTGATTTAACTCAAACATATACTGATTTTGATGGAAATGCCATTGATTCAAAGCTGAACAAGCTTTTTGCCTATACAGAAACAGAAATGAGTGATAAGGAGCTTTTAGAGAAAGCTAAAAAGCGTTTGTCTTCATGTGCATTTGTGGGAATTACAGATCGATTCACTGCATCAGTTGAACTATTGTGCCATACGTTTGGCTGGGAGTTTCCAATGGCGCTGCCCACCTTGAATGTTTCATCACCCCTGGCTCAACTTTCCTCCCCACTTTCAGGGCAGACTCTTGAGGATATTCGTTCCTGTACTGCACTTGATACAGAGTTGTATGCCTTTGCAAATGAGTTGTTTGAACAACGCTACCAATGCGTGTTACAAAGTGCTTCAGGCTAGATAAGAGGTTTGATGCGAATAATGAAGTTGGAAAAAGAAAAAACTCAGACTTACTTTCTTCATATTCCTAAAACTGCGGGAACTTCTCTGCGGTCTGTAATTGAGGAGCAATTTCCTAGCGATCATATTGCTCCATTTTCCTATATGCATGAACTTGCGGATGTAATAAAACGAGACCAAAGAGAGTTAGAGCGCTATTCATTATTCGCGGGGCATTTAGGACATACCCTTATTTCCTTGTTGCCTCAGCAGCCACGAGTGATAACCATGATTAGGGAACCTGTGGGTCGAACTATTTCTAGGTTTAAAAATTTGATGCGTAATAGATTAAGAAAAGCTGTGGGGTATGAAAGGTTTCTTGATCCTGAATCTACCATTGAAGACTTTCTTGAATTTCCTCCTACGCGACGACTTATTACTAACTTTCAAGTTAGAAACTTAGCATTGGATTTTGATCTTACGAAACGTTATTACGATGATGATGGGCAGGAAATTCTTCCAAAGCAAGCTAAGCTGCTTTCCTATACGACAACAGATATGAGTGATGATGAATTGCTTGCTAAAGCTAAGCAGCGGCTTGCATCTTTTGAGTTTGTCGGTATTACAGACCGATTTGCAGACTCAATGAGACTTTTACTTGCCACATTTGGGTGGACAACAGCGATGGATGTTCCGCATCTAAATGCGTTGCCAGATTCAACTATTACGGAACAGACTCTTTCTCCTGATACAATTGAAAGAATCCAGGAGTACACCTATCTTGATACAGCACTGTACCACTTTGCAGTTGAATTGTTTGAGAAGCGTTATGCGCTCTTGCATAGTGAGATATAGTTGAAGCTTTTTGTTTTTTCGTCATGTCAGAATTCTTGCTGCACAATAAATTTCATCGCTGGGCTTGGATTAAGCGATATGTGCAAGCTTCGTATGGGGCAATTACTACACGTGAAGACCTGAGGAACATTCAAAATTTTTGCATGTTTCTTGGTTACGCAAGAAGTGGGACTTCATTGCTTGGGGCCTTACTTGATGCACATCCAAATATTGCTGTGGCTCATGAACTTGATGTGCTGAAATACCTTGACGCAAGATTTGGAAAACATCAAATATTTTCGCTCTTGTTAGAAAATTCTCGATCACATGCACTGAGAGGTCGTAAAGCAACAGGGTATAACTATGAAGTGCCTGGTCAATGGCAGGGGAAATTTACACGTTTGCATGTGATCGGAGATAAGAAAGGTGGAAAATCAAGTTTTTGGCTTCACGAGAAACCAGAACTTCTGGAAAAATTGAGAGAGACGCTCGCAATGCCACTGAAAGTTTTCCATGTAATAAGAAACCCCTATGACAATATTGCAACCAAATATAGACGTCGATTAAAGCGAGGACCTACAACCTTGCAAGCTGTAATTGATCAACATTTTGTTCAGTGCAAAACGGTCTCATATACAAAACAACGACTTTCTGTGTCAGAGTTGTTTGAGATTCGGCATGAGTCGATGATTGCAGATCCAGTCTACCATTTGCGTGCAATGTGTGATTTCTTAGGGGTTGAGTGTTCTCTGGATTATGTGGAACAGTGTGCGGGTATTGTATTTGAGTCTCCTCATAAAAGTCGCAATGCAATTGAGTGGTTGCCTGAGGATATTGAGTTGGTTCGTAGTAAAATGGAACCGTTTAGTTTTTTAAAAGGATATTCGTATGATTCGTAGTCTAAATGATATTCATGGCGTTGAATTGGAATTTTTGCGTGTTTGATATATATGGAAAATCTTAGCTCTTTTACTCCTACGGATAGTTTTGGAGACTGCGATGGCCTTGTGGATCTTAGCGCATATTGTATGTTTCTTGGGTATGCGAGAAGTGGACATTCCTTAGTAGGGGCTTTGCTTGATGCACATCCTCATGTGATTATTGCCGATCAGCTTGATGCACTAGAAAAAATTCAAGCAGGTGTTGGTAAAGAGCACCTTTTTTATTTGCTGCTACAAAACTCGCGTTCACGGGTTGAGGAAGGTCGGGCAAGAGGCGGCCATTCATACAGGATTCCTGGCCAATGGCAGGGAAGCTTTACTACATTAAAGGTAATTGGTGATAAGAAGGGCCAGAGAGCTACTTTAAGGTTGCGGCAAGACCCAGAATTGTTGAAAAAATTGGGTGAAGTGCTTGGCCTTCCAATAAAGATTTTCCATGTAATAAGAAACCCCTATGACAATATTGCAACCAAATATTTAAAACGATCGAGGCATGGAGTAGTTGACTTCAGGGCCTTGATTGAGGAGCACTTTCTTTTATGCGAAACAGTGAAGGAAATTAAGGGGAAAATCAAAAAACATATTATACTTGATGTTTATCACGAAGCATTAATTGAAAACCCTGCAAAATGGATACGTATATTGTGTGATTTTTTAGGTATAGATTGCCCTGATAACTATCTTTCGTCGTGTTCTGATGTCATTTTTTCTTCTCCCAATAAGAGTAGGCATGATGTTGTTTGGAGCCAGGAAGAGATAGAGCTTGTACGCGCTAAAATTTGTTCTTTTGATTTTTTATCCCATTACTCTTTTGAGTTATAGGCAAATGACCACCTATTGTCATGTTTGGACGATATAAACGAAGAAAGGGGATGTGTTGAGCTTAAATACTTTCTCTACACTTTTTCATTCTCGTAAGCTTATTGCAGAGTTTGTATATAGGGATTTTGTGGCTAGATACAAGGGGGCAACAATTGGCTTTACTTGGGCCGTCATTACACCATTACTTATCATTCTTATTTTTACGTTTGTATTCTCCACAATCCTAAAGGTTCGTTTTGGGGGAGGTCGCAGTGCAGATTTCGTAGTATATTTCTTATGTGGAATGATTCCGTGGCTTACGTTCAGTGATGCATTAAACCGTTCTGCATCACTGATCCGTGAGAACGCACATTTTGTTCAACGTGTAATCTTTCCGGTAGAGATTCTTCCAGTTGCGGTATCAATTTCTGGAATGATCCAGCTCGGGATTGGTCTGACATTATTGCTGGGATTAGTTGGGATATTTTTTACGCCGTTGACGTGGACAGTTTTACTGGTCCCTGTGCTTGTGGTCCTTCAGTTGTTATTCACGTTGGGTTTAGCATGGACAATCGCGTCTTTGGGTGTTTTTCTACGTGATACTTCTCATGCGATTGGTATAGGAACGCAGATGTGGATGTTTCTCACTCCGATTATTTATCCTGCAGAGCTAGTTCCTGAGTCATTAAAGATTTTATTGATAATAAACCCCATGGCTCACTTGGTACAGGCGTATAGGCTTACGATAATAGAAGGAACTGTGCCAGATCTCTATGGGTTTTTAGGATTGACTTTTGTAATGGTTATGGTTGCTGGGCTTGGATATATCTTTTTTATGAGATCGCGTCCTGCTTTTGCTGATGTTTTGTGATGTCTAAACCGTTTTGTCTCTTAGCCTTTCAAGGATATATTTTATGAACGCAGTTTCTGTAAAAAACCTATCAAAGGCTTATAACGTGTATCGACGCCCAGCAGATCGTTTGCGTGAAATCCTATCTATCCGACGACGTAGTTATCATGAAGAGTATTGGGCATTGCGTGATATCTCATTTGAGGTAGAGAGAGGGAGAATTGTTGGGCTTGTTGGGCAAAATGGGGCAGGTAAGAGTACTTTGTTGCAGCTTCTTGCCCGTATTTTACAGCCTACCACTGGAGAGGTTTTTCTCAAAGGTAGAATTGCAGCGTTATTGGCGTTGGGAGCAGGGTTTGATCCAGAGTTTACTGGGAGAGAAAATGTATATCTCAATGGTGCTGTTCTAGGAATTAGTCGTGAAGAAATGGATGAACGCTTCGATCTAATTGAGGATTTTGCAGAGATTGGTACTTTTCTTGATCAGCCAGTTAAGACTTATTCATCAGGTATGTACATCAGGCTCGCTTTTGCTGTTGCTGCAAACATAGATGCGGATATCTTTATCCTTGATGAAGCGCTTGCTGTCGGTGACAGTATGTTTCAGCGACGATGCTATCGGAGGCTTGAACAGGCAAAGAAAGCTGGTAAAACAATTATATTGGCTTCTCATAGTGCACAGGTTATTCAAACTGTGTGTGATGAGGCTATTTTGCTTGATCGTGGGCGTATGCTTACTTCAGGCTCACCTGTTAGTGTCTTTCATGCGTATAAAGAACTGTTGTCTCGCCGTGAAGAGGAGTATGTCGCGCGTTTGAAGGTTAGCCAGGGCTCTCGTGCGTATTGGCTTGATGATGGTGAAAAGAGTTTGGAGGATATGGGATTTCAATCATCATCGGATGGTGAGGAGTATCGTTTTGGGTCTGGTGATGCAGAGATTGTTGAGGTTGAATTATACGATCATAACCGCGAGCCTTGTCGCGCTCTTCAGAGAGGGGAGTGTGCCACTATAACAATGACCATTAAATTTCATCGTGACATGGAGGCTGTTAGTGCTGGTATGGCGATTCATACTCCGATAGGTGTCGCGGTATATGGGATTAGCACAGACAATGCAGGGCATCTCTTGGGTGAGCAGGTGGGAGGTACTGTTTTAAAGGTCGAGTTTTCTGTTCTTAACCAGCTTCACACAGGAAATTATATCTTGAGTTGTGGCGTAACAGAGAAGCTTGGTACACACGTACGGATGCTTGATAAGCGCAAGGATCTCTTGGTATTTCAGGTTCATAGCGCAAAACGTTTTGTAGGATTAGCCTATATGGAGACAACCATTTCTTCTAGTACTGAAAGTGGTGTTTTGTCCCGTGATCAGGCTAAGGAGGGCGCTTGTTGATCAATATTGTAGTGAGTCCTGTCAATGTTTATTAGTCCGAGTCCCCCGATTTGTATTATTGGGATGCATCGTAGTGGAACATCAATGGTTGCCCGAATACTTAATCTTGCTGGGGTTGACCTTGGGGCCCCAGAGCGACTTTTAGCTCCTCAGGCGGATAATCCGTTTGGGTTTTGGGAGAATAGGGATATTATGGATCTCAATGATCGCCTCCTAGAGTTGCAGGGGGGGGCATGGATGAAACCGCCAGTATGGCAAGATGGGTGGGAAAAATCTTCTTCCACCTCTGTGCTTTTGGAACAGGCAAGCTTGGCGCTTAGTCGAGCGTACACCAATCGTCAATTTCTAAAGTGGGGCTGGAAAGATCCGCGTACGACGCTGACGGTGCCATTTTGGAAGCAGGTAGTTGGTGCATTGCGCTTGGTATTAGTTGTTCGAAATCCTGTAGATGTTGCGAGTTCTCTCAAGGTACGGCATGGATGGTCGCTTGAGGTTGGCATCAGGCTTTGGAAGCAGTATATGGATGCTGCTCTCAAGCATGGAGAAGATACTCCAATGGTAGTAACGTTTTACGATGATTTTTTTGAAGACTCACCATCTGAGATTCAACGTGTCTTGGGGTTTTGTGGGCTTGATTTTCGTGATGCAGGACCTGATTCATTGAGGTCTCCTGGAACAATTAGGCAGGATCAGCGGCATCACACCGTGGGAAGCTCTGGCATTCTGGCGTGTAACGAGTGTCCGCATGAGGTTAGGGATATGTATTTTGAGTTGAGAGGGACCAGGAGAAGCCTTCAGGCTTGAGTCCGCCACATAAACTTAATAAATATTTTGTATAAAAACTATATATATCAACTGCTTCTATATCTTTATTTGATCAAAGTCTTTAATTGTTTTTTTTGCAAAATCGCGTAGTTTTTCTATAATTCTGTTTTGCAGTTGTCTGCTTCTTTCCTTCGTGATGCCAAAGCGCTTTCCAAGATTCTCAAGTGTGATGGGTGACTCTGAGAGAATACGATGTGTGAGGATAAAGCGATCTCTGTCATTTAGGGTTTTAGTGAAGTCCCTGAGGGTCTTTTGGAATAGTTCCTGTAGTCTTTTTTCAGCGATTTCAACGTCAATGCTTGGTTCTGTTGACGGAATGACATCAAGCAGGGTTTGGTCGGAGTCTTCCCCAAATGGTTGGTGTAATGGAATTTCGCGATTGCCAAGTCTCTGCTCCATTTGCCAGACATCTCGTTCCCTCACACTCAAGCGATCAGCGAGGAGTTTTGTGTCTGGAATAAATCCTTCAGATTCAAGGCGCTGGCGCTCTTTTTTTAAGTTATAGAATAACTTTCTCTGGTCCTGCGTTGTACCAATTTTTACTAAGCGGAAGTTCGCGACAACATAGCGGAGAATATAGGCTTTGATCCACCATGCGGCATAGGTCCCAAACCGTGTCCCTTTTGATGGATCATAGCGTTTTAGTGCTTGTAATAAGCCAACGTTGCCCTCTTGTATGAGGTCCAGCTGATCTGTTCCCGGACGAGAATAGGGGCCCGCAATTGAAACAACTAGGCGTAAGTTTGAGAGTATTAGTTTGATTCCAGATTCACGTTTACCGTGCTCGAGGTACTCTTTGATCAGCCGCTGCTCTTCCTCGCGCGTTAACAGTGGGTATCGACGTATTTCGGTAAGGTATTGCTGGAGTGGACTGTATGGGGTCAGCCCAGATTCTTGGGTTTCTTGTTTTACGGGCCTTTTATCGGTTTTTTTTATGTTTTTGCTCATTTGGAATAGGGCATATTAAGGGATATTGCTATGACCGGATTTCGTTGGTTGAGGTGAGCAAGATCATAGACCAAACACCCAGGACATGCAAAGTAGTACCATAATCTTTGATGGTCTGCAGGAATTACATAGAAGGTGCCAAACGCGCATATCTCGGAGCCCAAAAAGTAGCGATTTCACGAGCTTTTTCCATTTTTTTACCTATATCTATTTCTTGACAATGCTGAATTTCGTATGGTACTTTTGTGCGCTACGTTACGTATGCTGGCCTCCATTCTGGACTAGCTATGACGTTTTGTGAGCATATTACATATTGTTTTTTGAAATACTGCGTTTTAACAAATAAGAAGGGAGGGTAGTTCATATGCAGAAAAAGGTCGTAGTTGCAGCAGCAGTGGCGGTCCTCGTCGCATTTTTTGGGGTGTCGCTATATGCTACAGCAGGTGAGGGTATGAAAGGGATGCCGAAAATGGATCCTTATGTACCTAAAGAAAAAGTTATGAAGATGAAAGAGATGATGATGAAAATGAAGCCCGACACCCTCGAAGCATCCGTAACGCGAGGGGAAATGATGTTTAACAATCCCAAGTTGGGCAAAAATGAGACCGGACAGTCCTGTGCTACCTGTCATGGTGGCGGTGGGTCCATTGGCGGAGCTGCAGAAATGAGTTGGAAGGGTATGAAGATGAAGGTTGCCATTCCGACTCTCAAAGGTGCTGCTGTCAACTTCCCTGCCATTCGAGGTCCAATGAAAAGGATTGCTGATCTCGCGGACATGAACAATATGTGCATCATGACCTTTATGAAGGGATTGCCACTTAACAAAAACATGAGGCCTGCGGTAGATCTTCAGTCCTATGTGGCATCTTTGAGCAAGGGCAAAAGATATAAACCAGGCGGAAAGAAGGTTGTCCCAACACCAGTACCTGGGGCAATGTAATCAAAACATCTTAATCCTATAGGAGAGAATGCGATGAAAATGGCAAAAGTTCTTTTGCTTGCGGGGAGCGTCGCTGTTTTACTCTGTATTGTAGGTTTTACGGGCGCTGCCATGGGTCAGACCGCATATGATGCCCTTTTAACTCCGGAGCAGGGCATGGTTGGAATGGGGACCATGGCCGACCTCCCAATTATTACCTTGCGAGACTCCGTTAATGCTGGCAAGAAGATGTTCAATGACACCAAGCTTGGGCATAATACATCTGGACAGAGTTGTGCCACTTGCCATAGTGGTGGTGGATCTGTTGGTGGGACTGCTCCAATGAAGTGGAAAGGCATGGAAATGCAGGTTGCAATTCCTACCTTGAAGGGAGCTGCAGTCAATTTTCCTGCGGTTCGTGGACCTATGAAGGTTGTCACGGATCTTATGGGTATGAACAATATGTGCCTCATGACTTTCTTGAAAGGCAGGCCTCTCAACAAAAACTCTCACCAGGCCGTTGATCTTGAAGCTTATGTTGCCAGTTTGAGTAAGGGAAAACGGTATAACCCAGGTGGTAAACCGAACTTACCTTAATTTCAAATGGTGCTAACGGAAGGCCTTATGGATCTGATGGACAAGGGAGGATCACAATGAAACGTTATATTAGCCTATTAGCCATACCGTTGTTTGCGTTCGCGTCTTGTGGTGGCGGTGGAGCTGTTACCACGGTTGCCGACTCAAAGGGAATTGGGGCCGATTCGATGGAGGCAAAGCTGCTTAAAGCTAAAGCCGTCGATGTTAGAATTATGGCCGACCCATATATGTCGGAAGAGGATACTAAGGCGTTACAGCAGTCAATGATGAACATGAAGCCAGATACGATGGAAGCGTCATTGGAGCGAGGTAAGAAGCTCTATCACGATCCAACCATTGGAAATGGTAATGCGGGGCAGAGTTGTGCCAGTTGCCATGAAGGTGGCGGATCAATTGGTGGTGCCGCTACGACTGAAGTTATTAAACCAGGTGGGTTTGTTTTTCGACCGAAATTGTCGATTCCAACCCTTAAGGGTGCTGCGGTGAGCTTTCCGAAACCCCGTGGGCCGCGCCGTGGGTTTGTGGTCAATCTTGTTGGTATGAACAGCATGTGCATTGCCGCTTTCAACAAGGGGCAATGGATGGATGCCAATTCCCAGGGTGCTGTTGACCTCGCGAACTACATTGCAATGTTTAGTAAAGGGAAAAAGTGGAAACCTGGCGCCAAGAAAATTTTACCGGGCGGACCGGTTGCCGGTGCCATGTAACCTGATATTTTCTTTGCTTTACGAAAGTGTACCCGAGGGGGAGGAGAATCATCTCCTCCCCCTTTTTTTTGTGCGCTAAATTTAAAATTTTGTTACTATGAGTGCATCGGTGTGGGGAGCCAGTTTTTTTTTATTAAGAGGAGGTCGAAATGAAGCACTACAAGCACTGTTTTGTGCTTTTCAAAAAGATGTTGGCCGGCGCTTGTATGGTAGGTTTGGTTGGCATGTTTTTTGGAAGTACACAGGTTTTTGCAGAAGAGCAAACTTTGGTAGGGGATGTACAAAGAGGCATTGATCTATACAAGAAGAGCCTTTGCGTAAACTGTCATATCATTGACCATGAGGCCTTGTATGAAGAGCAAGCTGATGGATCAAAAAAACTGGCCGGTGGGAGAGTTGGACCAGTTTTAACCGAGATTGCCCTTCGTCGTTCTGAGCAGCATCTTTCGGAGTTTATCTTTGAGCCTCGCTCGATCTATCCTGAGACTCCAATGCCGCAGTTTCCATGGAACAATGAGCAGGAAGCTGCCGATATTGCAGCGTTTTTAATGATCACAGCAACCGTCCCTGACACTGCTGCAGTGATTAGCAAGCATGGTGGACCAAATATTGCCGCTGGTGCTGAGTTAGTGACCGCTTTTGATTGTCGTGCATGTCACACCATTACTAGAGACCCTGATGTGATTGGTGAATATGGGGAAGGCCGGAAAATGTATCCAGATCTAACCCATATTGGTAGTAAGATTTACAGGGAATGGGAGCATATTTGGCTGAGAGACCCTGATGTGATTAAGGAGGGGACTTTCATGCCAAACTTTAATCTTGATGAGCCTTCAATTACTGCAATTACAACGTATCTTGAAAGTTTGAAGTAGTTTAGCATTGCGGCGCAGTATTTTAATTGTAACCGTAATTGTGACCGCAGCAGTTTGGGTCTGGAGTGGCCAGGTGGGGCAGACTACAGCAAAGTCAAACTTTAGGATTTCTGACTATCCTGCAGGCCAGGTGGCTGCAATGACCCTGTCTGCCGGACAGCGCGGCTTGGCGTCGAAGGTTTTAGACTCCGGAAAACATTTGCTTGTCGCCACGTGGTCGGATGAACGTCTTGGACGGTCAAATATTTTTGCCATGCAAAGTGTTGACAATGGGGCCACGTTCAGCAAGTCGGTTCGCGTCAATGATGTTCCTGGTAAGGCCCATCTCTATGGATCAACTTCAACCATTGATGTAAGGGGCAATGTTTATATTGTGTGGTTGGATGAGCGCGATGGAGACCAGGATATCTATTTTTCTCGCAGTGCTTCCCCAGGTGTTCTTGATGCTTTTTATCCAAGCGTTAAAGTCAATGATGATGAAACCAGGGAGCCTGAAGTGGATGAATTTGGCGATCCTGAGTATGTTGAGCCTGCAGCATTTCAGACACATCCAATGGTCGCTTTAGGCTCTGAAGAGGGTGTAGTTTATGTTGCTTGGCAAGATTATCGGCGTGCCCAAGCTGATATATACTTTTCCAAGAGTACTGATGGAGGAAAAACATTTGGTCACAACATCAGGGTAACTGACGAATTTGGAAGTGCGGGCCAACTTTATCCAAGTATGGCTGTGAGCCAAAATGGAAATATTTATCTTGCGTGGCACGATCATCGGAAAGGTAATGCGGACATCTTTTTCTCAAAAAGTGTTGATGGTGGGGAATCATTTAGCCGAAATTTCAAAGTTGATGACGACGATACCGGAACACACCAGTTTAACCCAAGTTTGACCGTTGATTCGCATGGGAATATTTACGTTGCGTGGCATGATCTGAGAGCTGAGAGTCAGCCAGATATTTACTTTGCAAAAAGTGTAGATGCTGGGGTGTCTTTTGGCCCAAGTGTGAAGGTTAGTGATGATCCCTCTCGTGCCTATCAATTTCACCCGAGTATTGGAGTTACGCCTGATGGAATTATTGGTGTCGCATGGGAGGATAAGCGACATGGAAACTTTGATATATATTTTTCTTCAAGTAATGACGGAGGGATGACCTTTTCTAAAAATACTAGACTTGATGATGACAAGGGTGATGCAGATCAATTGTTTCCAAGCCTAGCTATTGGTGAATCAGGGCATTTTCTTGTTATGTGGACGGATCAACGGCACGATCGAGAGAAACTTTCTCGGTGCCCAGCAGTGGGGTGCAGTGATATTTACTTCAATGCTGTTGCTGTCGAACAGTAATGTTTGCGACATGAAATTTAAGATTAGGAGGATCTGATGAGTACTTTCAAAGCACAGAGTACAGAATCGAGGGCATGGATATTTTATGGCCTTATCTTTACGGCGGTTATATTTGTTTTTGCAGGCTGTGCAACGTATTCCGAAGACGTTGACTCTGAGGCTGCTCCAGCCCCAGCTGCCACTGTTGCACCGGCGGCCTCAACTCCAACCCCAGCCCCAGCGGCTGCGGTTTCATTTGAGGATATGCATCCATCGATCCGTTTAGCCCCAGCGGCAGGGCCTCTTGGTGGAGAATTAGCAGACATTCCCGCTGGTGATGCCAAGCGTGGCGAGGCTTTATTTCAAAAAGACTGGGGTGAGGGCACTATGTGCCTCCAGTGCCACAGCGTATATCAGGGTGGTGAGTATATCGGTGGAGAAAGTGGACCGACGCTTAACCAGGTAACGCTTCGACGAAGTAAGCAGTGGTTGTTCAACTGGATTTGGGATCCTACGGAAATGTTCCCTCAAACCTATATGCCTGTTTTTGACTGGCAAAATGATCAGGAAGTTGCAGATGTGATTGCTTTTCTTGAAACCTTAGCATTGCCTTTTGATAAAGAAAAAGTTCTCGCTTCTGGACAGTCTTTAGAAAAAATTGGTGAAGAATTGGTCAAAGGGTATGATTGTCAAGCATGTCATACTATTGGAGAGGGCGATGATGCGAGGGGTGTTTGGGGGTATCCAGATCTAACTCACGTGGGGAGCAAGATCTTACCTGACTGGAGACGCAGTTGGCTGGATGATCCTCAAAAAATGGATCCGAGAACCTTTATGCCAACATTTAGCTTGTCTCAAAAGGAGTTAGATGCGGTAAATGCGTATCTCGAAACGCTTAAGTGGGATCTTAAAATTTGATGGATACTTGGACACAATAATGATCATGGGACAGAAAGCAATCTCAGATACGAGTGTCCTGATACTTAAGTAGATGGAGAAACAGCTATGATTTTGAATTCGCCTGGTCAGAGGAAGTTAGATGACACAAAAGATGTGGCTCTGACTAGGCGGGAAGTCTTTCGTGCAGGATTTTTGGGGATGGGGGCACTTGTTCTTCCTCACTTGTTCGGTGGGTCTGCAATAGGTGCGGTAGGTGATTCTAGGCTTATTCAATTTCCTACGGATTGGGATTTACTGACTCCATTTGAAAGACTTCATATTCCAATGATTCGTATGCCCGATGTAATTCCTGATGGGGCCAATGCTCCGATTATTGTTGAGATGGATCATCCAATGGATCCAGACCACTATGTCACGAATGTCCAGATCATAGACTATCAAGATCCGCTTATGTGGAAGGGGACTTTTAATTTTACCCCAGCGAATGGGCAGGTGTATCTTTACTCTCAGCTTCGAATAGATTCTGGGAAGTCAACGGTTTATGTCGTTGCAGAATGTAATCAGCATGGTAAATGGTTTAGTGAACACCATGTGGATGTAGCTGTGGGTGGGTGCTAAATGGCAGAAGAACATAGCGGGCATAAGAAAAAAATAGCAGAAACACCACCACCACAGGTAATTACTCCTCCTCGTATTCGTTTGCCGTTACGTATTTCGAAGGGCAAAGTAATCAAAGTTCAGGCAAAAATGAGACATCCAGCAAGAACGGGCCTTCGAATGATTGCTGAACATGTTTTTGCAAAGGGTGAGCCAGCGTTCTATATCAAAAAAATGGAAGTGTTTTTTCGAAATACCTTGTTGTCAACGTATGAAATGAGTGCGGCATTGAGTGATGACCCTATGATCACATTTAAGCTTCGTGCTGTTGAGGAAGGTACTCTTCGTGTTGTTTTCACAAGTAGTGAGGACAAAATGTATCAGGCATCTACCATGCTCAGGTTTACCGAGGGGTAGAGGGGGTGCAGTGTGTTAGCAATTCATTTGAGATGGACTGGTCTTCTCGGTCTTATGTTACTTCTTATTTTCGGCACTTTTGCGTTTGCTCTGGAACAACCTTCCTCGTGGGAGGTCCCGCCTGAAGAGCAGGCACGTAAGAATCCCATTTCCCCTACGCAAGCATCGATTGGAAGAGGAATACTCATCTATGCCAAAAATTGTCAGGTTTGTCATGGAGCGAGAGGCGATGGGAATGGGCCGTCATCAGACAGTTTGGGGGTTTTGCCAACAAACTTTTTTGACTCGCTGACTCAGCAACAGTCTGACGGAAGTCTCTATTGGAAAATCACAGTTGGACGACGGGCTATGCCGAATTGGCAGTTGCGACTTTCAGAGGAAGATCGCTGGCATGTCGTTAATTTTCTACGTACAATGCGTTCAGTATCAGAAAAGTGAGGGAGGGTTCTGTGATGGTTCGTGTTCAAAATAGGCAATTACTTCTTGTAGTTTTGTTATCTATGCTTTCCGTATTTTTACTAGTTTCACATTCACAGGCTACGACGATTTACGTTGGAAATCAAGGGTCTAATTCCTTAACAATCATTGATGGGGATTCGAAAAAGGTTCTTGATACAATCCCACTTTCTGCAAAAAAACCACATAATTTGGCGGCATCTGCAACTGGAGATCATCTATATATTGCTAATGTTGGTAGCCATGACGTTGTAATATTTGATACCAAGGCAAAGCGTGAAGTTGCGAGCATTTCAGCTGGAGCTAAAACTCATGGTGTTTCCGTCACTCCAGATGGACAATATCTTTATACCGCAAATGTTGGTGAGCATACGGTATCTATTATTTCTCTAGCAGAACAGAAGGTAATCGATACAATACCGGTTGGTAAAAAACCTATGCTTACAGTATTTAGTGCTGATGGCCATTATGCATATGTGAGTAATTCTGGATCAGCGGATGTGACTGTAATTGATACTTGGGAACGTAAAACAATTGATGAAATATTTGCGGGTAAAGATGCAATGGGTATTGAGATGACTCCAAATGGTGGAGAGATATGGGTCACTGAAGGTGGTGAAGATCAGGTCTCTGTCATTAGCACAAAAACAAATACCGTTGTTGCTGAGATGAATTTAGGGGAAGAGACTCATGGTCTTGCAATGACATCGGATGGAAAAATTGTTGCTGTAACAAATCGCGGCGATGATACAGTTTCATTTGTTGATGTTCCACGGCGGAAGGTTCTTGCAACAGTTTCATTGGGTAAACGTCCTGATATCCCAGTTTTCTCTCCTGATGGAAAAGAATTGTATGTTACAAGTCGAGATACAGAAACGCTTGAGGTAATTGATGTTTCCACGTATACCGTTATTGCTAGTATTCCTGTTGGAAAAGATCCTCATGGGGTGGTTGCTATTCCGTGAAACTATTTCGCTTAAACTATTTTATTGTAACTAGTATTTGTTTGGTAGTTTTTCTTTCTGGGTGCCCTGCAGAGAAAGTTGAATGGATGACTCTAGAAAGTGGAACTTCTCATACTCTTGCAGATTTGTCAGTTATTGATGAAAAAACCCTCTGGGTTGTGGGAGAGTCAGGGACAATCCTTCGGACACGTGATGCAGGAGGAAGTTGGACCTCCTTGGAAAGTACTGTTAGCTTAAGCCTTATGAGTGTTGATTTTGTAACTGAGTATAAGGGATGGGCTGTTGGGGACCTTATGACTATTTTACATACTAGTGATGGGGGAGATACTTGGAAAGTTCAGAAACAGGAAAGACAAAATGCATTTCTTTCAGTGGATTTTGTTGACGATCTTCATGGGTGGGCTGTTGGAACCTTTAGTGAGGTATTTCATACTAGTGATGGAGGCAAGACTTGGGTTGTGCAATCAATTCCTGATGTTGGATGGTTCTCTTCTGTAACCTTTATAAACTCAACGCATGGTTGGGTTGGTGGTGTTAGAGGGGAGATTTACCACACCTCAGATGGGGGAAGTACCTGGGAGCCTCTTAATATAATTGGATTTTCAGGAGTGGGTATTTCAATGAGGCTTACTGATTTGTCGTTTGTTGATTCCACACATGGATGGGCTAGTGGAGCTAATGGAATCATTGCAGTAACTACTGATGGAGGGCATCTTTGGAACTTTCAACCTACTGAGACGAATAACGAACTTACAGGTATTGTATTTGTTGATACAAAACAGGGCTGGGTTACGGGTGAGCATGGAATGCTTCTTCACACCGTTGATGGGGGTGTATCGTGGGAGAATTTAAAGCCCCAAACTGAAAATACATTATGGGGAATTGATTTTGTTACGCCATCTCTAGGGTGGGCAGTGGGAGCTAAAGGAACGATTTTGCGTTATCGTTTAAAGGGAGCGTCAAATGAGTGAAGAACAGAAAATAGAAACCCAATCAGATGTTCCTGAGGTTGGATATCTATCTCGCGAAGACACTTCCATCACATCTTCAGAAAACTTTGGTAGTGATTCTGGGAAAAATACTGCTGAGACGACGGCTGATAATGACTCTGAACTTGATTCCTCACATAGCGATGTTTCAAGTGAGGCACTGCCTAATCCCTCCGTTACTTTGGAGGAGCCGGTACTTCCAGAATGGATTTGCGATGAACTTGATGACGAACTTAATGATATTCTTCCAATTCTCTTGAGGCATGTAAAAGGGAAGCGTGGAGGGGATTTACTTGGACTTATGATGCCTGTGATTGATTTTGATCACAACTCTAAGAGAAGAGGGAAGCTTGTTGTCTTTGCAATTATTAAAGGTGAAGAGCAAGATCTTGAATGGGTTCGTATAAAAAGAAGACTTCTCGAGATCTCCTATCGGAATCAAAAATCGATTGAGGATGACTTAACTAACTCACTTTCAATGGCGCCATTTCTTCGAAAAGCAAAAGTTCTATTTGAACGAGATGGAATTTCATCAAAAATTTGTGAAATGGCTGGAAAACGTTTTAAACAAGGACCTCCACATACTTCGATCAATGAGAGGATCATGCTCAAAGCAGAGTGCTATCATTGGGTTGGAAAAATGCAAGAACTCACGGATAGTCCTGATCGAGCAAAGTTTGTTTTACCTTCTTTTGTTGAGCAGCTTATTGTTGCGTGGTTTCGTTTACGAGGGTTGTGGTATGTTTCATCATCTGAAGAGTTCCAGTTTATTTTTTCACGTGACCGTGTTTTCGCTGAAGGGCTAAGGGATATTTGGAATGAAGAGGACTTAAAAGAACAGCTTGAATTGTTACAGAGACTTGCATCTCATGTTCTCAAAGATATACCTTGGCCAGCACGTATTGATTAATGCTTAGATCTACGATAGGTTTGACCGCAGAGCGTAATATCACAACTGTCATAATTTTCTACACAGTTTTTATAGGTTTTGTATCTTTCCCTTCATTTGCCTTTTCCTCTGGCAATTTCCCGTCAATTGAACAAGGATTATTTTTAATTGCTGACCCATCGTTAAGAGATCAGAATTTTAAAAAAACAGTCGTTCTTTTGTGGGAGCATGGCGATGCTGGCACAAATGGGGTTGTCATTAATCGGCCTACACAAACAAGCCTGTCAAACGTACTGCCTATGATTAGTGAGTTTTCGAACATTGACCTTCCTGTCTATATTGGGGGGCCTGTTCGGAGATTACTTCCCATTATTCTATTTCGTCATTTTAAACGGCCACCAATAGGCCATCACGTGTTAGAGGATATCTATATTAGTACTAATTTTGATGTGTTAAAGGAATCTCCTGAGGCACCGTGGTCTGAGAAGAGGTTCAGAGTATATTCTGGTTATTCTGGCTGGTCACCAGGGCAGTTAGAAGCTGAAATGGCACAAGGTGTGTGGCACTTGATACGGGGAAATGCATATCATATCTTTGATACTGACCCCAATGATCTTTGGTCTGTATTATATACGGCTTCTCAAGCTATTCAAATATATAATCGGGCGCCCTACAACAGGGGTTTGTTTTAACAGGTTTGTAGTGTTACTGACCAAAGTAATTGAAATAAAACATGTTCTCGCATGCCGGTTAAGTGATATTTAATGAGGCCTTCGCTGAGAGGTTTTGTGCTTCTGATCCTGCTAATTCCCATCCATTTGTCAGCATTCTTGTCATATATTGCTTATTGTATAGAAAGGCAGCAATTAATTGCCATAGCCAAAATGTGACAATAGAGAATAAAAGATGCAGGGCAGCAACTCCTAATTCTCCCCTGATAAGTGGGACCATCCAGCCAAAAAATAAATAAGTCCAGCTGAACCCATAGGCCCCGTTTTGTATCATGCCGCTTTCACTGTGTTTTAGTGGAATTTTTTTTGCCATTCAATCTCATTGTGAGAAGGATGTAGAAATTAGCAAATGAAATGGCGTCCCCAAGGGGATTTGAACCCCTGTCGCCGCCGTGAAAGGGCGGTGTCCTAGGCCAAACTAGACGATGGGGACGGCAAAAATTATCGGAGCCGCGGGATTATCTCATAGGAAAATTGTGGAGTCAAAGAGGCTTGCCCGTATCTTTTAGTCGATGAGATAGTGTCTTAAGTAGTTTTGCAGTACGTTGTGACAAGCTTTTTTGGTTTGCCGTTTTGCCGAGGTCTATGAGGTCGTTTATGGTGTCGATGTCAGGCCAAGAGTTGGTGTATGAAAGATTTAGGTTTATGGATATTGCTTGATGTTTTGTTAGGCTAAGTACTTCAGGTGTGCTCCAAGGAATATTCATGAAAATGTCTTCGCATGGAAATTTTAATCCAATGAGGTAATAACCACCATCTGGACATGGACCTATTATACAGTCGTGTTTGTCTAGTAATTGAAAAGCATGACAGATCTCCTCTGCTGGAAGAGTAGGAATATCACATCCGGTAATAACTACAGAGTCGAAGCTTCTGGCAAACAACTCATTCATTGTGCTGTTCATTTTCTCCCCAAGGGTGTTTCCACGCTGCTCTAGTAGCTTAACGCTATGTTGTGACTGTAATGCTTTAAAAAAAGGGTGTTTTGTATCAGGATGACATGCTAAAAAGCAGTCAGTTTTAATAACCCGAGATACTTTTTTTGCTCGTTCGATGGAGTCAATTAAGAAACTAGAATGTAGAGCGGTAGCTTCTTCAGGCTCCAAGGGAGGACAAAGCCGTGTTTTTACTGTGCCAGGGATTGGGGCTTTTCCATAGATTACGAGAGCTCGCTTTGGCATTTTAAAATTATTACCTAATGTCTCTATAGAGGCGTTTTAATGTTTTCGGGTGAAAGCCAATGAAAAACAAAAGACGAAAAGCCCACATTAAAAAAATTGTCTGTAGAATACCATTCGTTTTCCATCGACGAGCTGATGTGATCACACATGATTTGAGGGTTGCAATAGAACCTTCTGCTTTCATACGCCTACTAAAATCAATATCTTCCATAAGGGGGATATCAGCATATCCTCCCATGGAGTGAAAAACTGAACGGCGGACGAAAATTCCTTGATCACCTGTTGCAATACGAGTTACTCGAGATCTAAAGTTTACCATTTGGCACACTAGCCACAGTAAACCAACGTCGTGATCTGTTCTGGCGTTAAAGCGTCCGCCGACAATAGATGGGTTTGATAATGCCGTTTGCATGTCTTGTAATGCGGTATTGGGCAGTAGTGTATCTGCGTGGAGAAAGAGAAGGATCTCGCCAAGGGCCTCTTTTGCACCAGTATTCATCTGTTTTGCTCTGCTTGGCGATGTAGAAAGTATTCGTGTTGGGCTATTTACTAGTGCAAGCGTTTGGTCACGGCTTCCCCCATCTACTACAAGAATCTCTAATGCTATTCCATGACGCGGGAGCGTATGAAGGTGCTGTAGGGTTTGTGCAATAGTTGTTTCTTCATTGAGAGTTGGAATAATAATAGAAACAGTCACTGAGATAACAATTGAGATGTGTGAAAGTTAATTTGCCTGAGACTTTTCTTTTCTATCTGTAGTGACGTAAGCGTATATTCCTCCTATTGCCGCGATTAGGAACAATGCTTGCTTATGCCATAAGAGAACTTCCCCACTGATGAAAATTGCAATATCAAGTGCAACGGCAATTCCGATAACAATCCATCGGGACCAATGTGAGAATACGCTATGTGCAGTCAGTATAATGCCTCCAAGAAACATTAAGAATGGTGTAATTCCTACCTCAAAGGCGGGGCTTGATAATGAGAGGAGCACAGGAATAAATCCGACAAAAAGAAGAACAAATCCAAGAATTCTTTCTATAGCAAGAATATGGTCAGGCGCTTGATGGGATTGATTTGTATTCATTGAGTTCCTCAGGGTAAGTGGAGGTGTCTTGATTATTATTTAAACGAGAAGTTGTGGGGTGCCCATTACTTGTATTGCAGCTAGTAGCTGTTTCAGAAATCAAGTTATCGTTTGGTTGAGGATAGTTAAATGTCTTGTCCTCGTAGTTTTTGAGTGTAGCATTCTTGTCGTCAATCTGAACAAGGTATCCATCAGGGAGGAGTGGGATCTTTCCTCCTCCATCTGGAGCATCAATAACAAAATGAGGTACAGCCATTCCGCTGGTGTGGCCCTGAATTGATTGGATGATATTCATTCCACACTCTACAGGTGTACGGAAGTGGTTTGCACCACGTGTTGTATCTGCTTGATAGAGGTAGTAGGGGCGTATCCTGGCTTTTAAAAGCTCGTGCATGAGTGTCTTCATTGTCTCAGGATTGTCGTTAACATCCTTTAAAATAACTGTTTGAGATCCGAGAGGTACTCCCGCATTTGCAAGCATTCCACAAGCCTTGTGTACTTCTGGGGTTAACTCATCAGGGTGATTAAAGTGAAGATTCATAAATATAGGATGGTACTTTTCCAGTATTGCGCATAGTGAAGGCGTAATGCGATCTGGAAGCGATCCAGGTACACGTGTGCCAATTCGAATAAGCTCCAAGTGAGGAATTTTTCTAAGTAGTTTTAGGATGCGTTCAAGTAAACGATCTGGGAGGAGGAGAGGGTCACCGCCAGAGAGAATCACGTCACGAATTTCAGAATGCTCCCGAATATAATCAATAGCGCGATCAATTTCTCCTTTTTTTAGAAACCCTGACTTTCCCACAAGGCGTTTTCTGGTACAAAATCTGCAGTAGATAGGGCATTGGTTTGTAACCATGAACAATACGCGATCTGGATACCTATGTACCAGGTGAGGGACAGGGCTATCAGTATCTTCATGCAGAGGATCATCTTTTGCTTCATCAGTAAGCTCTTCGGGAATGGGTACTACTTGGCGCCAAAACGGGTCACCTTTTTCCTTGATGAGTTTCATCCACATTGGGGTGATGCGCATTGGGAATTCTTTGACCACATCCTCTATGGTGTGGGCATCAACACCGAGATATTTTTCAAGGTCAGCAGGCTTAACGATACTTTTCGCGAGGGCCTGTTTCCATTGCTCCATTCGATTCTCCTTAAATAAGCTTCAAGTATTTTTTTCACCGTATCGTATAGTGGCTAAATAAAATTTACTCGTTTTTAGTTTGTGTAAAGTAAACTATCCATATATTTTTTGTAGATGATAAAGTATATCAGTAGTTTCGGTAAGGACAGTGTCGTCATCTATCAATACTGGGACGTAGGTTTGATTTGAAGCCTCCTGTAACTGTGTTCTCTCAGAGTGGCTGTCCGGAACCTTAATTTCGTCATAAGTGACTTCAAGGGAAGCAAGCTTTTGTTTTACCAAAATACATTCCGGGCACCAGTCAACAGAGTATAAGGTCATAGGTTACCCCCTGCAATACAAGGAACGATAATCGCATCTTTCATGCCATGAATAATTTTTTTTTCAAGTGAACATAATGTGGCCATTGTACCAGCTAATTGGGTAGTATCTTCATTAATAAAATAATAGGGGCAAAGCCTTACTCGTCCCGTCATATCTTTAACGGTTTCATCTTCTGCATTATAGTAAGGTAGTGTTACATGTTGTCCAGTATGAAACTCCTGTAATATATATGGGGTGTTATAGAAGGACTGGAGGGCATCATCAATGGCAGCTTCCCATCTTTTCTGTGAAAGGTCATGTCCTACATGTACTCCACGACTTCCCCATGCGAGTGGGGAAAACCCTGATGGTTTAATAACATAGTGGCGGAATTTTTTTGTTAGTTTTTTCAGTTGTTGCCAATGGTTTATAGGATGGCCCATTGGCGTGAATTCAGGAATGAGCGCGTGCGGTGGAAGTGGGCGAGGGTCAAGAATCCACGTTTTTGGTATGACAGATTGTAAGTGTGATACGTGCTCTTTGCCCAGTGCTTCATTCCAATACTGTAACAGCATGGGGTGATGTAAAAATGCAAACCACATTTTTTCTTCTAGAAAAGCTTTAAAAGGCGGTGTTACAAGGACACGGTTTTTCTTATTGCTGTACATAAATAATTCCGTTTTTGGAATATTCTTCAAATCAAATAATTCAAAAAACCTATAAAGCACTGTAACAGGATGTAACTTTCCATCCACAAGAATATTCAAACTATCTTCAGTAAACTCAATTTCTTGTGGGGTTACAGTATAGGTTTTGAGTCCGCCTTTAGAAAGTTGAGTTGCCAGCCAAGTCATTTCTGGACGGTAATCTTTAGCTTCCTCAGATACAACAATTGCGAGAAGCGTTTCTTGTTCGGTCATATTAGGTGCACAGGCTATGCTTCGAATCATTTTTACAAAACCATTGATCAGTGGATTTTCTGGTAAAGTGGTTGCTTGGCTCGGTGGAGTATCGTGATAAGCATTAATAAGTGCACTGGTGAGGCCAAATCCTCCAGGAACAGAGTCAAGCTCGGTAATCACATAACCGGTGTCTGTGAGTATGACATCAGGACGGATGATGGATGGTATATCTCCACGTAACCGACGCATACGAGCAAATTTGACTACTTCTTCAGGTTTTCCGATATCAAGATATTCAGCTACCCATGAAGGTTGACGCCCAGATACGCTTTGGAGGTAGAGTGTGTTGCAGGCCTGCAAGAATAAGTGAAGAATAGGTCCAAGCTCCTCAATTGCTGAGTATTTTTGAGGAGATAAAAAGAGAGGCTCAGCGCCTATTTTCCAGCGATGAGTATCTGCGCTTTCCTTTTGGGATGAAGATGGGAGTGTATAAAGACCGGCATCTGTAAGATAAGTCGTAACGCGTAACGCACGTAGACGAAGGATATCTGTTTCGAGCATGTCGGGTTGGCGTGATGTTTGCCTATCTATCTGAAGAAGCATGAATTTTGAAAAGTTTTTACTATCCCAAGCTGGTGTATGGTATCACGCGAATGTTTCTTAGAACAAGATGGGAGTTTCCATTGATTTTAGTAAAAAACGCTTGTCAAATGTTACTTTAAGTTATGGAAACACTAGAATTATGCAAAATATTTTTTCAAACAGCGATTGTAGCATAAGTGCTGAAATCAGAAAAATATATTGAATTAGTGTTTCCTGTGGAGTTTGATGCGGGCGAACTCGTAGGTTCTATGCAAATTTCTGGGTTTCGTGGAGCCTGGAATGATCTGAAATGCACTAGAGTTTATTGGTGTGAATCAGAGTGGTCTGATAGGCTTCTTGAGCACATTTGTTCCGCACTTCGAGATAATAATTTAGCGATATTATCAATGGATGTTGTGATTAAGGATGTTCCTGTAAAAGATTGGAATGAAGTTTGGAGTGCATCTGTCTCTCCACTTTGGATCGGAAAGAAAATTTTAATTAGGCCATCTTGGCATCCTGTGCCAATTTCACAAGGAGTGCTTGAGTTGGTTATAGATCCCAGGCAGGCCTTTGGGACTGGACATCATGCTACTACAAAAATGTTAATTGAATGGATCGAAGACATAATCAGAGGGGGAGAGAAAGTTTTCGATGTTGGGACTGGTAGTGGGATTCTTGCAATGGTGGCGTTAAGATGCGGCGCATCTTTTGCCTTAGGTATAGATTCAGACCCAGTAGCGGTATCATGTGCCAAGCAATATGCACACGAAAATGGGTTTTTAAGCGAACTTTTTCTTCAAGAAGTAGCTCTTGAAGCGATTGCTCCAGATAAAGCTTTTAACGTAATTTTGGCAAACCTTGATGCCCGTACTATCCTTGCATCATGCCATATGTTTAAAAAATTCCTGGACTCACGAGGGACAGTTCTTTTAGTTTCTGGAATACTCGTTACTGATCGAACCCAAGTCTACGAAGCGATGATAGCAGAAGAGTGGGTCTTTTTAGATGAAAGAGAAGAAGAGAAGTGGCTTGCAATGTTATTTAGGATTTAAAGTCAATAGGTGCCTGGCAGGCATAATCAATCACATTCTCAATATCTGGAGATGCAATGCCTTTCCAGAAGATATACCATGAATTTTTTCGGATTAGACCGTCACACTGTTTTTCATACCATGAAACAAAAGGGTTGTTTGCGTGGCTTCGCCAAAATAACCTTGGGTAATCTTGCTGTAATGCCCACCAGAGGTCATGGCCTACACCTTCCCCGCGAGCCTCTCGATCTACTGCGAATTTTGTCAGGTAAAATCCTACAGGGGTGTTCGTGATGATAGCAGTTCCACGGTAATCATCAGCAAGATATAAGGCTGCTATTGGACGAGAAAAAAAATCATTAATAAGTGTATTGCCAAAAGCAGTTTCGATAAGTGTCTGTACCCGTAAGTGGTCCACATGACTCATACTCTCAACCTTTTCAACCGACGATCCTGCTCTAATTAAAGTACCTGCTCCTGTTGAGGTAAAAAGTTCACGTAGAAGATCAAGTGGGGAGGTAATTGCAATAGTTGTTTTTCGGTCGATGGTTTGAAAAATTCTGTTGATTTGGCGTAACAAAGCTTGTTGGTGTGGTGGCAATTGATCAGGTGCCAGCAATTTTTCGTATTGGTTTGCCATATTAACAAGGGACACTATAGTGCCGTCACGGTTTTGTAATCCACTGCGAGTACCCAGGAACATAATTTTTCGAGAACAGAGAAACTTTGCTAAAATTGCAAGTATGTCAAAACGATCATTAATTGTTGAGGCTTCTTTTGGAAATGAAACTAGAGGGATTCCATTATTTTGAGTGAGCGCTTGGACTTGATGAAGATCTGTTGCATCGACAATTTTGCATTTTGCATGTGCGTGTAGCTGGTTGTATATGGTTTTTAAAGATTGTAGGGATTTAGTAGGATGAAGGATTCCGAAGACTACAACAGGGGTAAGTTTAAGTTGTGCAAGAAATCGCAAATCGGTAATAAGTACTTCAGGGGTTTCTTGAATGGTCGAGCTTCCAGCAACAATAATCGCAAATCGCTCTGGACGTTCGTTCTTAAATAGTTTGAGGTAAAAATCGGCCTCATCAGAATGACCTATGCTAGTCAGAAAACGGGTAACGAGATCGTGTGATGTCATTTGTGGGTACTTTTAAATATGTCTATAAAAAGGTCAACTGCCCATTGCAGGTCTTTACGGCTTATCCATTCATCGGCACTATGAGCTTGGGCGATATTTCCTGGGCCAATAACAATGGCATTAACTTCGGCTTCTGAAATGATTGCAGCCTCAGTCCAGAACTCGAGAGGGACAAATCCGAGAACATGGGACCCAATAGTTTTTTCAAATTCTTGAAGATGCATTGTAGAAAATGGAGGGTTATTTAGAAAGCACGTGAGTAAAATATCTGGATTAACATTTTTTATAATTGATTCAACTTTTTGATTGAATGCGTTGTATTTAAAGCTATGTGGTGGCCGAATAGACCAAGTAAGAGTGCCTTCATCTGGAACGACATTGAATGCAACTCCTCCGTCGAGAGCTGCAATATTCATGCAGATGCCTTGAGCATTGCCTGAGTCTTGCGTAAGATATTTTTGTCCAAGGTTATCTAGTTCAATTGCTAGATGCGATAGTGTGCTTATTGGCTTTTGCATGTAATCTGCGTTTGATGAGTGGCCTCCCTTACCAGATAAATTCGCGTGATATGCACTAATACCACGATGAGAGGACCCTGCATATCGATTGGTTGGTTCGCATACAATCGCACGTTGAATCCCTTTAATTTGTGGGGAATTAACAAACGACTTAATGCAAGTTGTTCCGTTTTCTTCGTCACCAGAAAAAAGTATTCCTGTGTTGTGGGGAGTAACGGCTTCAAGTGCAATAAGAATTGCAGCAATTGCACCCTTTGTATCTGTAGCACCTAGTCCAATGACCTTATCTTCAGTTATCACTGGTTTCCATGGATCTCTAGTCCATCCAGAATTTGCTGGTACGGTATCAATATGTGCGTTAATGAGGAGTTCAGGTTTTCCAAATGTTGCAAATACATAAGCATTAGAACATTTAGTTTTGGTCCGAGGGACCAAGGTGGTTTCAACTTTATCTGCGTGGCGGATTGTGAGTTCTTTATGGAGTAAACGACACATCGATTCTTCATTTCCATCTGGATTCTCGGTGTGTTGTTCGATAAGATGCCCTAGAATTTGCTCAACAGTCATGGGGGTATTATAGCAATTTATTAGTTCTTGGATCTCCCAAAGATAACGAGAACTAGAAATAGTAAAGGATTTGTAAATTTTGAGACAATGATTGGGAAAATTACACCACAGACGGCAAAAATAGGATGGATTGGGACTGGGGTTATGGGGGCTGCTATGTGCTCTCATCTTTTGATGGCGGGTTATTCTGTTACGGTACACACTCGTACACGTGCACGTGCGAAGGCTTTGTTTGAAATGGGCGCTGATTGGGCTGAGTCTCCTGCTGCAGTAGCCAGGTGTTCTGATCTTGTTATTACTATGGTGGGATTTCCAAAGGATGTCCGTGCGGTTTTTCTTGGACCTGATGGACTTTTAGCGCATCTTCGGCAGGGTAGCGTTGTGGTGGATATGACTACTAGTGAACCTACTTTGGCAAGGGAAATTTACTTTCAAGCCAGTGCTGTAGATATTGCTAGTCTTGATGCGCCTGTGTCTGGAGGGGACGTTGGTGCAAAAGATGCTAGTCTATCGATTATGGTGGGAGGGAATACTGAGGTATTCAAATTGGTCCACCCTGTCTTTGCTCTCATGGGTACGACTATTATTCATCAAGGGGCCGTTGGAAATGGGCAACATGCAAAATTGGTAAACCAAACACTTATAGCAACTGGAATGGTTGGTGTGTGTGAAGCGTTACTTTACGCTTACAAAGTGGGGTTAGATTTGGAATCTGTTATTGCCTCGGTAAGCACTGGGGCTGCGGGCTCATGGGCGCTTACAAATTATGCACCTCGAATGTGTAAGGGAAGTTTTGATCCTGGTTTCTTTGTGGAGCATTTCTCAAAGGATATGGCAATTGCTCTTGCTGAAGCACGCCGTATGCGATTGGTAATGCCCGGTCTTGCTTTAGCACACCAATTATATTTGGCACTTGAATCACAGGGGCATGGACGTAAAGGGATACATAGCTTGATTCTCGCCTTGGCAGAGGTTTCTCGCATAAAATGGCCTCCTTCTATTTAGCGAGGTATTTTATGTGTTTATTTTTAGGTTATTGTTCGTCTTAATAGGCATTTAAGGCGCATGTGTGATTGTTGCTTGTTTCCGATGTTAGCTGGGAGGTCGAGTTTTTCAGGGTCCTTGCTTATGTGGGTGGTGCCGAGAGGCAGAATCGAACTGCCGACACGAGGCTTTTCAGGCCTCTGCTCTGCCGACTGAGCTATCTCGGCTACCATTGTTGATGTCGGCAAGCTATTCTTAAAGTGCGCTCTTAGTTAGCAAGGTATACTAGTAGATTCAGTCTCGAGAGTAAATACGAGGTCAAATGAGCAACACAATATCCTTACCACATCTCCCAGACGCGCCAGGGGTCTACCTGATGAAAGATTCAAGTGGAGTTATTATTTATATTGGGAAGGCCTGCTCTCTTTCATCTCGCGTGCGATCATATTTTCAAAATAGCGCAGTACATTCTTCCAAGACCACTCGTATGGTCAAAGAAGTTAGTGAGATTGATTGGATTGTAACGGCGTCTGATTTAGAAGCGCTTCTTCTCGAAAGTAATTTAGTTAAACATCATAAACCGAGATTTAATGTGGTTCTTCGTGATGATAAACAGTATCCATACCTTCGTCTTCCAGTTAGAGACGATTTCCCACGTTTGACAGTTGTTCGAAAAGTTGAAAATGATGGAGCCCTTTATTTCGGGCCTTACGTTCCTGCAGGAGCTTTACGCTCAACTTTAGGGTTAATTCGGAAAATCTTTCCTCTTGCGACTTGTGAATTAGATTTACACCATCGTGTCGACAGGGCCTGTCTTGAGTTTGAAATCAAACGTTGTATGGCCCCTTGTATCGGAAATCAGACGGTTGAGGAATATCATGGGATTGTCTCCCAAGTAAGGATGTTTCTTGAAGGAAGGGATCAAGACCTCTGTGATTCCTTAAAGGTTGAGATGGAAGAAGCTTCTGAAAGATGTGATTTTGAGGAGGCTGCACGTAAACGTGATCAACTGTTCAAAGTGAAAAGGGTATTAGAGAAGCAGAGGGTTGTTCAGCTTGGTATGCTTGATCAAGATGTTCTGGGAATGGCTCGAGAGGGAGAATTATTAGCTGTTCAGATTCTTTTCATACGTGGAGGCCTTCTTATCGGGCGAAAAGAGTTTTTTTGGAGTAATGTGAAAGATCAATCAGATCACGACTGTCTTTTGTCAATTATGGAGCAATTCTACTCAATGGAGGTAATTCCTCCGAAAGAAATCTTATTGCCTCTTCAATTGCGTGATCACGGAGTAATTATTCCATGGTTATCTCAACGTAAAGGTGAAGCAGTTCGGATTGTGTTTCCACAGCGAGGGGCAAAAGTTAAGTTATTATCATTGGCACATGAGAACGCAAAAGTTCGCTTAGAGGCGCATGCAAAAATGAAGACAAATAATGCTGATGTTTTGCAGGTGCTTATGGATATGCTCAGGTTAACTGTTCTGCCACGGCGTGTAGTTGGCATTGACATTTCAAATATACAAGGCAACGAGTCAGTCGGTTCCCTGTCAGTTTTTGTGGATGGCCTTCCCGTAAAGTCTGATTATAGGAGGTTCAAAATAAAAATGACTAGTGGTCCTAATGATTTTGCAATGGTTGCTGAGATTGTCAAGCGTTTTGCAAACCGTATTTGTAGTGGGGAAATATTGCGACCTGATCTTATATTGATTGATGGTGGACGTGGACAATTATCTGCCGCTCGTGGGAGTTTGATAGAGTGTGGTTTAGAGGAAATTCCAGTCATTGCTTTGGCAAAAGCTAAGGACAAAAAGTTCGAGCGTGTTTTTGTCAAAGATAGTTCTAAGTCAATTCCTTTAGATCCACGATCGTCGGGAACTCATACTCTTCAACGAGTTCGAGATGAAGCGCATCGTTTTGCAGTGACCTATCATAGAAAGCTTCGCAGCCAAGGGATGCTTTATTCGAAGCTAAGTGAAATTCGTGGAGTAGGAAAAGTGCGTAAGCAGGCTTTACTCAAAGAACTGGGCTCAATTGAAAATATTAAACAAGCAACAACCGAGGAGCTTCAACGTATTCCTGGAATCACTCAGAAGCTTGCTCAGGTCATTCATTCTTCACTGGTATAAAAATGAAATCTAGTTTAAGCTGCCTTAATTCTCTATTATCTATAATGAGAGTATTGTAGCGATATGATTTTAGTAACAGGGGCCGCAGGGTTTATCGGGTTTCATCTTTCCAAAAAGCTTTTAGAGCGTGGGGATGATGTTGTTGGGCTTGATAATATGAATACATATTATGAGCCTACACTGAAGGAAGCACGCCTAGCTAAGCTCGAGTTGTATGAGAAATTCACCTTTTATAGAAAAGATATTTTGGATTACTCAGAGATGAGTAAATTATTTAGATCCTTAGAGATTCGCCAGGTAGTTCATCTTGCAGCTCAAGCTGGCGTTCGTTATTCATTATCTAATCCCCATGTATATACTGAAAGTAATGTAACTGGATTTTTAAATATTCTTGAATGTTGCAGGCATCAAAACATCGAACATTTGGTATATGCTTCTTCAAGTTCTGTTTATGGAGGTAACACCCAGATGCCATTTTCTGTTCGTGATAATGTTGATCATCCAGTTTCCTTATACGCCGCTACGAAAAAATCTAATGAATTAATGGCTCATACTTATGCTCATTTGTTTAATCTTCCTTGTTCTGGGCTTCGTTTTTTCACTGTCTATGGTCCTTGGGGACGGCCAGATATGGCATTATTTATTTTCACGAAATCAATTTTTGAGGATAAACCAATTGATTTATTCAATTTTGGAAAAATGAAACGTGATTTTACCTATATTGATGATATTGTTACTGGTGTTCTCCATGTATTAGACAAACCTGCTGCCCCAGACTTGACATGGGTAGGGGATTCTCCAAAACCCGAAAGTAGTGCTGCTCCCTATAGACTATATAATATTGGAAGCCATAGCCCGGTTGCTTTGATGAAGTTTGTTGAGGTTATTGAGGATGTAATAGGAAAAAAGGCAATCAAAAATTTATTGCCTCTGCAACTAGGTGACGTGCCAGAAACTTATGCGGATATAGGGGAGTTAATGGAGCACTATGGTTTTGAGCCACTAACTTCTTTGAAGGAAGGTGTTCGAAAGTTTGTGGCATGGTATCGGGAATATTATAAAGTGTGAGATCTGATGAAAGTAGGTATTCTTGGATATCCACAGGTTGGGAAAACGACCCTATTTTCAATGCTAACCAAGTTAGATAAAGACGCTAGTACATCTTCCCAATCTTCTGAGCCTACGGTAGGTGTTGCTAAAGTTAATGATCCCAGACTTACAGTTTTGACTGAAATATTTAACCCAAAGAAAACGATTCCGGCTACCTTAGATCTTGCAGATTTAGGAGGGTTTGGAAAGAAGGAAGCATTGCGTAATGTTGACGTTTTAATTCATGTTGTTCGTGCTTTTCATGATGAGTCAGTTCCACATGTGAATGAATCTATTGATCCTGTACGTGACATTGCCGCGATGGAACTGGAGCTCATTGTATCTGACTTGGCCTGGATTGAAGAACGCCTTGAAAAAATCTCACGAGAACTGAAGAAAATGCCGAAAACAAACTTGACCGCTGAAAAAGATCTTTTAACGAGATTTCGGCAGCACCTTGAAGTGGAACGCCCATTGCGTGAATTTAACTTGCAAGATGACGAGCTAAAGCTAATTCTTGGTTATGGTTTTCTGTCTTTAAAGCCAATGTTATTTGTTCTCAACATTGGTGAAGATACACTTGGAAACTCAAAAAATGCTACAGCAACAGAGCTGCTTGTTGCTTATCAAGAGAAAGCCAATACTGGAATTTTATCTGTATGTGCAAAAATTGAGGCAGAGCTTGTGCAGCTAGGGTCAGATGATGCAGCGTTGTTTATGGAAGAGCTTGGTCTTGAAGAGTCTGGCTTGGACCGATTAGCACGTGAGGCATATGCTCTACTTGGGAGGATTTCATTTTTTACCGTTGGGGCGGATGAAGTTAGAGCATGGCCAATTAGACAGGGTAGCATTGCAAAAGAAGCTGCTGGTGCTATTCATTCCGATATTGAGCGAGGGTTTATTCGAGCTGAAGTTGTACATTATGATGATTTTGTTAAACATGCAACAATGGCGGCATGTAAAGAAAAGGGGCTTTTTAGGCTTGAGGGTAAGGAGTACTTGGTCAAGGAAGGTGACATGATTAATTTTCGGTTTAATGTTTAGTTATCCAGTGAAAGCGTTTAATATATGTGTTTAGCGTGATTAAAGTAATAATTTCTGTGCGCTATTTTCATATTTTGCCATTCAGAGGGTATAGTGAAACAGAGTGATTCTAAAAAATTTAATGGACGTGTAATTATGGATCAAGTAGCCATTGATGGGGCTATTGGGCGTATTGCTGAAGAAATTGTTAAGAGTTATAGAGATGATGATATGATTGCACTCGTTGGGATTAGAACTGGTGGGATTCATCTTGCGCAACGTTTACTAGCAGTGATACAGGAACAATGTGTTCATGAAGTTTTGCTCGGGACTCTTGATATTAACCTATACCGAGATGATTTAGTGGGAAGGTTTAATCAACCTGTGTTGAGGACCACTGATATTCGGTTTGACGTTGCCAACCGAAATATTATTCTTGTGGATGATGTGCTCTTTACAGGACGAACCATTCGCGCTGCAATGGATGGCGTGATTGATCTTGGGAGACCCGCGAAGATTCAGCTTGCCATTCTAGTTGACCGTGGGCATCGCGAATTTCCAATTGCAGCTGATTTTATCGGTCAGAGCCTTGTAACAAAAAAAAGTGAGATGGTTAAAGTATGTCTTTATGAAGAGGGATACCCAGCTGATGCCGTCGTCTTATCGTCATAAAACCTCTGCTCGAGGAAAAGAGTTTCTACTAAAACCCTTGAAAGAATCTAAGGGATTAAAGAAGAATCTACTAACAATTAAGTCACTAGATTTGCGTGATATTGAGTTAATTATTGATACTGCAGCGGCATTTCATGAAGTTTCCGGGCGGGTAATTAAAAAAGTTCCTGCTTTGCGAGGGAAAACCGTTGCAAACCTTTTTATCGAGCCTAGTACTAGAACTCGAACATCTTTTGAGCTGGCTGCAAAGAGGTTGAGTGCTGATATCGTTAATCTCTCAGGAACTTCGAGCAGTATTGTAAAAGGTGAGAGCTTGTTAGATACAGCTCGCGCGCTTGAATCTATGGGAGTTGACTTGGTTGTACTTAGGCATTCAGCCGCTGGTGCAGCTCATATGTTGGCAGAAACGCTAGATGCAGGCATTATTAATGCTGGAGATGGTGCGCATGAGCATCCTACTCAAGCGTTGGTTGACCTCTTTACTATTCAGTCGCGCGGAAAGGCTGTCTCGGGGCTTCGTGTTGTTATGGTTGGGGATATTGCTCGTAGTCGTGTCGCACGGTCCAATATCCAGCTTTTAACTAAACTTAAGGCAAATGTGTGTCTTGTTGGTCCTCCTACAATGATTCCCTCTTATGTGGAAGATATGGGTGTCTCTGTGTCCTATGATTTAGAGTCTTCCCTTAAGGGGGCGGACTTGGTAATGATTTTGCGAGTTCAACATGAGCGTGGGCAACGAGGTCTTTTCCCTAACATAAATGAATATGCAAGGCTTTATGGAGTGACAAGGGAACGCTTAGCGTTGGCTGCACCCGATGTTCTTGTATTACATCCTGGTCCAATGAATCGTGGAGTTGAAATTTCCCCTGATGTTGCAGACGGACTATCGTCTCTTGTTTTGGACCAGGTCGCGAATGGTATTGCTGTTCGTATGGGTGTGCTCTACTTGCTTGGAGCTACACGTGAAGCACAAAGTTTGCGTGCCAGATAAATGTGTATCCATATAATAGTTGTTGATCATAATGGCTAGACAACATAGTACAGACATTTTAATTCGTAATGGGAAGATATTACGTTCCGGTAAGCGTGTAACAGGGGCCGATCTTCTAATCCAGTCTGGGATTGTAACAAGTATCAAACGTCGTATTGAACCATCGACAAAATATAAGGTAAAGGTAATAGACGCAAAAGGGAAAATTGTCTGTCCAGGGTTTATTGATCTTCATGTCCACCTCAGAGAGCCAGGCTTTGAATACAAAGAAACTATCCAAAGTGGGGCTGCGGCAGCCGTAGCAGGGGGGTTCACCTCAATTTGTTGTATGCCTAATACCAGACCTGTCAATGACAATAAGGCAGTTACTCACTACATCCTTGAAAAGGCACGTGAAGCAGGTTTAGCGCGTGTCAGGCCAATAGGGGCTATTACTATGGGACTGAATGGAGAGAATCTTGCCATGATGGGTGAGCTCGCATCTGCCGGGTGTGTTGCGCTGTCGGATGATGGGTATCCAGTGTCGAATAGTTTAATAATGCGTCGTGCCATGGAGTACGCAAAAGCTCTTAATTTGACGATTGTAGACCATTGTGAGGATTGTGAGTTATCTAAAGGTGGTGTGATGCATGAAGGCCTAAAGTCAACGACATTAGGCCTGCTCGGGATACCTTCTGCTGCAGAAGATGTTATGGTTGCGCGTGATATAGCTTTAGCGGAAATGACAGGCTGTAACTTGCATTTAGCCCATGTGAGTACCTCTGGAGCTGTAAGACTGGTTAGGGAGGCAAAAGCACGTGGCGTTTCAGTGACTGCAGAAGCCTGTCCGCACCATTTTATATTGACTGATGAGGCTGTTGGGGACTTTGATACGTATGCGAAGGTTAATCCTCCATTGCGTGTAGAGTCAGATGTGCAGGCTGTCCGAGAGGGCTTATCTGATGGGACTATTGAGGTTATTGCTACAGATCATGCACCTCATGCTTTTGAAGAAAAAGAACAAGATTTTGACCATGCACCTTTTGGTATTACAGGGTTGGAGACAGCATTTGGACTAACTATGTCGTTGGTAGATGATGGGGTGCTTGATTTTGAAACAGCAGTGTGTGCTTTAACAAAAAACCCTGCAAAAGTTTTTGGTTTAGAAGGAGGAGATCTTTCTGAGGGAGGTATAGCCGATATCACTGTTATAGACCCAAATGAAGAGTGGACAGTTGATCCTTCAGCTTTTCGTTCCAAAGGACGAAATACTCCTTTTGCGGGAAGGCGCCTAAAAGGCCGTGTTGTAACTACCATTGTTGATGGTAGGGTGGTATTTTCAAAGGATCAAGGATATTGATCTGGTGGGGCTTTTGATATTACCTCGTATAACAAAAGTAAAATTATGGGTTGCTATGCTTTGCACTGCTACGTGGTTAGTCGGATGTGTTTCGTTGCACCTTGTTCCACCCATGCAGCCGTTACAGGAATCAACTGTCAGTGGTGTAGGAGAAGAGAAAATATTATTGGTTGATGTCTCTGGAGTTATTTCGTATCAGGCAAAGAACCGCGGGAAAATATTCCCTGAAAGACCTGACATTGTTACTCGAATTAAAGAAGAGCTAGAGCTGGCAGCAGAAGATGAGGATATTAAGGCGATAATCCTTAGGATTAATAGTCCAGGAGGTACCGTGACCGCATCAGACCAGCTCTATCATGAAATACTAAAATTTAAAGCTATATATAACATTCCGATTGTAGCTGTTTTTATGGATGTTGGGGCTTCGGGTGCTTACTATGTTGCTATGGCTGCAGATACGATAATTGCTCATCCGACTAGCATTGTTGGCAGCATTGGCGTTGTAATGGTTCGAATGAATGTAGAAGGATTACTTGAGAAAATTGGCCTTGAAACTGCGGTGGTTAAGTCTGGAGATATGAAAGATATGGGGTCTCCATTTAGGACTATGACCGATAAAGAATATACAGTGTTTCAAAGTGCGATTATGGAGTTCCACTCTCGTTTTGTGGAAATTGTTAAGGTTGGTCGGCCAAATTTTAGCGATGATAATGCAAAAAGTATTGCTGATGGAAGGATTTATACTGGTACACAGGCTAGAAATGTTGGTCTTGTAGATGAGTTAGGGTATTTGGATACTGCAATTACTCGTGCAAAAGAGTCTGCTGCGCTCACAAAAGCACGTGTGGTTAAATATCATCGACCGACTAGCTATTCTAATAACATTTACTCAGGTTTTAGTGATATCTCGGTACTTCAGTATCTTAAGGCGTGGAATCAATTACCGGTGGGGGTGCCGCAATTTCTTTATCTATGGGGTCTCTAATGGATAGCTTGCGGCGATTCCCATATATCTGGACTATTATTCCATTACTTCTTGTTCTTGTCGCAACAACTACATGCCAAAAAGCTCCTGTAACAGGCCGTGATCAGTTGATTTTTTATTCTGAGGAAAAGGAAATTGAAATGGGGCTTGGAGCTTTCAGGAGTTTTTTACGGCAAGCGCCATTAAGTAATGATCCTGCGTTAGTAGCCCTGGTAAATCGCGTGGGAGATCGAATTGCAGCAGTTGCTAATAAGCCTGAATATGATTGGGAGTTTGCAGTTATCCAGGAAGATAGGGTTCCAAATGCTTGGGCCCTTCCTGGAGGTAAAGTTGCCGTTTATACCGGGATACTTAAATTTACAAAAGATGAAGATGGTCTTGCAACTGTGATTGGACATGAAGTGGCTCATGCTTTGCAGCGACATGGCAATGAACGTGTTAGCCGGGGGTGGATTGATCAGGCTTTACAAGTAGGTGCTATTGCTGCTGCAGCGACTGGTGGAGTAGACCCCGGCTTTACTCAAGGTTTTTTGAGTGCATATGGGGTAGGGGTGTCGTTGCCATTTAACCGTCTTCAAGAATCTGAGGCTGATACTGTTGGGTTAATTCTTATGGCAAAGGCTGGCTATGATCCAAGAGCTTCCGTAGATTTTTGGGAAAGAATGAGTGGTTGTCCCAGAAAATGGATAGGAAAACTCTGCTTTCGTTCGGGAGCAGGAGTTCCGGAGTTTCTCTCTACTCATCCGTCAGATGAGAATCGTATTAAACATCTTGAGAGGCTAATTGATCGAGCAATGCCTTATTATGAAGCAGCTAAAAGGGATGTGTCTTCAGTAATTCCTGAAGGCTAATTTATTAGTTTCTCCTATTTTCCCTGATTGGAGACAAGGTTGTGAATTTTACTCTCCTTGAAGTTCCCTTGCTATGGTTTTGACCATATGATATGGTTCCCCCGCGCGGTCGCCTGGGTCGCTGGATGCTTTGCCATTAGGGCTTTTTGTTGATTCCAGTGACGTATTTGGCGGCCATTTTTCTTGGGAGATCCGCTTGTCAGAAGGTATCATCTCTACCGCAGTAACCTCAGCGCTTCGTGATGCCTTGTATAAGGCAAAGACTCATGGACAGCTTCGTTTAGAAACTCTTCCTTCTTTGATTTTTGATGTCCCAAAACGTTTAGAGTGGGGTGATATTTCTACAGCTGTGGCGATGGGATTAGCAAAAAATGAAAAGCGTCCACCGCGTGAAATTGCTGATCTGATCGCCGCTCATTTACAGAGTAATACTGATCTTTTTGAAGTTGTCGATGTGGTGTCGCCGGGTTACATAAATCTAACCTTAAAGCGTGATCAGTGGTTCAAGGTTTTAAGTGAAATTGAACAACAAGGTGAGTCATATGGCATGTCAACTGCGCGTTCTAACCAGAAGGTTTTAATCGAGTTTGTTAGTGCCAACCCTACTGGACCTCTTCATGTTGGGCATGGGCGTGGTGCTGCAGTTGGAGATGCGATTTCAAATCTTTTGAAGCTTACAGGTGCTATTGTGTCACGGGAGTACTATGTGAATGACGTTGGTACTCAAATTGAAACACTAGGGCGATCTGTGGTTATGCGTCTCGATCAAAAGACAAATACAGATACAGTTTCTCATGAGGCATTACCAGAAGGATTTTATCAAGGAAAATATATCACAGATATTGCGTGTGCATTTTCTGATGCTAAATTAGAAAATATTTCACAAGAAGGTGAAGATATCACTATGAAGGCAGGAATGTTTGCAAAGGATATGATCCTTTGTGAAATTCTTGATGATCTTAGAAACTTCAGGGTCGATTTTGATGAGGTATTTGAAGAGCACTCCCTGTACGATGATGAAGTTGTATTAAATGAGCTAAAGGTCTTGAGAGAAAAAGGTTTCTTGTACACTCTAGAGGGTGCCGAATGGCTTGCAACTTCACGTTGGGGTGATGACAAAGATCGTGTTTTAAAGCGTGCAAATGGGCAGTATACGTACTTTGCCTCTGACATTGCATACCATGAAAATAAATTTAAGCGCGGCTTTCAGTATCTGATTGATGTATGGGGTGCGGATCACCACGGATATGTTCCACGGATGAAAGCGGTCCTTGCTGCTCAAGGGTATCCAGAAAGTAGTTTTCATGTGTCATTGGTTCAGCTTGTGAGTCTTTTACGAAGTGGAACGCCTGTTCCTATGTCAACCAGAGCCGGGGAGTTTGTTACCTTGCGTGAAGTAATGGATGAGGTAGGAGTGGATGCTGCGAGGTTTTTCTTTCTGATGCGACGATCAGATACCCCATTGGACTTTGATCTTGATCTAGCAAAACGAAAATCTACTGAGAACCCTGTTTTTTATGTGCAGTATGCACACGCTCGAATTGCCAGTTTGCTAAGGATGGCATTAGATCAGGGGCACAGTCGGCCTTCTATAGCAAATGTTACACTCACATTGTTAGCTCTTCCTGAAGAGTTAATATTGATTAAAAAACTTTCAGAATATCCAGCAATTATTTATGAAAGTGCCCGATGTTTTGAACCACACCGCGTAGCCTACTATTTGCAAGATCTTGCTGGTTTGCTTCATTCCTACTATAACAAGCATAGAATTCTTCAGTTGGACTCTAAAGATCTAACATCAGTAAGGTTATTGCTTATGTGTGCGGTTCAGACGGTTATTCGTAATGGACTTTCTGTCTTAGGGGTATCTGCTCCGGAGGCGATGTAGTGAAGTTTTCGGTGGGTCATCGTGAGAATCAGAGTGCTGCGCGTACGGGCCAATTGGATACACCCCATGGAGCGATCCATACTCCAAGCTTTATGCCTGTTGGTACGCAAGCCTCAGTAAAGGGAATTGCTCCACGAGAATTACGTGAAGTCGGAGCACAAATGATTCTTGCAAATGCCTACCATCTCTACCTTCGTCCTGGGCATAAGTTGATACAAGAATTGGGGGGCTTGCATCAATTCATGGCTTGGAACGGGCCTATTCTTACTGATAGTGGTGGTTATCAGGTTATGAGTTTAGGCTCAAACTGTACTGTCACAGATGATGGTGCTGAGTTCAAATCTCACATTGATGGATCGTCACATTATATGACACCAGAACTCACAATCGAAATTCAAGAAGCGCTCGGGGCGGATATCGCAATGGTTTTTGATGAATGTCTTGCGTTTCCTGCTTCACGTGAGGAGGTTGAACCGTCAATACGTCGTACAACCTCATGGGCTAAGAGGTGTAGAGAGGCGCATCATCGATCTGATCAGGCCCTGTTTGGTATTGTACAGGGTGCCCACTATCCAGATCTTCGCCGTAAGTCTGCTCGTGAGATTACCTCAATTGGCTTCGATGGCTATGCAATTGGAGGTGTCAGTGTTGGTGAGGGCAAGTCGCTGATGTATGAGATGGTAGAGCATGTGACCGCTGAGTTGCCAGAATCAAGCCCTAGATATCTTATGGGTGTTGGCCTTCCTGAAGATCTATTAGAATGTGCTGTTCGTGGTGTCGATCTTTTCGATTGTGTTGCACCAACTCGGCATGGTCGAACGGGTTGGCTATACACTGCTACAGGCCGTATACATATCAAAAATGCCAAGCATATACGTGAAGAAGAGCCTATTGATGCCGCTTGTAGGTGTTATACCTGTCAGAATTTTTCTCGGGCGTATCTTAGGCATCTGTTTATAACTCGAGAGCTTTTTGGACTACGCTTGAATACTATCCATAATCTGCATATGCTAACAGAGCTGATGGCAGATATACGGAAGGCTATTTTGAGCAACGAGCTTGAGAAATTTCGTAGGACGTTTTATGCTCGTCGGGGAGTGTTAGTGCCATCCGATGACAATGATGGCAGAAAAAAAATAGAGGATTTGAAAGGTGAACGTGTATTGGGGGTATCCGCATGATATGGGGTGATGGTACTGCATGGGCGCAAACGGCTAGTGCTGGTTCTCAGGGAGGGCCCGGCCTTCTTGTGTCTCTTATTCCGTTTGCCCTTATTTTTCTCATATTCTATTTTCTTTTAATTCGTCCACAACAGCAACGTGCATCTCAACACAAGTCAATGTTGGATGCTTTAAAAAAAGGTGATAATGTTATTACCAGCGGAGGAGTATGGGGGACTATCACTAACATTGGAAAAGAAACTGTAACTTTACAGATTGCGGATAGTGTTAAGGTGAAGCTTGAGCGGAGTCATGTGACTCAGCTCCAACGTGAAGACGATGAAGATTAGGATCAAAAACCTATGAAACCAGTTCGAGGGCGTTTGCTTGCGCTTGGTATAATTGTAATTCTTTCTGTAGCATTTTTTCTTCCGTCGACTCCCTATTTTACATTCATGCCGACTTGGTGGCAGGACTACTTTCCAAGTAAAGGTACTCGTTTAGGTTTAGATTTGCAGGGTGGAATGCATCTTGTTTTACAAGTGCAAACGGATAAGGCAGTTGAAATTAATCTTGATCGTACCGCCGATGGTGTTAAAGGTGTGTTGGAGGATAATGACATTACTGATATTGAGGTGAAGCGTATTGACCAAGCTAACATACAAGTAATGTTGCCAGTAGACCCATCTGAAGACACAATTGAAACTTTGATTCGAACGACGTATCCATTATTAATTCCTCGCATATCAGATCAAGAGGGTGTGCTGATTTTAGGAATTAGTGAACAGGAGATTAGACGGATTAAGGAAGGTGCCGTTGAGCAAGCACTGGAGACAATCAGAAATCGAGTTGATGAATTTGGTGTTGCAGAACCTTTAATTCAGACGCAAGGTCTTAATGAAATTGTTGTGCAGCTTCCTGGAGTTAAGGACCCTAAGCGAGCTTTGAGGCTGATTAAAAGTACTGCGCAGCTTGAATTCAAGTTGCTGGATGAAGACAACCCGTTGACGAGAGAACTTCCTGGGCAAGTTGCAGTAGGCGATGAAGAATCTACTATGCGTCAGTTTGCAGATCGCATTCCAGAAGGGGATGAGATTCTGTTTGAAAGGGTGGTCAATTTTGATAGTGGCATAGTCACTAAAATCCCATATCTTATAAAAAAGCAGGCAATGCTTACAGGTGAGCTGCTTACCGATGCGCGTGTGCAAATTGGAGAGTTTAATGAGCCCTATGTATCTATTTCATTTGATCGCACGGGAGGAAAAATATTTGATGCAGTGACCGCAGAGAATGTACAGCGCCGGATGGCAATCATTCTTGATGATGTTGTCTACTCTGCGCCAGTTATTCAGGAAAGAATTTCAGGTGGAAGAGCACAAATTACCGGTGCGTTTACGACTCAGGAAGCAGCGGACTTAGCGATTGCATTGCGTGCTGGGGCATTACCAGCGCCAGTAGCCGTTATTCAAAATCTTACCGTTGGTCCTTCACTGGGCAGAGATTCAATTGAGAAGGGTGCAATCTCTATGGCATTTGCATCATTTCTTGTTGTTCTCTTCATGATTTACTACTATCGGATTGCGGGATTAATTGCAGACTTTGCATTGGTCTTAAATATTGTAGGTCTTATTGGTGCGCTGGGGGGTCTTGAAGCAACTCTTACGCTCCCTGGGATTGCGGGAATTATTTTAACAATTGGGATGGGTGTAGATTCGAATGTACTAATTTTTGAGCGTATCAGAGAAGAAATTAGGCAGGAAAAACCAGTCCGTCTTGCAATCGATGCTGGCTATAATAAGGCATTACTGACAATTGTTGATGCGCATGTTACGACTCTCATCACTGGATTTGCGCTTTTTGTCTTTGGCACAGGTCCAATTAAAGGTTTTGCAGTAACTCTCTGTCTTGGTATTGGTATTAACTTGTTTACAGCTTTAGTCGGTACTAAGGTCGTATTTGATATGGGAAATAATCGCTGGCGGTTTAAACGGCTCAGTATTTGAGGATCATTTTTCTAGCTTTATGCAACTGACGCTTATATCGGAGGATTTGTGGTAGAGATTGTTGGAAAAACAAACTTTGATTTTATGGGTAAGCGAAATATAACCTTCATCATATCTGGGATGATGGTTATTGTTGGAATGTTTGCAATGTTTCAGATCGGATGGGGAACGGCAAATTTGGGCATTGATTTTGCGGGTGGCACTGCGGTACAGCTTAGGTTTGACAACCCTATGCCTATTGATGAAGCAAGGGCGGCACTTTCAAATGGGGGCATTCAAGAGGCTGACCTGCAAGAAATTGTACGAGAAAATAAGTTAATGATACGTGTAAAAGAATTGACAACAATTGAGGAGGAGATAGCAGACAAGATTGTCAACATATTTGAAGAATCGTTCCCTCAGAATAAATTTGTTGTTGATTCAAGTGTTGAGATAGGCCCCACGATTGGGAAAAAACTTCAGAAGGATGCGTTAGTTGCAATTTTTATTTCATTGATAGGTATTATTATGTATATCGCAGCTCGTTTTGAGTTTCGATTTGGTTTTGCAGCTGCGACGGCAACATTTCATGATGTGTTTGTTGTTTTGGGAATTTTCTATCTGCTTGATAAGGAAATTACATTACTTGTGGTAACGGCACTATTAACTTTAGCTGGGTATTCTTTGACAGATACGGTTGTTGTATTTGATAGGATTCGTGAAAATCTTCGTATTCGTCGTCGTCAGCCAGTTGATCAAGTTATTAATGCCGGCATCAACCAGGTTTTAAGTCGTACACTTATTACTACGTTGACCGTGATTTTGGTGCTAATTCCTTTGACGTTTTTTGGAGGTGAGGTTCTTCATGATTTTTCTCTTGCCCTTTTGATTGGGGTATTAGTTGGAACTTATTCTTCGGTATTCGTAGCAAGTCCTATACTAGTTGTATGGAAGGGTAGTAAAGGAAAACTCTTGAGCCGCACATAGTAATTTTTTTAAAAACCTGAACAGTTATACTTCTACTCTTTCCCCGTTGTTGTAGGTTGAGGAATCAAGCGAAGCACCGCTAGTAGATCGCTTAGCACGACCGCTTTATTGTACAGCACTGACCTAAGACTCTTGAGGATGTTGGTTTGGTCAGTGCTTTCTTGTATTGTGCTGGTAGTAGCGGAAATTAACTCATTGATCTCTTCAAGTTCTCTTTGAATTTTCTGAGGCACTATTCTGTTCATAGATACATTTTGAAGTAAGATTGTGTGAGCTTCTTTTAGGTAGGTATAAACCTCATCACGGGATACTGGTTTTTCAGTATTTTTGAAAAGAAAATAATCAATGTATTGAACAGCGAGAACATAAAAACGGAGAAATGCTTGTGTGGTCTCAATATACTGATTATTAACTAGTGTCCGCATTGTATATTTTCTCAGTTCTCTTTTCCCTTTATCCTTTGGTAGCCTAGTGTTTTTCAGTAAATAGCTTGTTTTGTAGGATTCTTTTAACTCTTTGCTATACGCAGTGATAGGGAGTTAAAGTTATTTAATTGGTGTATAGGATAGTATGTGGTTTAAATGCAGCCCACGAGAACCAGAAATGGTCTCCATGTATTACAGGGGGGAGTGATTGTCCCTGAAGGGGGCCAGCAGTTGCGTGACCAAGAATATTCCACGTGCTTTTTGTCTGAATGTCGAGAATGCTATCCTGATTTTTGTAAAATGTAAGTTGTTTGCCATCTGCTATGGGATAAAAGACACCCGTGGACCCAACGTCAGCACCTTCTGAAATTTGTGCTGCCCCTAAAGCACTGTTAGTGCCAGTAGTGTGGAAGAGTACTAAGGACTGCTTGCCTTGGACATCATGGATAATGCCCTGGTTAGTTAGGATGCTCAGTGGGTATGCAATATCCAGTGTTTTAAGAGACAGTGTGACCACACGTGCCATGGCTGGAAGGCGAGTATCAAGCGTTCCAGTGAACATAAATGGGGTATTGCCTATGGTGTCGTAGTTTTTGTACGGATTGTTGCCGTAGGCCCGAATAACGCCAGTATTTCGAGAGAGCACCTTGCCTTGAGGGTAGGCTGCATTAAATTCAGCGAAACTAATAAGGCTTGCCGGAAGAAATTTAAGTGATCTTCCAGCTTTTTCCCCTACAATCCCTTCGCCAGTAAATTGTTGCCATAAACTTTCAGTTTCTCGATCGTACATGATCAAGTCTGAAAACCTTAACAGACCGGAGGTTCCAAATTCGTAGGTGTTGGCATCAATTCGTCGATCAAATGCAATTGCTGAGTTGCATAAAGGACAAAATGTAACAACAATGGGTATTCCTCCTACCTTATCATTAACAATTTCATGCCAAGTGAGTATTTGGAGGGGGTATGCTCTGGCATCTCCATCGATATCTATTGCGATAACGGGTTCTGTATAATTTAAGAAAGATGCTGCTAGGTCATTACTAATAAACTCTGGTTTGTCTATGGACCGGATTCCATCTCGTGGGGGACCTCCAGAGAGTATCTCTGTATAAGGGATAGTATGACGTGTCCAGTCAGTTTTCCAGTTTCGTGTAATAGCTCTAAGTTGGTTTGAACGGTCATCTATTTCAAGCATCGCTTTAGAATTTTCTGCAGTTTTTATAGGTTGGGTGTGTCCTATTATACCGTTTGTTAATAGTGAACATAGCAGCAGTGTCCCCAGTAAATGGGAGGGTTTTGGAGAGTAACATTTGGCGTGTTTAGTGCGCTGATGGTGGCTAAGGAGTGTAGGCATCAAAAGAAATTGCAAGTGTTTGTTAGGATATAATCACATCGCCTCTTTACGGCGATACCTGTCGTAGTACGGGGATGCGCTTTGGATATTTGATGGTGGATTTGTGTCCCATACCTGTACCATGGGTGTACCATATTTACGAACATGGATACATTAAATGACACTTAACGACACGTAGTGACGTTTGTGAAAATCAAAAAAACCAGTTTTTTATAGGGCACAAACCTCTAACGCCTGGTTTTATATGAAGTTGATAAGTTTATAAGGCTATAAGTCATAAGTTTGGAGCGGGAAACGGGATTTGAACCCGCGACCCTCGCCTTGGCAAGGCGATGCTCTACCACTGAGCTATTCCCGCACCCAATTTATTTTAGCTTGAACTTCAATGACTTACAAGATGGATAAGGCGGCATCGCCTTTTTTGTACACAGTTGCAGAAGGGTTGTAGCAATGGTCATTGCCTTTATACGACGATGCGTTGTATTGGCCACAGTATTTAACTTGAATTTGGTCTAATCATGGCGTCTGCATGTAGCATGGTTTTGTGTTTATTGGAGCAAGTCACTGTCCTCTTCACCATGCAATGAGTATAACTGCCAGAAAGCAGCAATGGTTTTTTATTCTTTAATCACTAAATAAATCAATCACTTATGGGTATTTAATTGAAGCAATTTAAAGCTTTTTTGTTTCCGTTAAGTGCCTAGAAGTAGTTTCTTGGATCCCTTGATGCTGGTACTCTAATCTTTCTCGACACCATGAAAGGGACTATGGTAGGCTTCGATCCCTATGTTTAACAAAATTCTTATTGCGAACAGAGGTGAGATTGCTATGCGCGTGATTCGAGCGTGTCGCGAACTGGAAATTCCGACAGTAGCGATCTATACCGAGCCTGATTCAACTGGTATTTACGTGAAAAAAGCCGATGAAGCGTATTACATTGGGATAGAGCCCCTTAAGGGATATCTTGATATGGAAGCTATTGTCCGTTTAGCAAATCAAACGGGAGCTGATGCGATTCATCCTGGGTACGGGTTTTTAGCAGAAAATGCGGAATTTGCGAGGTTGTGTCGATATCATGACATTACCTTTATTGGGCCCTCTCCTCAAGCAATATATTTAATGGGCAACAAAGTTCAGGCGCGTGAGGCAATGATACGTGCTGGTGTCCCGGTGGTCCCTGGAACGGATGGGGCTATTGCCTCTGAGGAAGATGCGCTTGCCTTTGCAAACGATTCTGGTTATCCGGTTATGATTAAGGCGAGCGCAGGCGGGGGTGGTCGTGGGTTACGCGTCGTACGGACAGATGATGAGTTGCGTGAAGGGCTTGATTCCGCAAAACGGGAAGCTGATGCCGCATTCGGAGAGTCGGATGTATTTCTTGAAAAATGTATTGAGCGACCTCATCATATCGAATTTCAAATTGTTGCTGATCGTGAAGGGAATTGCATTCACCTTGGTGAACGCGATTGTTCAATTCAGCGGCGGCATCAGAAGTTAATTGAGGTTTCTCCATCCCTCTTACTAACTCCTGCTCTTCGAGAAACCATGGGAAATGCTGCTGTGATTGCAGCAAAGGCTGTAGAGTACGATACTGTCGGGACGATAGAGTTTCTTGTTGATGAAGAGCTGAAGTTTTATTTTATTGAGATGAATACACGAATTCAGGTTGAACACACCATAACAGAAGAAGTTACTGGGATAGACTTGGTTCGTGCACAAATTGAACTTGCCGCGGGAGCATCTCTGAAAATTAAACAGGATGATGTCGTCCTTCACGGGTGTTCGATTCAGTGTCGTATTAATGCAGAGGACCCACAAAAGAACTTTCTACCATGTGCGGGGACCGTTACCTCTTATTATTCTCCAGGAGGTATTGGTGTTCGTATTGATGGCGCTGTTTATAAAGATTATGTAATTCCACCATACTTTGACACCTTATTAGCAAAGCTTATAGTGTCTGGCCATGATTGGCCAGAAACGGTAAGCCGCATGCGCCGATCTTTAGAAGAGTTTGTGCTTAGGGGAGTTAAGACGACCTTGCCTTTATTGCAGAAGATTATAGAAGACCAAGATTTTGTAGCAGGGCGTTTTGATACTTCATATATTGAGACACATCCAGAGCTATTTGAGTATCCAGAGCATACAAATCCAGAAGATCTTGTTGCGGCAATTTCCGTTGCGATTGCAGCTTATGAGGGACTTTAGAAATGGCAAAGAAGGCGCCTGCGAAAAAGAAAAAAGTTGTAGCAAAAGCAAAAACCCCTGCAGTTGCTAGAGGAGCAAATAAAACTCCGGCGAGTATTGATGTGCCGTTTCGGCCTGCAAAGGCAAAGCAGCTGTTGATTACTGACGTTGCTATGCGTGATGGACAGCAGTCACTTCTTGCTACTCGCGTAAGAACCGATGACATGCTCGCAAGCGCGGAAAAAATGGATAGCCTTGGATATTGGTCGCTTGAGGTCTGGGGTGGTGCCACCTTTGATACTTGCCTTCGGTTTCTTAAGGAAGATCCATGGGAGCGTTTACGGCAATTTCGTGCAGTTGCTCCAAATACTCGTTTACAAATGTTACTGCGTGGGCAGAACTTATTGGGCTACGCACATTATCCTGATGATGTAGTTGAGGCTTTTGTAGAGCGTGCAGCTGCAAATGGTATGGATGTGTTCAGAATTTTTGATGCACTTAACGATTTGAGAAATCTTGAGACTTCGGTTAAAGCAGTAAAAAGTGTTGGTAAGCATGCACAAGGGACCTTGTGTTACACCACAAGTCCTGTTCATACGATTGAAATGTTTGTGAAGCAGGCCAAGGAACTTGAGAGTATGGGTATTGATAGCCTCTGTATCAAGGATATGGCAGGCCTTATTGCCCCTCTTGACTCTTATGTGCTTGTCCGTCGTTTGAAAAAGGAGCTGAAGGTCCCTATTCATCTTCATTCCCACTATACTTCTGGCATGTCGAGTATGTCAGGGCTGATGGCAATTTTGGGTGGACTTGATGTTATTGATACTGCAATGTCACCTCTTTCTGGAGGATCTTCCCACCCTCCTACAGAAAGTCTTATTGCGTCCCTTCGAGGAACTCCTTATGACACAAAACTTGATTTAAAGCGTTTTCCACGTGTAGCTGCGGAATTAAGTGAAGTGCGTAAGAAATATAAAAGGTTTGAAAGCCCGTTTACGGGAGTTGATTCTGAGATACTGATTTCACAAGTTCCAGGTGGGATGCTTTCTAGTATGTCTGATCAATTGGCACAGCAGAATATGCTTGGGCGTATGAAGGAGGTTTTGGATGAGGTTCCTAGAGTGCGTGAGGATATGGGGTATCCACCACTTGTTACTCCAACGAGTCAAATTGTCGGAACGCAAGCTACACTTAACGTGATCACAGGGGAACGCTACAAGGTTATTACAAACGAAACACGTAATTATGTTAAAGGGTTATATGGACGTCCTCCGGGGGATATTAGTGCGGAACTTCGAAAACGAGCTCTTCGTTCAGGTAAAGCTGTTACTTCACGTCCTGCCGACCGTTTAAAGCCTGAGTTAAAGAAATTGAAAGCCGCCCTAGAAGGTACAACGAATAAGTTAGAAGATATCCTGTCATACGCATTATTTCCCAATGTCGCAGCTGAGTTTTTTGAACAGAGAGCTAAGGGAGAGTTAAAGCCTGAACCGATTGAACTTGAAAGTGATGATGAAAAAGATAAGGCTCAGGAACTTCGTGCTCCACGTGAATTTAACGTCACATTGCATGGAGAATCATATAAGATTGAAGTGACGGGATCTAGCCATAAAACTGAAGGGCAAAAACCATATTATATTCGTGTTAACAATCAGCTTGAAGAGGTTTATCTCGAAACTATTTCTGAGGTCATTCCTGGTGGACAGCAGTCCTCTGAGACACAAACCTCTTTGCCTTTTGTTAGACCTCGACCTCAGCAACCGGGTGATGTCGTGTCTCCTATGCCAGGGAAAGTGGTAAAGGTTTTGGTGCAAGAAGGGGATGAGGTAAAAAAGGGAGCTATTGTCTTAATTATTGAGGCAATGAAAATGGAATCTCAAGTGTTATCTCCGATAGATGGAATTGTTCAGAAAATCAACGTTAAATTGGGGGATGATATCAAGACGGAAGAAACTCTTATTGTTGTAGAATAGACTTGATACGATAGTGGCATAATTAAGTTTTATGTTCTAGTTTGTTGTGTTACTTGCAGGACTTAGGCTAACCGTACTATAAACCGTATTTTGACGTTCAGTTTGTATTTCCTAGTGATCTGTACTCACTCAACATAAAGCATGAGTAATGCAGCCATATTTGAGCAGCTGGTCGCGACGATTGCTGCTTTACGTGCAGAAAATGGGTGTCCGTGGGATAAACGACAAACACATGGAACTCTTAGACCTTATCTGCTTGAGGAGACCTATGAAGTTTTAGATGCTATTGAGTCTAATGATATGGATGCACTTCGAGAAGAGCTTGGAGACCTTCTTCTTCAAGTCATTTTGCATGCTCAGTTAGCGGCCGAAGAAAGCAGTTTTACTATCACAGAAGTGATTTCTGATTTAAATACTAAGCTGATTAGGAGGCATCCACACGTTTTTGGAGATAGTTCTGCTAGGACTGAAAAAGAGATTTCAATTCAGTGGGATGAGATCAAGCAGCAAGAAAAAAACACTATGGGAGATATGTCTCGTCTTAGTGGAGTTCCAGAATCAATGCCAGCATTGTTTCGAGCCTTGAAGCTTCAAAAGAGGGCAGCAAAAGCTGGATTTGATTTTCCTGATATTAGGCATGTACTGGAAAAGTTAGATGAGGAAATGCAGGAATTGAGTCAGGAGCGAACAAGCTCTACTCCTGTTCAAAAACGGTTGGAAGAAGAACTTGGTGATATATTGTTTTCCGTCGTTAATTTAAGCCGTTTTCTTTCAATTAACCCTGAGCTGGCTCTGCAAGGAGCCAATAAGCGTTTTTTTAATAGGTTTCAGCATATGGAAAATATTTTACAAATGTCAAAAAAGGATATAGAAAGTATGCATCCTGATGATTTAGATCTTTTGTGGGAGCATTCAAAGCGGGCGTTATCAGCTAACAAAGAAGAGATTTCATAGAAAGTGATATATAGTGATATATTATGAGGTGACGGATGGTGTGGTCTCCATGACTTATATTTAGGGTTTGTCTGTTTGGAGGTTCTATGGTTTTTTATTTTGACAATGGTAAGCCTACGTATGATGGATTCACTTTTTCCCTCGATAAAGGAAATTTTGTGGTGTTAGTGCTATTGGTGATGTGTATCGGGTCTGCTCTCCCACTGTTAAATGGGGATATTGCAAATGCGGAATTATTGCACCCCGTCAAAAACGCTAAAATGGTTGCAGATCAATCTCCTACTGCTGAGGAAAAAGCTGCTGCTAGAAAACATTTTGAGCTTGGGGTAGCGCTTGCAAGAGAAGGGAAGTGGGGAGGAGCTGCAGTTGAATACTATAAGGCTATTGGTGAAGATGATACCTTGGCTGAGGCACATACAAACTTAGGTGTTGCCTTGGCACAAAACGGTAGGACAGAAAAAGCAATACCACATCATGTTCGTGCTATAGAACTCAACCCAAAACTCCCTCAGGCACGGGTTAATCTTGCTGTGGAGTTGGCGCACATTGGAAGATATAGTGACGCTTGGGCTGCTGTTCATGCTGCACAAGACCTCGGTCATATTGTAAATGATGATTTTTTAAAGCTTTTGGCGGCACGTTTTCCTGACCCTCGCAAAAAGTAGGCATTACGAGCAATATGGGGAAGGTGACATGGGCCATATTTGGTGTGCTATTGTCTTCCACGCTGGTTCAGGCCTCTGAATTAGCCGAAGTTTCAAGTAACTTTTCCTCGGCTTTACCTGGTTATCAGTTTTCTTTTCCCCGTGACCATGCTTCTCATGATAATTTTCAAACTGAGTGGTGGTATTATACTGGCCAGTTCGAGGTAAAGACTGGAGATGTGTATGGGTATCAACTTACATTTTTCCGCTATGCCATGGATTCAGGTATAGGAAAGATAAACAACCCCTCTCGCTGGGCAGCACCTCACCTTTATTTTGCACATTTTGCTCTTACAGATGTGAATGGAAAAGAGTTTGTATATGGAGAAAAAATTAGTCGTGCTGCTTTTGGAAAAGCTGGAGCAGATTCAAGCCATTTATCTGTTTGGGTTGATAACTGGAGTGTGACAATGGATGGTGCAACCCATCAATTACTTGCAGAACTCCGTTCCAGTAAAACCAACACCACAATCGTAAGAATTAACTTTGAACTTGTCCCTGAAAAGCCTCCGGCAATTCATGGGGAGGAAGGTATTAGTAAGAAAGGTTCTCAAGTTGGGCAAGCATCACATTATTATTCTCTAACGCGTTTGCGTACCACGGGTATACTAGCTTTGCGAGGGAAAACGTATAATGTGAAAGGAACAAGCTGGTTTGATCATGAATTTGGAACGAATCAGCTTGGGAGTAATCAAGTTGGATGGGATTGGTTTGGTTTGCAGCTTGATGATAAATCAGAAATTATGCTCTACCGCCTTCGACTAGATAATGGGAAGATTGATTCTGCATCAAGTGGCTCGTTAATAACATCAAATTCTCAAACGTTTTATATTTCAAATAATGAGTTTACTCTTGAGCCCTTATCAACCTGGGAAAGTCCAAAAAGTACTGGGACATACCCAATTAGTTGGCGCCTAAGGGTTCCAAAGTACAAACTTGTTCTTGATATTGTGCCATACTTGAAGTCTCAGGAGTTAATCACGAAAGACACCACACGGGTTACGTATTGGGAAGGTGCGGTACGTGTAAATGGACATAAAGAAAATAAAAAAATTAGTGGTCAAGGATATATGGAGTTAACGGGATATGTGGAGCCAATGGCAAAGCGTTTCTAAGTCAGGAGCCTTACATATATTTTCCCTAGTAGTTTTTTCTGCATGTATACCTGGAGGAGAAACTATCGTTGCAATTGCGACACATCCGACAAATCCTAAAATTCTCTATGTTGCCTCAAATGATCAAATGTATAAAACTAAAGATGGCGGAGATAACTGGGAAATAAAAAGTCAATCATTTACCAGTGACCGTGTTACTGCTATTGCGGTTGATCCATTAATGTCATCTTCGGTTTATGTGGGAACAAATGGGGATGCTGTTTATAAGAGTGGAGATGCCGGAAGAACATGGCATCCTTTTAATGCAGGGTTAAAAGAGCACATAATGATTGTTAATCAATTTGCATTTGACCCAGTTGATCAAGGGATTGCATATATTGCATCAACGGTTGGCGTTTATAGAAGTGAAAATAGGGGACGTGACTGGAATGAATGGATGCGAGGAATGAAAGAAGTTCATTTTGTGGTTAGCATTGCAGCACATCCTACGAATAGGAATATCCTTTATGCAGGAACAAGTGGGGGCGTTTATAAAACAAAATCTGATGGAAAATCATGGAAACGCGTGATAAATGGAATGTTGCCACCGAACGATCCCGCAACTGCTATGGCCCTTGGTGTGAATGCTATCGCAGTAGATCCTTTGCGGCCCTCAATCGTATATGCTGCTACAACCAAGGGAATATTTAAAACGAGCAATGCTGCTAAATCTTGGGATAAAATTGGGTTTGGTATGGTTGACGATTTTATTATGGCGGTTCAAGTTGATCCGTTATCCCCAAATATTATTTATGTAGGGCATAGATCAGGCATTGAAAAAAGTATAGATCATGGAGAAACGTGGACCTTAATGAATAAAGGGCTTACCAGCGCAAATGTTAGAACACTTGTGGTGAACCCACATGATTCAAGTACGCTGTTTGCAGGGATGAATCGAGGGGGATTATTCCGATCTACAGATGGAGCTAGATCGTGGGTGCCTATTTTAGGTAATAAATCTTCGTAAGCTTACCAGAATAAATATAGAACACAGGCTCCAAAAATTATTCGGTAGTATGCGAATGGAATGAATGTATTTGTTGTAACATATTTTAGAAATGTGGTAATTACAGTAAGTGCTGTGAAAAAAGCTACAGCCATTCCTATTCCAAGATAAATAAGGTTTTCACTTAATAGGAGCGCTTGGCCTTTAAGCAGTTGATAAACCGTTGCTGCAATCATTGTTGGTAGGGCAAGTAAAAATGAAAACTCCGTTGCAGTTTTTCGGTCTAGTCCAACCAGTAAGCCGCCCATAATTGTTGCACCAGCACGTGACGTTCCTGGGAAAAGTGCTAGACATTGCGCGCAGCCAATTAAAAATGCGTCTCGAATTGAGAGCTCATTAATGTCATGTACTCGAAACTTGCTTCGTGTTTTCTCAATGATCAGGATAGCAAAGCCTCCTGCAATGAGGGCGATTCCTACTGTTATGGGACTGAAAAGATAAGTTGTGATATAGGAGTGTGTCGCAAGTCCAATAGCAGCGGCTGGAAGAAATCCACAAGCTAGATGAACTATAAGTAGGCGACTTTCTCGCTTTTTTGGAAAGTTGAGTAAAACGTTGAGAAGACGATGCCGGTAGTAAAATAACACTGATAAAATTGCTCCAAGCTGTATTGAAATTTCAAAGCTTGTAGCCAGCTCTCCCGTAAACCCAAGGAGATGACCAGTAACTATCAGGTGTCCTGTAGAGGAGATAGGGAGGAACTCGGTCAGTCCCTCAATGATGCCTAAAATTACTGCTGTCCACCATTCCATGATAAAGTTTACCGTACGGTTAGCGGATGATCTCAGCAGATTTAATGAAAGTCAATTGATGGTATATTTTAGATATAATTAAGTTGACAGTCTGAAAAAGCCGCGATACGATCTTTGTATTGCAGGGGGTGCTTAATTCAGATTAACTGTTAATGAGGAGATTATGGGGAATGTAGTGGTAGTTCAAACCTCATCTTGGGAGGATGAGGTAACTAAGGCTGATGGTTTGGTTATGGTAGATTTTTGGGCAGTATGGTGTGGGCCGTGCCAGATGGTAGCTCCAATTGTTGACGAGTTAGCGACCGAGTATGATGGGCGCTTGAAAGTTTTGAAATTAAATACTGATGAAAATCCTGAAATAGCAACTCAATTTCAGATCATGAGTATTCCTAGCTTAATATTTTTTAAAAACGGACAACAGATTGACAAATTGGTAGGAGCACAATCGAAACAGAAATTTAAGGAAACAATAGATCGCCTTCTAGCCTAACGTGTTGCGTGCGTTAATTTATTCTAAGGGTTTTCCGTGGCCTCTCTTTTGAATTCCAGAAGAGAGGCTTTTTTGCGCCTGTATTTCACATAGGAACTTTGAGAAAACATATAATACTTCTTTATGGTTCTGAAAAATGCTTCTTGAGCTTCGTGTAAAAAATATTGCGATCATTGATGATCTTCATTTAACTTTTCCTCAAGGGTTTATTGTGTTTACCGGTGAAACAGGTGCGGGAAAATCTATTCTTGTCGATGCCCTTGGGCTCCTTGTAGGTAAACGCGCTTCAGTTGAGCAGATTCGATCAGGAGCAACAGAGGGAACTATTGAGGGAATTTTTGAAATTGCAAAGAATGATCAGGTCATAGAACGGCTTAAGCAGCTAGATCTTATTGATATGGATGAGGATGTGGAGGAGCTTGTTATTAGACGAACTCTTGCGTCTTCAGGAAGACATCGTGTGAGGATTAATGGCAACGTAGTTTCATTATCGATTTTGCATGATCTTGGGCAATTACTTGTTGATATTCATGGACAGCATGACACTCAATCGCTATTTAGGTCAGCAACTCAATTAGATCTTCTGGATTCTTTTGGAGCGCTCATGGATGTGAGAGAGTCTTTTCAGGAGAACTATTTTGCTACAAAGCAACTTGAAGAGAACCTTAAAAATCTTGAAGAAAAAGCACGTACACTTAAAGAAAGATCGGATCGTTTGGAATATGAACGTGAGGAAATTGAATCTGCTGAAATTCAACCTGATGAAGATCGTCTTTTGCAGCAAGAAAGGCAGGTCATTGGGCAACTTCATACTCTTGGAGAGCTTGCAGGTCAGCTGTATCATACTCTCTATGAAAATGATAACTCAGTTCTTTCGAGGATGGGAAATGTTGAAGCGCTGTTTGAAAAAATACTTACTATTGACCCACGTCTTTCCGACACGAGGGAACTTTTATTAAGTTCAAATGCTCAACTAAAAGAGTTTGTTGCACGAGTCAGGGATTATCAAGGCCAACTTGATTCAAACCCTGGGCGCCTTGAGGAACTAGAAAGCAGATTGGATCTTTTAGGGAAGATCAAAAAACGATATGGAGGTTCACTTGAAGATGTGCTTCACTACTTAAAGGATATTCAAGGTGATCTTGATGGGTTAAATGTTAGTGAGGGAGAAATAAATTACTTTCGAAAAGAACTCATTCAGTTGCAAGATAACTTGGCCAAAGGTTCTAAGATTCTATCTTCCAAACGAAAAGTGACAGCAGAAAAATTAGATCAAAGTATTAATAAGGAAATGACTGACCTTAATATGAAACACGCACTATTTTCCTCTAAGGTTGAAGCACGAGAAAATGATTTTATAAGTGCGACAGGCCAGGATCATGTCTGCTTTCAATTTTCTGGATCGCCAGGAGAACCTCCAGGTTTATTGAAGGAAGTTATTTCTGGTGGTGAACTTTCAAGAGTGATGCTTTGTATTAAAACGGTTCTTGCCTCTGAAGATAAGGTGCCTGTACTGGTATTTGATGAGATTGATACTGGAATAGGGGGAGCAGTTGCGGAGCGAGTAGGAAAGAAGTTGCGCGCTTTAGGAAAGCAGCATCAAGTGTTTTGTATTACACATTTGCCACAAATAGCCTCTTTAGGCGATGCGCATTTTGCTGTCGAGAAAGTTATAAAGGAAAAACGTGGGATAACTAAGATAACGAAGCTTGAAACTGGAAAGAGGGTTAGTGAGATTTCAAGGATGTTAGGTGGTACAACAATTACAGCAGCCGTGGAACAAACAGCAAAAGAAATGCTTCAGAGTTAATGAAATATTCCTTTTAAATTTACAGTGTCAGTGGTGGCCTAAACCATCGAAGTCTAAGCGCATTACTCACCACACTAACTGAAGACAGTGCCATTGCACCTGCCGCAAAGATGGGGTTCAGGAGGATTCCCCACAGTGGGTAAAGAATACCTGCCGCGACAGGAATCAGTGTTATATTGTAGGCAAAGGCCCAAAATAAATTTTGTCGTATATTACGTAGAGTTGCACGGCTGAGTGCCATTGACGTTAGTACTCCACGAAGGTCAGATTGGATTAGCGTTATATCGGCTGTTTCGATTGCAACGTCTGTTCCAGTTCCAATTGCCATTCCGATATCGGCTTGAGCTATAGCTGGGGCATCGTTTATTCCGTCTCCAACCATTGCCACAACATGCCCCTCAGTCTGAAGCCGTTTAATTTCTTCAGACTTTTTCTCTGGCAGAACTTCAGAGAGGACTTCTTCTATGCCTACAGCGCGTGCAACAGCTGTTGCAGTGTGTTGAGTGTCTCCTGTAAGCATAATAGTCTTAAGCCCCTTATTTTTCAGTGCAGATATGGTTTCAGGAGCGTGTTTTTTTACCGAGTCAGCCATACTCGCAATGCCAACAACTTCGCTGTCAATTGCAATACAGGTGATCGTAAGACCTTGTTTTGATTTTTCTGTCAGTACCCTATGTATATTATCTGTTTCAATGTTTTCAGTTTTCAAAAACCGGAGATTACCAACATGAACAAGTTTTTTGTTTATCGTAGCTTTAATGCCTGAGCCCGGTACAGCAAGAAATTCTTCTGGTTCTTCAAGTATTATTTCTCTCTTTTTGGCAATTTCTAGTATTGCTTTTCCTAGTGGATGTTGTGACCCTCTTTCTGCTGATGCCGCATAGAATAGTAGCTGATCTTGCGACCACTTTGGGCTATAGGAAACAATATCTTGAACTGCCATTTTCCCGGTCGTTAAAGTTCCCGTTTTGTCAAAAACTATTGTTGTTAAAGCATGGGATCGTTCGAGAGCCTCACTTTTTCGAATTAAAATTCCATGCTCTGCTCCCTTCCCAATTCCAACCATAATTGATGTAGGGGTTGCTAGTCCTAAAGAGCAAGGGCAGGCGATGATCAGGACTGCTACAAGGTTTAGTAGTGCTAAAGTCAAAGCTGGTTCTGGACCAAATAACCACCATATAGCAAATGTAAGTACTGAAATTCCAATTACAGAAGGCACGAAATATGAAGCTACCGTATCAACAAGTTTTGCAATTGGAGGCTTTGATCCCTGTGCTTCTTGGACTAGTTTGACAATGTGGGCTAATACGGTACTTTCCCCCACACGTGTAGCCTCGAAGTGGAAACTTCCCGTTAGATTAATCGTTCCACCAATTACTTTGTCTCCAGAGCATTTATCAACAGGAATACTTTCACCGGTAAGCATTGATTCATCAATTGTTGAAGTCCCTGAGTTAATTGTTCCATCAACAGGTATTTTTTCATCGGAGCGAACAGTGACTATATCTCCAACTTTAACAGCTTCAATTGGTATATCATGCTCTTCACTATTACGAATGACTCTGGCAGTTTTTGGTTGTAGCTGAAGTAACTTAGTGATTGCTTCTGATGTTTTTCCTTTTGCCCGTGCTTCAAGCATTCGCCCAAGTAATATCAAAACGATAATGGCAGCGGCTGTATCGAAGTAGACCGCAGGTGCAAGATTGATAGTAGAAAAAATACTAGGGGAAATTGTTGCAACAACGCTATATCCATAGGCAGCGGTCGTTCCAATGGCAATTAATGTGTTCATGTCAGTTGTCTTGTGTTTTGCTGCAGCCCAAGTGCCCTGATAGAACTGCCATCCTGCCCAAAACTGTATGGGCGTTGCGAGGAGTAATTGGAGAAAAAACTTTTGTTGAAGTGACACTGAAAGGAATTCGCTCATATTTAGCGCAAATATTGGTATCGCAAATCCTAATGATACTATTAGTTTAAAGGTTAATGCCTTTATCGCTATTCGACGGGTTTTTTTGTCCTGTTCAATGGGGGAGTGAGAGCTTGTAATATTTGGTAGATGCGGGGTGTAGCCAAGGGAGGTAATTGTATTTGCCAAATCATGGAGAGTGATTTGAGAAGGAGTGAACTCTACAAGTGCTTGTTCAGTTGCAAAATTAACCGCTACGGAATCTACTCCAGAGCAATCTCGTAGGCC